>NZ_JBVHFT010000008.1:51747-273396 GCF_055562215.1 Kribbella sp. NPDC020701 | reverse complement strand
CCCGAACACCCCCCCCACTGACGCCCCCCCCCCCCCCCCACCAAACCTCAACCCCCCACCCCCCCACTCCCGCCAAAAACCACCTCGCCGCCCGTCCCCTGCGGGGACGGGCGGCGCGGTGTTTATCGCAAGCCCGTTCTCTTCCTCAGGCCCAGCGAGGGGCTGGGTTGGTCAGGCGAGGAGGCCGTATTTGGAGCGGGGCCAGGCTAGTAGGGCGTGGATTTGGGTTATTCCTGATTGTTGGAGGAGTTCCACCGAGCCTGCTTTGAAGTTGTAGAGGTTGGTGGCTGGGTCGCGGGTGGTGTTCCAGTTGTAGTCGGCGTAGGCCTGCATGGCCTTTCGGTAGCGGGGGTCGGGCGCCACCGAGTCGAGGATCAGCAGGTTCTTGAACCAGATCGAGTTGAAGGCCGCGCCCTGCTTGGCCAGCATCTCCTGCGTGCTGTAGAAGGCCAGCGACGCCTTCGCGACGGACTTGGCGTCGTCCAGGTACTGGCGCCGGCCCGTTGCCTTGTACAACAACACCCCGGCACCGAGCATGACGCCCTGGTTGTAGCTCCACTGGGTCTTCTCGACGTTGCCGGCCAGGTCGATGTGGTCCCAGTACAACCCGTTCGGGGCCAGCATGCAGTCCTGAGCCCACTTGTACATCCGCTGCGCCTCGGTCAGGTACGACGGGTCCCGCGTCAGCAGGTACAGGTGCGCACCGAGCTCGGCACCCGGGCCGTTCGACACCGTGTTGCGGTCCTGGCTCCACGGTGCCTGGGTCCAGTAGACCCCGCCCGCGCACGGATGCGACGGATCGGTGTCCCAGCCGTGCACGACCAGCGTGAAGATCTCCTTGGCCCGAGCCAGCGCAGCGCGGTCACCAGTCCGCTTGTACCGCTGGATCAGGTTCAGTCCGATCCACTCGTTGTCGTCGTAGAACTTGTCCCCACCCTGACCCAGCGGCGGCCGGACATACGAGTCGTACCCCTTCGGCGTCGTGCCGGCGTTCCAGTACGGCTCGTACGCCGCGAGCCGCCGGTCGGCCTCCTCCGACGCCTTCCGGCCGGCGCCCGGCACACCGGCCAGGTTCTCCGCGGCGATGGCAGCCTGCGAGTACGGCCAGACGTACGAGTACGGGTTGGTCTGCGTGTTCGGGTACTCCTCGAGCAGCAGTCCCTGACCCGCGTCGAAGTACTTGTTGATCGCGTCGTACGACGCCTGCGCACGAGCCGCCGGATTCGTCCCGGCGTCAGCCGCGGACATGTTCAGCGAGCCGAGGACGGCGACCGTGAGCACGCCGGCCGCGATCCGAGTTGATATACCAATTTTCCTGGGCATCGACCTTGTTCCTCCTGGGCGGTGGCGATTGACATCGATGTCACGTTCTAACCGGCCCAGGGATGCGTCGTCAATGGCTCAGCGACCAGCGTCCTCGGCCGGACCAGTTGGCATATCAAGAGGACGAACCGGGAACGCGATCCAGCCGGACCGCAGATGCAGCCGGATCCGGACCTGATCGGCGGTCAGCACCCGCCGTCCCTTCGACCCGACCGCCTCGACAGTGAGCGCCCGTCCGCCGGACGGGCCGATACCCGTCCGCTTCAGCACCCGCAGGCTCCGGATCGACCCGACGTCGAACGCCGCCTGCACCTCCGCCGCCGTCCGCGTCACGGTCCAGGTCACGTTCGGGTTCCCGTTGCCCGGATACGCGTCCCAGACGTCCGCCTTCATCACCTGGTACGGCACCTCACCCACCGCGGTCGCGCCTCCGTTCGACGAGGAGAACTCGGCCATGATCGGCTTGCCCTTGTAGAGCCGCACCTGCCCCGCGGTCGCCGCGATCGCCGTGTTCGTCGACGCCTTCTCCGAGTCATAGCCGCCGTACACCTGGCAGGACGTGGTGTCACACAGGTCGTACGCCTTCCGCGCGGCCCGGCTCCGATGGAACACGGAATAGGTGCGCGCGGCAACGGCTTGCGCCCGCAGGGCCGCCGGACGCCAACTGGACAAGGCTTCCCGGGGTACGACGCTCCGCAGGTAGTACTCGAGCGACACGACGTTCACCGTGTCCAGATGCCGACCAGACACGTCGATGGCCCGGAGCGCTCCGCGATACCGGCGGACCGCTCCACTCGGCAGCACCAGCCCGGTCACCGCGGCGCCCTCGAACTGCGTCATTCCGGTGAACGTCTTCCACAGCGTCCACTTCCGGGTCTTCGCGTCGAACGAGCTGACCTTGGTGCCGTGGTCGCCGTACGGGTCGATCGACCACTGGTTCCGGGTCGAGGCCTTGGGCAACGTGTACACCTTGCCGGCGGCCAGGTCGCGGACGCGAAGATGGTTGACCGTGCCGACCCGGACACCGTCGGTGGTGTCCGCGCTGATCCGGACCCGGATGCTCCCGGTCGCCTTGCCCGTGGTCGTTCCCGGGTAGTAGAAGTCGAGGATCTGTCTGACCGACTTCCCGGCGATGGCCGCGCCCTGAGCGCCGTACTGCGACATGCCGCGACCGTGCCCGAAGCCGCGGCCGGCGATCGTGGTGTCGGGAACGGCGGCCTTCGGCTCGACCGGGCTCGCCAGCGCAGTCGCGCTGATCAGAGTGGTGGACAGTACGACGATGGCGATCGCACGCTTCTTCATGACGTTCTCCCGTACCGCGGGTAGACCTTGCCTGTGTGCTGGTCGTAGACGAGCCAGCCGCGCTGGAACTTCTGCCGCAAGCCGCCTTTGACCTTGTAGTGCTCGGTGACCGGCAGGCCGAGTCGCGCGTCACCGGCACCGAGCCGCCGATAGCGCGACCGGAACACGCCGACGGTCGAATGGGTGCCGCTGGCAACGGAGTAGAAGACGTCGCGGGTGCCGAAGTACGTCGCCCAGCCGTGCTTCGTCCGATGCTCACCCCAGAACGGCTGCCCGACGTACCGGAAGCCGATCTTCTTCGCGAATCGGTAGATCGGGGTCGAGACGCTGCCGCCGATCAGCGTGTTGACTCGTTGCTTCAGCCAACCGAGTTTCTTGTACAGCTCGGTGCCCGGACACGCCGTTGCCTTGGTGTCACGGTGTCCGGAGACCGTGTGCAGACGACTGCCGTCGAGCACGATCGTTGCCAACGGCGACCGATAGTTCGCGTCCAGCTTCCAGGCGATCACGCGGGCCGTCATCTCGAGCATCGCCTGCGGTGGGGTGGCTTTCTCGAAGTTGCCGATCACCGCGACACCGAACGAGTTCGCGTTGTACGACGCGGTGTGCGCACCCAGCACCGGCAATTGCGCACCGCCGTGCCGGCCTTCGAACGCGCGGCCGAAGCGATCGACGAGGAAGTTGTAGCCGAGGTCGCACCACCCCCGGCTCTTCACGTGGTACGTGTACATCGCGCGCACCATCGCCGGGACCTGCGCTCGCGTGTAGTCGTTGCGATCGGCGGTGTGGTGCACGAACGCGGCCAGCACGGTGCTCGTGTACTTCGGTCGCACGCAAGCCGCTCCGTTGTGACTGCGCAACCGCTCGTCGGCGCCCCACCGCTTCCGGCTCACCATGGCCGGCATCGGGTACGGCGCTCTGGTCGCATCGGGCTCGATGACACCGGACGCCTCCGGTTCGTCGGTGTCGGTGGCCAGTACGCCGGGCTGGATCAGGATCACCTTTGCGTTACTGACCGTCGTACCGCTGCTCGTGACGGCGCTGGCCTGGACGCCGGTCGCGTCGCCGACCCACAGCGGGTCGGTGCCGGCGCGCTCAACTCCTTCGGGCGCCGATGGATCCGGCCCGTGGTCGTCCTCGACGTGCAGCGGCTCCCAGTCGGTCCACTGCCCGTCGCGCTGCACGCGGACCTTGGCCTGCACAGCGCCGGAACCTTCAGGCCAGGTGATCCCGACCATCGCGAATGGTTTGGTCTCCGCCTGTACTGACTGCCCGTCGAGTGCGATCTCTTGGTACGACGAATCTGACTGTGGAGCCGGGGTGGTGGGGAGGACCAGGGCGAGGCCCGTCGCCGCGAGAGTCAGGAGTCGGGAGGTCTTGGCCATGCAACAGCCTTCCGGCGGGGATACGACGGTCGCTGGGCGGCGCTCATCGATTATGCGCGCTGGGTGACCGCTTTCCCGGCATTGCGTCACCCTGCGTGGCGAGACCTCGCTTGCGGGATTGGATAGGCTCTGCGTAAAGCCCCTAGTTTGAAGAGGCCCGACATGGACTTCATCCTGATCATCGCAGTCGTGGTGATCGCGGTTCTGGCATATCGCTCGTACCGTCGGACCCAACTGCAGAACAAGAAGCGGCACGAGATCACCGCCGGTGAGCTCGAGTCGGTCAAGCGCACCGCCGACGAGGACATCACCCGGTTCGGCGAGGAGCTGCAAGACCTCGATCTGGAGATGGTCGGCAAGGACCTCGGCGATGGCGCCCGGCAGGACTATCAGCGTGCGCTGGACTCCTACGAGTCGGCCAAGCAAGCGGTCGGCCAGGTCACCGAGGCAGACCAGATCAAGCACGTGATCGAGATCCTCGAGGACGGCCGGTACGCCGCCGCGTGTGTGCGCGCCCGGGTCGCCGGTGAGCCGCTGCCGCAGCGCCGCCCGTCCTGCTTCTTCAACCCGCAGCACGGCCCGTCGGTCGAGGACGTCCTGTGGGCACCGCCCGGCGGCGCACAGCGCGAGGTTCCGGCCTGTGCGGCCGACGCCGAGCGGGTGAAGGCCGGCGCCGATCCGGACGTCCGCAAGGTCATGGTCGGCCCGCAGCGGGTGCCGTACTGGGAGGCCGGTCCGGCCTACTCGCCGTACGCGCAGGGCATGTTCGGCGGCATCGGTGGAATCGCGACCGGTCTGTTCCTGGGTACGGCGCTCGGCGGCATGTTCGCCGGTGGCGGCTACGGCGACTACGCGGCCGGCTACGACGCCGGCATGGCCGACGGCAGCGACGGCGGTGATGGCGGCGGCGACGGTGGCGACTTCAACATGGGCGACGGCGGCGGCGACTCCGGCGGCTGGGACTTCGGAGGCGGCGACTTCGGCGGCGGCGACTTCTAGCCCGACCAACCCAGAGCCCCGGCGACCGCAACGGTCGCCGGGGCTCTGTCGTCAGCAGCGCGGGTTTACCTGGTCACCTTGATGGGGACGGACAGCGCGGTCGGAGCCGTGGACGGGCCGAGCAGGAGCTCGCCGTTGTAGCTCTGGCCGGGTGTCATCGCCTTGTTGTAGTCGACGTGCAGCGTGACCGTCGTGTTGGCCGGGACCGGACCGGTGGGCAGGCCGCTCACCGTCAGGTCATTGCCCTGGATCGCGTTGACGGTCAGCGGGAACGACGGCGTACCCGTGACCCCGAAGCCGTGCACCCAGATCTGGTAGTTGCCGTCGGGCGGGTTGACCAGGTCGACCGACTCGTCGCCCGTACCACCGGCGGACGACGCGACGATCTCGGACGGCGAGAACACGCCGTCGTTGTTGGCATCCCGCAGCACATAAAGGTCCACGTCGTTGTTGGCCAGCGCCGTACTCACGTCCAACCGGGACGCGTGCGAGAGCGTGAGGTTCTTCTTCACACTCGCCGTGGACGGGTCGTTCGGGTCGTCCTGGTGGGCGACCTCGGACGTCACACTCGGCTGGCTGAGACCGTAGGCGGACGCCTTCAGCCCGTCCAGCGGCACGCTCGACGAGAACGTCACGTCGAACCCACCGGTGTCCCCGGTCGCGGTCTGGACGACCGACGACGGTGACACCGACGCACTACCCAGCTGCACCTTGAACGGGGTGTTGAACTTGTCACCCTGCCAACTGACCTGGTGCAGCGCGAGCGCCTGCAGCCCTTCCTGTGCCGGCGCGGTCACCACGTCGGCCGGGCCACCGGTCGCCGTGTCGAACCGCCAGGCACCCGCCCGGACATTGGTGTTCGGACTCTTCCCGACCGTGTCGATCGTGTACGGCGCTCCGTAAACTGAGTCCGGCTCGAGCTGGAAGTGGTTGACCGAGCGACCCATGATCAACGTGTCCAGGTCGGTGTACGGACCGGAATCCTCCCAACTGGTATTGGCCAGGAACTTGGTGCCTTCGGCGGGTGCCTTCGGTACGTCGAGGTAGAAGAACCGCCAGTCACCGGACTCGGCCCGCCAGGTCCAGTCGTTCGCACCGAACACCGAACCGTTGTTGTAGGTGAGGTTGCGTTGCGACTGCGCGACGTCGTCACCGCCGAACGTGATCGCACCGGTGATCTTGCCGCTCGCGTCCTGCGTCGCCTTCGCCGCGACCGCCACGGACACCGGCACCACCATCGAGTCCGAGCCGCGGTTCAGCACGACGGCACCGGAGTACATCCCGTACGGCGCGTTGCCCGGGACCTTGATCGACGCGGTGAACGAACCGTTCGCGGTCTTCGGCGTGCTGACCCACTTCCAGTCGCTGTTCTTGTACCAGTCGATCGAGACCTTGAAGTCGGTGACCGGGATCGACGTGTTCTTCGTGGAGTGCTGCAGGCCGAGGAACAGGCCGTCCGCCATCCGCTTCGCCGGATCGGCGACGTACGACTGCAGTGCATTCGAGCCGGCCCGGTGGTACATGAACCGCTCGTACTCGCCCTGTTCCATGTCCGACTTGGCGAAGTCCAGGTCGAGGAAGCCGTCGATGTTCGAACTGGTCGTCTTGTCGGTGTGGTTGACGACGCCGTTGTGGTTCTTGTCGGTCCACAGCTTGCCGTCGTGGTTGACGTCGGTCCAGTTGTAGGTGAGCAACCGCCAGGCCTGGTCCTCGGTCAGGTTGTTGTCACCGTCGAACTGCGACCGTGGGTACTCGAGTTTGACCACCATCAGATCGGCGTCTTTGTGTTGTTTGACCTGTTTGGTCAGGTCGATCAGGTAGTCGGGTGCGTTGAAGTTCGACGTACTCTCCTGGCTCAGATCCTTGCTGCTGAAGGAGAGGGTGTCGCTGTCGGTCCGGACGAGTTGCCGGTCGCTGACCTGCCAGGCGCCGGGACCGTTCAGGGTGAACTTCTGGGTGTCGGTCCCGCCGGGCGAGATGATGTTCGCGAACACCGGGTACTGGGTGCCGCGGTAGTCACCGACCCGCCACTCCGTCGGCGAGACGGTCGCGCGGCTGCCGAGGGCACCCGCCACCGCCTTGCCGGCGTCGATCGAACCCGAGCCCTGGACGTTGGCGTCGTACCCGAGGTCCTTCGACGTCGACTTCAGGATGTCCTGCGCGGTCGAGTAGAAGCCGGCCGGCACCGCACCGCCGTGTGCCTTCTTGTAGGCCTGGTAGATCAGTGCCGTCGCACCCGCGGCGACCGGGGTCGAGCGGCTGGTGCCACCCCAGGTCTCCCACGCGTTCCGGCCGTCGAGGACGGTGTTCAGGGTCGCGTCACCCGGTGCGTAGGAGCCGTCGGCAACGACGTCGACGCCGTTGGTGGCGTTCGCGCCGAAGCCGCGGTTGGACCAGACCATGACGTCGTTGTCGGTGATCTGGCTGGTCCGCACGATCGAGTCCCAGCCGGTTCCGCCGAACTGGGTGGACGCGCCGACCTCGATCGCGGTCGAGGGCGCCGCGGCCGTCGACGTACCGAAGCCCGGAGCGCCGTTGCCGGTGGAGAACAGGGCCGTCGTCTTGAAGCCGTCGGAGATCACGTCGGCCTCCTGGCTCGCCGCGTCCCAGCCGTCGTTGTCGGTGGCCGAGTCGCCGTACGAGTTCGAGGTGATGTCGACGCCCTGCCGGGTGGACAGGAAGTAGCCGAACTGGTCGGAGAAGTCGTGGCTGAAGTAGATGTCGCCGAACGGCGCCAGCTTGGCATGCGGAGCACCACCGAGGACGGCACCGGCGTACTTGCCACCGGGGATGTCCTTGAAGGTCGGCGCCTTGCCGTTGATGACCGCCTGACCGACGACGTTCGACGCGGTCAGCGTGCCGTGGCCCTCGATTCCGGGGTCGAAGTCACCGGTCCACGCGACCAGCGCGCCGGATCCGAACGACGTGTCCTCGACGCCGAACGCGTCCAGGCCACCCGGGATCGGGGTCTTGCCGTCGGAGATGTAGTACATCAGGCCGCCGGACAGGTCGGTGTAGCCGTCACCGTTCATGTCCCGGTACGACGCCGGCGACGACTTGGTCACCGGCTTCTCGTCGGCGAACGAGTAGTCGTCGTCCAGGTCGACGTACACGGTGTCGTAGACGCCGGCGGTGTGCGGGTCGGTGACCAGGAAGCCCGGGCGCTCGCCGTACAGGTCGAGCAGGTAGTCGTCCGGGTGGCTGCCGAGCATGACCTTGCCGGACTTGCTCCAGCCGGCCGGGAAGGAGTACGTGTGCTGCTTGGTCCCGGCCGGCAGACTGAAGTTGCGCGACGGTCCGGTCTTGGTGGCGAAATCCACCGAGCAGGTCCCGCCGGACGTGACGCAGGTCGCCGCGGTGGTCTTGGTGTACCACGACAGGCCCTGGTCGACCTGGCTCGGGTCGGCGAGCCACTGCAGGGTGCCGAACGGGTCGAACGCCTTCGGCCAGCCGTTCCAGCCGGCCTTCGCGCCGGTCTGGCCGGTCCAGGTCTGCCAGGTGTTCAGCAGGTCCGGGTGGCCCCAGTCGGTGCCGCCGTCGAGGACGCCGACGGTCACGCCCTGACCGGTGAAGCCCGCGTTCCAGGCACCGGTGAAGTTGTGCGTCTTGGCGTCCAGCAGGTTCTGCTTGCGCAGCGTCTCGAAGTTGGAGCCGCGCAGTGGCGGGGCTTCGGTGTAGGGGACGTCGTCGGCCTTGGCCTTCGCGAGCGCCGCGTGCTTCTCGGCGGCGGTCGGCGCCTGGTGCAGCCCGGGGTCGGGATCGGTCAGCGGCTGCCCGGTCTTGGTCATTTCGATCGGCTGGATCGCGACAACCCCCGGTACGGCGGCCAGCTTCGGCAGCGCCTGGACCGGGATCGATCCCAGCACCAGCGCGGCGTCGCCGGACTTCGCCACCTTCGCGTTGTCGAGCACCTGCTGGGCCTGGGCGGTGTCACCGCCCTGGACGGTCGCGAACACCGCTACGGGGGCGGTGTCACCCTTCTTGACCTTCGCCTCCAGCTTCGGGTCGAGCTTCGCCAGCGCGGCGTCGGCCGCGGTCTTCACCTGCATCGCGCCCGGCGCTTGGCCCGGCGGTGGATCCTTTCGGGCGGCCGCCTGCACCGGCGCCGACAAGGACGCGAGGATCAGGCTGGTCAGGGCAACGAGCGCAGCAGTGTGCTTCAGGCGTCGTCTCATACTTCCCCTCCGACATGGGCGGTCCCCCTGACCGCAAGCTGAACAATCGGAGCCTAAGACCGCGCCGACGAACGGTGATAGCGGTTGCACCAGGCGTTTTCCTTGGTTGCCGCCAGCAACGGTAACTATTGGTCACCAATGTAAATCGATCGCCTGTGGACAGTCGCGTTTTCTCCCGAAATGACGCTCAACTCCGCCGATCACGCACGGTGCTCGAACCTTCGTTGCGGGTCCGCAGGTTTTCCCGTGTCTTGCGGCCTTGCTGGGTCCGGACGGCCCGGCCTACCGTCGGGAGCGTGCACGAGCTCGCCATCACGGAGAGCATTGTCGATGCGATCGTCGAGAAGATCGGCGACGGACCGGTGGCCGCCGTCCGGCTGGAGATCGGCCGGCTGTCCGGGGTGGTGACCGACTCGATCCGGTTCTGCTTCGAGATCGTGGCCGGCGGCACCGGGCTGGAGGGCGCCCGGCTGGACATCGACGAGCCGCCGGGCCGGGCGTACTGTCGGGACTGCCGGCGGGAGTTCGCGCTCGACGATCCGATCATGCTGTGCGACTGCGGCAGCGCCGATCTCGACATCCTGGCCGGCCGCGAACTGCGGATCGTCTCGGTGGAGGTGCCCTGACATGTGCAGTACCTGTGGATGCTCGGGCGAGGACGCCACCACCCGGGTCACGCTCGTCGAGGGGCACGAGCACGGCCACGGCCATGTGGATGGCCATGACCATCCACATGACCATCCACATGACCATCCACATGACCATGAGCACGAGACCAGGACAGTGCTCCTGGAGCAGGACATCCTGGCGAAGAACGACGTACTCGCGGCCGCCACCAGGCACCGGCTGGCCGAGCATGCCGTCACCGCGATCAACCTGATGAGCTCACCGGGCTCGGGCAAGACGACCCTGCTCGAGCGCACCGTCCGCGACCTGGCCGGCCGCCGCGAGACGCTGGTGATCGAAGGCGATCAGGAGACCTGGCTGGACGCCCAGCGGATCCGGGCCACCGGCACCAAGGTGGTGCAGATCAACACCGGTGCCGGCTGCCACCTGGACGCGGAGATGCTCGACCGCGGCCTGGCCGAGCTCGCCCCGCCCGACGGTTCGCTGGTCTTCGTCGAGAACGTCGGCAACCTGGTCTGCCCGGCGCTGTTCGACCTCGGCGAGGCGGCCCGGGTGGTGATCATCTCGGTCACCGAGGGCGCGGACAAACCGGCGAAGTACCCGTACATGTTCCGCACCGCCGACCTCGTCCTGCTGAACAAGATCGACCTGCTGCCGTACGTCGACTTCGACGTCGACCTGTGTCTCGACCTGATCCGGCGGGTCAAGCCGGACGTCGAACTGCTGCCCGTCTCCGCGACCCGCGGCGACGGCCTCGACGCCTGGCACACCTGGCTGGCAGCCCGCTAACAGATTCGGGGCAGCTGCTCCCCGATCGGGGTGTCCACGACCCGCGTCGCACCGAACGCGGTCCTCGTCACCACCATCCCCGGATGCGCCTCCACGCACTCACCGATGATCGTCGCGTCCGCACCGAGCGGATCCGCCCGCATCGCCGCCAGGACGGCGTCCGCCTGGTCCCGCGGCACGATCGCGAGCAGCTTGCCCTCGTTCGCGACGTACAGCGGATCCAGGCCGAGGAACGCGCAGGCGTTCGCGACCGTCTCCGGCACCGGCAGCGCGGTCTCGGTCAGCTCGATGCCGACGCCGGCCGCCTTGGCGATCTCGTTCAGCGAGGTCGCCACGCCACCCCGGGTCGGGTCGCGCAGGACGTGCAGGTCCTTGCAGACCTCGAGCATCGCGGCCACCAGGCCGTTCAGCGGTGCGCAGTCGCTGACCACCTCGGTGCCGAACGAGATGCCCTCGCGCACACTCATGATCGCGATCCCGTGGACGCCGATCTGCCCACTGACCAGGACGACGTCGCCCGGCGTCGCCCGCTGCGGACGGATGTCGACGCCGGCCGGAACCAGCCCGACACCGGCCGTGTTGATGTACACGCCATCGCCGTGCCCGGCGTCCACGACCTTGGTGTCACCGGTCGCGATGGTCACCCCGGCCCGCCGCGCCGCCGCCCCGAGGTCCTCCGCGATCCGGCCGACCACGGACAGCTCGATCCCTTCCTCGAGGATGAACCCGCAGGACAGGTACGCCGCCTGCGCGCCACTCATCGCGAGGTCGTTGACCGTGCCGTTGACGGCCAGGTGCCCGATACTCCCGCCGGGGAAGAACAACGGCTGGACCACGAACGAGTCGGTGGAGAACGCCAGCCGCGCGTCCCCGAGGGTGAACACCGCCGAGTCCGTGAGTCCGCTGAGCACCGGGTTGGCGAACGCGGGCACGAAGAGGTGCTCGATCAGCTCGCCCGACATCTGTCCGCCGCCCCCGTGGCCCATCACGACCGCAGGGTGATCGCGCAACGGCAGCGGACAGACCCACCCGTCGAAGTTCGGGGCCATCAGCTGCTCAGCCACCGGTGGTCACCACCTCGGCGGGACTCTGGAGGCGCCGGTACAGGTAGTACGCCGCACAAGCGCCTTCACTGGACACCATAGTCGCGCCGAGCGGGTTGCGCGGCGTACACAACGTCCCGAATGCGGCACATTCGTGAGGTTTGATCAACCCCTGCAGGACCTCGCCACTGCGGCACACGGTCGATTCCTGGGTGTCGATGTCGCGGACCTGGAAGCGGTACTCGGCGTCGTACTCGCGGTAGCGTTCGGACAACTTCCAACCGCTCTGCGGGATCATCCCGATCCCCCGCCACGACCGGTCGGTGGTCTCGAACACGTCGGCCAGCATCGCCTTCGCCGCCGGGTTGCCCTCGTCGCGCACCGCCCGCCGATAGGCGTTCTCGACCACGTGCTCGCCCTTCTCGAGCTGGCTCACCGTGCGCAGGATCCCGGCCAGGATGTCCAGCGGCTCGAAACCGGTGACCACGATCGGTACGCCGTACTTGTCCGCGAGCTCCGGGTATTCCGCCGTACCCATCACGCTGCAGACGTGGCCCGCCGCGAGGAAACCCTGAACCCGGCAGACCGGCGACTGCATGATCGCCTCGATCGCGGGCGGCACCCGGACGTGCGAGACGAGCAGGCTGAAATTCGGGATGCCGAGTCTCTTCGCCTGGTAGACGGTCATCGCGTTCGGCGGCGCGGTGGTCTCGAAGCCGATACCGAAGAACACGACCTGCTTGTCCGGGTTCTCACTCGCCAGCCGGAGTGCGTCCAGCGGCGAGTAGACGACGCGGACGTCACCGCCCTCGCTCTTGATCCGGAACAGGTCGCGACCGCTGCCGGGCACCCGCAGCATGTCGCCGAACGAGCAGAAGATCACGTCGGGCTGGGCGGCGATCTCGAGTGCCTTGTCGATGATCTCCAGCGGCGTCACGCAGACCGGGCAGCCCGGGCCGTGGATCATCTCGACGCCGTCCGGCAGCAACTGGTCGATCCCGTGCCGGACGATCGTGTGTGTCTGACCGCCGCAGACCTCCATCATCGCCCAGGGTTTCGTCACCGTGGCGTGGATCTCGTCGACCAGCTTCCTGGCCAGGACCGGATCGCTGAACTCGGCCAGGTACTTCATCTCGCCGCCTCCCACTCGGTGCCGGGCGGGCGGCGCTCTCCGGCCTGCTGCGCGGCCAGGCCCCACTGGTCGCCGAACTCCTCCTCGAGCGCGCCGAGCTTACGGTACAGCGCGAGCGACTGCATCGCGGACTCCTCGTCGAGTCGCTGCAGCGCGAAGCCGACGTGCACGATGGTGTACTCACCGACCTGCAGATCCGGCAGGTACTCCAGGCAGACGTCCTTGAGCACGCCGCCGAAGTCCACCATGCCCATCCGGGTGCCGTCTTCCTCCCGGATCTCCACGACCTTTCCCGGTACCGCAAGACACATGCTGATCCCTCCCTGCTAGGCCCGTGCCGCGACGGCCAGCTGCCCGAGGGCGAGCCCGGCGTCGGTCGGCGGCACCCGGCGATGCCGCAGGACGGTGAACCCGGCCCCGGTCAACGCCCTGGTAGTTGCTGATAGCAACACTCTGTTGACGAACACGCCGCCGGACAGCGCGACGGTGGTCAGTCCTCGGGCGGCGCCGATCCGCTCGGCCAGCGTCACCATCAGATCGGCAAGGCCCTGGTGGAAGCGCGCGCTCACCACTCCCGGCTCGACCCCGCGCAGCACATCCCGCACCACCCCGGCCAGCACCGGTGCCGGATCGATCTCGTCCCCCGTGACCGCGAACTCGTAAGCACCGAGCCCGCGACCGGACGAGATCAGTCCCTCCAGTTCGATCGCGGCCTGTGCCTCGTACCCGGCCCGGTGACACACTCCGGCCAGCGACGAGACCGCATCGAACAGCCTTCCCATGCTGGACGTGGGCGCACACGCGATGTCCTTGTCCAGCTGTACCCGCAGTAGTTCCAGCTCCGGCCCACGGCACGCGCGCACCGACGGCAGAGCGGGATGCCACGGCAGCCCCGCGGCGCGCAGGTGCGACATCGCCATCCGGCAGGGATTGCGAACTCCCGCGTCGCCGCCCGGCAACGGCACGTACTTGAGATGCGCCTCCCGGACGAAGCCGTCGTAGTCGGCCACCAGCACTTCGCCGCCCCACGCCGCGCCGTCGTCGCCGTACCCGGTCCCGTCGAAGGCGAACCCGATCACCGGGTCGCCGTCGTACCGATGCTCGGCGAGGACGGACGCGATGTGCGCATGGTGATGCTGTACGCCGACCACCGGCCGGCCGGCCGCGTTCAACTGAGCCCACTGCCGGGATCGGTACGACGGATGCTTGTCCGTCACGATCACCTCAGGCCGGACCCCGGTCAGTTGCTCGAGATGCCGCTCGGCCCGTTCGAACGCATGCAGAGTCGCGAGGTTGTCCATGTCCCCGACATGCGCCGAGAGCCAGGCATACCGCCCGTCCCCGAGGCAGAACGTGTTCTTCAGATCTCCGCCGACCGCCAGCGCGGGCCGGACGGGGACAGGCAGGTCGATCGGGAACGGCGCATACCCACGGGACCGGCGCACCGGTAGCTCGATCCCGTCCACGATCCGTACGACGGAGTCGTCGCACGGCACGTGGATCGGGCGATCGTGACCGAGCCACGCGTCGGCCAGGCCGGCCAGCCGGGTCGTGGCCTCGTCGTCGGTCGTCACGATCGGCTCGTCGGACAGGTTGCCGCTCGTCATCACCAGCACACACGGACCGGGCTGGTCGAACAGCAAGTGGTGCACGGGCGTGTACGGCAGCATCACGCCGAGGTCAGGGTTGCCGGGGGCAACGGCTTCGGCGACGGCCGCTCCGGGCCGGCGCCGGAGCAGCAAGATCGGGTGCCGGCTCCCGGTCAGCAGCGCTTCGTCTTCCGCGTCGATCAAAGCGATCCGCCGGGCCGCGTCGAGGTCGGCGGCCATCACGGCGAACGGCTTGTCACCGCGATCCTTGCGCTTGCGCAGCGTGGTCACCACCGCCTGGTCTCCGGCATCACAGACCAGGTGGAATCCGCCGAGTCCTTTCACCGCGAGGATCGCGCCGTCGACCAGCAGTCCGTGCGCGATCGCCAATGCGTCCTCGTCGTACGCCGTCTCGAGGCCGGGCTGGACCAGTTGCAGCCGGGGACCGCACGCGGGGCAGGCGATCGGCTGCGCGTGGAACCTGCGATCGGCGGGATCGGCGTACTCGCGGGCGCAGTCCGGGCAGAGCGGGAAGTCCGCCATCGTGGTGGCGGGCCGGTCGTAGGGCAGGCCGGTGATGATCGTGAACCGCGGCCCGCAGTTGGTGCAGCTGACGAACGGATGCCGGTAGCGCCGGTCCGACGGATCGGCGAACTCGGCCAGGCAGTCCGCACACGTCGCGACATCCGGCGAGACCAGCGTCCGGCCCGGTCCGGTTGTCGAGTCGAGGATGACGAACTCGGTCCCGCCGCGCGGCGCCAAGGACTCCGGCGTCACGGTCGAGACCGCGGCCAGCGGCGGAGCGTCGGTGCGGACGCGGCGACCGAAGGCCGCGACCGCGGCGGCCGGCCCCTCGACCTCGGCGACCACTCCGGCCGCGGTGTTACCGACCTGCCCGGACAAGCCGAGCTCCCGGGCCAGGGAGTACACGAACGGACGGAAGCCGACGCCTTGCACGACGCCGGTCACCAGGACCCGGGTTCGGACACGTTCCGGTTCGTTCGTGATGCTCACCCCGCCGGGCGAAAGAAATGACGAATTCGGCGATCAGCGGACAATTCGCACACTAAACCCAGGCCCCGGACCATGCCAGATCACGGCCCGAAGATCTCGTGCACCCGGCGCAGGTCCCGCATCCGCGGCTCGGTGTCGCCGCGCAGCCATCGGCTGATGGTCCGCACCGACACCCCGATCCGCTGCGCGGCGTCCTGCTGGGACAGGCCCTGACCGCGCAGCACGCCGTTCAGCCAGTCGGCGAACGGCTCGGCCGCGGGCTGCACCCGGTGCACGCCGGTGCCGTGCAGGACCTCGACCTCCACGCCGTCGGGAAAGATCCGCACCGTCACGTCGAACACGCCATCCTGCGGCCCGGCGGCGGCCAGCAGCGCGGTGGTGATCGCGTGGTAGAGCGCCTGGCTCTCCTCGGTGTCGAGGGTGACCGGCTCGAGTGCCTCGCGGACGAACTGCTCGGCGTCCGGCAGCGATCCCGGCCGGGCCGGAAAGGCGTGCGAGGCTACGACCACGGGCGAGACGAAGACCTCGCGGCCGGGACCGTCCATTGGCCAAGAATACCGGCGCAACACTGCGCGAAAGCGGTCCCGGATTGTCTTGGAATCGCCGAATCCCGGACTTCCCGACGCCGCCATTAATAGCCGACACAAGTGTCTGTCGGACCAGCCGGGACCGACGTACGGTCAAAAGATCGGGGTCGAATCCCGGTAACGGTCAGAGGGAGGGCAGGGTCGTGTCGACGACGCTGGAGCCGGAGCAGTCGCAGCAGGAGACCGACGAGGGCGTGGTGCACATCCTCTGGATGAACGGCGGACTGAGCTGCGACGGCGACTCGGTCGCCCTGACCGCCGCCACCCAGCCCAGCATCGAGGAGATCGTCCTCGGTGCCCTGCCCGGGCTGCCCCGGATCGCGGTGCACTGGCCGCTGATCGACTTCGAGTGCGGCCCGGAGACCGGTGCGGACAACTTCATCGCGTGGTGGCACAAGGCCGACCGCGGCGAGCTGGAGCCGTTCGTCCTGGTGGTCGAGGGGTCGATCCCGAACGAGGCGATCCACGGTGACGGTTACTGGGCCGGCTTCGGCAACAACCCAGCCACCGGTCAGCCGATGAAGACGTCGGAGTGGGTGGACCGGCTGGCCCCGAAAGCCACCGCGGTGGTCGCCGTCGGCACCTGTGCGACGTACGGCGGCATCCACGCCATGGCCGGTAACCCGACCGGCGCGATGGGCGTGCCCGACTACCTCGGCTGGAGCTGGAAGTCCAAGGCCGGTTTGCCGATCGTCTGCGTGCCAGGTTGCCCGATCCACCCCGACAACCTGTCCGAAACGCTCGTGTACCTGCTGTACCAGGTGGCCGGGCAGGCTCCGATGATCCCGCTCGACGCCGAACTGCGACCGCAGTGGCTGTTCGGCCGGACGGTGCACGAGGGCTGTGACCGGGCCGGGTACTACGAGCAGGGCGACTTCGCCAAGGAGTACGGCTCCCCCAAGTGCCTGGTGAAGCTGGGCTGCTGGGGTCCGGTGGTCAACTGCAACGTGCCCAAGCGCGGCTGGATCAACGGCGTCGGCGGCTGCCCGAACGTCGGCGGGATCTGCATCGCCTGCACGATGCCCGGCTTCCCGGACAAGTTCATGCCGTTCATGGACGAGCCGCCCGGCAGCAAGGTGTCCACCGCCGCGAGCATGGTCTACGGCACGGTGATCCGCCGGCTGCGCAAGTTCACCCAGAACACCAGCAACAAGGAACCCAAGTGGCGACGCAAGGGCGAGGAGCTCGCCACCGGCTACGAGAAGGTCTGGTAGGGCCATGACCACCACCGAAACCAAAGTCACGCCCGCCAGTAGCGAGTCGAAGAGTTCCGACGTCGTCGAGATGGCGTGGGACCCGATCACCAGGATCGTCGGCAGCCTGGGCATCTACGCATCAGTGGACTTCAAGCAGAAGACCGTCCAGGAATGCCACAGCACGTCGTCGATCTTCCGCGGCTACAGCATCTTCATGAAGGGCAAGGACCCGCGCGACGCACACTTCATCACCAGCCGGATCTGCGGCATCTGCGGTGACAACCACGCCACCTGCTCGGTCTACGCGCAGAACATGGCGTACGGCGTCGCGCCGCCACACCTCGGCGAGTGGATCATCAACCTCGGCGAGGCCGCGGAGTACATGTTCGACCACAACATCTTCCAGGAGAACCTGGTCGGGGTGGACTACTGCGAGCGGATGGTCAAGGAGACCAACCCGGGCGTGCTGGAGCTGGCGAACCGGACCGAGGCGCCGCACGCCGGTGACCACGGCTATCGGACCATCGGCGACATCATGCGCTCGCTGAACCCGCTGGAGGGCGACTTCTACCGCGAGGCGCTGCACGTCAGCCGCTACACGCGGGAGATGTTCTGCCTGATGGAGGGCCGGCACGTCCACCCGTCGACGCTCTACCCCGGCGGGGTCGGCACGGTCGCGACGATCCAGCTCTTCACCGACTACCTGACCCGGCTGATGCGCTACATCGAGTTCATGAAGAAGGTCGTGCCGCTGCACGACGACCTGTTCGACTTCTTCTACGAGGCATTGCCGGGCTACGAGCACGTCGGCGAGCGGCGGATCCTGCTCGGCTGCTGGGGCAGCCTGAACGACCCGGCGATCTGCGACTTCACCTACCAGAACATGGAGGCCTGGGGCCGCCGGATGTTCGTCACGCCCGGGGTGATCGTCGACGGCGAACTGGTCACCAACAGCCTGGTCGACATCAACCTCGGCCTGCGCATCCTGCTCGGCAGCTCGTACTACGACGACTGGGCCGACGGCAGCCACGAGAAGTTCGTCGACATCGACCCGCTCGGCAACCCGATCGACGTCCGGCACCCGTGGAACCAGCACACGCTGCCGAAGCCGCAGAAGCGTGACTTCTCCAACGCCTACAGCTGGACCATGTCACCGCGGTGGTTCGACGGCAAGGACCACTTGGCCCTCGACACCGGCGGCGGCCCGATCGCCCGGCTGTGGTCGACCGCGCTGTCCGGTCTGGTGAACACGCCGAACGTGCAGGCCACCGGGAACAGCGTGAAGATCCAGCTGCCCCGGACCGCGCTGAAGCCGGCCGTGGAGTACGAGTGGAAGATCCCGCGCTGGAGCAACGCGCTCGAGCGGAACCGGGCCCGGACCTACTTCCAGGCCTACGCGGCCGCGCTCGCGTTGCACTTCTGCGAGAAGGCGATGAACGAGGTCCGCGGCGGGCACACCGAGACGTGGACGCCGTTCAAGGTGCCGGACGAGGCGATCTCGTGCGGTTTCACCGAGGCCGTCCGCGGCGTGCTCTCGCACCACATGGTGATCCGCGACGGCAAGATCGCGAACTACCACCCGTATCCGCCGACCCCGTGGAACGGCAGCGTCCGGGACAGCTACGGAACCCCCGGCCCGTACGAGGACGCCGTCCAGAACACACCGATCTTCGAGGAGAACCCGCCGGACCGGTTCAAGGGCATCGACATCATGCGGGCCGTGCGCAGCTTCGACCCGTGCCTGCCGTGCGGTGTGCACATGTACGTCGGCAACGGCCAGGAGAAGACCCACCTGCACTCACCCACGATCGCGGTCAAGCCGTACTGAGATGGACCGGCACGACGTTCAGGAGCTGAGCGAACGGATCGACGTCCTGCTGGACGAGGTCCAGCGGCGCGCCGACCCCGCGCTCGCTCAGCAAGTGGAGGAACTGGTCCGCGCGGTGCTCACCCTGCACGGCGCCGGCCTCGGGCAACTGCTGAACCTGCTCGACGAGCCGCAGGTCCGGCAGTTGGCCGGGGACGATCTGGTCGCCGGGCTGTTGCTGCTGCACGACCTCCACCCCGACGACGTCGCGACCCGGATCCAGCGCGCCCTCGACGACGTCCGCCCGTACCTGGGCTCCCATGCCGGCGGCATCGACTACCTCGGTATCGACGACGACGGCGTCGTCCACCTGCGCCTGCAGGGTAGTTGCGACGGCTGTCCCGGCTCGACCGCGACCGTCCGGCTCACGGTCGAGAACGCCGTCCTGGACGCCGCGCCCGAGGCCATCGCGGTCGACGTCGCCGGCATGGTGAAGGAGAAGCAGAGCTTGCTGACCATCGAGCCGTTCCGTCCCCACCGGGACGGCTGGCACCAGCTGGACCTGGTCACACCCCCCGACCAGGTCCAGCAACTCGGTGTCGCCGGAATGGACCTGCTGGTGGCCAACCTGGCCGGCACTTTCTTTGCCTACCGCAACAACTGTCCGAGGTGCTCGTCCGCCTTGCACCACGGGCGGCTGGACGGCGACCGGCTCACGTGTCCACGCTGCACGGCCGAGTACGACGTACGCCTGGCCGGGCGCGCGCTCGCACCGGAAGGGTCACCACCCCTCGAGGCGCTGCCGCTGTTGCCCGACGGCGCTGGATGGAAGGTGGCCATCCCGGGGGTGCAGCCTGCGTGAGACCGTCGCCGACGCTGCGCTCACTCGCGCGAAAAGACAAGGCCCGTCCTGTAGTGGACCCGGTCGCGGTGCTCCGTGAGTTCACCGGTGGCGTTCGCGAGCAGGGCGCACCTGGTGAGCAGTGCGAGATGTGCGCTGTACCGATCGGACCGGAGCACTCGCACCTGGCCGACATCCAGGGCCATCGGCTGCTCTGCGCGTGCCGCTCCTGCTACCTGTTGTTCACCGACGGTGGCGCATCGCACGGGCACTACCGCACCGTCCCCGAACGCTACCGATCCAATCCGGACTTCAGGCTGTCCGCGGCGCAGTGGGACGCGATGGGGATCCCGGTCAACCTGGCGTTCCTCTTCTACCAGTCCGACCAGAGCCGGTACGTCGCCTTCTACCCGAGCCCGGGCGGTGCCACCGAGTCACTGCTCGACCTGGCCGCCTGGGACGAGGTGGTGGCCGGCGATCCCCTGTTGCAGGAGGTCATCCCGGATGTCGAGGCCGTGCTGCTGCGCCGGCTCGACGACGGGTTCGAGTGCCACCTGGTCCCGATCGACGCGTGCTACGAGCTGGTCGGGATCGTCCGGCAGTACTGGGAAGGCTTCGCCGGTGGCGAAGAGGTCTGGCGGCGGATCGACGACTTCTTCGCGGGGATCCGGGAGCGCAGCCGTGGTTGACCTCGATTTCACCTGCACCGGCGCGGAGGCCGATCGGTACGCCGCGACGCCGTTGATCCGCCTGCACCTGCGGATCGAGGAGACGACCGGTACGGCGGTGCACGCGCTGGCGTTGCGCTGCCAGATCAGGATCGAACCGATCCGGCGGCGCTACAACGACGAGGAAGCCGAAGGACTCGCGGACCTGTTCGGCGACCGGGCCCGGTGGGGTGAGACGTTGAAGCCGCTGCAACTGGCGTTCGTCACCCAGATGGTGCCTGGCTTCTCCGGCGCGACCGAGGTCGACCTGCAGCTGCCCTGCAGCTACGACTTCGACGTCGCTGCCCACAAATATCTGTACGCCGTGCGCGAGGACGGCGTACCGCTGCTGCTGTTGTTCAACGGGACGATCTTCACCGGCCGTCCCGGCACCCTCTCGGTGACACCGGTCGCCTGGCAGAAGGAGACGTCGTACCTGCTGCCGGTGGCTGCGTGGCGGGAGGCGATGGACCAGCACTTCCCGGGTGCCACCTGGCTGCGGCTGCGGCGCGACACCTTCGACCGGCTGTACCGGTACCGCACGCGGGAAGCCCTGCCCGGCTGGGACGACGCGATCGAGCGACTCCTGAAGGAACAGCTGGAATGAACAGGTTCGACGCGGTCCAGCAGGTCGCGGACGCGCTGTTGTTCGAGGGCTACGTGCTCTACCCCTACCGGGCGTCGGAGGGGAAGAACCGGGTGCGCTGGCAGTTCGGCGTCCTGATGCCACCCGACTACTGCGTGGTGGATCCCTCCGAACGTGGCTTCTCGCAGACCGAGGGCCTGCTCGACGGCAACGAGGCCGTGCTCACTGTCCGCGTGCGATTCCTGCAGGCCCAACGGCGTACCGTCCTCGATGCCGATCAGGTCGAGGTCGCCGCGCTGCAGACCGAGGACGCGACGTACGTGCCGTGGGACGAAGCGGTGGTGCGGACCGTGGACCTCACGACGAACCTGCACAGCTTGCCCCGCGAGGTTCCGTTCAAGATCTCCGGCAGTACCGACACCGAGGCGATCGGTTCGGCCGGCTTCCTCCGCCGGTCCCGGTTGCCGATCACCGGAACCGTTGCCCTGAGCATCAAACCGCTGCCCGGCCCGTACGGCGCGGTCCGGCTGCGGATCCGGGTCGGGAACACCACGCCCGACAGCAGCTCGGAACGCGTCGGAGCACTGCGTCAGGCGCTGATCGCCCACCACGTCATGGTGGCCGCCGCCGGCTGCCGGTTCGTCTCGCTGCTGGATCCGCCCGAGTGGGCCGCCGCGTTCGCCGCCGGTTGCGACAACATCGGCGTCTACCCGGTACTGGCCGGCGGGCTGCTGCTGTCGTCGCCGATCATCCTGTACGACCACCCGCAGATCGCGCCCGAGAGCCAGGGGGATCTGTTCGACGCCACCGAGATCGACGAGATCCTCAGCCTGCGCACCATGACGCTGACCGACGACGAGAAGCGCGAGGTCCGCGGCACCGACCCGCGCGCGGCCGAACTGCTGGCCCGGGTGGAGACCATGCCGCCGGAGTTCATGGACCGGTTGCACGGCACGATCCGCTACCTGCGCAGGGTGACCGAGCCGGAGCCCGACGAGAAGCCCTGGTGGGATCCCGGCAGCGACGGCTCGGTCTCGCCGGAGACCGACACGGTGATGGTCGGCGACGTTCCGGTCGGCAACGGTTCGCGGGTCCGGCTGCGGCCCGGGATCCGGCGCGCCGACGCGCAGGACATGTTCCTCACCGGGCGCCTCGGCACGGTGGTCGCCGTCCTGTCCGACGTCGACGGCGAGACGCACGTCGCGGTCGCGCTGGACGGCGAGGAAGGCGAGGTCCAGCGGTCCCACGGCCGCTACCTGTACTTCAGCCCGGACGAGATCGAGCCGTTGGTGGGTGCGGAATGACCGTTTTGGTGGCCGGGCTGGGCAACGTGTTCTGCAGTGACGACGGCTTCGGTGTCGCGGTCGTCGAGGAACTGGCCAAGCGCGACCTGCCGCCGGACGCGGAGGTGCGCGACTTCGGGATCCGCGGCATCCACCTGGCCTACCAACTGCTCGAGCCGTACGACCTGGTCGTTCTGGTCGATGCGGTCCAGCGGGACGGTCCACCGGGGACGGTCTACGTGATCGAGGCCGAGCCGGGCGCCGAGCCCGGGGAGGAGGTGATCATGGATGCCCACGACCTCGGACCGGACGCCGTCCTCTCGCTTGTCCCGCGACTAGGTGGCACCGTGGGACCTGTGGTGGTGGTCGGTTGTGAGCCGGCCGGTCTCGATGCCGGAATCGGGTTGTCCCCGGCCGTGCAGGACTCGGTCGGGACCGCCGTACAGATGGTGATCGACCTGGTCACCGGACAGGTCGCCGGGCCGGCGGACCGGCCGGTCGGCGTGACGGAGGGGGAGAGCTGATGCGCTGGATCTTGTTGGCAGTCGTGCTGCTGGTGCTCGTCGGGCTGGGGTACTACGGGATCGAAGACGTCCGCCGCTACCGCCGGCTCAGGGAAATGTAGCCGGATGTGCCTGGGGATCCCGGGTCGCGTGGTCGACTGTCCGGAGGACGCGGACCTCGGCCTGGTCGAGGTGGCCGGCGTCGTCCGGGAGATCAACCTGGCCCTGCTCGACGGCCCGTTCGTCCCCGGTGAGTACGTGCTGATCCACAGCGGCTTCGCGATCGAGCGGATGTCGCCGGAGCGGGCCGCGGACGCGCTCGCGTTCTTCGGGGCCGACCGGTGACCGGACCGGCCCTGTTCGTCCGGTACGCGTTCGCGCCGAACCGGCTCGGGTACTGCGGTCCCGCCGACGCCGACGCGCTCCTCGAGTACGGCGCTCTGGGCCGGGCGGACAACGGGTTCCGCGCGCTGGCCCAGCAGTTCGAGGGCGCCTGGCCGCAACTGCGCCGGATCGCCGCGGCCAGCGGTACGGCGGATCCCCTCGACCGCGAGGTGGTCGAGGCCTACTGGATCGGCAACCGCTTGCTCGACCGGGCCGGCGACAGCGAGGGTGGCCTGCCGCACCACAGCTTCCTGGTGTTCTGCTGCTACCCGTGGGCCGCGCTGCTCGGCGAGGAACGCAGTACGACGCAAGCCCTCAACGTGCTCGATCAGTGCCGGATCCGCTGGGGACGGGTGATCGCGGACACCGGCGAGCAGGTCGTGGTGGAGTCGCAGCCGCTGGTGTGGGACGGCACGCAGCTCGCTCTGGGGGTACCGCGGCAGGAGACCGCGATCCGTGGTTTCGACGGCGTGCACCTGATCGAGCGTTTGCACCAGGGCGATTGGGTCGCACTGCACTGGGAATGGGTCTGCGACACCCTGTCCCCGGCCCAATTGGTTGCCTTACGCCACTATTCGGCGTACCACCTGCGGCTGGTCAATCAGCGTCTGGGCGGGCGGGCCGGGATGTCCGGGCCGAGGATCCAGTGACCGTCCGGGTGGTTGACGCTGGGTGACTTCAGGATGCCAGGTGAGTTCAGAACGGCAGGCCGAGGCACCTGGTGGTCGTCCGGAGCGGTGGAGAACCGGTCGGGCTCCCAACGGGCCGGGTCCTCGGTCAGGCCCAGCAGGTAGGTCACGGTGCAGTCGAGCGCGGCGGCCAGCTCGGGCAGGCGGACCACGTCGACGCCCGCGCCGTGCTCGAAGCTGGACAGGGTCTTGTTGGTGGTCCGGATCCCGCGCCGGGCGAGCCGGCTGACGAGCTGCTTCTGGGTCAGGCCGAGCTGGAGTCTGCGGGCGCGCAACCGATGGCTGACGACCAGATGACGGTCGACTGCCAGGTCGCTGCGGTCCTCGAACATGCGCCTCGCCCCCTGGAGCCCAGGGTGGCCCGGCACCGCGAGCGCGTCAATCGCCCGGGCGGCCGGAATCCATCTCGGCGAGTGCGTGCACCGTGTACCGCGCGAAGTTGAACACCGGCGCCCGCCCCAGCAAGCGTTCGAACTCCTCGTGCGACTCCACGTCGTAGATCCACGCCCCACCGTGCGATCCGACCACGTGATACCGCGACAGCACCTTTCCCTCGCGCTCGAGGCGCTCGCCGTAGTCCGGCATCGCGCCGACGGCCCGGGCCATCTCCGGGGAGAGCAGGCTCAGCTCCATCTGCCACAGCACCAGGAACTTCATGAGCGCAGGTGCAGTCGCCGGGCGGCTTCGGCGACCGAGCCGGAGACCGAGGGGTAGACGGTGAAGGCATGGGCGACCTGGTCGACGGTCAGGCGGGCACCGACGGCGAGCGAGATCGGGTGGATGAGCTCACTGGCGCGGGGCGCGACCACCACGCCGCCGACCACGATGCCGGTGTTGGGCAGGCAGAACAGCTTCACGAAACCGTCGCGGACGCCCTGCATCTTGGCCCGGGCGTTGTCGGCCAGCGGCACCTTCACGACCATCGCCGTACTGCCGCCGGCATCGACGACCGCCTGGGTCAGGCCGACTGTGGCGATCTCGGGGGCGGTGAAGACGTTCGAGGACACAGTCGACTGGTCCAGCGGGATGACCGCGTCGCCGAGCGCGTGCGACATCGCGATCCGGCCCTGCATGGCGGCGACCGAGGCGAGCATCAGGACCCCGGTGCAGTCGCCGGCCGCGTACACCCCGCGGGCCGTGGTCCGGGAGACCCGGTCGACCTGGACGAAGCCGCCGTCGGTGAGCGACACGCCCGACTCCACCAGATTCATGTCATCGGTGTTCGGCAGCGATCCGACCGCGAGCAGCGCGTGCGATCCCTCGACCATCCGGCCGTCGGTCAGCGTCACCACGACGCCGTCGCCGTCCCGCTTGACCGACTCGGCCCGGGACTTGCCCAGGACCGTGAGTCCACGCCGCTTGAACACGTCCTCCAGCACGGCCGCCGCGTCCGCGTCCTCGCCCGGGAGGACCCGGTCCCGCGACGACACCAGGACGACGTCACTGCCGAGTGCGTCGTACGCGCTGGCGAACTCCGCACCGGTGACGCCGGAGCCGACCACGATCAGCCGCTCGGGCAGCTCCTCGAGCTCGTAGACCTGCTCCCAGGTCAGGATCCGCTCGCCGTCCGGCTCCGAGCCCTTGAGGATGCGCGGCCTTGCTCCAGTGGCGATCAGGACCACGTCGGCGTCCAGCCGCTCGTCGCCGACAACCACCGTTTCCGGCCCGTCCAGGCGGCCGCGGCCCTGGATGATCTGGATCTTGTCCCGCTCGAGCCGCCGGGTGATGCCCTCGGACTGGGCGGTGGCCAGTGCCTTGACCCGCTTGTTGACAACGGAGAGGTCGACTCGCACCGAGTTCGCCGGATCTGAATCGTCGCCGGCGCCGTCGCCTGTAACTCTGACGCCTAGTTCGCCGGCCTCCTCCACCTCGGTCATCACCTCCGCGGTGGCGATCAAGGTCTTGCTCGGGACACAGTCGGTGAGCACGGCAGAACCGCCGATCCCGTCGGAATCGACGACCGTCACCTCCGCTCCCAGTTGGGCAGCCGCACTGGCCGCTTCGTACCCGCCGGGACCGCCTCCGATGATCACAACTCGCGCCACGGGAGGTCATTCTTCCGTATCCTGTGTCGTCGTGACCCTGTACGCCGCGTTTGCGTCGAATCTGGACCCGAACCTGATGGCCGAGCGGTGCCCGTACTCGCCCCTGCGCGGGACCGGCTGGATCGCCGGCTGGCGCCTCACCTTCGGTGGCGAGGAGCTCGGCTGGGAGGGCGCGATGGCCACCGTGGTCGAGGACCCGGCCGACCCGACCAACCAGGTCTTCGTCGCGCTGTACGACATCCACCCCAAGGACGTCGAGCGGCTGGACGAGTGGGAGTGGATCGACCAGGGCGTCTACCGCAAGATCCAGGTCCGGGTGCAGTCCCTGGACGGCGAGCAGCTGGCCTGGATGTACGTGCTGAACGCCTACGAGGGCGGCCTGCCCTCGGCCCGCTACCTGGGCATCCTCGCCGAGGCCGCCGAAGCCGCCGGCGCCCCCGACGACTACGTCGCCGACCTCCGCGCAAGACCCTGCCAGTCGTCCGGGCATTAGCTATCGTGCGCATGTGAACGATCACCTGCGCAGCGCCGCCGAAGCCTGGCTGAGCGAAGACCCCGACCCCGACACCCGCGCCGAACTGCGGGCGCTGCTCGACTCCGGGGACACCGCCGAGCTGGCCGACCGGTTCGCCGGCACCCTCGAATTCGGTACGGCGGGACTCCGCGGCGCCGTCGCCGCCGGGCCGAACCGGATGAACCGGGTCGTGGTCATCCGCGCCGCCGCCGGCCTGGCCGCCTACCTGAAGGCGAACGGACGCACCGGCGGCCCGGTCCTGATCGGGTACGACGCCCGCCACAAGTCCGACGTGTTCGCGCAGGACACCGCCGCCGTGATGCGCGGCGCCGGACTGGACGCCGTACTGCTGGATCGTCCGACACCGACGCCGGTCATCGCCTTCGGAATCAGGCACCTCCAGGCCGTCGCGGGGGTGGTCGTGACGGCGTCGCACAACCCGCCGCAGGACAACGGCTACAAGGTCTACCTGGGCGACGGCTCGCAGATCGTGCCGCCGGCCGACGCGGAGATCGCGGCCGCCATCGCCGCCGTCGGGCCGCTGGCGGAGGTCCCGCGCGGCGAGGACTGGCAGACGACCGGCGACGACCTGCTCAACGCCTACCTGGACCGCATCGCCGAGCTGGTCCCGGCTGACGCGCCACGCGAGCTGAACGTCGCCTACACACCGCTGCACGGGGTCGGACGGACGCTGGTCGAGGACGCGGTGGCCCGCGCGGGGTTCGCCGTACCGGCGGTGGTGGCGTCGCAGGCGGACCCGGATCCGGACTTCCCGACCGTTTCCTTCCCGAACCCGGAGGAGCCGGGCGCGATCGACGCCGCGCTCGAGCTGGCCCGGTCGGTGGACGCCGATATCGCGGTCGCGAACGACCCGGATGCGGACCGGTGCGCGGTCGCCGTTCCCGATGCCTCGGCCGAGGGCGGCTGGCGGATGCTGCGCGGGGACGAGCTGGGCGGGCTGCTCGGTGAGTTCCTGCTGTCGTCACAGCCGGACGGAGTCGCGGCGTGCTCGATCGTCTCGTCGTCCCTGCTCGGCAAGATCGCCGCGTCGTACGGCGTCCGGTACGTCGAGACGCTGACCGGGTTCAAGTGGATCGGGCGGGTCCCGGACCTGGTCTTCGGCTACGAGGAGGCGCTCGGGTACTGCGTCGACCCGGTGGCTGTGAAGGACAAGGACGGGGTCTCCACGCTGGTGCGCGTGCTGCAGCTGGCCGCGCTGGCGAAGTCCGAGGGGCGCACGCTGCTGGATCTGCTGGACGACCTGGCGGTCAAGTACGGCCTGCACGCCACGGACCAGCTCTCGGTGCGGGTCGAGGATCTGTCCCTGATCCAGACCGCGATGAACGGGCTCCGCAGCACTCCCCCGATCTCGTTGGGCAGTCACACGGTCGAGCGGGTCGACGATCTGAGCGAGGGTACGGAGACACTGCCGCCGACCGACGGCCTGCGCTACACGCTGTCCGAGGGTGCTCGCGTGGTGGTCCGGCCGTCGGGCACGGAACCCAAGCTGAAGTGCTACCTGGAGGTCGTCGTCCCGGTGACCGGCACCGATGTCGCGAGTGCTCGACGCCGGGCAGGAGAAGACCTGACCGGCATCAAGCAGGCGCTTTCCACGGCGCTCGGCATCTGACTCCGGGGGCACCTGGCGGGTAGCTCCCCGGAGGGTGTCAGCGGGCCGCGGCCGCCGCGGCTTCGGCCTCTTCGGCGCGCAGCGAGCTCTGCAGCGAGGAGTGCAGGATCCGCAGGGTGCTGGTCGACTGCATCAGCGCGTCCCGCTCGTCCGGGTTCCGGTTGGCGAGGTTGGAGATCTCGTTGATGCTCCCCTCGATCCGGGCGATCCGGTCCGCGACCGAACCCTCCTGGCTGCTGGCCCGGCGGATCGCGTCGGACGTGACCGTCCAGACGTCCTCCTTGTCGTTGGTACGCCGGGACATGTCGACCATCTGGCTCAGCGCGGCCAGGTCGTGGTCGACCTGCGTCCGCTCCACCGGCCCGGTGATCCCGGCGGTCGCCTGGCGCAGCCGGGTGACGTGACCCGACAGCTCCGACCAGCTGCACCGGCCGCTCTTGATCTTGTCCAGCACCTTCGCGTACTCGGTGTTGAACTCGTCGTAGTTCACTGTCCTTGACTCCTGCCGTTCGACGCTCGACTCGGAAACTCTAAGGCGTGCGGCCCGAAACAAGTAACCACACGATCGCAGATCGTGCAGGTGTCTCCAAAACGCAACAGCCGCCCGGTACGGCAACGCGTACCGGGCAGCTGAGTTACGTCAGGACACCGAACGAGCTCAGGCGACGTACACCGAGGGCTCTTTGAAGGTGTTGCAGCGGCCAGCGTAGGTCTTCGTGCTCTCCGCGTAGAAGCCGGCCTTGGACCAGAAGCTGTGGTTCTTCAGCGAACCGTGGTCGCGCGGGTAGCCCGGCTGGTCACCGGAGTGGTCGACCAGGTACACCCACTGGGTGTAGAGGCCGCCGCTCATCGGGTAGTAGCGCTTGTTCGCGCCGATGGAGGCCGAGCCGAGGCAGGACGCCTGCAGCTCCCGGCGACGGCTCTCCTCGAGCTTCGCGTCGTTGGTGGTGAAGGCCCGCTGGCGCGCCCAGGACGCGTTCAGGATGCCGGTCAGGTACTGGATGTGGTGACCGTACTCGTGCGCGATCGTGTTGGTCGCGTACGCCCTGGCGTAGGTCGGGTTCTGCTTCCACATGTTCACGATGGTGTAAGCCGGGATGTAGATGTAGCCGTTCCCGTAGCCGCAGTAGTAGGAGTTGCCGCCGCTGATCACTCCGCAGTAGGTGGTCAGCTTGGTGTGGTTGTGGATGATCAGCTGCGGCTTCACCTTGGGGGCCGCGCCGGCCGCCAACAGCGTGTTGGCCCAGGACCAGTACAGGCAGTTCCACAGCTGGGTGTCGTAGGCCACGACGCCCTCGGTGGTGCGCAGGGAGACGTTGACCTCCTTGCACCTCGACGGCGTGATCGCCGGAGTCGTGTAGAGCCGGTTGTAGCGGACGACGTTCGTCGTCGAGCTGAGCGCCGTGACGGTGCCGTCGGCCTTCGGCGGGTTCGTCACCACCTCGGCGGTCTTGCCGGCTACCGGGGTCGGCGGGACGACCGCACCGGACGCCGAGGACGCGGCCTGGGCGTTCGGCAGCGCCGCGACTGCGAGGCTGGCCAGGGCGGCGACACCGGCCAGGCCACGCAGGGTGGTACGGGAGAGATTGACCATGAGCTCCACTCTCGATGATGAAGGGACGTTGCGTGCCCATCCTGGAGTGAACAGGGTGTCAATCCGGGGCGGACAGGGGCTCTGACGCCAGGATCCGCGAAGGAGTTCCCCTCAACCTCCGAGTTTCCCGCCGAGAAACCGCAACTGGTCAGGAAGCATGCGCCGCCAGTAACCAGCGGTGTGCGCCCCGGCCTGCTCCCCACCCGCCGCACGCAACTCCTCCCGCAACTCCTTCGCCGCCCCCGCGAAGGGATCGTCCCGCCCACAATCGATGCGCACAGCAACATCCTTGAAGTCGTCGCGGCGGCCGAGCACCTGGTTGTCCGTGAAGTCCCCCGCGCCGTCGAACGCACCAGCCGTCGCGTCCTCGAAGTGCCGGTAGAGCGCCGGGCTCATCGCGCCTACCGCGACCGCCGTCCGATCTGCCGGGACCTGCCGCTGGAAGAAGTCGCTCGTCGCGAACAGCAGGCCGCCGAATCCACCCATCGACCAACCAAGGAGGCCATATCTCTCGGTGCGCAGTCCTCGCTTCGCCAGCAGCGGCAGCAGTTCCTGGTCGAGCATGGACACCGGGTCGTCCCCGTTCGCCCGGGCATGCCAGTAGTTGTCCCGCCCGCCGTCCACGGTTGCCAGCGCGAAGGGCGACGTACCGGCCTGCACGGCGGCGGTCAGGTAGCGATCGATGCCGAGGTCGTTGACGGCCGACGTGTGATCGCCACCCCGTCCGTGCAGCACCAGCACGACGGGCAACTGCGCGGATGGCGAGTGCCCGTGGGGATAGATGACGCTGTAGCCGACCGTCGTACGACGTGCTGCCGAGGCGAAGGTGCCCGACACGACTGGGCCGGGTGGGACATCCGGTACGACGCCGTCCGGGCCGGTCAGGCCGAGGACGTCGTGGACTCGCGCGCGGCCGGGGACCACACCGGTCTCCAACGCGGCAACGGCGGCGGCGCCCGTCACAGTCGCGGCCGCCGCCGTGCGAAGGAGCGCCCGGCGGGACACCAACGGCATCAGCGAAGCACGGCCGCCACGATGGCGACGACCGCGAGTACGCCGATGACGATCAGCTCCGGGCGGGCCCAGGTGGTACGCACGTCGCCGTCGGACTTGGCGCCGTACTGCTCCATGTGGGACTCGATCCGGTCGACCACGAAGTCCGCGCGGGAGACCGAGCTCTCCGGCCCGAGCCTGCCACCGCCGACCCGTTGCTTGCGAAGGTCACGCATGACGAGTACGACGCCGGGAGCGCGGAACTTGTTGTCGCCGGCGTGCACGCGAAGGATGTCGGTGACATCGACGCCACTCACTTTGCCCCACGGGATCTCGTGGTCGCGCAGGTGGTTACGCAGCAGGATGTGCTCGGGGCTGAGGGTGACGCTCGGGCGGATCAGGCCGACGTAGGCCAGCATCATCAGGATGCCGATCACAGCCGCGACCAGCAGACCGCTCGCGGTACGCCACTCCACCACGATGTCGAGCAGCCCGAGCACGCCGACCGCCACCACCAGCCCTCCGGTGATCCGGTTGGTCGTGGACAGGTACCGCTCGGTGTCCGGCGATTTCGACTTCACCAGCACAAAGTAACTGGCCGTCCAGAACAGCACTAGACTGCCCAGGGTGACCACTCTCGACAGCGGCGTCGACTCGTTGGCCGACGTGACCTCGTCCGAGGACCGGCTGCGCCGGTTCCTGCTCGGCCTGCCGGGCGTCGACCAGGTCGGCGCCGAGGCCAGGGCCGCCACGCTGAGCACCCGGTCGATCAAGACCACCGCCAAGGCGTACGCGCTGGACCTGGCGATCAGCATGATCGACCTGACCACGCTGGAGGGGCAGGACACCCCCGGCAAGGTGCGGGCCCTGTGCGCGAAGGCGAAGCGGCCCGACCCGGCCGATCCGAGCGCGCCGCAGGTCGCCGCGGTCTGTGTCTACCCGGACCTGGTGGCCACGGCCAAGCACGAACTGCGCGGCTCCGGCATCAATGTGGCGAGTGTCGCAACCGCCTTCCCCAGTGGGCGTTCCAGCCTCGCGATCAAGGTGCAGGACACCAAGGACGCGGTCGCGGCCGGCGCCGACGAGGTCGACATGGTGATCGACCGCGGTGCCTTCCTGTCCGGGCGGTACGGCCTGGTCTTCGACGAGATCACCGCGATCCGTGAGGCGGCCGGCGACGCGCACCTGAAGGTGATCCTGGAAACAGGCGAGCTGGTCACCTACGACAACGTCCGGCGCGCGTCCTGGCTGGCGATGCTGGCCGGCGCGGACTTCATCAAGACCTCCACCGGCAAGGTGTCCCCGGCGGCCACGCTGCCGGTGACGCTGGTGATGCTGGAGGCGGTCCGCGACTACCACGAGTCGACCGGCTTGCACATCGGCGTCAAACCGGCCGGCGGGATCCGGACCGCGAAGGACGCGATCAAGTACCTGGTCACCGTCAACGAGACGGCCGGACCGGACTGGCTGGACCCGGAGCTGTTCCGCTTCGGCGCCTCCAGCCTGCTGAACGACCTGCTGATGCAACGCACCAAGCTGGCCACCGGGCATTACCCCGGCCCCGACTACTTCACGCTGGACTGAGGCATGAGCAGATTCGAGTACGCACCGGCCCCGGAATCACGGGCCATCGTCGACATCAAGTCGTCGTACGGGCTCTTCATCAACGGCGCCTTCACCGACGCGACGGACGGGAAGCCGTTCAAGACCGTGTCGCCGGCGTCGGAGGAGGTGCTCGCCGAGGTCAGCGAAGCCGGTCCCGCGGATGTGGACAAGGCGGTGCGCGCCGCGCGGAAGGCGTTCGACAAGGTCTGGGGGCCGATGGCCGGCCGGGACCGGGCCAAGTACCTGTTCCGGATCGCGCGGCTGATCCAGGAGCGGTCGCGTGAGCTGGCGGTGCTGGAGTCGCTGGACAACGGCAAGCCGATCCGCGAGTCCCGCGACGTCGACATCCCGCTGGTGGCCGCGCACTTCTTCTACTACGCCGGCTGGGCGGACAAGCTCGAGTACGCCGGGGTCGGCGACGACCCGCAGCCGTGGGGGGTCGCGGGTCAGGTGATCCCGTGGAACTTCCCGATGCTGATGCTGGCGTGGAAGATCGCCCCGGCGCTGGCCGCCGGCAACACCGTCGTACTGAAGCCGGCCGAGACGACTCCGCTGACCGCGCTGGCGTTCGCGGAGATCTGCCAGCAGGCGGACCTGCCGCCGGGCGTGGTGAACATCGTCACCGGCGCCGGCCGGACCGGGCAGGCGCTGGTCGAGCACCCGGACGTGAACAAGGTCGCGTTCACCGGGTCGACGGCCGTCGGCCGGGCGATCGCGAAGTCGGTCGCGGGCTCGGACAAGGCGATCACGCTGGAGCTCGGCGGCAAGGCGGCGAACATCGTCTTCGAGGACGCGCCGATCGACCAGACCATCGAGGGCATCGTCAACGGCATCTTCTTCAACCAGGGTCACGTCTGCTGCGCGGGTTCGCGGCTGCTGGTCCAGGAGAGTGTGTACGACGAGGTCCTGTCCCGGCTGAAGCGCCGGATGGGCACGCTGCGGGTCGGTGACCCGCTGGACAAGAACACCGACATCGGCGCGATCAACTCCGCCGCCCAGCTGGCCAAGATCCGCGAGCTGTCCCAGATCGGCGAGGACGAGGGCGCCGAGCGGTGGTCGCCGGAGTGCGAGCTGCCGCCGCAGGGGTACTGGTTCCCGCCGACCGTGTTCACCGGGGTGTCCCAGGCGCACCGGATCGCCCGCGAGGAGATCTTCGGCCCGGTGCTGTCCGTGCTGACCTTCCGGACCCCGGCCGAGGCGGTCGAGAAGGCGAACAACACCCCGTTCGGGCTGTCGGCGGGGATCTGGACCGACAAGGGCTCCCGGATCCTCTGGATGGCCAACCAACTGCGCGCCGGCGTGGTCTGGGCCAACACGTTCAACCGCTTCGACCCGACCTCGCCGTTCGGCGGCTACAAGGAGTCGGGCTACGGCCGCGAGGGCGGCCGCCATGGTCTGGAGGCCTACCTTGCCCACTAAGGATGGAGTGCGGCTCGAGGTGCGCAAGACGTACAAGCTCTACATCGGCGGCGCCTTCCCGCGCAGCGAGTCGGGCCGCTCCTACGTGGTGACCGATGCCAAGGGCAAGTTTCTCGCCAACGCGTCGCAGGCCTCTCGCAAGGATGCCCGGGACGCGGTCGTGGCCGCCCGTAAGGCCTTCGGCGGCTGGTCGGCCCGCACGGCGTACAACCGCGGCCAGGTGCTCTACCGCATCGCCGAGGTGATGGAGGGCCGGCACGAGCAGTTCAGCTCGGAGGTCTCGCTGTCCGAGGGCCTGTCGATCAGCAAGGCCCGCGCGGTCGTGGACGCGGCGATCGACCGCTGGGTCTGGTACGCCGGCTGGGCCGACAAACTGGCCCAGGTGGTCGGCTCCAGCAACCCGGTGGCCGGCCCGTACTTCGACTTCTCGTTGCCCGAGGCAACCGGGGTGGTCGCGGTGCTGGCGCCCCAGGACTCCAGCCTGCTCGGCCTGACCAGCGTGATCGCCCCCGCGATCGTCTCCGGCAACACGGTCGTCGCAGTCTCGTCGTACGAACGTCCGCTGCCGGCGATCACGCTGGGCGAGGTGATGGCGACCTCCGACGTACCGGGTGGCGTGGTCAACCTCCTCACCGGATCGGCGTCGGAGATCGGCCCGTGGCTGGCCTCGCACATGGACGTCAACGCCATCGATCTCTGTGGCATCGAGGACCTGGACGAGGCCCGCGACCTGGAGGCCGCGGCGGCCGACAACCTCAAGCGGGTACGCCGTCCTGCCGAGGAGGACTGGACCGAGTCCCCGGGCCTGTCCCGCCTCACGCAGTACCTGGAACTGAAGACGGTCTGGCACCCGATCGGCGTTTAATCACTCGGGTTCAGGCCGGAGGCGTCGTACAGTCGCCGCATGGTCCAGCCTGGTGACAAGGTCGCAATCGTCTCGCCGTCGCGTGGTCTGCCGGAGATTTTCCCGGGCCCGTACGAGCTCGGCCTGCGACGGTTGCGCGACGACTTCGGCCTGATCCCGGTCGAGTACCCGACGACCCGCGTGCTCGCGGCCAGCCCGCAGGCGCGGGCCGCCGACCTGCACGCAGCCTGGTCAGACCCGTCGATCCGCGCGGTGCTCGCGACCATCGGCGGCGACGACCAGCTCACCGTGCTGAAGCACCTCGACCCCGCAGTCTTCCAGGCAGACCCGAAGCCCTTCTTCGGGTACAGCGACAACACGAACCTGCTCAACTTCCTGTATTCGTTGGGTTTGCCGGCCTTTCACGGCGGCAGCGTGATGGTCCAGTTCGGCCGCGGCGGCGCCATGCACCCGGACTCCGAGCGCTCCCTCCGCGCCGCGCTCTTCACTCCCGGCGAGTTCGAGCTGACGCCGGCCGAGGCCTGGACCGACCACGACCACGACTGGGCCGTCCCCGCCAACCTGGAGACCGAGCCACCACTCTTCCCCGGCACGGGTTGGACCTGGCAAGGTACGCAACCCGTCAGCGGGCGCTTGTGGGGCGGCAACTTGGAGATCCTCGACTGGCAGCTCTCCGCCAACCGGTGGATGCTCCCCACGGACTCCTACGACGGCATCCTCTTCCTCGAAACCAGCGAAGAACTCCCCACCGCCGAAACGGTCTACCGGATCCTCCGCACCTTCGGCGAACGCGGCCTCCTCCAACGCTTCGACGCAGTGTTGTGGGGCCGCCCGAAGTCCTGGTCCCTGGAACACCACTTCACCCCAGCGGAATCCGTCGCCTACGTCACCGCCCAATACCTAGCGGTAGACCGAGCCCTCACGGAGTACAACCCAACCGCCGTCGTCGTCAAAGGCCTGGACATAGGCCACACCGACCCCCAGCAAGTCCTCCCCTACGGCGGCCAAGCCCAGATCACCCCAGCCACCAACCGCATCACCGTCACCTACTAACCCCAACACCCAGCACCCCAGCTCGGGTCGTCCGCGTGCTCGCACGTACCGAACAACGGGTAGTGGTCGCTCACCTCACCGCTCCCGCTGGGCGGCACCCGCCGTCCACCTGCCGCCAGGCACACCACTACCCGTCCGTCGGTACACCACCCAACCGCCGACCCCCGCAGTCGTCCGAGCTTCAAGTGACTGCCGACCCGCGAGACCGGCAGTCCCGCCATCCGGACCAACGAGGCCAACCGCCGTGGGCCAGGACCCCCACCGGTGGCCGGAGACAAGTAATAACAGGTCCAACCCCACCACAACCTGTCCAAGCCCCCCACGACGGCCGCGCTTCCGGCTGCCGGTGAGCGGATGAGCGTGGTGGTCAGGGCGGGATTCGGGTTTGGGTAGCAGGTGATGGGGGCGGTGGTGGTGAGGAATTTCCATTTGATTTTGGCTTGGAGGGTCAGGCCGGGGTCGTCGTAGCTGGTGCCTTTGAGCCTGGTCTCGATGGTCGTGCCGCGGCGGCCGGATTTCAGCCGGACAGCGAGTGTCGGCAGCTGGTAGAGCCGGGCTTGAGGTCGACCGCGATCGTGAAACGGGTGTTGGGACCCACGGCAGTCGGCGCTTTCGCATCCACCGCCTGCCGCAACGACAGCGTGTGCTGACCGAACTTGGTGTTCGCGCGGCAGGCATAGCTCGCGGTAGGCACGGCCGCCTCGGCTCCAGAGACGACGACCAGCAGTGGGAGGAGGGCAAGAACCACAAGACTGCGGTAAGTAGCCACGAAACTACTCTATGCAGTCATCGGCCGAACAGGAACCAGCCGCCCGCGCCGGCGAGCACGAAGACGACCGGCAGCGCGAGCAGGAACCACGCCCGGTTCCGCCGCCGGCGACGTACCGGCGGGTCGGCGGCGACGATCGTCGGGAGCTCGTCGTCGGTGATGCTGGTCCGCTCCACCGCTCGCAGCGGCGCCTCCTGCTCCAGCCGGTACGCCTCGGCCTCGAGCCGGTCGGCGAGCGTGTCGGCTCGCTCCCACCGCTCGGGGACCCGATACGCCAGCGCCCGGGCCATGATGTCGTCGACCTGCCCGATCGAGTCGTGCAGCGCGGTCCGCAAGCTCGGCGGCGGCAGGTCCGGGTCGCGATTGAGCACATCGCTGATCGAGGCAGCGGCGTACGGCGGATGCCCGGTGATCAATGCGTACGTCACCGCACCGACCGCGTAGATGTCCGCCCGCTCGTCGAACCCGCCATCGGCGCGCCCCTGCTCAGGAGCCATGTACGACGGCGTGCCGACGGCCTGGGTCAGCCCGGACGCCTCGGCAGCCCGCTTCGCCAGCCCGAGGTCGGCCAGCACGATCCGGTGGGTACCACCACCGGACTCGTCGCCCTGGTTGGGCCGGAGCAGCAAGTTCGCCGGGGTGACGTCGCGGTGTACGACGCCCTCGCTGTGCAGGGCCGCCACCGCGCGAGCCAGGTCCGCACCCCACCACAACGCGTCCACGGGGTCCAACGGTCCGTGCCGCAGAACGTCGCCCAGCGTGCCACCGCCGACGTAGTCCATCACGAAGTACGGGCGTCCGTCCGGGAGCTTCCCGAGGTCGAACACCCGGACCACGCGGTCGCTCGCGATCCGGCGCATCAGCCGCGCCTCGGACAGGAAGCGTTCCCGCACGTCGGCACGCGACGCCCAGTTGTCCGCGAGGATCTTGACGGCCACGTCCACGTCGAGGTCGTCGTCGTACCCACGCCACACGGTCGCGAACGCGCCCGCGCCGATCTGGTCCCGCAGCCGGTACCTGCCGATGGCATCCATCCCGGCTATTGTCGTGCACAGCCGAGTTCATTGGTGGGAACAGACACTGGGGGAGCATGAACGAGGAGCTGGAAGATCTGGCCACCCGTGCCGCCACGGGGGATCAGACCGTCCTGCCGCAACTCCTGCAGGCGATCCGGCCGCAGGTGCAGCGCCGGGTGGCCAAGTTCCTGCCGTACCGCGAGGACGCCGAGGAAGCGGTCCAGGACACTTTGCTCCAGGTGGCCAACAAGATCCACACCTTCAAGGGCACCGGCACGTTCGCCGGCTGGGTCACCATCGTGGCCACCAACCAGGCCCGGCAGACCTACCGCTCGCTGAAGCGGCGCTCGGTCGAGCAGTCCGCCGAGGTCCTGCCCGAGTCCGCCGACCCACGGACGACCTCGGTGATCGCGGGCTCCCGGCTGGACCTGCTGGAGGCGCTGGAGTCGCTCGAGTCCAGCCATCCCCAGCTGGTCCAGCCGCTGGTACTGCGCGACCTGGGCGCGTTGACGTACGCCGAGATCGCGGACGAGCTCGATGTCCCGCTCGGCACGGTCAAGGCCCGGATCCACCAGGCCCGCAAGGCCGTCGCCGAACGCCTCACGGTGCGCTGACTAACCGAACGTACGGCGTACCTCCACCGCCCGGCGCAGATCGTCGAGGAAGTTGGCGGTCTGCCGGCGGATGGCCGGACCGACGCTCTCGTCGGAGATCAGTGCCTCGGCCGGGGCGATCAGGTCCGCGTCGATCGCGTACCGCGGCGCGATCCGGTGCACCGTCAGCCCGACCACCATGCCGGACCGGATCTCGACGGTCCGCGGGATGTCGGTGAAGAACCGCTGCACGTACGGCGCGGTGATCGCGGCCTGACCCGGGTGCCAGAAGCCCTCGGCCGTGGCCAGCAACTCCTTCACCCCGATCGCCGGGTCCGTCATGATCCGCGTCCACGCGGCTTCCTTGCCGTCCGGCAAGGCGGCCCGACACCGGGCGGCCTGGTTGACGCCCTCGGTCGACGTGTCGCGGGCGAGTTCGGCATCGATCTCCGCCGCGCCGTACGCCCCCAGCTGCACGAGCCGAAGAACCAGCGACCAGCGAAGATCCGCGTCGATCTCCAGGCCGGCCGGGACCTCCAAGCCCTCGAGCCAGGACCTCGGCAGGTCCGCGTCGTCCGTGGTCGCGATGACCCCGCGCGCGGTGACCAGCTGCAGGCTACTGCCTGGCGCGGTGCTCGCCAGCTTGCTGCTCAGGGCATCGGCGACCGGGCCGCGAAATTCGTCGTACGGAAGGTAGCTGCCGAGGAGCCGCTCTTCGACCCAGCGGGCGAGCGAGCCGACGGCGATGTCGCTGTCCTCGTGCGGCAGTGCCGTGATGAACAGTTCGAGGGCCTGGCGCGGGTCCAGCTCGGCGCTCATCGTGGAGTCACGGATCGCGTTCCAGATCACGGCGCGGGTGGTGCCGTCGGCGATCTTCGGCAGCACGGCCGGGAGGTTCGCGAGGCTCGTGGCATCGAGCCGGATCTTCGCCCAGGTGTCGTCGTTCGCGTCCGGCACGATCACCGCGAGATCGTTGCCGAGCGCAACTTCCACGGCATCCTGGTCGAGGACGACGTCGACGATCGACGCGGCCCCGCTCTCGTCGTACCCGCCGACGCTCAGCTTGTGCAGCCGGCGCGAGCCGTCCGGGCTCTCGCGGTGCAGGACGCCGCCTTTGGCTGTGCGCTCGACCGTGATCGTGTCCAGGCCGGACGTCCGCAGCCACTGCGCGGACCAGTTGTCCAAGTCCTTCGCGCCGGCCTCGGTGAGCTTCTCGATGAACTCGTGCAGGTCGGCGTTGCCGTACTCGTGGGCCTCGAGATGCGCGTTGACACCCTTCAGGAACACGTCGTCGCCGAGGTACTTGGCCAGCTGCTTGAGCACTGCGGCGCCCTTGGCGTACGAGATCCCGTCGAAGTCGTCGAGCGACTGGCGCGCGTCCTTCAGGCTGTCCGGCGCGACCGGGTGCGTCGAGCTGCTCTGGTCCGTCTGCAGTCCCCACCACCTACGCACGAAGGCGAAGTCTGTCCAGTTGCCGCCGTAGCTGGTCGCGTCCTCCGACACACGGTGCGCCATGTACTCCGCGAACGATTCGTTCAGCCACATGTCGTTCCACCACTTCATCGTGACCAGGTCACCGAACCACATGTGCGCCATCTCGTGGACGATGATCCGGGCGCGGGTACTGCGTTCGGCCTCGGTCGCCTGGCTGCGGAAGACCAGGTGGTCGGCGAACGTCACGCAGCCCGGGTTCTCCATCGCGCCGAGGTTGAAGTCCGGTACGAACGCCTGCCAGTACTCACCGAACGGGTACCGCTGCCGGAACATCCGGTGGTACTCGTCGAAAGCCTCCCGGGTGGTTCGGAACAGGTCGTCCGCGTCCCGCTCGAGGGACTCCTTCAGCGATTGTCGGCAGGCGAGTCCGAGCGGGATCCCGTCGTACTCGCTCCTGATCTGGTGGTAGTGGCCGGCGACGATCGTGACGAAGTACGTCGACAGCGGCTTGGTCTCCGCGAGCGTCCACTCCCCCGGAGCGGTCCGGGTGGCAGCGCCGTTGCCCATCACCACCCAGTCCTCGGGGCACGTCACCGAGATCGCGTACGGCGCCTTCAGATCAGGCTGATCGAAACACGGGAAGTAGCGCGGCGCCGACTCCAGCGACGACATGCCGTAGGTGTAGACCCGCCCGTCAGCGGCGTCGACGGACCGCTGCAAGCCTTCGCCGTCCGCGGAGTACCTCATTTCGGCAGTCACCACGAGCTCGTTCTCCGCCTGCAGCCCGCTCAGTGGAAAACGGCCGTCGTCCAACAGCTTCGGGTCCAACTTCCGCCCGTTCAGCACGACACTGATCAGCCGCTCCGGCTTCACGTCCACCCAGCTCACCTCGGCCGTGGCCGCGAACTTCAGCGTGCTCACCACGCCGAAGGTCGTCCCGCCATCGGTCAGATCGAAGGCGACCTCGGCCGAGCGCACGGTCACTCCGGCCGCGCGCTCGCGGGCTTCACTCACTGTCAGGGCGGGCATGGTTCTCCTCGGTGGGTACGGCCGCGGCGGCGAGCTGTGCGACTGCCTTGACCTCGGCGCTGGTAGTGGTTTCGAGGACGTGAGCGATCAGTTCGGCGTCCTCGGGTTGCGCAAGACTCGTGAGCACGTTCAACGCACTCTGATGGTCGAACCCCGCTTGGATATCCGGGTCATCCGCCGGTGGGCGGGACAAGATCTCCCGGGCAACCACCCGTACCTCACCGCCGAGCGGCTCCAGCGGGTTCCCGCCGCTCAACCGCGTGTAGGCCGCGGCCACCTGGTACATGTTCAGCGCCCGGCAGACCGTGGCGATGTTGCTGCTGTGCAGCAACACACTGAACGCCTGCAAGGGGATGTCCCCGGTCATGGGGCCTCCCGCCCTGGACTGAGGAGCGTAGGGAGCGCAGCGACTGGAGCGACGAGGGAAGGGCGGGAGTCAAGGCCCCATGACCCGCCGCGCCGGAGGCGCGGCAATGACACGGTCATGGGGCCTCCCGCCCTGGACTGAGGAGCGTAGGGAGCGCAGCGACTGGAGCGACGAGGGAAGGGCGGGAGTCAAAGCCCCATGACCCGCCGCGCCGGAGGCGCGGCAATGACACAGTCATGCCTGCACGCTAGTCGACGGGTCCGGCTGGAAGAATCGCAGTATGTTCTGCGCTGCGTCCGGGCCGATCATCAGCTCCGAGACCGCTGCCGACCGCTTCGCGGTCTCGGCGGCGCGGGACAGCATCGCCGGTTCGTAGTCCGCCACCGCGGCATCCGGATCGCCCGGGTGTGCTGCGATGGCCCGGCCGAGGTCGGCGGCATCCAGCATGGCCAGGTTGGCCCCCTGGCCGACCGGTCGCATCAGATGGGCGGCGTCGCCGAGCAGGGTGACACCGGGCCGGCGCGGCCAGGTCAGGCCGATCGGCAGCACGTTGACCGGCCGCACCACGACCGGCTCGTCACGAGCGGCCCACAGTCGACGGAACCGAGGATGCCAGCCGTCGAGCAGGTCACTGTCGAGATCGGGAGTGCCTTGGAGCGAGATGCCGACCCGGATGGTGCCGTCGCCGTTGCGCTGGGCGGCCAGGTGCCGGTCCTGGCCGAACACCCAGTAGTTGCCGCGGCCAACCATCGCGGCTAGTTCGGGCTGGGTGCGGTCGGCATCGTGGATGGCGCTGTCGATCGCAGTGCTGCCGCCGTAGACGGGCCGGGCATCGGTGACCAGCGGGCGAACGCGGGAGTTGGCGCCATCCGCACCGACGAGCAGGTCACACTCGACCTCGCTGCCGTCGTCGAGGAACACGACGTACCCACCGGCCCGTGCTTCCGCGCGGTCGAAGGCGCTGCCCCAGCGCACCCTGCCGGGCGGCAGCGAGGCGAGCAACAGGTCTCGCAGATCCGCCCGGTCGATCTCCGGGCGGGCCATCGGCGCATCGTCCGGGGTGTCCTCCTGGAGCAGCAGCGTGCCGGTGTGATCCAGCAGCCGCATGTCCTGGCCTTCGCGGCGCGCCACCGCGAGGAACTGCTGCTCGAGGCCGGCGGCGCGCAGAGCGGCCTGGCCGGTGTCGGTGTGCAGGTCGAGCATGCCGCCCTGGGCACGGGCCTCAGGTCCGGCGTCGCGCTCGAACACGACGGCGTCGATGCCGTGGACGTGCAGAACCCGCGCGAGGGTGAGGCCGCCGGGGCCACCTCCGATGATCGCGATCATGATGACTCCGTTCGATACGCCGTATTTTTCGATACACTGTATCGCTTGAGGCGGTGTATTGTTCAAGGCTCGGAGGTATGAGGTGACAGACAGCCCACTCGTCTGGGAGCGGCCCGAGCCGCCGGAGCGACGTGCACCGAGCCCCTTGAGCCGGGAGCGGATCGTGCGTGCCGCCATCACGCTGGCCGATGCCGAGGGCCTGGAATCGGTGTCACTGCGGAAGGTCGCCGGCGCGCTCGACGCAGGCCCGATGCGGCTCTACCGGTACGTCGACACCAAGGAAGAGCTGCTCGAGCTGATGGTCGACGCCGTGTACGGCGAGCTCCCGGCGCCGACGGGTCCGACCTGGGCCGACGTGCTGTGGTCGATCGCGAACGGGATCCGGGACGCTGCCCTGCGGCACGAGTGGTTCGCCGACCTGCTCGGTGGCCGCCCGCACTTCGGCCCGGCGACCCTCGCGCACACCGAGAGCTCCCTGGCCGCGCTCCGGACCGCCGGGATCGACGACCTCGACACCATGATGGGCGTGCTCGAGGCGCTCGACCTCTACCTGATCGGCGCCGTGCGCAAGGAGATCACCGAGCGCAGGGCCGAACGCGCCACCGGCCAGGACGAGCGGGAATGGCAGGCGAAGACCTTCCCCTACCTGGCCCGGGCGTTCGCGGCCGGGCACTACCCCACCCTCGAGAAGGTCATCCACGACGCCCGCCACCGGTCCGCCGCCGAGGTGTTCGAGCTGGGTTTGGGTTACCTCCTGGACGGCATGGCGCGCCGCCTCCAGCGCTAGCGGCTTGCCGCCGCGTGCAGGTGGTCGGCCAGGAGGTGGGCGGACTCAGGAGCGTTCGCGGAGTAGCAGAGCAGGTGTGCCCGGGTGGACCACGAATCCTGCAGCGGGCAGATCTCGACGGCGGTGTTGGCGTCGACGGCTCGGCGAGGCACGATCGCGAGACCCGCGCCGGCGGTCGCCAGCGTGATCAGGGTGTGCAGGGTGGGTACGACGGTGCGGTAGCGGGGTGCCGGGGCGTGCGGGCCGAGGCGTTCGTCCATCCACTGGGTGAGTGGGGAGTTGCGGTCGAGCCCGACCAGGGGGTGTTCGGCGACTTCGGCGTACGCGATCGAGGTGCGGCCGGAGAGGATGCCGCCGGCCTGGCCGATCACGACCAGGGAGTCGTCGGCGAGCGGTTCGGTCGGGAGGGGCGTCGGTTCGTCGTCGAGGATGACGCCGAGGTCGGCCTCGCCGGCGGCGAGGATGCGGACGCTGCGAACTGTGCGGCGTTCGCTGACGTTCACGTCGTACTCCGGATGGTCGCGGAGGAACGTGGCGAGCGCGACCGGGACGAGTTGGTGCATCGCGGACCCGCCGGCGACCAGGCGGATCGGTGCGGACCGGGAGACGGCGTACGACGCGACCGCGCTGTCGAGCCGGGTCGTCTCCGCGAGGACCTCGCGGGCGTGCCGGGCCAGGGTGGCGCCCGCGGGAGTGAGCCGGACGCCACGGCGTTCGCGGACCAGCAGGGGTACGCCGGCCTGTGCTTCGAGCGCTCTGACCCGCGCACTGGCCGAAGGCAGACTGAGGTGCATCACCCGCGCGCCGGCGGTGATCGAGCCTTCCGCCGCGACGTGGGTGAAGAGCCGGAGGTCGTCCAGGTCGTACCGCATGCGTTCAGCCTACGTCTCAGCCTGAGGCTGGCTACGGGGATCGCGCATTGTGGAGTACGCGCCGAGCCGTGATCCTCGAAGGATGCTGCTGATCCTCCTCGCCGGTGTCGCGGCCGGCGCGCTGAACGCCGTCGGCGGTGGCGGGAGCTTCGTGGCCCTGTCCGCCCTGGTCGCGGCCGGGATGCCGCCGGTCACCGCGAACGCGACCACGACCGTCGCGCTGCTGCCGGGTAACGCGACCAGCGCCTGGGTCTACCGGCGTGAGGTGGAGGGCTTCGCCCGGCCATCTCCGCTCCGGCTGACCCTGGCAAGCGTGCTCGGCGGGGCGATCGGCGCCGGGTTGCTGTTATTGTTGCCATCGGCATCTTTCGAGGCCGCGGTCCCGTGGCTGCTGGCGTTCGCGACCGTCGTCCTCGCGTTCGGCAAGCGACTGACCCAAGCGCTGCGGCTCGGTACGCCGGGGCCGGCGGCGATCCTGGCCGGGCAGTTCGTGCTGTCGATCTACGGCGGGTACTTCGGTGGCGCGGTCGGCCTGATGATGCTGGCGTTCTGGACCGCGACCACGTCACTCGACCCGGCCCGGGGAAACCCGCTGCGCGTCATCCAGGTCGCGGCCGTCTACCTGACCGCGGCCATCATCTTCGTCTTCGCCGCCGACGTCCTCGCCCAACCTGTCCAGCTGGTGGCCCTGCTGGCCGGCGCCGTCCTCGGCGGCTACGCCGGCGCCCACCTGGTCCGGCGCCTCCCCGCGCCCTTCCTTCGGACGCTGGTTCTGATCACGGCCGTCGCCATGACCGCGCTGTTCTTCGTCCGGGCGTTCCGATGAACCGGGCGCAGTTGGCGATGGCCTATCAAGCCTGCGAGGTCGCCGATCTGGCCGCTTCCGCTGTGAGCGTTGACGATCCGGCCGAGGCGCTGGCCCAGGCCGAGCGGGTACTCGCGGCGGCGGGCAGACTCCTGGCCGCCGCGACGCGGCTCGGCGAGCCCGCCGCGGCCCGGCTCGTCGAGCCCGTGGCGTCGACGGATCCGCTGCAGTCGTTCGCCTACGAGCACCCCGAGGAGGCCGCGGCCGACATCACCGACTGGCTCCGCCGCTACCGAAATCCCGAGGACCCGGCAGACCTTCCCGCTGACGTTCGCGTTCCTTGTGGAGATAGAGACCCGTCGCCGTCGACACGCTCGTGAGCAGCCAGACCAGCACGCCGGCATCGTCGGTCACACCGATGATCGGCAGCAGGTCCGGGAGGATGTCGATCGGCGAGATCAGGTAGACGATCGCGAGCACCCAGAGGAACGTCCGGTTCTTCGGCAGGTCGGCGTACGTCCCCTGCCGGACGTCTCGCAGCAGCCGGGGCAGCGCCCGGGCCCGTTGGAAGATGTCCCCCTCCGGCACCGGTTCGCCCCGCGCGATCTTCTTCCGCCGCGCCCGCCGCCGCCAGACCACTCCCAGGGCGCCGATCCCGAGGCCCAGCACCAGCAGGCCTCCGCCGACCCCGGCGGCCGGCAGCCCGGCAACATCCCCGTCCCGGAACACCAGGGTCAGAATCCCGATCAGCCCCAGCACTCCACCGAAGTACACCATCCTCCAACTGTAGGGCGCACGGCCTGAACGCGCCGGGTATCACGGAATGCAGGCGGTGACTCCGCCGGTGGCGCCAGTACTGAACGCCTGCGTCCGCTGCTGCACGTTGCCGTGATCTCGCTCCGTCGTCCAGGGGTAATCATCCGCGACCGCCGCGAGCGTCTGAGCGAGCTCTTCGGCGTCGCCAGGTTCGAAGGTGAGCACTCCGTCGTCGGCCGCACCCTGCAGCGCGGCTCCGGCGAAACAGTCCGCCTGAAGCTCCGCCTGCACCGAGACCAGGTCGGAGTTCAGCCGTGCCTGGATGGCGTGTCCCCACTCGTGGGCGATGATCAGATAGACCCAGGCATCACCGATCTGGTTGTAACCGGCCGCCATCAGGTTCTCGTCCCAGGCGAGGAAGTCGCCCGGGTGGCAGTAGAACGCGTTGAAGGCCACGGACGGCTCGCCGCCGCACGAAGGTCCGTCGGTGCCGACGTACGCACCGGCGACGCGCGGCGCGACATACGGCTCGTCGAGGATTTCGGCCGAGTGCCGTCGCCAGAATCCGTCCACCGCGTCGACCGCCGCTCGCTCGTCCTCGGTCATCGCCCCGCGATCGACCTCGTCGAGCGACGCGGGTGTGGTCGGCGCGGGCGTGGTCTGCACGGGCGCGGGCTCTTCGGCGGTCGGGGTCGTGATCTGGCAACCCACGGCGGCCGGTACCAGGAGCAGCCATGCGAACCTGCGCATCCCCATCTCGCCCTCCGGGTTTGGTCGAGCCGTTACCGGCCCACTGTGCTGGCCATCCGGCGCCCCGGCGTCACCCGCGCAGGACGAGATGTCCGATCCCGGCGGCTGTCAGTCCAACAGGTCCTCGACGATCGTGGTCATCCGGTCGACCGGGATGGCGAAGCCGATGCCGATGTTGCCGGAGCGGGAGGTGCCGAGGGTCGCGATCGCGGTGTTGACGCCGACGACCTGACCGGCGGCGTTGACGAGCGGGCCGCCGGAGTTGCCGGGGTTGATGGCGGCGTCGGTCTGGATCGCCGACTGCCGGGTGCCGTTGTCGCCGAAGCGGGCCTGGCGGTCGACCGCGCTGACGATGCCGGCGGTCACCGTCCCTTCCAGCCCGAGCGGTGACCCGACGGCCAGCACCGGGTCACCGACCCGCAACTGTGCGGACCGGCCGAGCGTGAGCGCACGCAGTCCCTCGGTGTCGGCTGCCGGGACCTGGAGTACGGCGAGGTCGTTGTTCTCGTCGGATCCGATGACATCCGCGTCGACGGTACGTCCGTTCGACAGGACCAGGGATACATCGCTCGCTCCTTCCACCACGTGCGCGTTCGTGACTACGTGCCCCTGTTGGTCGATCGCGAACCCCGACCCGGTCGCGCGCCCGGCCCGCACCGACACCACGCCCGGCAACACACTCGCCGCCGCAGCCGAGATCGACCCTTCCGCCGCCGCCGGCGGAGCCCCCACCTGCGGCAACTCCACCCCGGACTGCGGATCCCGTGAACCGGTCACCGCGCCGGCCAGCCCACCCGCGACGATGGCCAAAGCAAGCGTGCCGACGACAAGGCCACCGCGGCGCCCCGGCTTCGCCGGGGTGGGAGGGAAGGGAGGGGCCGTCACCCCGGCCGGAGGTGCCGCCGCCGGAGAGGGGGGAGCCGAAGCGGCAACCGGGGTGACGGGGAAGGTGGGCGGAGGGGTCGCCGGCGAGCCGGACGACGGCGAAGCCGGGGGCGGGCCGGGGACGTAATCCGGGCCGCGGAACGGGTTTCCGAGGTGAGGGCTCATGGCTGGCTCCTTCACGGCTTACGGGAGGCGGGAGAACCAGAGGAGGGAGGCGAGGGCGGCCAGGAGGGCTGCGGCCAGGGCTATGCCGGCGACCAGGTTGGTGATCTCGCGCGGTTCGGTGGTCCAGCCGATGGAGGACTGCAGATCGGAGTACACGTCGCGTAGTTGCTCGTCACTCTCGGCGGCGTAGAAGGACCCGCTGGTCGCGTCGGCGAGGCCTTGCAGCGCCTCGGTATCGGCGGGGACCGGGATGGTCCGGCCCTCGAGGTTCACGGTGCCCTGCGGCGTCCCGTACGCGATCGTCGACACCGGTACGCCGGCCTGCTCCGCCGCCTGAGCCGCCTCGTCGATCGGCCGCCCGGCCGTGTTGCCGCCATCGGACAGCAGCACGATCCGGCTCGGCGGCGGGTCGTCCGGATCGATCGTCCGGACCGCCTGCAGGCTCGTCATGACGGCCTCCCCGATCGCGGTGCTGTCACTCAGCTCCAGCCGGTTGATCGCGTCCACGGTCGCCTGGTGGTTCGTACTCGGCGCCGCGACCACCGTCGCGGTCCGGGCGAACGACACCAGCCCGACGTTGAACTTCGCCGGCAGGTCCTGGACGAACTCCACCGCCGCCTGCTTGGCGACCTCGAACCGGTTCGGCGCCACGTCGGTCGCCGCCATCGAGTTGGACACATCCATCGCGACGAGCACGGTCGCGCGCTCCCGCGGGACCCGGATGTCCGCGACCGGCCGCGCGATCGCGATCGTCAGCACGGTCAGTGCCGCGAGGAAGGCCACGGCCGGCGCGTGCCGGCGCCAGCCGGGCCGCGTAGGGGCGACCTTCTCCAACATCGGGAGGGTCGCGAAACGTACGGCGTACTTGGTCCGCCGGCGCTGGGCGATCAGGTACGCCGCGACCAGTGCGGCGACCAGCACCAGCAGCCAGAGCCACAGTGGTTGCTCGAATCTCATCGGATACCGGTCCTCCCGGTCGGGTGCCGCCGGGTGCCGGCCCGCCGGCGGGCGGTGGCGAAGGCGGCGACGTCACGGACCCAGTCGGTGTCGGTGCGCAGTACGAGATGCGCGGCACCGGCGGCCCGGATCGCCTGATTGGTCTGTTCACGGTGCGCGGTCATCGCCTCGGCGTACCGGCGCCGCAGCTTCTTGCCGGCGGTCTGGACTTCGCGCCGCCGGCCGGTCTCCGGATCGACCAGCGTGAGCAGGCCGACCTCGGGCAGTTCGAGCTCGCGCGGGTCCAGCACCTCGACCGCGATCACCTCGTGCCGCGCCGCCAGCCGGCGCAGCGGTTCCGCCCAGCCGTCCTCATGGAAGTCGGACACGACGACCCGCAGCCCGGGGCGGGGATGCTCACGGTTCAGCCGGGTGATCGCGGCGCCGAGGTCGGTCCGCGGATACTCGCCCGGACTTGCCCTAGGCAACGACAGCAAGGTCCGCAACGACCGCCGGAGCTGCACAGCGCCGCCGGCGGCCGGAAGCCGGCGCAGCTCGTTGCCTAACGCAACGCGTACGCCGAGCCGGTTGCCGGGGCGATCGGCCAGCAGCCCGACCGCCCCGACCACGGCGATGGCGAGATCCCGCTTCTCGCTGAGCGCGGTGCCGAAGTCCATACTCGCGGACGCGTCGAGCAGCGCCCAGGTCTCCAGCTCACGCTCGGCCAACGGCGCCCGTACGTGCGGTTCCAGTGAGCGGGCGGTGACGTTCCAGTCCATCCGTCGTACGTCGTCCTGGCCCGCCTGGTACGGCCTCGCCTCGTTGGGCTCGGTGCCGGGACCGCTGCGCAGGCCGGTGATCTCGCCGTGCAGGAACCCTTCCAGCTTGCGCTTCACCGACAACTCCAGCGCACGCAACGCCCGCTCGCGACCGGCCAGCAGATCAGGACCGCTCATCACGCCGCGGAGCCCTGCGCGTCGTCGGCCGGAACCACGTGGGGTTGTTCGATGGTGTGCAGGATCCGGGCGACCACCGCGCGCGGGTCGACCCCGTCGGCGAGCGCATCGAACGTCAGCACCAGCCGGTGTGACACCACGTCGAGGGCGACGTCGTACACATCGGCCGGCAGGACGTAGTCCCGACCGCGCAGCAAGGCCAGCGCCCGCCCGGCCGCGACCAGGCCGAGCGTGGCCCGCGGGCTCGCGCCGAACTCCAGTACGCCGGCCAGATCGTCAATCCCGTACTGCGCCGGCACCCGGGTCGCATGCACCAGGCGTACGACGTACTCCGCCACGGCGTTGTGGACGAAGACGTCGTCCGTTGCCTCCTGCAACTGTGCGACCTGCTCCGGACTGAGTACGGCGTTGGCGTGCGGCCGGTGCGCGCTCATCCGTTGCAGGATGGTCAGCTCCTCGAGCGGGCTCGGGTAGTCGACCGTGATCTTCAGCAGGAACCGATCCCGCTGCGCTTCGGGCAGCGCGTAGACGCCGTCGGACTCGATCGGGTTCTGCGTCGCGAGGACGAGGAAGGGCTCGGGCAACTGGTAGGTGGTGCCGCCGATGCTGACCTGGTGCTCGGCCATCGCCTCCAGCAAGGCGGACTGCACCTTGGCGGGTGCGCGGTTGATCTCGTCCGCGAGCACCAGGTTGGCGAAGATCGGGCCGAGCTCGGTGTCGAACCCCTCGGCCGACGGCCGCCAGATCCTGGTGCCGGTGATGTCGCCGGGCACCAGGTCGGGCGTGAACTGCAGCCGTGCGAACTTCCCGCCGATCACCTCCGCCAGCGTCCGTACGGCGAGCGTCTTCGCGACACCGGGCACACCTTCGAGCAGACAGTGTCCGCGGGCGAGCAAACCGACCAGCATCCGCTCGACCAGGTGATCCTGGCCGACAACGACCTTCTTCACCTCGAACAACGCATGTTCGAGCGTTGCCGCTGTCATGCGTTCCCGGCCGGGTTCTGCTCAGGCTGGGCCGGCTGCTCGCCCTGGGTGCCCTGGCCCTGACCGCCGTTCTTCTCGGGGCAGTCCTCCCGAGTCCCGTTCTGCTGCTGGGGCGACGGTGTGGTGGCGTCCTCGTCGACGGTGACGTACCCCTGTTCGGGTGCCGGGTCGTTGCCGGCCGCGTAGGCGACCCCACCGGCACCGAGAGCTGCGACGACGACTGCTGTACCGAGGATGAGCTTCTTCATCGGATCTCCTTCGATCGATTGGTGCTCAGCTCATCAAGTGGGTGCGAAAACGACCGGAAAGCAGATCGAAAGTCCGCCGAAAGAGCAGGCCGGATCACGAGGGCCGCTTCGCTACCTTGGTTGCGTGCGACTACTGGTGGTGGAGGACGAGGAAGGCCTGGTCAGCGCGTTGCGCTCCGGACTCGGCCGGGCCGGGTACGCCGTCGACGCGGCGACGACCGGGGCCGAGGCGATGGAGAAGCTCGCGACCACGGCGTACGACCTGGCGATCCTGGACATCACGCTGCCGGACACCAACGGCCTGGACCTGTGCCGCGCGGTCCGGCGGGGCGAGATCGAGGTGGCGTCCGGCCGGGAGCTGCGGGTGCTGATGCTGACCGCCCGTGCCTCCCTCGCCGACCGGGTCCGCGGGCTCGATGAAGGCGCGGACGACTACCTGACCAAGCCGTTCGCACTGGTCGAGCTGCTCGCCCGGATCCGCGCGCTGCTCCGCCGCGACGTGACCAACGGCAGCACGCAGTTGCACGTCGGCGACCTCGTCCTGGACTCGTCCCGCCACCTCGCCACCCGATCCGGTCGCGAGCTCCCGCTGACGTTGAAGGAGTTCGGCGTACTGCGGTATCTGATGTCGCGGCCTGGTCACGTCGTCTCGGCCGAGGAACTGCTCGAGCACGTCTGGGACGAGAACGCCGATCCGTTCACCCAGAGCGTCCGGGTGACCGTCGGCACCCTGCGCCGCAAACTCACCCAGGACGGCGAAGAACCCGTGCTGGAAACCGTCATCGGCCGCGGCTACCGACTCAGAGGTGACGCATGAAACTCAAGCGGCCGCCGTGGACCCAGACGATCCGGTTCCGGCTCACGGTGACGTATTCCGCCGTACTGATCGTGCTCTCGGCGTTGCTGCTCGGCGGGGTGTACCTCGCGCTGTCGCAGATTCTCGACCCGAAGCCGCTGAACCAGATCGAGGTCCAGAAGTACTACAAGGATCCGCAGGGCAATCTCCATCTCAAGCAGGGCCAGGTGATCCAGGCCGCCGAGATCTCCAGCCTCCAGTCCGCGGTGAACTACCAGACCCTGCAGAGCCTGCGGAACTACTCGGCCGCGGGCATGGCCGGTCTGTTCCTGGTCAGCCTCGGCACTGGCTGGTGGTTGTCGGGGCGGGCGCTCCGGCCGGTACGGCGGATCACCGCGACCGCCCAGGAGATCTCGGCGACCGATCTGTCCCGCCGGATCGCGCTGGACGGACCGCGGGACGAACTGCGGAACCTGGCCGACACCGTCGACGACATGCTCGGCCGGCTCGAATCCGCATTCGTGGCGCAACGCCAACTCGTCGACGACGCGTCCCACGAGCTGCGCAACCCGCTGGCAGTCATCCAGGCGAACGTCGACGCCGTACTCGCGCATGACGACACCCCACCGGAGGACCGCGCCCAGGCGACCGCGATCGTGAGCCGCGCGATCCAGCGGATGACGCGGCTGGTCGAGGATCTGCTCGCCTCGGCGCGGCGGTCGTCACCGGCTTTCGTCGACGCGGACGTGGATCTGGCCGCGATCGCGGGCGAAGCGGCCGAGGAGTACGAACTGCTCGCGGCCGATCGCGAGCTGCACGTCGTACGACGTCTCTCCCCCGGACCGACCGCGGCCGGGGACGCGTCGGCGCTGCGGCGCGCGGTCGACAACCTGCTCTCGAACGCGGTCCGGCTGGCCCGCGGTGGCAGCGAACTGGTCCTGGCCGTCGGCAGTCGCAACGGCTGGGCCTGGATCGCGGTCCGCGACGAGGGTCCGGGCATCGCGGCCGACGACGCCGACCGGGTCTTCGACCGCTTCTTCCGCGCGGGCCAACGGCAACATCCCGCGACCGTCCCGTCGACGGGTCAGCGGCGGGCCGGCCTCGGTCTCGCCATCGTCCGCCAGATCGCCGAGTCCCACGGTGGAACCGTCGCCCTCCACTCCGAACTCGGCGTCGGCAGCACCTTCATCCTCTGGCTCCCCGAACGCTCCCTCACCAACACCACCCGCCGCACCCCCACCCCACCCGACGAAGACCCCCTAGGCCCGCGCGCCTGAGTAACGCCAACCCCCCACTTCATCCGCAGGCAGCAGGAGTCGTACTACGACGGCGTCGCCGACGCGGAGCGGGAGATCGCGGCTGTCAGAGCAGAGCCTGACGAAGCGCATCCGCCTGGGTCTTGAACCAGTGGTTGGTTCGGTCGGTGAGTTCGGCTTCGCCGGTGGTCCAGCGTAGGCGGAACCAGGGGTGGCCGGTTTCGGCGCCGCGGCGGACGTAGTCCATGCACCAGACGTGGTTGTGGGCGGCCGCATCGACCAGGCGGCGGCGGTCGGATTCGGTCAGGCCGTACGCGTCCGCGAAACGCCGGAGGCGGGTCACCGTGCGGCCTCGTCGTACGTCGGCGATGTCGGCGTCGGGCCGAAGTGGGGCCCACAGGCGGACCGCGGTGGCGACGTCCCACAGCACCGACCCCGGGCCGGCCAGGTCGAAGTCGATCAGCGCGATCGCGACGCCGTCCCGGAAGACGACGTTGTCGAGGTTCGGATCGTTGTGGCTGATCAGGCCGGACACGTACGCCGACGGCACCGGCTCGGCCCAGTCCAGCCCGGACGGCGTGAAGTCCGCGACCGCCTGGTGGTACGAGCGCAGCAGCACAGCGACACTGTCGAGCGCCTCATCCGTCATCGACCAGGCCGGGTACGGCGCCGTGACCGTCTCCCCGCGCAGATACGACAGCACCTCGCGCCCCTGGGAATCGATGCCCAGGAACGTCGGCGCACCGGTGAATCCAACCCGTTCCAGATGCTGCAGCAGCGCGTGGGTGGCGGTGCTACTGGCGCGCAGCGGCCGGCGGACTGTATCGCCGACCCGCACGACCAACCCGCGGTTCGCGGTACCGCCGAGCAGCGGGGTCTCCACCTGAGAGGGCATCGCCGGTCAGTGTGTCTCGTCGAGGAGCGCCTTCGCCAGGGGTGAGTGGGTAACGATCCCGTTCACCAGGCCGCTGCGCAGCGCGGCCCGGACCGCGTCGACCTTCGCCAGGCCGTACGGAATCGCGATCACCTCGTCGATCTTGTCCATCTGCTCGGCGTTGATCGCGATCACCCGGTCGGTGACCCGGCTCTGCACCGCTTCGCCGGCCGTGTCCACGAACACCCCGGAGATGTCCGCGACCACTCCGCGCTTGAGCAGCTGATCACAGGCCTTCTCGTCCATCGCGTCGTACAGCGTGGACTGACCGGCCGCCCACGACCCGAGGCCGACCACGGCCTTCGTCACCGAGTCGAAGTGGCTGATCGCCTCGGCCACCTCCGGCTGCTGACGCAAGGCACGCGCAGTGGCCGCGTCCGGCACGACCAACGGCGCATAGAACAGGTACGCCGGTCCGCCGGACAAGCGAGCCGTGTGCCGAACGAGCTCGACCGAGTTCGCCTCGACATCCGGCCGGGTCAGCGCGCCCGTCAACTGCACAACGGGAACGGGAGCCAGCGCGGTCAACTGCTCGGTCATCGCCGTGACCGCCCGGGCCCACGCGAGCCCGAGGACGTCCTCGGCCGTGACGATCTCGGAGAGCAGATCCGCGGCCGCCTTGCCGAGCTGGGTGCGCAGCGCGGCCTCGTCCTCTTCGGGAGTGTCCACCACGATCGCCCGCCGCAGACCGAGGGACTCCTGCAGGCGCGCGGAGAGGTCGAGGTCGATGGCGCCCGGATGGCTGATCTCGATCCGCACCAGCCCGCTGCTGCGGGCCTGGTCGAGCAATCGCGCCACCTTGAAGCGGCTCAGCCGGAACTCGTCGGCGATCTCCACCTTCGACCGGCCGTCGACGTAGTACCGCCGCGCGATCGACGCCGTCAGCACGAGCTGTGCCGGTCCGCCCGCAAAGGGCTCCATGGTGCCTCCACGATGTCCAGGCCGCTCATATGAGCACGCCCCCGCCCTAGTGTTGCACAGACTCTTGACAACGCGCTCGGGTGACAGTTGACTCATGGATGAGCAGCGTGATGCTCATCTGAGCGAGGACGAGCGACGGAGCACCATGCCCGAGAAGACGCGCGAGGCCTTCGTGAGAGATCAACATCAGGTGGAGGTAGCTATGCGCAGCAGGTTCACGAAGTCGAGGACGATCGCGCTGGCCCTGCCGGTGGCTGCCGCGCTGGCGCTGGCCGGCTGCGCAGGTGCCGGTGGCGGTGGCGATAGCAGCGGTGGCGGCGGTGGCGGTGACAAGTCCATCAACGTCCTCATGGTCGGCAACCCGCAGATGGTGGACATCCAGAAGCTGACCGCGGACAGTTTCACCAAGGACACCGGCATCAAGGTCAACTACACCGTGCTGCCCGAGAACGAACTGCGTGACAAGGTGACGCAGGATGTTGCGACGGGGGCCGGCCAGTACGACATCGCCACTGTGGGCGCCTACGAGGTGCCGATCTGGGCGAAGAACAACTGGCTGCACGAGCTCGGCTCCTACGCCGACGGCGACAGCAGTTTCGACAAGGCGGATCTGCTCAAGCCGATGGTGCAGTCGCTGTCCGGTCAGGACGGCAAGCTCTACGGTCTGCCGTTCTACGGAGAGTCGTCGTTCCTGATGTACCGCAAGGACATCTTCGCGAGCAAGGGCATCACGATGCCCGAGCGTCCGACCTGGCAGCAGGTCGCCGACATGGCCGCGAAGGTCGACGGCGCGGCGCCGGGCATGAAGGGCATCTGTCTGCGCGGTCTGCCGGGGTGGGGCGAGCTGGGCGCCGCGCTGACCACGGTGGTCAACACCTTCGGTGGCACCTGGTTCACCAAGGACTGGCAGGCACAGGTGAACTCCCCGGAGTTCACCGAGGCGACCAACTTCTACGTCAACCTGCTCAAGGCCCATGGCGAGGCGGGTGCCTCGCAGGCGGGCTTCACCGAGTGCCTGAACGCGATGAGCCAGAGCAAGGTCGCGATGTGGTACGACGCGACGTCGGCCGCCGGGTCGCTCGAGGACCCCAACGTGAGCAAGGTCGCCGGCAAGGTCGGCTACGTCTACGCCCCCGTGAACAAGACCAAGGTGTCGGGGTGGCTGTGGACCTGGGCGTGGGTGATGCCGAAGACCACGAAGAAGGCTGACGACGCCGCGAAGTTCATGCTGTGGGCCTCAGGCAAGGGTTACGAGAAGCTCGCGGGCGAGAAGCTCGGCTGGTCGCGTGTTCCGGCCGGGAAGCGGGCGAGTACGTATGAGATCCCGGAGTACATGAAGGCCTCGGCCGCGTTCGGACAGATGACGCTGAAGTCGATCGAGGAGGTCGATCCGACCAACCCCGGCGTGCAGCCCCGGCCCACGATCGGCATCCAGTTCGTCGACATCCCGGAGTTCCAGGACCTCGGCACCAAGGTGACCCAAGACGTCGCCGCGGCTATCGCCGGACGAGGCACGGTCGAGCAAGCCCTCTCGAAGGGTCAGAAGCTCGCCGAGGACGTGGCAGGCAAACAGAAGTAGACCCGCCCCGGGGCGGACCGCGCCACCCGGTCCGCCCCTAGCCCGGGACCCTGCGTCATCGGTGGGGTCTCGCACCTGGAGGAACCATGACTGCTCTGGCATCACCGGCGGCTACCGCCCCGCCCACGACCCAGCCTCCCACCGCGCGCGACAAGTGGCGTCGTAGGGGTCCGCTGCTTCCCGCGCTGGTCTTCACCATCATCATCACCCAGATCCCGTTCCTGCTGACGATCGCCATCTCGACGCTGCACTGGAACATCCTGCAACCCGGCGAGAAGAACTTCCTGGGGCTGGGCAACTACCAATCGTTCGCCGGTCTGCAGAACTATGCCACCGTCTTCAGCGATGCCAGGCTGCGGAACGCGGTCGTCAACACCGTCGTCCTGACCGCGTCGGTGGTGGTCATCAGTGTGCTGATCGGGCTCGGGCTCGCGATCCTGCTGGACAAGCGGTTCCCGGGACGCGGGCTGGCCAGGACCCTGCTGATCGCACCGTTCCTGGTGATGCCGGTGGCGGCGGCGCTGCTGTGGAAGCACGCGTTGTACAACCCCGACTATGGCCTGTTCAACGGCGTCCTCAACTGGATCTGGCAACTCTTCGGCGCCGAGCAGGGGCCGACGATCGACTACGTGTCGCGCTGGCCGATGCCCTCGGTGATCGCGGCGCTGGTGTGGCAGTGGACGCCGTTCATGATGCTGATCCTGCTGGCCGGGCTCCAGTCACAACCCGGCGACGTGCTCGAGGCCGCCAAGATCGACCGTGCCGGCAGCTTCCAGACGTTCCGTTTCATCACGCTGCCGCACCTTCGGCAATACATCGAGCTGTCCGCCCTGCTCGGCTCGATCTACGTCCTGCAGACGTTCGACGCCATCTACACCATCACCCAGGGTGGGCCCGGTTCCGCCACGACCAACCTGCCGTACGAGATCTACCTGACCACGTTCCGCAAGTACGAGTACGGCGAGTCCGCCGCCGCCGGCGTCGTGACGGTCATCGCCACGATCATCGTGGCCACCTTCGCCCTGCGCACCATCTCGTCGCTGTTCAAGGAGGAGATCTCCCGATGACCACCGTCGTGGACAAGCCCCAGACCAGCACCCCCAGGACCAGCCGGCGCAACCGCCGCCGGGCCGAACCGAACAGATCGGGGTTTCCCTGGTGGGCGCTGGGCACCTGGATCGTCACGTTGATCTTCTTCCTGCCCGTGGCCTGGATGGTGCTCACCTCGTTCCACCACGAGGCCGACGCGGCCACCAACCCGCCGTCCGTGCTCGCCCCGATCACCTTCTCCAACTACGCCGACCTCTTCAACCGTGACATCGCTCCGTACCTGATCAACTCCGCCACCGCCAGCATCGTCTCCACCCTGCTGGTGCTGGTCCTGGCCGTGCCCGCGGCCTACGCGTTGTCCATCAGGCCGATCGAGAAGTGGACCGACGTACTGTTCTTCTTCCTGTCCACCAAATTCCTGCCCCTCATCGCCGCGCTGCTGCCGATCTACCTGATCGTCAAATACCTCGGGATGCTCGACAACATCTACACCCTCGTCATCCTCTACACCTCGATGAACCTGCCCATCGCGGTCTGGATGATGCGCTCCTTCCTCGCCGAAGTGCCCTTCGAGATCCTCGAGGCCGCCCAGGTCGACGGCGCCGGCTTCACCCGCACCCTGGTCTCGATCATCGCCCCCATCACCATGCCCGGCATCGCGGCCACCAGCCTGATCTGCTTCATCTTCAGCTGGAACGAGTTCATGTTCGCCGTGAACCTCACCGCGGTACGCGCCGCAACCTCCCCGATCTTCCTCGTCGGATTCATCTCCAGCCAAGGCCTCTTCCTCGCCAAACTCTGCGCGGCCGCAACCCTCGTATCACTCCCGGTCCTCATCGCAGGCTTCGCGGCCCAGGACAAACTCGTCCGCGGACTGTCGCTCGGAGCGGTAAAGTGACCCAAATGCTCTCCCTGACCACATTAGATGCCCTGAGCAACGAGGTGGATGTCCCGTCCTACGACCGTACGACGGTCCGACCCGGCATCGTGCACTTCGGGGTCGGCGGCTTCCACCGGGCCCACCAGGCGATGTACCTCGACCGGCTGATGACCGACGGCAAGGCGCTGGACTGGGGCATCGTCGGCGTCGGTGTGCTCCCGCAGGACAAACGGATGTACGACGTCCTGAACGCGCAGGATCACCTGTACACACTGGTGATCAAGCACCCGGACGGGACACTCGAGCCGCGGGTGATCGGGTCGATCGTCGGCTACCTGTTCGCGCCGGACGACCCGTCCGCGGTCCTGGACCGGCTCGTCGACCCGGCCACGCGGATCGTGTCGCTGACGATCACCGAGGGCGGCTACAACGTGAACCAGGTGACCGGTGAGCTCGACACCTCCGATCCCGGGCTCACCGCCGATCTCGTACCGGGCGCTGTGCCGGTCAGTGTCTTCGGGTTCATCGTCGAGGCGCTGGCCCGCCGGAGAGCGGCCGGGATTCCGCCGTTCACGGTGATGTCCTGCGACAACATCCCAGGCAACGGTCACGTCGCGCGGAAGATGCTGACGTCGTTCGCCCGGTTGAAGGATCCGTCGCTGGCTTCCTGGATCGCCGAAGCGGTGCGGTTCCCGAACTGCATGGTCGACCGGATCACGCCGGTGACCACGGACACCGACCGGTCCGCGCTGGCCGAGAGGTTCGGCGTCGAGGACGGCTGGCCGGTGGTGTGCGAGCCGTTCACGCAGTGGGTGCTGGAGGACGACTTCGGCGGCGATCGGCCGCCGTACGAGGATGTCGGCGTACAGATCGTCGGCGACGTCGAGCCGTACGAGCTGATGAAGCTGCGGCTGCTGAACGCGAGCCACCAGGCGCTCTGCTACCTCGGGTACCTGGCCGGCTACCGGTACGCGCACGAGGTGTGCCAGGACAAGCTGTTCGTCGACTTCCTGCTCGGCTATATGGACGACGAAGGGGCGCCGACGCTGCCGCCTGTGCCCGGGGTCGACCTGGACCGGTACAAGCACCAGCTGATCGAGAGGTTCGCGAACCCGGAGGTCCGCGACACCCTCGCGCGGCTGTGCGCCGAGAGCTCGGACCGGATCCCGAAGTGGCTGCTGCCGGTGGTCCGCCAGCAACTGGCGGCCGGACGCGAGATCAAGCGCTCGGTCCTGGTCGTCGCGTCCTGGGCCCGGTACGCCGAAGCCGTCGACGAGCAGGGTGAGCCGATCGAGGTGGTCGACCGTCTCCGCGACAAGCTGGTCGAGCGGGCCCAGCACAACCGGGAGGATCCGCTGGTCTTCATCTCCGACCCGGATCTCTTCGGTGACCTCGCCTCCGACGACCAGTTCGTCACGCAGTACAAGGCCGCCCTCCAGTCGCTCCACGAGATCGGCGCCCGAGCCACTCTCGAAGCCCTCTAGTCTGGGAGCCATGACTCAGCAGAGGTTGGTCGCCGGTGTGGACTGCTCCACCCAGGCGACCAAGGTCGTTGTGTGCGACGCCGAGACCGGAGCCGTACTGCGGGAGGGCCGGGCGCCGCACCCGGACGGGACCCAGGTGGACCCCGCCGAGTGGTGGAAGGCGTGGGAGATCGCGTCCGACGGACTGCTCGACGGGGTCGAGGCGATCTCGGTCGGCGGCCAGCAGCACGGCATGGTCCTGCTGGACGAGGCCGGCGAGGTCGTCCATCCGGCGGTGTTGTGGAACGACACCAGCTCGGCGGACGCGACGGTCGAGCTCGTCGACGAGCTCGGTGGCCCGGGCGCGTGGGCCGAGGCGGTCGGTTCGGTACCGGTGCCGTCGTTCACCGTGACCAAGTTGCGGTGGGTGCGTGACAAGGAGGCGGCTGCCCGCGCGGCGGCCGTCGTACTGCCGCACGACTGGATGACGCAGCGGCTGGCGGCCGATCGGCACGGCATCGAGGGCATCACCACCGACCGCGGCGACGCGTCCGGGACCGGCTGGTGGTCGCCGGCCACGAACAGCTACCGGCCGGACCTGGTCGAGCTCGCCTTCGGCCGGCAGCTCGCCCTGCCGCGCGTCGCCGGACCGGCCGAGGTCGTCGGGCAGACCGCGTTCGGCGCGGCCATCGCGGCGGGCACCGGAGACAACGCGGCGGCCGCGCTCGGCCTTGATCTGCAGCCGGGTGACGTGGCCGTCTCCCTCGGTACGAGTGGTACGGCGTTCGCCCGGTCGGCGCACCCGACCGCCGACCCGAGCGGCCTGGTGGCCGGCTTCGCCGACGCCACCGGCGAGTACCTGCCGCTGGTCTGCACCCTGAACGCCGCCCGGGTGCTGTCCGCCACCGCGGAGCTTCTCGGCCTCGACCTCGATGCGTTCAACGACGCCGCCCTGGCCTCCACCGGGAGCAACGGGCTGGTCCTGCTGCCCTACCTCGACGGTGAGCGCACACCCGACCTGCCCCATTCGACCGGCCTGATCTACGGCCTCACCCGTGCCACGATGCAGCCCGCGACGATGGCCCGCGCTGCCGTCGAAGGTTTGCTCTGCGGTCTCGCCGACGCGGTCGACGCGCTCCGCGCGCAAGGCCTGCCCGTCCAGCGGGTCCTCCTGCTCGGCGGCGCAGCCCGCTCACGCGCCGTCCAGGCGCTCGCTCCGGCCCTGCTGGGCGCCGAGGTCACGCTCCCCGAGCCGGCCGAGTACGTCGCGCTCGGGGCCGCCCGCCAGGCCGCCTGGGCACTCTCCGGCGCGGACACCCCGCCGACCTGGCAGGTCCCGGTCGGCAAGCCCGAGCCCTCGGTCATGACGGACGCGCAGGCAGCCCAGGTCCGGGCGCTGTACGAGCAGGTCCTGACCAACACCCGGCCCCTGCTGTCGGCGCCGTACCACCAGTAGCCGGGGCGAGTGTCAGAATGCTCCGGTGAGTTCACGGGTGGTGTTGCTGGCCGGGCCGTCGGGTGCGGGGAAGTCCCGGCTGGCCGAGCTGGTGGCCCTGCCCGTGGTCCGGTTGGACGACTTCTACCGCGACGGCGACGACGAGGCGATGCCGCGGTCGCCGCTCGGGATCGTGGACTGGGACGATCCCCGCTCGTGGGACGGCGACCGGGCGGTCGCGGCACTGGAGCAGCTGTGTACGACGGGTGCCGCGGAGCTGCCCGTCTACGACATCGCCGCCGACGGCACCGTCGGTCACCGGCCGGTCACCACCGGGCACTCTCCCCTGATCGTTGCCGAGGGCATCTTCGCCGACCAGATCACCGGTGCGCTTCGTGATCGCGGCCTGCTCGCTGCCGCGATCTGCGTCCGGCACCACCGCCTCGTCACGTTCGTCCGGCGTTTCCAGCGTGACCTGCGTGAGCGTCGCAAACCCCCGCTGACGCTGCTCCGCCGCGGCTTGCTGCTGCTCCGTGACGATCCCCAGGTGGTCCGCCGCTGCGTCGAAGCCGGCTGCGAACCCCTGCACCCCAAGGCCGCTCGCCGCCGCATCGAGACCCTTCTCACGCAGGCACGCTCGGGATAGTTAGCTTGGTGTTAACTTTTCTCTGATGACATCTGGTCCGGAGCCATCTGCGCTCTCGGGGGCGAGTGGCCGGACGGAGAAGAACCGTGACGCGGACTGCGCCAGGCGTTGCCGCTGTAGTGAGCCTGCTGTTGCTCGGCGTGACCTCCTGCGGGAACCACACCGGCACCTCGGCCGGCACCCTGCAGACGCCCGCCGCGAAGAAGTCGGCGCTGGCGGGTTCGGCGGACAAGGTGTCGCCGAAGGGCACACTGGCCGGCCTGGCCGTGCTCCCTCGCGGCTACGTCGACGACACACAGAACACCACGGGACCGTTCACCGCCACCGCCTTCCTGAACAGCTGGTCCGCCGAGCCCGCGATCGACCGGGCGCTGCTGCTGAACGCGAGCTTCGTCGAGGGCTACCGCGTGACCCGGCTCAGCCCGGACAAGAAGAAGCGCTTCACGCTCCAGCTGTTCAAGACCGGCTCCGTGGCCAAGGCCAGGAACCTGCAGCAAGGCTTCTGGGGCCAGGACACCCATGAGCGGTCCTTCGGCGTACCGGGCGCGCTCAGCGACGCCCAGGTCCAGTACGACGGCGGCGCGGGCCAGAACGTGGCCGTCGCCGAGGTCAGCTTCGTCGTCGGCGCCCTGGTCGCCGAGCTCAGCGTCCGCGAGACCGGCGCCCTCGGCACCAACCTCGAGCCCGACACCCACCTGCTCACCAACCTGGCCAAGCAGCAACGAGCCCGCCTCACCGCCACCTCCAGCTGACCTCAGCCGACGCGGTCGATCACCAACGGTCCTGGCTGGTACGACGTCGAGACGCCCACCGCGTCCGTCAGTGACTCCAGAGCTCGCTCGATGCGGGCAGGGTCATCGGTGTGCAGAGTGAGAAGCGGCTGCCCCTCGGAAACCTGGTCGCCCGGCTTCGCGTGCAGCTCCACACCGGCGACGGCAGACACCGGGTCCTCCTTGCGAGCCCGGCCGGCACCGAGGCGCCACGCGGCCACACCGACGGCGAGTGCGTCCAGTTTCGACAGCACCCCGGACGCGGGCGCGGGGACGACGTGTTGCTCGGGAGCGACCGGGAGTTCGGCGGCCGGGTCTCCGCCCTGGGCTGCGATCATCGTGCGCCAGACGTCCATCGCCGTACCGTCGCGGAGTTTCTCGGCCGGATCCACATCGGTGACACCCGCCGCGGCGAGCATCTCGGTGGCCAGGGCAACGGTCAGCTCGACCACGTCGGCGGGACCGCCGCCGGCCAGCACCTCGACGGACTCGCGAACCTCCAGCGCGTTCCCGGCGGTCAGGCCGAGCGGGACGGACATATCGGTGAGCAGGGCAACCGTCTTCACGCCGCCGTCGGTGCCCAGCGCAACCATGGTCTCGGCGAGCTCGCGGGCGTCGGCCAGGTCCTTCATGAACGCGCCGGAGCCGACCTTCACGTCCAGCACCAGCGCGCCGGTTCCCTCGGCGATCTTCTTGCTCATGATCGAGCTGGCGATCAGCGGGATCGCCTCGACCGTGCCGGTCACGTCCCGGAGCGCGTAGAGCTTCTTGTCGGCCGGCGCGAGCCCGTCACCGGCCGCGCAGATCACCGCCCCGACCTCGTCCAGCTGGCGCATCAGCTCGTCGTTCGAGAGCGCCGCCCGCCAGCCCGGGATCGACTCCAGCTTGTCCAGCGTGCCGCCGGTGTGACCGAGACCGCGACCGGACAGCTGCGGTACGGCGACCCCGCAGGCGGCCACCAAAGGGGCCAACGGCAACGTGATCTTGTCGCCGACACCGCCGGTCGAGTGCTTGTCCGCGGTCGGCCGGGACAGCTTGCCGAAGTCCATCCGCTCGCCGGACGCGATCATCGCCGCGGTCCAGCGGGCGATCTCGCGGCGGTTCATCCCGTTCAGCAGGATCGCCATCGCCAGTGCCGACATCTGCTCGTCCGCGACGTCGCCCTTGGTGTAGGCGTCGATGACCCAGTCGATCTGGCCGTCGCTCAGCTCACCCTGGTCCCGCTTGGTGCGGATCACGTCGACGGCGTCGAAGCTCATCAGTTCTCCAGATCGTCCGGCCCGAACGCGTCGGGCAACAACTCACGCAGCGGCCGGGGTCCGGTCGGCGTCTCGAGCAGCAGGCCGGGCCCGCCGTTCTCGTGCAGCAACTGCCGGCAGCGCCCGCACGGCGTCAGCAGATCACCGTGCCGATCCACACAGCTGAACGCGACCAGCCGCCCACCGCCGGATCGGTGCAGCTCGGACACCAATCCGCATTCCGCACACAGCGTCAACCCGTACGACGCGTTCTCCACGTTGCACCCGGCAACGATCCGGCCGTCGTCGACCACCGCCGCGGCCCCGACCGCGAACCCGGAGTACGGCGCGTAGGCGCGGCCCATCACCTCGAGGGCGACGGCGCGCAACGCCTTCCAGTCGATCTCATTCGGTGACGTAGGGCTCACCATCGGCCTTCGGGGCTCTGACCCGGCCGACCAGGCCGGCGACCGCGATGATCGTCGCGAGGTACGGCGCCATCAGCAGCAACTCGCCCGGGATCGGGGTCTGGATGATCTGCAGCTGCGACTGCAACTGGGTGGCGAAACCGAAGAACAGCGCGGCGACCATCGCGCCGATCGGGTGCCAGCGGCCCATGATCAGCGCGGCCAGCGCGATGAACCCGTTGCCGGCGGTCATCTCCTTGCTGAACGAACCGGCGTACCCGACCGTGAAGAAGGCGCCGCCGAGGCCGGCCAGCACGCCGCCCCACAGGACCGCGGAGTACCGCACCCGCTTGACCCTGATGCCGACCGTGTCGGCCGCCTTCGGGTGCTCGCCGACGGCGCGGACCCGCAGGCCCCACCGGGTCTGGAACAGCACGAAGGTGACGACCGCGACCGCGACGTAGGTCAGGTAGACCAGGATCGTCTGGTTGAACAGGATCGGTCCGATGAACGGAATGTCGCCCAGCAGCGGGATCTTCACCGCCGACAGCACGGTCGGAGTGTTCAGCCTCTCCGCGTCACTTTGCAGGAACTGGTCGAACAGGAAGCCGGTGATACCGGTCGCGAAGACCACCAGGACGACACCGAGGACGACCTGGTTGACCAGGTACTTGATCGAGAACACCGCGAGCAGCGCCGCCATCAGGACCCCGGTGACCGCGGCCGCGATCAGGGCTGCTGTCGCGCTCCCCGTCGTACTGGCGACTACTGCCGCGGTGAACGCGCCGACCAGGAACTGGCCCTCGATCGCGATGTTGATGACACCGGAGCGCTCGCACAGCACGCCGGAGAGCGCGCCGAGGATCAGCGGGGTGGCGAAGTTCAGCGTGCCCTGGAACTGGTTGGCCAGCGGGAAGGTCTTGCCCGCGGCCGCCCAGCACAGGAAGGAGCCGATGAAGCAGATCCCGAGCAGGGCGGCCAGGTAGCCGGAGTACGACTGCGGGACGCGGCGCAGCAGGTACGCCCCCGCGGCGATCACACCGAAGATCCCGAGAACCAGCGCGGTGAACTGCGCGGGGACGCCGAGCAGGTTGTTCTGCAGGTCGCCCGAGACCAGCTGGAACGTCGCCTTGCCACCCTTGGTGAAGATCGCCAGGCCGAGGCCGATCAGGGCGAACACCAGCATCACACCGCCGACCCGCAACCGCCGGGACCGGTCGGCCGGAGCCTCGATCGCCGCCGGCGCCGGCACCCGAACGGTGTCCGCAGTCGTCTCGCTCATCCGTTCCAGCCTTTCGCGAGGACCGGGCCTGTTCCACGTTCCTTCGGCAGGAACCGGAAGATCGAGCGCACCAGCGCCGGAGCCGCGACGAACAGCACGATCACGGCCTGCAGGACGGTCGTCAGGGTCAACGGCGTCTGGGTGATCAGCTGCATCTGCAGACCGCCCGCGTTCAGCGCGCCGAACAGCAATCCGGCCAGCACCGTGCCGAGCGGCGTACCGCGGCCGAGCAGCGCGACCGTGATCGCGTCGAACCCGACCGAGGCGGCGACGCCGTCGGTCAGTGGCAGGTCGGTGCCGAGCACCTGCTGGGTGCCGGCCAGACCGGCGAGCGCACCGGCCACGACCATCGCGATGATGTACGCGCGGCCGACCGACATCCCCGCGGTCCGCGAGGCATCGGCGTTCGCACCGACGGCGCGCAGCTCGAAGCCGATCGTGGACCGGTTCAGCAGCCACCAGACGAAGACCGCGGCGAGCAAGGAGAGGATGAAGCCCCCGTGCAGCCGGGTGTCGCCGAACTGCGGGTACTGCGCGTTCGAGTCGACGACCGGCGAGATCGGGTCGGTCCGCCCGGGCCGCCGGAAGGTCGTGGTCGTGAGCAACCACGCCAGCAGGTAGATGGCGACGTAGTTGAGCATGATCGTGACGATCACCTCGTGCGCGCCGGTCCGGGCCTTCAGCAGGCCGACGACGCCGCCCCAGATCGCACCACCGATCAGGCCGGCGAGGATCGCGACCAGGAGGTGGATCACCGGCGGCATGGGCCAGGCGAACCCGACGTACGCGGCGAGGATGGCGCCCATGATCAGCTGGCCCTGGGCACCGATGTTGAACAGCCCGGTGCGGAAGGCGAGCGAGACCGCGAGGCCGCCGCAGATCAGTGGAGTTGCCTGGGTCAACGATTCGGTGATCGCGGTGACCGAGCCGAACGCGCCGAGGGCGAGCGCCTTGTAGGCCTCACCGACGGCACTCGCGGCGGCCGAGATGGTGTCCATCGGCGCGGCGCCGAAGTACCCCATGGCGGTCTTCACCTGCTCGTCGCTGATGATGATCAGGATCGCGCCGACCACCAGGGCCAGCACGATCGCGCTCAGCGTGACCAGGCCCTGGACCACCCACGACGGCAGGCCGGCCCCCCGCGGTTCCTTGGCCGGAGCGGGCGCCGCCGGCGCCGGCTCGACCGGAGTTTCTGTGCTCATCTAGATGGTTCCCAACGTGGTCGGGTTCTCGATCGCGACGTCGTGCGCCTCGGACTTGGAGGCGCCGGCCATCATCAGGCCCAGTTCGTCGCGCGGGGTGTCGGCCGGTACGACGCCGACCACCTTGCCGCGGTACATCACCGCGACCCGGTCGGTCAGGGCCGCGATCTCGTCCAGTTCGGTGGACACGATCAGCACCGCGGTGCCGTTGTCGCGCTCCTTGACGATGCGGCTGTGCAGGAACTCGATCGAGCCGACGTCGACACCGCGGGTCGGCTGCGAGGCGACCAGCAGCTTCAGCGGCCGGGACAGCTCACGGGCCAGCACCACCTTCTGCTGGTTGCCGCCGGACAGCGACGACACCGGCAGGTCGATGCTCTGGGTGCGGATGTCGAACTCCTCCACCCGGGCGGTCGCGTTCTTCTCGATCTCGTCGGTCCGCAGCGCCAGCCGGTTGCCGAACGGCGCCCGCCGGAACAGGTCCAGGATCAGGTTCTCGGCGACCGTGAACGAGCTGACGAAGCCGTCGTGGGCGCGGTCCTCCGGGACGTACCCGATGCCGGCGTCCAGCCGGTGCCGCGTCGACGTACCGGTCAGGTCGTTGCCGTCGAGCGAGATCTTGCCGGCCGCGATCGGCGTCAGCCCGAGCAGTGCCTCGGCGAGCTCGGTCTGACCGTTGCCCTGGACACCGGCCACCGCGAGGATCTCGCCGGCCCGGACCTCCAGGTCCACGTTGTCGACGGCGGTGAAACCACGCTCGTCGATCACCGTCAGGCCCTCGACCCGCAGGACGACGTCCTTCGGCTGGGCCGGTTCCTTGTCGACGACCAGGTCGACCGCGCGGCCGACCATCAGCTCGGCGAGCTCTTCCTCGCTGGCCGTGGGCGCGGCGTCGCCGACCACCTTGCCGCGCCGGATCACGGTGATCTTGTCCGCGATCGCCTTGACCTCTTTGAGCTTGTGGGTGATGAAGACGATCGACGTGCCGCTCTCCTTGAGCTGACGCATCACGCCGATCAGCTCGTCGATCTCGGCCGGGGTGAGCACCGCGGTCGGCTCGTCCAGGATCAGCACGCTGGCGTCGTTGGTGAGCGCCTTGATGATCTCCACCCGCTGCTGCACACCGACCGGGATGTTCTCCACCAGCGCCTCGGGGTCGACCTCGAAGCCGTACCGGTCGGACATCTCGGTGACCAGGGCGTGCGCCTTCTTGCGGTCCAGCACGCCGCCGGGGTGGGTGTTCTCCCGGCCGAGCATGATGTTCTCGGCCACGGTGAACACCGGGACCAGCATGAAGTGCTGATGGACCATGCCGATGCCGTGCTTGATCGCGTCGCTCGGCGAGGTGATCCGCACCTTCTCGCCGTCGATCACGATCTCACCGGAGTCGGGCTGCAGCAGCCCGTAGAGCATGTTCATCAGCGTGCTCTTGCCGGCCCCGTTCTCACCGAGCAGGCAATGGATCTCACCCGGCTCGATCACCAGGTCGATGTGGTCGTTGGCGACCAGCGAGCCGAAGCTCTTGGTCAGGCCGGACAGCTCGAGATGCATGCGGGCAGCCTTCCCTCTCAGACGGAGAGCCAGGAAGGCGCGACCTGTAGGTCTGCCTTCCTGGCTCGCACCGTACTACGCGATGTCGCCGTGACTCAGGACGCCGTCGGCTGTGCCTTCGACTGGACCTTGATCTTGCCGCTGATGATGTCGGCCTTGATCTGATCCAGCTCCTTCTTCGTGTCGGCCGAGACCTTGCTGTCGAAGTCGTGGAACGGGGCCAGCGACGTACCGCCGTTGTCCAGCGTGCCGGTGAACTGGGTGTTGTCGAACTTGTTGTCGACGACGGAGACGATCGCGTCCTTGACGGCGACGTCCATCCCCTTCTGCACACTCGACATCAGCACCGGGCAGTACTCCGCCGCGCTCACGCAGCCGTCGGTGTCGACCCAGATCGCGTTGACCTTGCCGTTGCTGGCCTTGGCCGCCTGCAGACCGCCCAGACCGGCCGGGCCGGCCACCGGGAAGAGGACGTCGGCGCCCTGGGTGATCAGGTTCTGCGCGTTCGTCTGGCCCTTGGCCTTGTCCTCGAAGTCGTTCGTGAACAGACCAGTCTGCTTGGCGTCATCCCAGCCGAGCACCTGGACGTTCTTGCCCTTCTGCGTGTTGTAGTACTTCACGCCCTCGGCGAAGCCGTCCATGAAGATCGTCACGGTCGGGATCTTGATGCCGCCGAACGTACCGACCTTGCCGGACTGGCTCATCGCCGCGGCCAGGTAACCGGCCTGGAAGCTGGACTGCGCGGTGTTGAACAGCAGCGGCTTCAGGTTCGGGAGCTCCTTGCCCGGGGCCGGGGCCGAGTCGACGATCGCGAACTTGATGTCCGGGTTCGCCTTGGCGGCCGCCTCGGTGGCGTCCTCGAGCTTGAAGCCGACGGCGACGATGACGTTGCACTTGGCGTTGACCATCGCGGTCATGTTCGTCGGGTAGTCGTTGTCGGATTTCGACTCCGCCTTGACCTCGGTCAGGCCCTTCTCCTTGACGGCGTCCTGCAGACCCTTGTACGAGGTCTGGTTGAACGACTTGTCGTCGAAGCCTCCGGAGTCGGAGACCATGCAGGCCTTGAAGTCCTTGTTGGCGCTGCCGCCTGCGTTCTCCTCGGTCGGCTTACTGCCACAAGCAGCGACGGCGAGCGTCAGTACGCCCACGATCGCAGTTCCCCGCACGTACTTCTTCACCGGACGTCTCCTTCGTCGACCACATTGTCTGCCCGGCACGCCTGCCCCCACGTGCCGCATCCGCAGACTATAGGGCGCGGTCCGTCCTTCTTTGAACGTCAAGAGGGCCTCGATACCGGAAAGTGACCGGCACTTTCGTCACATTTCGACAACTCCTCCTGTGTGGTCACGCCCCGCACCACGGGGGTCACTGTCAGCACGCTCCGTGGTTTCATTTACAGTCTGTGATCATCACACTGGGTGACCGGCGGGGTGCACCGTGCTCGGAGGTGGTTGCGGGATGAAACAATCGCCGGATGAGTCATCAGTTGCTGGTCGCGGACGTCCTGGCGCGGGTCGAGGCGGTACGCGAGGAGACGGTCGAGGTACGACGCGACCTGCACGCCCATCCGGAGCTCGGCTGGCACGAGGTCCGTACGACGGAAGCCCTCGAGCGGAGACTGGTCGAGGCCGGGCTGTCACCGCGGGTGTTGCCGACCGGGACCGGACTCATCTGTGACATCGGCTCCGGCGACACGTGTGTCGCGCTGCGGGCCGACATCGACGCACTGCCCGTACCGGACGCGGTCGAGGCGCCATGGCGGTCGACCATCGACGGAGTCGCGCACGCTTGCGGTCACGACGTGCACACCTCGGCTCTGCTCGGCGCGGGGCTCGTGCTGGCGGGGATGGCGCGCGACGGGCAGCTGGACCGGCGGGTGCGGCTGATCTTCCAGCCGGCGGAGGAGGTGATGCCGGGCGGAGCCCTTGGCGTCATCGCGGCCGGCGGACTCGACGGGGTCCGCCGTATTTATGGGCTGCACTGTGACCCGCGGCTGCAGGTCGGCCAGGTCGGCCTGCGCACCGGCGCGCTGACCGCGGCCGCCGACCGGATCCTGGTCCGGCTGACCGGGCCGGGCGGTCACACGTCCCGCCCGCACCTGACCGGCGACCTCGTCTACGCGCTCGCCAATCTCGTCGCCGAGCTCCCCGCCGCCCTGTCCCGGCGGGTCGACCCGCGGGCTGGCATGTCGCTGGTCTGGGGCCGCATCACGTCAGGCTCCGCCGCCAACGCGATCCCCGCCCGCGGCGAGGCGGAAGGCACACTGCGCTGCCTCGACGTCAGCGCGTGGCGCCTGGCCGCGGAACTCATCCCCACGCTGGCGTCTCAGCTCGTCGCGCCGTACGGCCTCGAGGTCGACACCGAGGTCACCCACGGCGTCCCCCCGGTGATGAACGACGCCGCCGCGATCGACGTACTCCACAACGCCGTCCACCAGACCCTCGGCGCCGGCGCCATCGCCCCCACCGACCAGTCCCTCGGCGGCGAAGACTTCGCCTGGTACCTGGAACACGTCCCCGGCGCCATGGCCCGCCTAGGAGTCCGCCCACCCAGCCAGGACACCGCCGCAGACCTCCACACCCCCGGCTTCGACCCCTCCGAGGAATCCATCCCCCTAGGCACCACAATCCTCACCTCAACCGCCCTCCTGGACTGAAACACACCGCCCGGCGAAAGGACACCACTCCGCGGCGACCGCCTTGTTGCCGCCTTCGGCGGGGTGCGCAGATCCAGCAGCCAGCCAGAGAGTCAAAGACTCAAAACGCTGTCGGAGAAGAGGTCAGCTGTGCGTTACGGCGTAGTGGAGGCGAACGGTGCCGCCGGTGTCTGTGTGCGCCGAGAGCAACTGCAGTCGGGTCGGGGACTCGCCTACGGCAAGAGGTGGCCCGTCCATGACCGACGGCGTTCCGAGGCCGCCGATCAGAGCTGGCGCCAGCGTGAGGTGCAGCTCGTCGATCAGACCTGCCCGCAGCAACGCACCGTTGAGGCCGCCACCGGCGGCCGACAGGACGCAGCTGATGCCGAGCTCGGTGCCCATCGCGGCCAGCCCCTGCGCCAGGTCGACCCGCTCGTCGCCGACGACGAGATAGCAGATGCGTTCCCGGCGGAGATAGCCGAGATAGTCCGCCGGGGTCGACCGCGCCACCAGGACCAGCGCGTCCCAGTCCTCATGGTTCTCGGTCCAGCGCACTCTTCCGCGGCTGTCGACGACGGTGAACCACATGCGCGGTGGCGATGGTAGTCCGGTGATGTCAGGTGGAAGGAAGTGTTGGTAGAGCCCGGCCGTGTCACCGTTGACGGCGGGCAGTTCCTCCGGAATCTCGTCCTCGGACACGAGGCTGCCGCTGCCCTCCAGGATGGCGTTGCAGCCGTACTGCTGCCTGACCACCTCGATGACGTCGATCGCGACCGAATCGGCGGCGCGCGGTGTCATCTGAGCCCACAGATCCGAACTTGGCTGATGCATCAAGAGCGCATCTCGGGCGAGCGCGACCTTCCCGTCGACACTGGCCCCCACGCTGACCACCACACGCGGTCGCTTCTGCATCACAGCCTCCTCCGGTTCGCTGGACGGCGGACACCAGCTCTACCAGCGGCCACCGACAAGCCGGCAAGGCTGCCGTAGGGCTCAGCCCGAGGAGGACCCGCATCGGACCGTTCCGAACTTGTCCACAGGAGGTCGCACGTGTGGTTGCCCGGGACCACCTGCTCAGGCAGGCTGACGCCACGAACAGCTGCTGCGGATGCTGGTGGGATCAGAGTAGGATGATGGTGTGACAGAGAAAGACAAGCTCTCGGTGACGGTCGACCATGAGGTCGTGGAGGCCGCGCGGGTTGCGGTCTCTTCGGGGCGGGTCGGCAGTGTGAGCGCCTGGGTGAACGAGGCTTTGCACCGGCAGATGGATCACGAGCGGAGGCTCCAAGGACTCGACCGCTTCCTGGCTGCCTACGAATCCGAGCACGGGGCGATCGGCGAAGAGGAAATGGCGGAGGCCGTGCGCTCGACCCGAGCGGCGGCGATCGTTGTCCGGGGCAAGCGTTCGCACGGCGCCGCATGACGCTGATCCTCGACGCGGGCGCGTTCGTCGCAGGTGAGCGTCGCGACCGGACACTCATGGCTCTCCTCAAAGCCGAACTGTTGGCCGGCCGTACGCCGGTGACCCACGGCGGTGTCGTCGGTCAGGTCTGGCGCGGAGGTTCCGGTCGTCAGGCACCGATAGCTCAACTGCTCGACGGCGTCGAGGTCGAGCCGCTGGACGCCAACCTCGGCCGGAAGGCCGGCGTACTGCTGAAGCTCACCGGCGGGCGAGATGTGATCGACGCAGCAGTGATCCTGCTGGCGCGCGACGGCGATCTCGTCCTCACCTCCGACCCCGCCGACCTCACCGCACTCGCAGCCGAGGCAGACATCCACCTGGATCTTGCTGTTGTCTGATCAGGTGTCGGCGGGCATGTAGATGCCCCAGACAGCCGCCGCGCGAGGCTTGGCTTCACTTGCGCACCACAGCACCTGGCGCCGCCCACCTCGGACCGACGACGGCTCCGCGCAACGGGCCGAAGGCGGCAACGGGGCAGCCGCCGCGCAGCGGTGTCCTTTTCAAAAGGTGTCGGCGGGGATGTAGTTGCCCCAGACTTCGCGGAGGGTGTTGGAGACTTCGCCTACGGTGGCTCGGGCTTTTAGGGCTTGTTTCATGGAGTAGAGGCAGTTGTCGGTGCCCTCCGCGGCCTTCTTCAGGGCGGCTAGGGCTTCGTTTACGGCGGCCTGGTCTCGGGCGGCTCGGAGAGTCGTGAGGCGGTCTACTTGCTGGGCTTCGATGGCGGGGTCTACGCGGAGGGGCTCGTAGGGTTCTTCGGCGGAGATCTTGAACTTGTTCATGCCGACGACGACCCGCTCGGCCGCATCGATTTCCTGAGCGATGCGGTAGGCGGACCGCTCGATCTCTTGTTTCTGGAAGCCCTTCTCGATCGCGGCGACGGCACCGCCGTACTCCTCGACCTGGTCCATCAGCTCGACCGCGGCGGCTTCGACCTCGTCGGTGAGGGACTCGACCACATATGAACCCGCGAAGGGGTCGACGGTCGCGGTGATGTCGGTCTCGTAGGCGAGGACCTGTTGCGTGCGGAGGGCCAGGCGGGCGGCCTTCTCGGTGGGGAGCGCGATCGCCTCGTCGTACGAGTTCGTGTGCAGCGACTGCGTCCCACCCAGCACGGCGGCCAGCCCCTGGATCGCAACGCGGACGAGATTGACCTCCGGCTGCTGCGCCGTCAACTGCACGCCGGCCGTCTGCGTGTGGAACCGCAGCATCAGCGACTTAGGATTCTTGGCACCGAAGGAGTCCCGCATCACCCGCGCCCAGATCCGCCGCGCCGCCCGGAACTTCGCCACCTCTTCCAGCAGCGTCGTACGAGCGACGAAGAAGAACGACAGCCGCGGCGCGAACTTGTCCACGTCGAGCCCGGCCGCGACCGCGGCCCGGACGTACTCGATCCCGTTCGCCAGCGTGAACGCGATCTCCTGCGCGGGCGTCGCCCCGGCCTCGGCCATGTGGTAGCCGGAGATCGAGATCGTGTTCCAGCGCGGCAATTCCGCCTGGCAGTACGCGAAGATGTCGCTGATCAGCCGCAGCGACTCCTTCGGCGGATAGATGTAGGTGCCGCGGGCGATGTACTCCTTGAGTACGTCGTTCTGGATCGTCCCGGTGAGCTTGTCACCGGCGACCCCCTGCTCCTCGGCCACCAGTTGGTACAGCAGCAACAGCACCGAGCCCGGCGCGTTGATCGTCATCGAGGTGGACACCTGGTCCAGCGGGATCTTGTCGAACAGCACCCGCATGTCGTCGATCGAGTCGATCGCCACTCCGACCTTGCCGACCTCGCCGTGCGCGATCGGCGCGTCGGAGTCGTACCCCATCTGGGTGGGCAGGTCGAACGCGACCGACAGGCCCATGGTGCCGTGGTCGATCAGCTGGTGGTACCGCTGGTTCGACTCCGCCGCCGTACCGAATCCGGCGTACTGGCGCATGGTCCACGGCCGCTGGGTGTACATCGTCGGGTACACGCCGCGGGTGAACGGGAACTCCCCCGGCGCACCCAGCTTCTCGTCCGGCTCGAACCCGTCCAGTGCCTCGGCCCCGTACACCGGCGCGAACTCGAACCCCGACTCACTCCGATGACTCATCCCCCAACGGTAGGCCGAACCACACCCGCACTGGTATGACCAGCCGGGTGAGATCCAGCACGCCGTGTGACCGGCCACACTCGGCACGCATCAACCTGGTCGCGAGCTGTTGACTTGTGACCTGGGTCACAGGACGCTTCGACAGTATGCACCGTCGACCGGGGAGGGGCGACATGCGTAGATCTCCTGTTCTCATCGCTGTACTGGCCGTCGTGGCGGGGGCACTGGCCGCGGGACCGGCGGCGACCGCCGCACCAGGGCAAGGGGGTGACGGCCTGGAGGTCTACGTCGGCGAACTGGACGCGCAACAGCTGCAGAAGCTCGCGGACATCGGCGTGGACCGCGACGAGGTGATCACCGGCGAGAAGGCGGCCAGCGGCAAGTCCAAGGTCGAGGTCGTCATCACCGACCGGCAGGCCGACAAACTCCGTTCCGACGGCGTCGACCTGAAGGTCAAGAAGGTGAAGGGCCGCGACGCCTCCGACGAGGCCGCCCGGCTCGCGCTGGCCGGCCCGACGGTGTTCCGCCCGTACAGCGGGGCCGGCGGCCTCGCGGAGGAGCTGGGCACGACCGCGGCCGCGCATCCGGATCTGGTCAAGCTGGTCCGGATCGGTACGACGGTCCAGGGCAAGCCGATGCTCGCCGTCAAGGTGACCAAGAACGCCCGCCAACTCAAGGACGGCACGCGTACGTCGGTGCTCTACATGGGCGCCCAGCACGCGCGTGAGTGGATCACCCCAGAGATGGTGCGCCGGCTGATGCACCAGGTGATCGACAACTACGGCAGCAACGCCGAGATCACCAATCTGCTCGACACCACCGAGCTGTGGTTCCTGCCGGTGGCCAACCCCGACGGCTACGACTACACGTTCACCGGGGACCGGCTGTGGCGCAAGAACCTGCGCGACAACAACGGTGACGGCGCCATCGCCCCCGGCGACGGTGTCGACCTGAACCGCAACCTCGCGACCAAGTGGGGCTACGACAACGAGGGTTCGTCCCCCGATCCGAACAGCGACACCTACCGCGGCACCGGCCCGAACTCCGAGCCGGAGACCAAGGCTCTCGACGGCCTGTTCCGGCAGATCCGCTTCACCGAGATGATCAACTACCACTCGGCCGCGGAGCTCATCCTGTACGGCGTCGGCTGGCAGGTGAGCACTCCCTCGCCGGACGACGTGATCTCCGCGGCGATGGCCGGCGACGACGCGAATCCCGCGGTGCCCGGCTACGACCCGGACATCTCCGCCGAGCTCTACACCACCAATGGCGAGACCGACGGACACGCGACGAACAAGTACGGCACGCTCGCCTTCACGCCGGAGATGTCGACCTGCCAGACCGCGTCGGCCGTCGATCCAGGAGACCAGTGGCTGCCCGAGGACTGCGTCAGCGTCTTCACCTTCCCCGACGACGAGGGCCTGATCCAGGCCGAGTTCGCCAAGAACGTCCGGTTCGCCTTGTCGGTCGCGAAGTCCGCCCACGATCCCGACGATCCGGTCTCCGCGGTCGGCCAGAAGGCCGCCGACCTGGTCGCCGACCCGTTCGAGGTCTCGTACGGCACCACCCAGCCGGTCGCGGTGACGGCCAAGCGGGCCTTGAAGGACCTGCAGCTCAACTACAAGGTCAACGGCGGTCGCACCGTCACCGACAAGGTGTCGGAGTGGAACGGCGGTGAGCGGTACGGCAACAGCGACGACCACTACTACGCCGAGTTCCGCGGGACAGTACGCGGTACCAAGCCCGGCGACTCGGTCGAGGTGTGGTTCAGCGGCGTCAAGCCGGGGACCGGACCGGTCGCCAGCGATCACTTCACCTACAAGGTTTCCACCGACATCGGCGGGAAGGTGCTGATCCTCGCCGCCGAGGACGTCACCGGGATCAGCCCGGCCCAGGGCGTCACGACCGCCAAGTACGCCGACGAGTACGCCGCCACACTCACCGCGGCCGGGATCTCTTCCGACGTGTACGACGTGGACGCGAACAACCGGACCGCGCCACACCACCTGGGCGTGCTGTCCCACTACAAGGCCGTCGTGTGGGAGACCGGCGACGACATCATCACGCGGGAGGCCGGCCAGGTCCCAGGGACAGCGGCCGAACTGGCGCTCGACCTCGAACTGTCCGTCCGTGACTACCTCAACGAGGGCGGCAAGCTGCTCTACACGGGCAAGTACGCCGCGTTCGCGAGCAGCGCGGACGGCGCGTACTTCTACAACCCGTTCGAGGAGCAGCAGGGCGAGTGCACGACGCCTAACCAATACCCCTGCCTCCCACTGCTGAACGACTTCGAGCAGTACTGGCTGGGTGCCTACAGCTACGTCGACAACAGCGGCAGCGACGTCAACGGGGACCCGGTCCCGATCCGCGGGGAAAGCGGTGCTTTCAACGGGTTCGCCGCGACCCTCAACGGCGGCGACTCGGCGAACAACCAGAACCACACAGCGGCGTTCGTACTGACCTCGAGTGTGTTGCCGAGCGCCCAGTTCCCGCAGTTCGCGAGCTCGGCGCCACTGAAGTGGAACCGGCCTGGAGGTGCGCCGTTCGAGCCGTTCACCGGTTCGCAGTACGTGTACAGCCAGCGCGCGGACATCAGCTACAAGCGGCTGCTCCGGACCGTGGACCTCACCGGAGCGACGTCCGGTTCGCTGTCGTTCAAGTTCTCCTACGACACCGAGGCGGACTGGGACTTCGTGTTCGTCGAGGCCCACACCGTCGGACAGGACGACTGGACGACGCTGCCGGACAGGAACGGCCACACGGCGCAAGACACCGGCCAGAGCTGTCCGGCCGGCTGGGTGGCGGATCTGCATCCGCAACTGGCGCACTACCAGGGCACGGACTGCTCACCGACCGGCACCACCGGAAGCTGGAACGCGTCATCCGGATCCAGCGCGGGCTGGCAGGACTGGAGCATCGACCTGACGCCGTACGCCGGCAAGCAGGTCGAGCTCTCGATCAGCTACGTCAGTGACTGGGGCACGCAGGGCCTTGGTGCGTTCGTCGACGACACCACGGTCACCGGCGCCACCACCGAGCAGACCTCGTTCGAGACCGACTTCGGTGGCTGGACGGTGGCCGGTCCGCCGCCTGGCTCGGCGGCGAACCCGAACGACTGGATCCGCACGACCACCGCCTTCACCGAGGGCGCCGGCGTCACCACGACAGACACGGTGTACGTCGGGTTCGGAGCCGAAGGCCTGACCACACAGGCGATGCGGACCGACCTGGTCCGTCGCTCGATGGTGCACCTGTTCGGATCGCCGTAACCAGACCACCGGCAACCCCGATCACCACCTGGATCGGGGTTGCCGGTGAACCTGAAGTGAACACGAAGTTTGGCGGGGCCGGGATGCCGGTCACCTGACGGCCATCCACCGGCCCCGGACCCGTCGACAGGGCATCCACGCGGGGTCACGAGAGTGTCGCCGAGGGTTCATGCGCGGTGGGGAACCTCCGAGGTGTGCGCATCGTGATGGTGGCTGAGACCTTCCTGCCGCAGATCAATGGCGTGGCGAACACGGCTCGCCACGTCGCCGATCGGCTGCGTGCCCGCGGGCACGAACTGCTGATCATTGCCCCCGGCCCCGGCCCGGACAGCTACGGCGACGTCGCGGTGATCCGCGCCCGCAGCTTCCGGACGCCCGGCTACAAGGAGTTCCCGGTCGGCCTGCCCGATCCGTCGATCGAGCGGGCGATGGCCGACTTCGAGCCGGACCTGGTCCATCTCGCCTCGCCGTTCATCATCGGCGCCTACGGGCTGCGGGCCGCGCGCCGGCTCGGGCTGCCGACGGTGGCGATCTTCCAGACCGACATCGCCGGGTTCGCCCGCCAGTACCCCTGGTTCGCCGCCGCGGACCGCGGGATCTGGCGCTGGGTACGGCGTACGCACTCGCGGGCCGATCGCACACTCGCACCGTCGACCGCGTCGGTGGAGGCGCTCGTCCAGGGCGGCGTACCCCGGGTCCACCTGTGGGGGCGCGGCGTGAACCTGGATCTGTTCGATCCCCGGCACCGCAACGAGAGCTGGCGCCGGGAGATCTCTCCGGACGGCAGGCCGATCGTCGGGTACGTCGGCCGCCTGGCCGCGGAGAAGAAGGTCCGCCGGCTCGCCGAGCTGACCGGCCTGGGCTGCCGGATCGTCATCGTCGGCGACGGCCCGGACCGCGCGTCGCTGGAGCACACGTTGCCCGGCGCAACCTTCCTCGGGATGCGCCGGGGTGCCGATCTGGCCTCGATCTTCGCCGGCCTGGACGTCTTCGTGCACACGGGGGAACACGAGACGTTCTGCCAGACGATCCAGGAGGCGCAGGCGTCCGGCGTCGCGACCGTCGGCCCGGCTGCGGGCGGCCCGCTCGACCTGATCCGCCCGGGCGAGAACGGCCTGCTGTTCGAGCCGGGTCAGCCCGGATCGCTGCGGCAGGCGGTCAAGACCCTGCTCGACCACCCGACGGCCCGGAGCCGGATGGCCGCCGCCGGCCTGGAACGCGTGCAGTCGCGAACCTGGCCGGCGGTGGTCGACGACCTGGTCGACCGCCACTACGCCGAGGTCCTCCGCGAGGCAGCCGCCGTACGGCGGGTCGCATGACAGTACTTCTGGCCGGGCCTCCGGCGCCGGCGGGGTCATGGGGCTTTAACTCCCGGCCTTCCCTCGTCGCTCCAGTCGCTGCGCTCCTCAGTCCAGGCCGGGAGGCCCCATGACCCAATTGCGGATCGCTCAGTTGGCCAACTTCGTCGGGCCTACGTCGGGAGGGATGCGGACCGCGATCGAGCATGTCGGTCAGGGGTACGTCGAAGCCGGCGCAGAGCGGATCGTGATCACGCCGGGCGAACGGGACGTGGTGATCGAGACCGAGTTCGGCACGGTGGTCCGGATGAAGGCCCCGAAGGTCGGCGGCGGCTACCGGCTGATCACCGATCCCTGGAAGGTGATCGAGACCCTCGAACGCTTCCGGCCGACGACCGTGGAGATCTCGGACAAGTCGACGTTGCTGCCCGTGGCCCGGTGGGCGCGCAGGAACGACATCGGCTCGGTCCTGTTCAGCCACGAGCGCCTGGACGCGATGCTGTCCTTGCGCACCGGCCGGCAACTCGGCGTCGCGGCCGGAGTCGGAGCGCTCTACAAACTCCTCAGCCGGACGTACGACGCCGTCGTGGTGACGTCTCGCTACGCGGCGGCCGAGTTCGACGAGGTGACCACGCCGCTGGTCCGGATCCCGCTCGGCGTCGACCTGGACACCTTCCACCCGTCACTCGCCGAGCCGGTGGACGACGGCGTACTCAAGCTGGTGCACGCCGGCCGGCTGTCCCGCGAGAAGAGCCCGCACCTGGCGGTCGCCACGGCCGCCGAGCTCTACCGCCGCGGCGTCAATCTGCGGATGGACGTCTACGGCACGGGCCCGCATCTCGACGAGCTCCTCGAGATCGCCGGCTCCGCGCCGGTGACCTTCCACGGGTACGTCGACGGCCGCCGGACGCTGGCCACGCACCTGGCCGAGGCCGACATCGCCCTGTCCGTGTGCCCGGGCGAAACCTTCGGCCTGGCCGTCTTGGAAGCCCTGGCCGCCGGCACTCCGGTCGTCACCGCGAACACCGGTGGTGCACGCGAACTCGTCGACGAAACCTGCGGCCGCTGGGCACCGGCCAACCCAGGCGCCCTGGCGAACGCCGTACTGGCCCTCGCCCAGCTCCCCGGCCGCAGAGCCGCGGCCCGCCGCCGGGCCGAGCTCTACGACTGGAACTCCTGCATCCGCCACATGCTCGCCCTCCACACCCGCCTCGCCGAGGGCCGCCTCGCGGCCTGATTGCACAAAGCTGCAACAGACTTGCGGTCTGGTCCGTTTCCCGATAGTTCTTTGCCTTCGCCGGTGCGATCTCGGGGTGCGCCGGAGTCCCCTGCCCTGGAGATTGAATGCGCCGCGCCCGCAAACCCACCCTGTTCCGTACTTCCCTGGCCACCGCTCTCGCGGCCATCACGGTCCCCTTCATCGCCCATGCCGCCTTCGGTGACGAGGCCGTCACCACCCCGACCGCCCAGGTCTTCCCGACCCGCACCGGCATCGGCGTCACCTGGGACACCGTCGACGCCACGGCGTACCGCGTCGAACGCAAACAAACCACCGACTGGCAAGACATCAGCGGCCCCCTGACGACCTCGACCACCACCTGGATCGACGAGACCATCGCCGCCGGCACCACCGCCGACTACCGCGTCGTAGCCACCACCGACTCCGACCCGATCACCAGCCCCGAGGTCAAGGCCACTCGCGTCGCCGAAGCACCGGCGGTCGGCGACACCGACGTACTCGCCCTGGACGCCTTCCGCAGCGACGGCGTCACCTGGCTCCAGAACGAGACCGCTGGTCCCGTCACCGCCTCCGCGCCCGTCGACGGCACCCGGACCTTGACGGCAGGTTCCCTGAAGCTGAAGATGCCGGCTTTTCTGGCCGGTCCGGGGTACCACGAGGTGCCGATCGAGCTGACCCAGGGCGAGCGCACCTGCACGACCACAGGCGTTTTCCGGGTCACGGCGCTGAGCTACACACCTGACCTGCAACTCGAGACGTTCGCATCCTCGCTGGGTGCCTCCTGCCCAGGCGCCCAGAGCACTGCGGTTCTCGAGATCCGCTTCAAGAGCACCCTCGGTTACACCCTCCTGTCCATCGCGCCGGAGAAGCTGGACGCCGGTCGGGTGATGATCGGCACCTCCAAGAGCATTCCGCTCACACTGAAGAACACCGGCACCGAGCCGTTCCACTTCGGCCAGATCTACCTCAGCGGTAACGACGTGTGGAAGATCGCCGACCGAGACTGCTGGGCGCCCCTGGAACCCGGTGCGTCGTGCACCCTGACCTTGAAGTTCGAGGCCTTCGGCGACTACGGCAGAGGTGAGTTCTCGGACCGGCTGACGATCTTCGATTCGGACTCCAACCGGGCGCACAGCGTCCTGATGACCGGTACATCGATCTCGCTCCCCAAGGCGCCGGACGGCATCAACGTCGCTCCCACCTACACCGGGGTCTCGCTGAGCTGGCAGACCTGGACGATCGCCGGCGGTACACCTGTCCGCGGCTACTTCCTGCACCGCTACCTGAACGGCGTGGAGACCACGCAGTGGATCGAACCCGACCTGCACCCCAAGGAGTGGATGCGCCTCACCGAATTCGCCCCGAAGCCCGGCACCACCTACGCGCTCTCGATCGTCAACGAGGTGGGTGAAGGCCCCGCGAGCCCGCCTCATGCAGCAGGACGCGCGACGGACCAAATCGCTCTGACCGCGGGTCGGCCGAGTAACCTCATGGCGGCGACCCTGGGGGGCTACATCGTCCCGGTCGCGAACAGCAACTCGGTCACGCCGAAGGAGTCCGTGACAGCCGCACCGGACGGCCGATCGCTGGCCTACGTGACGACGGACGGCGAGAAGGCGCTGTGGACCCAGCGCTTCGAACCTAGCGGACTCGGTACGGCGGTCAAGTTGTGGACGACGCCGGCGGCGATCACCCACCTCTCGTGGTCACCGGACGGAACGCGGATCGCCTTCCAGTCCCCCGAGAACGACCTGCCGTGCGTGTACACGATCGCGGCCACCGGCGGCACGCCGGAGAAAGTCGCCTGCGACGTGACCAGTCCGAGCTGGATGCCGGACGGGCGGACGCTCGTCGTCACCGACCGGCGGTTCGACGGCGACGACCGGTTCGCCCGGATCCAGGCGGCACCCGGCGGCGCGCGGGTCGCGACGCTGCCGGCGCCGACGGCAGCCGCGGACGGCATGCCGGTGCGAGTGTCACCCGACGGGGAGCTGGTCGCGTTCGGCTCCGATCGCACCGTCAAGTTCGTCGACCTCTGGTCCACCAAGGTGCTGTCGAGTCTGCAGCTCGACGCCCCGGTCCGTTCGATCAGCTGGAACCCGTATGGCGGTACTTTGCTGGCGTTGAGCGGTAGTGGGCAGATCTACCGGCTCAACATCGACAGCCTGCAATTCGCTCCGATCGAACTGGAGAACGAATACGTCGGGGGCTCGCGCCTCGACATCGCCTGGCAGCAGCTCGGAATCACGATCGGGCAGACGCCGGCGGTGGTGGGTCCGCAGACCTCGGTCGCCTTCGACTCGTCGGCGCTGATGCCGGGGACGACGTTCAGCTGCGGCCTCCCGCTGCGGAACTTGGGCCCGTGCACCTCGCCCTTCACGGCGACGAACCTGCGGTCGGGAGACAACCTGCTGATCATCGCCGCCAAGGAGCCCGACGGCCGGGTGACCAGGGCTTTCCGCATCCTCACCGCGGACGCGACCGGGCCGGTGGCTCGGATGACGGGGCCGGCGTATCAGTCGTCGGTCGCCGCGACGGCGACGCTGACGGTGTCGGCCACGGATGCCGGCGGGGTCGCGTCGTACGACGTGCGCTACCGCCGGGCCACCTCCGCCGGGCCGTACGGCGACTACGTGCAGCCGTGGACGAACACGACCGCTACGTCGATGAACCTCGCGGTCGCGGCCGGGTACGAGTACTGCGCCTCCGTTCGGGCGAAGGACAAGTTCGGGAACGTCGGTGGGTGGAGTGCCGACCGGTGCGTCTCCCGGCCGCTCGACGATCGATCGCTGACAATGGCCTCGACCGGCTGGACCCGGGCGACCGGATCGACGTTCTACTACGGGACGACGACGCAGACCACGGCGTACGGCAAGTCCCTGACGCGGACCGTGCAGGGCAAGCGGTTCTTCCTGGTCGCCACTCGCTGCCCAACCTGCGGGTCGGTCGCGGTGTACGCCGGGAACACCCGCCTGACCACGGTGAACCTGGCCTACCCAACCACGCACCGCCAAGTCCTGCTCGGCCTTCCGGTCCTGAGCACGCTCTTCAGCGGCACGCTGAAGTTCGTCTCTGCATCCAGCGGCAAACTCGTCCAGATCGACGGCCTCGCGGTCGGCCGCACCTGAGCAGAAGGACAGGAGGTAGCGCCGATTCCGCTGCCCCGGCAGGTCACTCCGAGCGTGATCTGCCGGCCAGTGGGCGTATACGTCCTGTCCTTCCGCACCAATCAGGTCAGGTGGTCGTAGTCGCCGCGGGTCCAGGCTGCGTGGCGGTCGGCGGAGCGGCGTACGACGGCCTTGGCGTCGACCGGGATCGTGGAGCCGAAGTTGTTGTAGAGGCGGTCGTACTCGAACGGGTCGAGGGCGCGGGCGACCCGGTCGACGACCGCGCCGGACAGCGGGATCCGGTTCGGGTAGCTGCGCATGAAGCTGACCGAGGTGCGGTCCGGGTTGGCGAAGATCGTGTCGCCGGACAGGATCACCCCCTTGCCCTCGGCACCGTTCGCCCAGTGCACCACCGCGCTGCCCGGGAAGTGCCCGCCCGGCTGGATCACGGTCACACCCGGTAGCGGGGTGAGTTTGCCCGCCCAGGTCCGGATCACCGGATCCTGCCGGGCCACCCACTCCGCGTCCGGCTCGGACACGTAGACCGGTACGTCGCCGAGCCGGTGGCTCCACTCGACCTGGACGCCGTACATGTGCGGGTGGCTCGCGATGATCCCGACCACGTCGCCGAGCTCACGAACCCGGCGTACGGCGTCGTCGTCGACGTACCCGATCGGGTCCCAGAGCAGGTTGCCCTCGGCCGTCCGGAGCAGCATCGACTGCTGGCCGATCCCGACCGGCGGTTTCGAGCGGACGCCGTACAGGTCCGGCTCGACCTCGTCGATGGTGACCTGGGTCCCGGCCGCGGCCAGTTCCTCGAGCGTGGTCCAGTGCTGGCCGTCGGCCGGCACCCACTGGCGCTCGTCGGCGCAGATCGCGCAGACCTCCACCTGCTCGGAGTGCTCGACCGCACAGGTCGCACAGATCCAGAAACTCACCGTAGTTTCTCCCCTCAGCTGTGATGTGCCATAAGCCAACGCGTTCAAGCTCAGTTGAAGTCAAGAGCATCGAAGGCTCACCGTCGAGGGCCACTGCGGGCTCCGCCCGGTGGGCCACTACGCGACCGATCTCACACGCATCGCGACCGATGTCACATCTGTCAGGACATGTCACCTCGACGAGCGGGTCTAGCATCGAAGCGATTTGGTGAACTCGTCCGAGGAGGATCTGGTGCCCAGCAAACCAGCCGGCACGCTCTACCGCGGCCGGGAGGGCATGTGGTCATGGGTCGCGCACCGGATCACCGGTGTGGGGATCTTCTTCTTCCTGCTGGTGCACGTGCTGGACACCGCGCTGGTCCGGGTCTCCCCGGAGGCCTACAACGAGGTGATCGGCACCTACAAGAACCCGATCGTCGGCCTGCTCGAGGTCGGCCTGGTGGCCGCGATCCTGTTCCACGCGTTCAACGGCATCCGGCTGATCCTGATCGACTTCTGGGCCAAGGGCCCGCGCTACCAGCGGCAGCTGATGATCGGCGTCGGAGTGATCTGGGTCGTCCTGTTCGTCCCGTTCGTCATCCGCCATCTGACCCACGTGTTCGGAGGCTGAGATGAGTGAGATCGCGGCACCCCGGTCCAGCTCGCGCTCCCGCTCGCTGAAGGGCGGCGGCCGGAACCGGTCCGGGCAGACCAACTTCGAGCTGTACGGCTGGCTGTTCATGCGGCTGTCCGGCCTGGCCCTCGTCGTCCTGGTGCTCGGCCACCTGTTCGTGAACCTGATGCTCGGCGGCGGGATCACCGCGCTGGACTTCGGCTTCGTGGCCGGCAAGTGGGCCAACCCGCTCTGGCAGGTCTGGGACCTGCTGATGCTGTGGCTGGCGATGCTGCACGGCACCAACGGGCTGCGCACGATCGTCAACGACTACGCCGAGAAGGACCAGACCCGGTTCTGGCTCAAGGCCTTGCTGATCACGGCGGCGATCGTGATCGTCGTCCTCGGCACCCTGGTGATCTTCACGTTCGACCCCTGCCTCGACCCGAACAGCACACTGTCGGTCTGTAAGTAAGGAAGTCATGCAGCAGCATCAGTACGACGTCATCATCGTCGGCGCGGGTGGTGCGGGAATGCGCGCCGCCCTCGAGTCCAGCAAGCGGACCCGGACCGCGGTGCTCACCAAGCTCTACCCGACCCGGTCGCACACCGGTGCGGCCCAGGGCGGCATGTGCGCCGCGCTGGCCAACGTCGAGGAGGACAACTGGGAGTGGCACACCTTCGACACGGTCAAGGGTGGTGACTTCCTGGTCGACCAGGACGCGGCCGAGGTGATGTGCCGGGAGGCCGTCGACGCGGTCCTCGACCTGGAGAAGATGGGCTTGCCGTTCAACCGGACCGCCGAGGGCAAGATCGACCAGCGGTTCTTCGGCGGCCACACCCGCAACCACGGTGAGGCCGTCGTACGGCGTTCCTGCTTCGCCGCCGACCGCACCGGTCACATGATCCTGCAGACGCTCTACCAGCAGTGCATCAAGCAGAACGTCGAGTTCTTCAACGAGTTCTACGTCCTCGACCTGCTGATGACCGACGGCAAGGCGAGCGGCGTGGTCGCCTACGAGCTGGCCACCGGCGAGCTGCACGTGTTCTCGGCCAAGTCCGTGATCTTCGCGTCCGGCGGTTTCGGCAAGGTCTTCCGTACGACGTCCAACGCGCACACGCTGACCGGCGACGGGATGGGCATCGTCTGGCGCAAGGGCCTGCCGCTGGAGGACATGGAGTTCTTCCAGTTCCACCCGACCGGCCTGGCGGGTCTCGGCGTACTGCTGTCCGAGGCCGCACGTGGCGAGGGCGGCATCCTGCGGAACAAGGACAACGAGCGCTTCATGGAGCGCTACGCCCCGACCGTGAAGGACCTGGCGCCCCGGGACATGGTCGCCCGCGCGATGGCGAACGAGGTCCGCGAGGGCCGCGGCTGCGGTCCGGACGGCGCGTACGTGATGCTCGACCTGACCCACCTGGAGCCCGCGCACATCGACGCGAAGCTGCCGGACATCACCGAGTTCGCGCGGACCTACCTGGGTGTGGAGCCGTACACCGAGCAGATCCCGGTCTTCCCGACCGCGCACTACGCGATGGGCGGCATCCCGACCAACATCAAGGGCGAGGCGCTGGCCAACAACGACGACGTGATCCCGGGCCTGTACGCCGCCGGAGAGGTCGCCTGCGTGTCCGTGCACGGCGCGAACCGGCTCGGCACGAACTCGCTGCTCGACATCAACGTGTTCGGCCGGCGTGCCGGGATCGCGGCCGCGGAGTACGCGGAGACGGCGGTCTTCGAGGAACTGCCTGCCCAGCCCGAGGCGTACGTCGTCGACCTGGTCGAGGGACTGCGGAACTCGGCCGGCGAGGAGCGGATCGCGGCGATCCGGTCCGATCTGCAGGCGACGATGGACCTGAACGCGCAGGTGTACCGGACCGAGGGTTCGCTGAAGCAGGCGCTGGTCGACATCGAGGCGCTGAAGCAGCGGTTCGCCCGGGTCGGGGTCCAGGACAAGGGCAAGCGGTTCAACACCGACCTGCTCGAGGCGGTCGAGCTCGGCTTCCTGATCGACCTGGCCGAGGTGCTGGTGGCGGGCGCACTCGCCCGCAAGGAGTCTCGCGGCGGGCACTTCCGGGAGGACTACGCGACCCGGGACGACGTCAACTTCATGCGGCACACGATGGCGTACCGCGAGATCTCGGTTGCCGAGGACGGTAGCGAAACAGTCAACATCCGGCTCGACTACAAACCGGTGATCCAGACCCGCTACAAGCCGATGGAGCGGAAGTACTGATGGACGTCAAGGTCAAGATCCTGCGGTACAACCCCGAGGTCGTCGACGAGGCCGAGTGGAAGACGTACGCCGTCACCCTGCAGCCGACCGACCGGGTCCTGGACGCCCTGCACAAGATCAAGTGGGAGCAGGACGGCACGCTGACCTTCCGGCGGTCCTGCGCGCACGGCGTCTGCGGCTCGGACGCGATGCGGATCAACGGCCGGAACCGGCTGGCCTGCAAGACGCTGATCAAGGACCTGAACCCGGACAAGGAGATCACCGTCGAGCCCATCAAGGGCCTGCCGGTGCTCAAGGACCTGGTCGTCGACATGGAGCCGTTCTTCGACGCGTACCGCTCGGTGATGCCGTTCCTGGTCACCAGCGGCCACGAGCCGACCCGGGAGCGGATCCAGTCCCAGGCCGACCGGGACCGCTTCGACGACACCACCAAGTGCATCCTGTGCGCCGCGTGTACGACGTCCTGCCCGGTGTTCTGGTCCGACGGCCAGTACTTCGGCCCGCAGGCGATCGTCGGCGCGCACCGGTTCATCTTCGACAGCCGCGACGAGGGCACCGAGCAGCGGCTGGAGATCCTGAACGACAAGGAAGGCGTCTGGCGCTGCCGGACCACCTTCAACTGCACCGACGCCTGCCCCCGCGGCATCGAGGTCACCAAGGCCATCCAGGAAGTGAAGCGAGCGCTCATTTTCCGCCGCGTGTGAGGTGATCTAAGCTTCACTCCGCAACCAGCCTCTGCCCCGGGACGTCGAAGGGGGCGGAGGCTGCTGGCTACCCCGGGGGTGACTGTGCCGCGCGTGCGCGCGATCGTCGACCGCTCCTACGCTCACCTGGTCGAGCGGCTGGAGCGTCTCGGCGTACCCCGGCGCTGGCCACCGCTGCTGATCGTCGGCATCGCGGCCGCCACCACAGCCGTCGTACTCGCGCTCGTCGTCGGGATCACCGGCCGGACCGGGAGCATTGACCCACCGACCGCCATCCTTCCCGCGTCCGCCGTGAAGGACGGGTCCACCGTCGTGAACGCGGCGTCGGCCCAGGTGCGGTCGATCACGATGGTGACGCCGAACCGCTGGGCGGCCGGCTGGGCCGACTGCTCCACCGGCCCGAGGTGCCGCTACTCGGCGGTGATCGACCGGGACGGCGCCAAGGCCATCGCTCCGGAGTGGTCGGTGCCGTACGTGACACTGCGCACCGGTGACGAGGCGATCGCGGTGGCGCCGCCGCGGGAGGGCACGCTGACCGGAGACACGACCGTGCTGTTCCGCCTGACCTACGACGGCCCGGTGACGTCGCGGCTGCGGTACGTCCTGCCGACGCGGACCTTCCAGCGCGGCGAAATCCTCACCGACCGGATCGTGCCGGGACGGATCGTCGTCGTGAACCCCGAGGAGTGGACCGTCCGGATGCTGCAGACGCAGGGCACGAGGTCACCCGTCTGCGACACCACCGGCCGCTGCTGGATGCTGTCGGGGATCGGCCGGACGGACATCATCTGGACCGACGACGGTGGAGCGTCCTGGGAGTCGGCGCCGCTCGACGAGACGAACCAGCGCGGACGACTGACGGTCAGCCCGGACGGCAGCACCCTGGTGGCGACCGCGGTCGCCATCGACAGCCGGAGCGAGACGGTCGCATCGATGCGGCTCTCGACCGATCGAGGCGCCCACTGGACGACGGTCCAGCAAGTTCCCCAGAACCTGAAGACCGCGCCGGTCGCCTTCGACGACGGCACCGCGGTCATGCTCGGCTCCCGATCCGGCCACCCAACACCCCAGCTCTACCGAATCACCACCGACGGCGCCGAACCGGAGCCCGGAGCCCCCGGCACCTTCACCCACCTGACCGGCGACACCCAACTCCTCTACGGCCCGAAAGTCTCCAACCAGCGAACCATCCAGGTAGCCACCAGCACCGACCGAGGCAAAACCTGGCAAACCTTCATCCCCCGCTGACCTACCAAGTCACGGGTGCATCGTGGCGCCTTTGAGGATCTTGTCGACGGCGTTCTTCGGGCCGTAGATGGCGATCCCGACCAAGTCGAGCTCAGCCGTCGGGACCGCCCGGACCGCGGCGCGATTGTCCCGGTCGTTGCCAGTAGCAAACAAGTCCTGGGTGAAGACGGAGTGCTCGATCTCTCGCCGGAGCGCCCGCTCGTGGGCGATCGCCATGAACTCCTTGGACCCCTCGAACACCAGCACCGGCTGCCGGAACATCGGCAGATACCGGGTCCCGTCAGCATCCTCGTACGGCTCCCCGACGACCTCAGGATGCGTTCCCGCGATCCCACTCACCATGAAAGCCGTCACGTTCAAGCGCTGCCAGACCGCAAGGTCGTCCCGCAGCAAGACCGCGATCTTCGTGTCGAACCGGATCGGCTCAGCTTCATCAGTCACCCCAGCAGACTGCCCTGCCGCACACCTGCCTGGCTTGTACGTTCCAAACCTCTAGCAGTACGGCGGGTTGGAGGTGACGGCCGTGGCTACGCGGAGGAAGAGGTTGAAGAGGCGGTAGAGGTGGAGGGTGTCGCCTTCGACGGTCACTGTGCGGTCGTCGCGGCGGGTGACTCCGGGGATGGCGGTGAGGTGGGAGGTGACCGAGGCGGATTGCCAGCGGACGGTCAGGCGGCGGGTGGTGGCGGGGTTGGCGGCGATGCCAGGGAGGGAACGGAGGGCTTCGGTGGTGGTGGTTTCGATCGCGGCGCGAGCCTCGGCGACGGGGACCAGCTGGGCAGCGAAGCGGTCCTTGGCGTATTTGACCGGGACCGTGGCGACAGCGGGATCCCAGGCCTTCATCTCCGCGCAGGCCGTGTCGTCACCGGTCAGGAGAGCAACGGGTACGCCGTACGCCGAGGACGCGGCGTGGAGGAGGCCGATCTCGCCGGTGGCCTCGTCGTCGAGCCAGATGTCCTCGATCTCGTGGCCCATGAAGCTGTGGCTGAGTACGCCGAGAACGCCGGCGCGGGCGTGGAAGCCGACGCAGAGCACGGCGTCGTACTCGCTGGTCAGGCCCTCGATCATGCCCATCGGCTTCGGGCGGCCCTTGATCAGCGTGGCGCGGGGGTCGAGCAGTTCCGGGAGGAGGTTGCGCATCGGGCCGTGGGCGTCGTTCACGAGGACCGACGTCGCGCCGGCGCCGTACGCACCGCGGACGGCGGCGTTCACGTCCTCGGTCATCAGCACGCGGCCGCGTTCGTAGTCCCGGCCCGGCGGCTGGACGTCCTCCGCGTCGACGAGTCCGGTGATGCCTTCCATGTCCGCGCTGATGTAGACCTTCACGGAAGGAAGCGTATGTTCTTGACCGTGAGCAGTGGCGCCGAGGTCAAGGCGTGGCGGCCCGGGTTGAGCGGGGTCGTCGAGGTCCTGCATGCCCACTTCCCGTCGCACGCGTACCCGAGTCACACCCACGACGCCTGGACCGTGCTGATCGTCGACGAGGGTGCCGTCCGCTACGACCTGGACCACCGCGAGCACGGCCTGGCCCAGGCGCAGGTCTCGCTGCTACCGCCGCACGTGCCGCACGACGGGCGGTCGGTCCGGCCGGAGGGATTCCGCAAGCGGGTGCTGTACCTGGAGCCCGATCGGCTCGGCGACAACCTGATCGGTGCGGCCGTCGACCAGCCCGAGTACGTCGATCCGCTGCTGAGGCACCGGATTCACCAGTTGCACGGAATCCTGGTCGACGGCCGGGAGGATCTGGAGGCGCAGAGCCGGCTGACGCTGATCGAAGAACGGCTGAAGCAGCATCTCCGTCGCCAGGTCGTCGATCCGGCCGAGCTGCGCGATCCAGGAGTCGCTTCGCGGCTGCGCGACGTACTGGATGCGAATGTGCCCGCCGGGATCACGCTGGACGACGCGGCGAAGCTCGTGCACGCGCATCCGGCGTATCTGGTGCGAGCGTTCAGCCGGGAGTACGGCATGCCGCCGCATCGGTATCTGACCGGGCGGCGGGTGGACCTGGCTCGGCGGTACCTGCTTGACGGGCGCCCGGCGGCCGAGGTGGCGACGCTGGCCGGCTTCTACGACCAGTCGCACCTGAACCGGCACTTCCGGAAGATGCTCGGGGTCACACCGTCGAGTTTTGTGCGGCGCTGACCTTTGCCGCCTTGTAGGCCCGGACACCCCAGGTGCCGAGCAGGGCGGCGATCAGCAGGTTCACGATGATCAGGATGGTGTGCGCGACGTAGTACCCGGTCGGGCGACCCTCGGTGTCGACGAGCGCCTTGATGAAGCGCAGGTACGTGACGACGTTCCAGACGGCGATCCCCAGCAGGACAAGCGCATGTTTGCGTTCGAGTTTCACCGGGCCATTGTCCCCCCCGGACCTGTGAAGCGGGGCGGCCGCGCCTCACCCGGTCGCCCCGCTGAGGGGTGGTGTCACTCCACCGACCCTCGTCCATGGCTCGTCGAGCAGCAAGACATGGCAAGCTACTCACGGGTCACAACAAGGGTTTCCCTGCAAACTCAGGGGTTGGGGCGATCCACCATGCGGAGCAGTTGGGTGCGGTTGGCCACGCCGAAGCGGCGGTAGAGCCGGGTCAGCTGGGACTCGACCGCCTTCACCGATAGGTAGAGCGCTGCGGCGATCTCGCGGTTGGTGGAGCCGTCCCGGACCATGGCGACGATCTGCTGCTCGTTGTCGGTCAGCTCGGACGGCTGGCGGCTGCGGCTCGGTACGTCGAGGCGGGCGAGCTCGGTCTCGGCGACCTCGCGCCAGGCGGGAGCGCCGTACGCCTCGAACTGCTCGATCGCATCCAGGAAGGCCGTTCGTGCGACCGACCGGCGGCGGGCCTGCCGCGCGACCCGGCCCCGGGTCAGCTCGCAGCGCGCCAGGTCGAGCGGGTAGACGCGGTCTCCCGCCGTACTGATGGTTTCCTCCAGCAGGTCCAGCGCCGCGGCTGGATCGCCCTGCTTGGCGATCATCAGGGCCTCGGACCGTGCCAGCCCGACCCGCACGACCGCGCGGTCCAGGGTCTCCGCACGGGTCCGGATGTCGGCGATCAACGCGGCGGCGTCCTCGAGCCGGCCGGCCGCGACCAGTGCCTCCGCGTAGTCCGCGTGCCACGGGATCACCGCCGGGTCGAACGGCATCGCCGCCTCCCCCGAGTCCGCGATCGCGTCGAACGACTCCACCGCACGCTGCGGATCCCCGGTCAGTACGCCGATCAGCCCGAGGCTGGCCAGCGCCGGGCCGGTCCATTCGTCGTTCCCGACCAGGCGGACACCCTCGAGCGCCGCCTCGGCCAGCTGCCGTCCCATCGCCGCCGAGCCGCCGGCCCACTCCGCGCGGCTGGCGATGATCATCCCGACCTCGGCCTCTTCGCCGATGTCCTGCATCAGCTGGTAGCACTCGTGGCCGGCCGCGAGCGCGTCCGCACCACGACCGCTCCGCTCGTAGATCGCGGTCGCGGAGATCAGTACGGACGCCAGCCACCGCATCGCACCGTTGTCACGGACCTCGTCGACCAAGGCGGTGATCGCGCAGATCGCCTCGTCGGTCCGGCCGCGGAACAGCTCACGCATCGCGGCCATCTGCCGCGCGTTCACCACGGTCTTGGTCAGTGGCAGATCGTGAGCCAGCTCGGCCGCCTGTTGCAGCAAGGCATCCGCAGTCTGCTCGGCGTCACGCGCGATCTGCACCGAGCTCGCCGCACTCAGCGCGTCCACCAGCGCCTCGGTGTCACCGCATGCGCGGGCGAGCCGCTCGGCGACGCGCGCATCCTCCTGCGCCTCGTCGAGCCGGCGATCGAAGTACTCGCTGTTGCTGCGCATGATCCGCACCCGCGCCTCGAGCTGCTCGTGGCCGACCGACGCCTCGAACGCCTCGTCCAGCAACTCGACCCGGCGATCCCGGTCCGGCCAGGCCGCGTCCGCCAGCAGCAACAGCGCTGGCACCTTGGTCTCGGACGTGGTCGCGGCCTGTACGGCGAGGCGCGCCATGTCGGCCGACTCCGCGAGATGCCCGGCGGCCGCCGCGTCGTCGGCGGCCCGGGTCAGTCGCCGGGCACGCTCGTCCGGCAGGGTGCCCGGCGTACGCTCCGCGGCCAGGCGCCACAGCGTCGCGGCGGCGCCGGGCGCACCCCGGCCGGCGGCGACCGTCGCAGCCTCCTCGATCGCGGCCGCGAGCTCGGGGTCGGCCTCCTGGGTGGCGAGGGCGCGATGGGTCGCGTTCTCCACCGGCTCGTCGACCACGGCCGCGAGTTGGGCGTGCGCCTGACGACGAGCGGCTGAGGTCGCCTCGGCGTACACGAACTCGCGGAGCAGCGGGTGCGTGAACCGCAGCCGCTCGGAGGAGACGTCGATCAGTCCGAGCGCCTCCGCCTCGGCCAGCTCGGTGTCGATCGGCCGGGCGAGGGACTGCGTGAGCTGGGTCGTGGTCGGGCGCGGTGACGAGGCTGCGTGCAGCAGGAGCTCGTGCGAGCCGGTCGTGAGGTCGGACAAGCGGTCGCCGAGCAGGGTCTTGAGCCGGCTCGACACCGGCAGCGGGTCGTTGGGCGAGACGCCTTCCGGGTGACGCAGTACGGCGCGGCCGAGCTCAAGGGCCATGAACGGATTGCCGGCGCTCGCGGTGAAGATGCGCCGGGCCGTGCGGACCGGGAGCGGGCTGGACAGGCGCTGCCGGAGCAGGCCGAGCACGTCGGGCTCCGTGAGCGGCGGGACCTCCAGCTGGAGCACCGGCTCCGGGCAGGCCTCAGCCATCACCGGAAGATCGCCGTCGGCCACCTGCTCGGTGGCGAGCATGTGCACGCCCTCGGACAGCCGGCGGGCGCAGAAGGTGAGCACCTCCAGGCTGGACGGGTCGACCCACTGGATGTCGTCCACGACGAGCAGTACCGGTCCGCTCGCGGCCAGGCGGCGGAGCACGTGCAGTACGGCGAGGCGCACCGCCAGCTCGTCCCGCACGGTGTCGGGCGCACTGGCCTTGAGCAGGGCGACCTCGAGCGGCTGGCGGAGGTGGTCGGGCAGCACCTGCCAGGCCAGCTCGAGCTGGTTGGACAGGAGGTCGAGGAGGGTGACGTACGGGAGACCGGCTTCGGACTGCGACGGAGCAGCACTGAGGACCCGGCAGCCGGCCCGGGTGCGGTCCGCGACGAGGGCGCGGCCGAGCGCCGACTTGCCGATCCCGGTCGGGCCGTAGAGCAGCACGCTGCCGCTGGTCTCGAGCTGCTTGTTCGCACGCTCGACCAGCCCGGCGCGCCCGACCAGCTCGTCGTCAGTCATCGATCACACAAACTCCTCGAAGGTTTACCTTCGCCGATTATCACAGTCAACGGCCATCCGACACGGCGAGTGTCATATGAGGAAACCATCCCGTCACCATCCTGTCACCCGTCGCTGTCCAGATCAGAGCAGTCGCGACGGCACGAAAGTGCCGGGGCACGGGTGGGCAGCTCCCGGTGGACAAAGTTCAACCGCCTGCCGCGCAAGAGCACGACAAGCGGTTGAAAGTTGCTGGGATCAGATGGACTCGAGGTCGCGCTCGATGGCGGCGAGCTCCTCTTCGGTGCCCTGGACCTGCGGGCCCTTGAACCAGCGGCGGGCCGAGGCGAACCAGTAGATGGCGGCGAACCCGAGGACGACCAGCACGGCGACCGGGGTGTAGTTGAAGGTGCTACCACTGACCGGGCTGACCTGGGGAAGCATGAACAGCACCGTGATGAACGCGACCCAGACGATCGCGATGATGCGGATCGGACGGCTCCAGCGGCCGAGGGTCCACGGGCCGGGCTCGAAGCGGTCGCCCTGCATCAGCCGCAGCAGCGTCGGCAGCACGTAGGCGATGTACAGGCCGATCACCGCGATCGACGTGACCGCGGCGTACGCGGTCGCGTTCCACAGGTACGGCAGGCCGAGGACGAAGGCTCCGCCGGCGGCCAGCCAGATCGCGTTCGTCGGTGTCCGGGTCCGGTGGTTGATCTTGTGCCAGAACGCCGACCCCGGCAGCGCGCCGTCCCGGGAGAACGCGTAGATCATCCGCGAGTTCGCCGTCACCGAGGACATGCCGCAGAACAACTGCGCCCCGATCACCACGAGCAGCAGGATCTTGGCCAGCCCCGCGCCGACCGCGTCGATGAAGATCTGTGCGGGCGGTACGCCGATGTCGCTGTCGAGGGCACCGTCGTAGCTCTGGATCGCGAACGTGAGTCCGATCAGCAGCACCCAGCCGGCGGCCAGCGACACCAGGATCGACATCACGATCCCGCGCGGACCCGACCGGGCTGCGTCGTGCGTCTCCTCGGTCATGTGCGCGGAGGCGTCGTACCCGGTGAAGGTGTACTGCGCCAGCAGCAAGCCGAGCAGTGCGACGTAGAAGGTGGAGCTCCACCCGGTGTTGTTGACGAAGTGGCCGAACACGAACCCGGCGGACTGGTGCTTGTCCGGCACGAACACGAGCGCGCCGACGATGAAGATCACGCCGACGATGTGCCACCACACGCTGATGTCGTTGAGTCGCGCAACGAGCTTCACGCCGAACGAGTTCAGCAGGCCGTGCACCAGCAGGATGATCCCGAACAGCAGGATCGTGTGGCCGGGCGTCGTACTGAAGCCGAACTGCAGGTCGAGGAACGCGTTCAGGAAGAACGCCGCCCCGAAGTCGATGCCGGCCGTCACCGCGACCTGGCCGAGGAAGTTGAACCAGCCGGTGAACCAGGACCAGGCCGCGCCGTTGGACGGTGCGAGTTTGGCGCTCCAGTAGTACAGCCCGCCGGCGGTCGGGAAGCTCGAGCACACCTCGGCCATCGCGAGGCCGACGAACAACGTCATGACACCGACGATCGGCCAGCCCCACACGATCATCACCGGGCCGCCGGTGTTCATCCCGAACCCGTACAGCGTCAGGCAGCCGGACAGGATCGAGATGATCGTGAAGGAGACCGCGAAGTTCGAGAACCCGGACATCGTCCGGGACAGTTCCTGCGCGTACCCCAGCTGGTGCAGGCGTTTCTCGTCGTCGGTCCGCGGGGCGGCTTCGGATTGGTCCTTGCTCACGGGGGACCTCCTCAATGGTCTTCTGCCAGACCTTTGAGCAATTGAGGCACGCGTCATATCAGCTGTCAAGGAATCACGCAAGAAAGGCCCGCAGCAGAGCAGCTGTCCCCGAGAGATGCTCCTGCATCCTGCTGCGCGCGGTCTCGGGATCACCCGCCAGGATCGCGTCGACGATCGCCTGGTGCTGGTCGTTGGAGTGCTCGATATTGCGTTCCAGCAAAGGGATTGCGTCCAGCAGCTCGTTCAGGCGCATGCGTACGTCGGCGGTCGCGGACGTCAGCGACGGCGAGCCGGTCACCTCCGCGATCGCCAGATGCAGCCGCGAGTCGAGGCGGCGGTAGTCGGCCAACGACGCGGCGGACGTCTCCGCGAGACTGCGGCGCAGATGGTCCCGCTCGGCCGGGCTCAACTCCCGGGACGCGGCGGCTTCGGCAGCCCCGGTCTCCAGTGCGGAACGCAGTACGAGCGCATCCTCCAGGCCGTCCCCCAGTTCGCGGGCGAGCCGCTTGGCCGGCGTACGGCGCGGTTTCGGCAGCCGCTCGTTGACGAAGGTGCCGCCGTACCGGCCGCGCCGGGACTCGACGTACCCGGCCTCGGCGAGCGCGTGGATCGCCTCGCGGAGGGTGACCCGGCTGACGTTCAGGCGGGCGGCCAGGTCACGTTCGGACGGCAGCCGGTCCCCCGGCACGACGACGCCGAGCTTGATTGCCTGTAGCAACCGCTCGACCGTCTCCTCGAACGGGTTCCCGGTCCGGACCGGCCGGAACAACGCGTCGTCTGCCTGGCCAACCATGAGAACAGACTAGATCGGAGTTACATAGGCGCCCGAGATTCCGCCGTCGACGAGGAACATGTTGGCGGTGATGAAGGAGGAGTCGTCGCTGGCCAGGAAGGCGACCGCGGCCGCGATCTCCTCGGGTTCGCCGAAGCGGCCCATCGGGACGTGCACCAGCCGCCGCTGTGCCCGCTCCGGGTCCTTCGCGAACAGCTCGGTCAGCAGCGGCGTGTTCACCGGTCCCGGGCAGAGCGCGTTGACCCGGATCCCCTGCCGGGCGAACTCGACCCCGAGCTCGCGGCTCATCGCCAGTACGCCGCCCTTGGACGCGGAGTACGAGATCTGCGACGTGGCCGCACCCATCACGGCCACGAACGACGCGGTGTTGATGATGGAGCCCTTGCCCTGCCGTTGCATGTAAGGGATCGCGGCCTTGCAGCACAGGTACACCGAGGTCAGGTTGACCTCCTGCACCTTGCGCCACGCCTCCAGCCCGGTGTCCAGGATCGACGCGTCGTCCGGCGGCGAGATCCCCGCGTTGTTGAACGCGATGTCCACGCTGCCGAAGGTGTCGAAGGCCTGCTGGAACAGGTTCTCCACCGCGGCTCGGTCGGTGACGTCGGTGGCGACGAACAGTCCGCCGACCTCGTCTGCGGCGGCTTTGCCCGCAGCCGGGTCGAGGTCACCGATCACCACGTGCGCGCCTTCCGCGGCCAGCCGCCGTACCGTGGCCAGGCCGATCCCGCTGGCTCCGCCGGTCACCACCGCGACCCGGCCTTCGAGCCGATGAGCCTTGACGTCCATTCAGTCCTCCGTGCTGATGAAGATGTTCTTGGTCTCGGTGAACGCCGCCGGCGCGTCCGGCCCGAGTTCGCGGCCGAGCCCGGATTGCTTGTAGCCGCCGAACGGTGTCGAGTACCGGACCGACGAGTTCGAGTTCACCGACAGGTTGCCGGCCTCGACCCCACGGCTGACCCGCAGCGCCCGGCCGACGTCCCGGGTCCAGATCGAGCCGGACAGCCCGTACTCGCTGTCGTTCGCGATCCGCAGCGCGTCCGCCTCGTCCTCGAACGGGATCACCGCGACCACCGGCCCGAAGATCTCCTCGCGCAGCGCCCGCTCACCTGCCGGCGCGAGCACGGTCGGCGGGAACCAGAACCCGGGCCCGGTCGGCGCCGTCCCTTGGATCGCAGGATTGTCAACGAAAGACGCCACCTGCTCGCGCTGCTCGGCCGAGATCAAGGGCCCCATCTCCGTAGCCGGATCACTCGGGTCGCCGACCTTGAAATTCTTCACCGCCGGCTCGAGCAGCTCCATGAACCGCTCGTACGCCGTCCGCTCGACCAGGATCCGCGATCGCGCGCAACAGTCCTGCCCGGCGTTGTCGAACACGCCGTACGGCGCCTGGGCCGCAGCCTTCTCCAGATCCGCATCGGCGAACACGACGTTGGCCGACTTCCCACCGAGCTCCAGCGTCACCCGCTTCACCTGGTCGGCACACCCGGCCATGATCTGCTTCCCGACCACGGTCGACCCGGTGAAGACCACCTTGCGTACGGCGGGATGCGTGACGAACCGCTGCCCGACCACCGTCCCCTTGCCCGGCACGACCTCGAACACCCCTGGCGGCAACCCGGCCTCCAGCGCGAGCTCGCCCAACCGGATCGCGGTCAACGGGGTGAGCTCGGCCGGCTTCAGTACAACCGTGTTGCCGGCGGCAAGCGCCGGAGCGAAACCCCAACCGGCGATGGGCATCGGGAAGTTCCACGGCACGATCACGCCGACCACGCCGAGCGGTTCCTGGATGGTGATATCGATGCCACCGGCAACGGGGATCTGCTGGCCGAACAGGCGTTCCGGCGCGGCCGAGTAGTACCTCAGCACATCCCGGACGTTGCCCGCCTCCCAGCGCGCGTTGCCGATCGTGTGGCCGGCGTTCTCGACCTCCAACGCAGCAAGGTTTTCCAGATCGGCATCGACCGCATCGGCGAACCGGCGGAGCAATCGGCCACGGTCCGCCGGGGTGACGTTTCGCCAGGTCTCGAAAGCCTTGGCGGCACGGGCGATCGCCTCGTCCGCCTCCTGCTCGGTGGCCAGGGAGATCGTGCGGACAACCTTCTCGGTGGCCGGGTTGATCACGTCGTACGTCATGGGGCCTCCCGGCCTGGACTGAGGAGCGGAGGGAGCGAAGCGACTGGAGTGACGAGGGAAGGCCGGGAGTTAAAGCCCCATGGCCCGCCGTGCGGCAGCACGGCATTCAATACAGTCATGAAGCACTCCTGATCAAGGCGGTGAACAGCCGCAGGTCTTCGGGGTTCTCCTCCGGGTGCCACTGCACGCCGAGGGCGAAGGCGTGGCCGTCCACCTCGGCCGCCTCGACCGTCCCGTCACCCGCGCGGGCGGTGACCCGCAGGCCCGGCGCGACGACGTCGAGCGCCTGGTGGTGGTAGCAGCTCCCGGTCGCGCGATCGCCGAGGATGCGACCGGCCAGCGAGTCGGGCTCGACCTTGACCTCGGTGGTCGCGAAGACCGCCGCCGCCGGACGGTGCTCGTCGTTCGCGACGACCTCGGGCAGATGCTGATGGAGCGTGCCGCCGAGCGTGACGTTCAGCATCTGCAGGCCGCGGCAGATCGCGAGCAGCGGGAGATCCCGGTCCAGTGCGGCCTGGATCAGCACGCGTTCGTGCTCGTCCCGTCCGGGTCTGGTATCGACCGTCTCCGGATGCGGCTCGGCGGCGTACGAGGACGGGTCCACGTCGCAGCCGCCGGCCACGATCAGACCGTCCAGGAGCTCGAGGACGGTCGGATCGGTGCCGACCGGGGGCAGGAGCAGCGGCACCCCTCCGGCCGCTGCCACCGCATCCAGGTACACCCGCGGGAGGATCGCGGACTCCCGCTGCCAGATCCCCCAGGTGGCCGGCTCGAGGTACGTCGTGATCCCGATCCGGGGTCGCTCAGAGCCGTTCGAAGCCACGGACCCGCTCCCAGTCGGTGACGGCGGCGTCGTACGCGTCGAGCTCGACCCGCGCCGTGTTGGTGTAGTGGTCGACCATCTCGTCGCCGAACGCCGTCCGGGCGATCTTCGAGCCGGTGAACAGCGCGGCCGCCTCCCGCAGGGTGGACGGCACGTGCTCCTTGTCGGAGTCGTACGCGTTGCCCTCCAGGAGTGGCTCGAGCTCCAGCTCGTTCTCGATGCCGTGCAGGCCGGACGCGATGATCGCGGCGACGGCGAGGTACGGGTTCACGTCACCGCCGGGGAGGCGGTTCTCCACCCGGAGCGAGTCGCCGTGGCCGACCACGCGCAGCGAGCAGGTGCGGTTGTCCAGGCCCCACGCGACCGCGGTGGGCGCGAAGCTGCCGCGGACGAACCGCTTGTAGGAGTTGATGTTCGGCGCGAGCAGGTAGGTGAACTCGGGCAGGCAGGCGAGCTGCCCGGCGATGAACCGCTCCATCAGCTCGGAGAACCCGTGCTCCCGGTGCCCGGCCAGTACGGCGTCACCCTCGTCGGCGCGGAAGCTCAGGTGGATGTGACACGAGTTGCCCTCGCGTTCGTCGTACTTCGCCATGAAGGTCAGGCTCTTGCCGTGCTTCGCGGCGATCTCCTTCGCGCCGGTCTTGTAGATCGAGTGGTTGTCGCAGGTGACCAGGGCCTCGTCGAACCGGAAGGCGATCTCGTGCTGGCCGAGGTTGCACTCGCCCTTCGCGGACTCGACGTACAGGCCGGCGCCGGTCATCCCGTTGCGGATGTCGCGCAGCAGCGGCTCGATCCGCGCGGTGCCGAGGAGCGAGTAGTCGACGTTGTACTGGTTCGCCGGGGTGAGGTCGCGGTAGCGCTTGTCCCAGGCCGACTCGAACGTGTCGTCGAAGACGATGAACTCCAGCTCGGTCCCGACGTACGCCTTCAGGCCACGGTCGGCCAGCCGGTCCAGCTGGGCGCGCAGCACCTGCCGCGGCGAGGCCACCACGGGCGATCCGTCCAGCCACTGCACGTCACACAGCACCATCGCGGTGGCCTCGAGCCACGGGACCAGCCGGAGCGTGTTGAGATCGGGCGCCATCACCATGTCGCCGTACCCACGCTCCCAGGACGACATCGCGTACCCACCGACGGTGTTCATGTCGACGTCGACCGCCAGCAGGTAGTTGCACCCCTCGGTGCCGTGCTTCAGCACCTCCTCCAGGAAGTACCGCCCCCCACACCGCTTCCCCTGCAACCGCCCCTGCATATCCGTGATCGCCACCAGCACCGTGTCGACCCGCCCCGAGGCCACCAGGTCCCGCAACTCCTGCACACCCAACTTGCCAGCGCTCACGGTTCACTCTCCGGCGAATTCTATTGGTCTAGGTTCAGTCCATTGACTCAAGCCTAACCGCGCCTGTCAACGTGGCCGTCAGCTGTTGAAGCGGTGCTGGTACTCGGCGGGGGTCAGGCCGAGACTGCGGTGGAAGTGACGGTGCAGGTGACTCTGGTCGGCGAAACCGCTGGCTGTGGCGGCTTCGCCGATCGACGCCCCGGACTCCAGCATGAGGCGGGCGACGCGCAGGCGATGAGCGATCTGCAGCGCGTGCGGCGGGAGCCCGGTGCGGCGGCGGAAGAGACGGATGAGACGGAACTTCCCGATGCCCGCGGCGGTGGCGAGTTCGTCGAGGCTGACGTTGCGTCCGGGCTGGTCCGCGAGGTAGTCGAAGGCGAGGCGGAGCGCTCCTTCGTCTCGTGCGGTGATCGCCGGCAGGCGCGAGCGGACGGCCGACGTGCGGTCGATCAGGAGGCGCAGCCACTCGGCCAGGCGATCATCCTGCTCGAGTCGCGTGGCGGGCGACTCGAGGGTGGCGTGCAGTCGCAGGAAGCGTTCGGCGAGCACGGTGTCGGACAGCACCGGATCGGGGAACACGACGTCGGCCAGCGGGTCGGACTCGGGATCACCGGCGAGCTCCGCGAGATCCGCGACCTCGACCACCACCAGGCGGGCTCGCCACGGGCGCTCGTCGTCGACGGCGCTGCCGGCGTGCGCGCCGGACGGGTCCCAGGCGACGAGCTGACCCGGCCGGACGAGGCGGCGTTCCCGGCCGCGCCGTGAGCGCATCGGCTGGTCGCCCACGACTCCGAAGACATACTCGCCACGGGGCTCGACGGCGTACCGCGTGGTCCGGCCGGCCATGAGCAGGACCCGCTGCTCGTGCGGTGCGCGCCACATCCGGACCTGCTCGGTCGCCACGTCACCATCGTAGGACGGTGCAAGAACGTTCAAGACGGTTCCGCCAGGCCGTCCTACGGTGCGGGCATGTCGATCACCGCACACCTTGTCGTTCACCTGGTCGTTCAGGGGGCCGACCGCGCCGCGGCCTTCTACCGGGAGGCATTCGGCGCCGAGGAGCTCGAACGGATCCCGACGCCGGACGGCCGCCTCATGTCGGTCCAGCTGCGCATCGGCGACAGCCTCGTCCACCTCGCCGACGAGTTCCCCGAGATGGGGGTGCTCGCTCCGCCCACGATCGGCGGGACCGCCGTGGTGCTGGCGCTTCGAGTCGCCGACGCGGACGCGGTCTTCGCCCAGGCGATCGCCGCCGGCGCCGAAGTCCGCCAACCGGTCCAGGACACCTTCTGGGGCGACCGCCACGGCCAGGTCGAAGACCCCTTCGGCCACCGCTGGAATGTCGACCAACACCTGCGCGACGTCCCCCACGACGAGGTCCTGGCCGCCGCGGCCGAAGCCTTCGCCTGACAACCGCGGCGCGGTGGTGCCTTGGCACTGGGCTGTCAGTGAACCGGTTGTCACTCTCCGGGATCGTGGGGAAACTCTGCGGATTCGGCCGCACCGCCCAAGCGGCGGCATCGCGACGTTCCCATGGGACTACGCGAGCAAGCCGTCGATCGACGGCATCCGGGTGCAGTACAGCTCGCTGCCCGGCGGCTCGGCGACCAACTTCAACCTCGGCAAGACCGCGTCCCACGAGGCCGGCCACTGGTTCGGGCTCTACCACTCCTTCCAGGGTGGCTGCACAGCACGAACGACTCGGTGTCCGACACGCCCGCCCAGAGCAGCGCCAGCAGCGGCTGCCCGACCGGACGGAACTCCTGCACGCTGCCGGGCGTGGACCCCATCCACAACTACATGGATTACCCCTACGACTCCTGCTACAACCAGTTCACTCCCGGCCAGCGCACCCGGATCAGCAACATGTGGACCGCCTACCGTGCGTGACATGGGCGTGACGTGGGCGTGACGTGGGCCTGACCTGGGGATGAGACCCGACTGTGACATCTGCCCCGGGTGGCAACTAGAGTTCCGGGCGATGCGTTTGCTTCTGACGGCCTGCGCGACCGCCGCACTGGTGGTCACCGGACCTCTGACAGCGACCGCCGCCGGCCAGGGCCCCCAAGGCCCGGTCGGCGGCGGCCTGCTGACCGCGAAGCCGACGGTCGTCGCCGACGGGGCGGCACCGCCGGCTGTCCAGGCGTCTGCCTATGTCGTCGCCGATGTCGACACCGGCGAGGTGCTGGCCGCCAAGGCGCCGCACGCCAAGCTGCGGCCGGCAAGCACGCTCAAGACCCTGACTGCCCTGGTCCTGCTGCCGCGGCTCAAGAAGACCGACCAGGTGATCGGTTCGGACGCTGACGCCGGCATCATCGGCAGCAAGGTCGGCGTGTACCCGGGACTGCGCTACACCGTCGATCTACTCTTCCAGGGCATGTTCCTGGCGTCCGGGAACGATGCCGTCCATGCATTATGCGCGCACGACCAGGGCGGGGTCCCGGCGACCATCCAGCGGATGAACCAGAAGGCCGCGGAGATCGGCGCGCTCGACACGCACGTCACCGACCCGACCGGTCTGGACGCGGACGGGCAATACTCCAGCGCCTATGACCTGGCCCTGTTCGCGCAGGCCGGTCTGGCCCGGCAGGACTTCGCCAAGTATGCGGCGACGAAGTACACGGCGTTCCCGAATGCCGGGAACAAGGGCACCTACCAGGTCGCGAACCAGAACAAACTGCTGTTCAACTACGAGGGCGCGCTGGGCGTCAAGACCGGTTACACCACGCTGGCCCGCAACACATTCGTCGGCGCGGCCCGCCGCAACGGGCACACGCTGGTGGTGACGATGATGAACGCGCCGCATGGCATCACCGAGGACGCCGGCAACCTGCTCACCTGGACGTTCAACAACTACAGCAAGCTCACCCCGGTCGGCACGCTGGTCAAGCCCGCGGCCGAGCCCAAGACCGCCACCGGCCCCACACAGGGCGAGAAGAAGAAGTCAGCAGAGTCCGGTACGCCGAACCCGCCGCGCAGCCGGACAGTCCTGAGCCCCGGCCAGGCCGTGCAGTCACTGGCCTTCCGCGTCCCCGCCTGGGCCTACGCCGGACCACCGGTCTTGCTGCTGGGACTCTTCCTCCGCCGACCCCGCACACTGCGCCGGCGGCGCCACTAACGCCTGAGCGAGCGGGCGGCTTTGCCGAGCTGCGATGCCAGAACGGACGCTGTGATGCCCAGCAGCGCACCCGCGGCGACCGCGACGGTATCCGCCTTGCGCTGCGGCACCGGTACGACCTTGTAGCGCTTGCCAGGCGGACCCGGCAGGAGCGGCTCGTGCACCGACTGCTCGGGCGGCAGCGGCGCCTCCGCGATCCGCAGTTGACCCTCGGCGGTGGACTCCCGTTTCTGCGCGTCGAGCGTGGCTTCCTTGGTCCACGCCGCGATGAGCATGATCGCGCGCGTCAGCAGGTAGATCCACACCAGCAAAGCCAGCGGCAAGGCCAGCGTGCCGTACGCCGCGTTCGTCCCGATGACATGGGTCACGTACAGGTTGCCGAGCTTCTGCGCGAGGTAGTACAGGATGCCTCCGGCCAGAGCGGCGATCAGCGCGACCTTCCGCGGCAGGATGATCCGCGGCAGGGCTGTCTGCAGGTAGAGGACCAGGATGGCGCCGGCCCCGAGCCCGAGCACGAGGCTGGTGACGGACAGCAGGCTCGCGTCCAGATCCGTCCGGTCGACGATGCGCTGCGCCAGCGCGGACAGGACGGACGAGACGCCGGTTGCGATCAGGCCGATCAGGCCCAGACCGACGAGCGCGCCGAGGTCCCAGAGCTTCACCAGCACGAAGTTGCCGGGCTGGTCGTCCAGCTCGTGCATCGACCGGATCGAGGCGCGCAGCGAGTCGACCCAGGCGAGTCCGGTCCACAGCAGCGCGACGCCCGAAATCAGTCCGATGGTGCCGGCGTGGGCGATCAGCGCGTCGATGTCGATCTGGTTGCCGATGCCGGGAAGGTTCTTGTCGAGCGAGTCCTTGAGGGCCTGGATCGCCTTGTCGCCGAGCAGCGGCCCGACGATCGCCGCGGCCAGCACGATCAGCGGAAACAGCGACAGGAACGCGTAAAAGGTCGTTGCCCCGGCCAACCGGTTGCCCCGGCGGTTGCCGAACCGCTGCCACGCCCGCCAGACCTGTGTGCGGCTGAACCGCGCCCAGATCGCCTTGCCCCGCTGGATGATGCCCATGTGTCTCCTGTACCCCTCGCGCGGAGACTCAGCCTGCCAGCGGGAACGACCGTTGCGGCCGCCACACGCCGTCGGCGCCGTGTTCGTAACGGCTGAAGGCGTCCACGTCGAAGGCACAGTCGTACTCGGCCAGGGCGTCGTACGCGCGGTCGAGGGCGTCCTTGTCCAGGTCGTGGGCGACCGTGACATGCGGGTGGTACGGGAACCGCAGGTCGACCTGCAGCGGACCGGACCGGACCTGGGACTGCAGCACCTCGCAGGACGAGATGCCCTCGGCCAGCGGGACGAACACGACCGGCGAGATCGGCCGGAAGGTCGCCGTACCGCGCAGGCGGATCCGGAAGCTCGGGAACCGGGCCGCCACCTCGAGCAGGTGGTCGTCGACCAGGGCCAGGTCGGCGTCGTCGATCTCCGTCGGTGGCAGCAGGGTCACGTGGGTGGGGATCGACGCGGCCATCGGATCGCCGAACTCGGCCCGGTACTTCTGCAGCTCCGAGCCGTAGGGTTCCGCGATCGGGATCGCGACACCGATCATGGCCATCCGGGCCCCTACCGGCCCACTGCCGGACCGGGCACGAAGCCCAGCCGGTCGTAGACCCGTTGCAGCGTCGGCTCGGTCACCGCGCGGGCGCGCTCGGCACCGGCGGCCAGGATCGCGTCCAGCTGCGCCTTGTCGTCGAGGTAGCCCAGCGTCTTCTCCCGGAACGGGGTGACGAACTCGACCACGACCTCGGCCAGGTCCTTCTTGAAGTCGCCGTACCCGCGGCCGGCGTACTCGTCCTCGAGCTCGCTGATCTTCTTGCCGGTCAGGGCCGAGTAGATCGTGAGCAGGTTGGCCACGCCGGCCTTGTTCTCCGGGTCGAAGACGACGTCGCGACCGGAGTCGGTGACGGCGGAGCGGATCTTCTTCGCGCTCGCCTTCGGGTCGTCGAGCAGGTCGATGATGCCGGCCGGGGACGAGCTGGACTTGCTCATCTTCGCGGCCGGGTCCTGCAGGTCGGAGATCTTCGCGGTCTCCTTGACGATGTACGGCTCGGGCAGCCGGAACGTCTTGCCGAAGCGGTGGTTGAACCGCTGGGCCAGGTCGCGAGTCAGCTCCAGGTGCTGACGCTGGTCCTCGCCGACCGGGACCCGGTCGGCCTGGTAGATCAGGATGTCCGCGGCCTGCAGGATCGGGTACGTGAACAGGCCGACCGTGGCGCGGTCGGAGCCGCCCTTGGCGGACTTGTCCTTGAACTGCGTCATCCGGCTGGCCTCGCCGAACCCGGTCAGGCAGCCGAGCACCCAGGCCAGCTGGGCGTGCTCGGGTACGTGCGACTGGACGAACAGCGTGGACCGCTCCGGGTCGATGCCTGCCGCGAGCAGCTGCGCCACCGACCGGCGGGTCCGATCCCGCAGCGCCTTCGGCTCGTACTCCACCGTGATCGCGTGCAGATCGACGACGCAGTAGAACGCATCGTGGTCGTCCTGCAGGGCCACCCACTGCCGCAACGCGCCGAGGTAGTTGCCGAAGTGGAAGGAGTCCGCCGTCGGCTGGATCCCGGACAGCACCCGAGGGCGACGCTGGGAACCGGCTGCGGAGGGGTCAGGCGCAGCTAGGGACATGCCCCCGATTCTGCCAGCGCCCCCAGTCCACGCCACACCGGGGCGGGTCCCGCTCCCCATACACTCCGTCCTATGACTTCGCGCACAGTGGTCGTTCTGCCTGGTGGACAGAACGGGCCGACTGCTCCGTTACCGATGTTCGCCTCCGACGCGGCCGAGCAGCGCGGCGCGCGCGTCCATCCGGTGTGGTGGGACGAGCCCGACCGCCCGTTCACCCTGACCGAGGACGAGCGCGGCCACTGGGTCGTTTCACAGGCCGCCAAGGCCGTCGCCGCTGCCACTGGCGACGTATTGCTGATCGGAAAGTCACTCGGCAGTTATGGCTCCGCGCTGGCAGCTGAGCGCGGTTTTCCGGCGATCTGGCTCACCCCCGTGCTGACCAGCCCCTGGGTGGTCGACGGTCTGCGCCGCTCGACCGCGCCGTTCCTGCTGGTCGGCGGTACGGCGGATGCCCTGTGGGACTCGGCTCTCGCCCGGGAGCTCACGCCGTACGTGCTCGAAGTGCCGGAGGCCGACCACGGGATGTATGTGCCGGGACGGCTCGCGGCGTCGGCCGACGTACTGGGTCAGGTCGCGACGGCGGTCGAGGACTTTCTGGACCAGGTGGTGTGGTCACCAGGACCAGCCGCGAGAAGCTAGCTCCTGCTCCTCCAGCCAGCGTTTTTCTTCGCCGCGTTCGAGGTCGGGCTCTTCGCGGACGCCGGCCAGGCGGCAGGCCTCGTCGAGCAGGTCGTCGTACGCCGCTTCGAGGGCCATCAGGCGGTGAGCTTTGGCATAGATCCGGGCGGACTCGACCCGGCGGATCTCCTCGGCCAGGTGGCCCAAGCGGGTCTGCAGGCGCAGGGTGTCGAAGGGGTCGGGCTCGGGGACGGTGCGCCGGCGTAGGCGGCCGGTCAGCCGCGAACCCGACCGCTGCACGCGCCGGCGCCAGCGGGCCGGCGGAGGCTGCGGCAGCAGGAAGTTGAGCAGCACGCACAACCCCAGGAACACGAGCAGCACCGCTACCCACTCCATCGACCTCACCTACCTGCTTCGAGGGTATGTCGGCTTGCCGCCGACGGCGAGATCTTTTCCCTGGTCAGGCGCCGATTTCCGGGTTTCCGTCAGTCCCGGTGGTACTTGGTGACCGCACTGTCCTGTTTGAGCTTGTCGGCGGCCGCCTGGATGCGGGCGGTCCATTCCGGCAGTTGCAGGCCGCCCGCCAGGAACTGGCCGGTCGCCTCGGCCGCGGCGGTGGCGAAGGTGGGGTACCAGCTGTCGAAGTACCACGTGACGACCTGATCACCGGCGACCGAGAGCAGGTCCCGTGCCGAGCGGAGCGCCGTACCGATCTCCAGGCCGTCGGCAGCGCCGCGGACGATCGTCAGCTGGTTGGACTCCGAGGTGACCTGGGCCGCGACGTCCTTCGACAGGGTGGCCCGCAGGTACTCCAGGCCGCCGGCCTTGTTCTTCGCCTTCTCCGGCACCAGGTACGGCGCGGTCGCCGCGACATGCAGTCCCCGAGCCAGGGCCGACGAGCCGTCCAGCGGCGGTACGCCGATCATGGTCAGCCCGAAGTTCGGCGGGATGAGCGCCTTCATCTCGTTCTCGAGCCAGTTGCCGCAGGGCAGCAGGCCGGCCTTCGAGGCGAGGAACCGCCGCTGCGAGCCGATGTGGTCGTAGTCGGTGGCGCCGGGCGCGATCAGGCCGCGCTTGGCCAGTTCGCCGACCGCGGTGATCGCCCGGGTGACGCTCTCGTCCTTCCAAGCGCCGTCGTCGAGGTTGTCGATCCGCTTCACCACATCGTGGCCGCCGGTCTTGGCGGCGAGGGTGAGTACCAGTTCGAGGACGTAGTACGGATGCGCGCCGGCGTAGATGAACGGGCCGAGGCCGGCCGCCTTCATTTCGGTGCCTAGGGCAAGCAGTTGCGGCCAGGTACGGGGCACGTCCCAGTCATTGCGCTGGAACAGGCTCGCCGAGTACCAGAGCCCGTAGACGGTCGCCACGTAGTTGAGGGTCCGCTGCGTCCCGTCGTACCGGCCGAAGTCGAGCATCCCGGGCAGCAGCGCGTCCTCGACCGTCATGCCCGGGTCGTCCCAGGACGGCGCGTCCAGCAACGGTTTCAGATCCGCCAACTGGTCGTCGCGTACCAGCGGGCGCAGTTCGAGCGGCTGACTGCCGCTGTTCAGCAGGACATCCGGCGGCGTGCTGCTCGCGAACCGCGGCTGCACCGCGTCCGACAGCTTGGCCGTGACCTTGGGCGTGAGCGCGGCCCCCGAGTACTTCTTCCGGTACGCCGCCGCCGCGAAGCCGCCGTACTCCTCGCCGATCGCGACGTCGACGGGCGCGGATCCGTCGACCATGAACGGGTTGCCGGGCGACGCGGTCGGGCGGGTGCTCGTCGGGTCCGACGAGCATCCGCTCAGGACCGCTCCGGCCAGCGCGCTCTGCAACAACGTCCGCCGTGTCAGCATCACGGCAGGCTATTACTTCACGCCTCCGGCGGTGACGGAGACCTGCAGCTGACGCTGGAAGATGATGTAGACCACCAGAACCGGCGCCACAGTGATCACCACGGCCGCGAACAGAGCGCCGAAGTCCACCGCATAACCGGCTTGCGATGCGAACGAGGCCATGCCCTGCGAGAGCACGTAGTTCTTCGAGTCGGTATTCAGGGCGACGGGGAGCAGGAACTGGTTCCACAACCCCAGGAAGTTGAAGATGGCGACCGACGCCATCCCCGGCCGCGCCATCGGCAACATCACCGAGAAGAACGAGCGCCACTCACCTGCCCCGTCGATCTGCGCCGCCTCGTAGACCTCGCCCGGCAGCGCCTTGAAGAAGCTGTGCAGGAAGAAGACGGTGAACGGCAGCGCGAACGCGACGTAGGTGATGATCAACCCAGGCAGGGTGTTCAGCAGCGAAAGGTTCTTCAGCACGAAGAACAGCGGCACGATCGCCAGGAACACCGGGAACGTCAGCCCGGCCAGCATGGAGTAGTAGATCAGCCGGTTGCCGCGGAACGAGAACCTGGCCAGCACGTACGCGCACATGGCACCCAGGATCATCACCAGCACCAGCGCGGAGCCCACGACGACCACCGTGTTCGCGAAGTAGCGACCGATGCCGGCCGTCGTCCAGGCGCTGGCGTAGTTGCTGAATTGCAGTTTGCCCGGCAGCGACAGTGGGTTGCCCAGGATCTCCTGCGTCGTCTTGAACGAGGACAGCAGCGTCCACAGCAGCGGCAGGATCACCAACAGCGACCACAGGATCAGCGCGATGTGGGCGGTCGTGGCAACGCGCTTGCCCTCTTGGGCCCGCTTGTCGGGCGCGCGGGACCCGGCGACGAATTCGGCCCGGTCGGCGGTGGTTGTCATCGGCGTACCTTCACCTTCCGCTCACGTCCGCCGGTCAGGGCGTTCACCAGGAAGACCACGAACGCGAACAGCAGCGTCACTGTGGCCAGGACCACGCCCATCGCCGTCGAGTAACCGAACTGCCCCTTGGTGAAGGCCGTGGTGAACAGTTGCTGGGGCATGACGAGGGTCGAGTTCTGCGGCCCGCCGCCGGGGTTCAGCGCCTGCATGTAGACGAAGGCGTCGAGGGCGGCGATGCCGAGATAGATGTACGCCGTCTGCACGTTGTCCCGGATCAGCGGCACGGTCAGGGACACCGCGGTCCGGAACCGGCCGGCGCCGTCGATCCGGGCCGCCTCGAACACCTCGGGGTCGATCCCCCGGATGGCGGCGATGAACAGCACCATGTAGAAGCCGACGAATCCCCAGATCATCACGAACATCGACGCCGGCATGGCGGTCCGCGCATCACCGAGCCACGCGTAGTTCTCGAACTGGTGCAGCCCGATCTTCGACAGCACCGCGTCCAGCACGCCCGAGCCCGGCGTGAACACCTGGGCCCAGATCAGGCCGATCACGATCGCGGGGATCACGTACGGGAAGAACGAGACGATCCGGTAGAAGCCGGAGTTGCGCAGTCCGCGGACGGTCCCGGTTCCCGAGCCGCCGATCGTCACCAGCGTGGCAAGGGTCAGCGCCAGCACGATCGTCACGATCGGCACGACGATCGCGAGCAGGATGTTGTTGCGCACGGCCTTCAGGAAGATGTCGTCGTGGAACAGCTTGACGTAGTTGTCGAAGCCGACGAAGTTCTGCCCCGCGCTGAACCCCGACCAGTCGGTCAGCGAGTAGTACAGCGCCTGCACGAACGGAGAGACCACGAAGATCACGAAGACCGCCAGCGGCAGGCCGAGGAACACGACCATGAAGCTGGCCCGGTCGAAGGTCAACGGCCGGCGGCGCCGGGTGACGGACCGCTTGGGTCCGCCTCCCGGCACAGCCTCTTGCGTCATGGTCACTTCGTGACCGGGATCTTCTTGACGGAGCTGTCGTTACGGACCTTGTCGGTGATCTCCTGCAGGCCCTTCGTCAGGCCCGCTGCGTCGAGCTGACCGGACAGGAACGAGTTCCAGACCACGAGGTTGTCGGTGTTCATGCCGTACAGGCCGACGAACTGGTAGTCGAAGATGTTGGTGCCGGCGGCGTCCAGCATCGCGGTCTGCGACTGCAGCGCGGTCGAACCGAAACCGTCCGCGGGAACAAGACCCTTGACGATCGTCGGCGCCAGCCGCGTCTTGGCGAAGTTGGTCGCCGCCTCCTTGGACAGCATGGCCCGCAGGAGCTCCTTGCCGCCCGCGACGTTCTTGCCCTTCGACGGGACGATGAACGGCTCGCCGGCCGCGCTGCGCAGCGCCTCGTACGGCAGCTTCGGGCTGTCGGTGAGCGTCGGCTCAGGGATGCCCTTCATGCTGAAGCCCGACTTGGTGGCCTTCTTCATCTCGTTCTCGATCCACGAGCCCGAGGGGTAGAGGATGGCCTGCTGGTCGTTGCTCCACTTCGCCTGCGCGGCGGTGAACTGGGTGCCGGCGCCGCCGGGGACGAAGTACCCGTTCTTGACCATGGTCTCCATGGCCTTGAAGACGCTCTGGAGCTGCGGCAGCGACCAGCAGTTCTCCTTGAGGTTCTCCAGCGCCAGCCGGACCTCGTCGCCACCCTCCTTGATCGCGGAGTCGACGGCCAGGGTGTGGTAGTAGGTCGCGGCTTCCTTGCCCCAGACGAACAGGTACTTGCCCTTCGCCTTGGCCTTGGCGCCGAGGTCGAGCAGCGCGTCGTAGGTCTTCGGCGGCTCCCAGCCGTTCTCCTTGAACAGGCTGTCGGAGTACCACAGGCCGTAGAGGGTCAGCACGTAGTTCATGGCGACGAACTTGCCGTCGAAGGTACCGGGGAGCTTGGCGCCCGGGTACAGGGTGTCGGCGATCTTCGTGCCCTCGTAGTTGTTGGCCTCGAAGACGTCGTCCAGCGTCGCCAGCTGGTCCAGGATCGTGTTGAAGCCGATCTGGTTCGCGCCGGAGTTGTCGATCAGGTCCGGCGGGTTGCCGCCGACGAAGCGCGGCTGCAGCTGCTGGGCGATCTGGGTCGACGGAGCAACCTTGAACGTCGAGCCCGCGAACTTCTGCTGCGCGATGTTGGCCGCGAACGACACGTAGTCGTAGCCGTAGCCACCGTTGAAGATCACCGCGTCGACGGTCGCCTTGTCCGCCATGCCGAACGGGTTGTCCGCGGTCTTGTCGGCGGCGCCGCCGCTGGAACCGCTGTCGTCGCTGCCGCTACCGGCACAGGCCGCCAGCAGCGTGCTGCCGCCGGTCGCCAGCAAGGTGCCGACCGCTGCGCGCTGCAGGAACAGGCGCCGCGACAGGTTGTTGGGAGTGGTCATTGGTCCCGCCTTCCAAGGAGTGTTTCACGCAGTGCGCCGGATGCGACCGGCATACCGTGCTTCAAGGGCGTGGTTGTGTTCGTCGCCACCAGGGATGTTCGCGGACAGGTAGACCGGCGGCGTCTCGCCGGCGTCGGTCATCCGGCGCAGCACCTCGGCGACCAGCATCTGGGCGATCAGCGCGGCGGTGATGGACGATACCGCGCAGACCTTGCCCCCGCCGTCGGGGAGGTCGAGTACGGAGTCGCCGTACGGCGCGTGGTTGTCCAGGACCACGTCCGCGAAGTCGATCAGCTTCTTGCCCGACGGGTGCCGGGACTCCATCCCGCCGGTGTGCTGCAGCGAGGTGATCGCGATCAGCGGGTGGCCGTGTTCCTTGGCCACGCTCGCGAGCTCCACGATCGAACCGTTCACCCCGGAGTTGGAGGCGATGACGAACAAGTCACCCTCGCGGGCAGCGGACAGGTCGTACAGCTTGCGGGAGTACTTCGGGTCGCGCTCGAGTTCGGCGCTGCGCAGCAGCTCCGGCGGCTCGCCACCGAGCAGCACCAGGTCGCGCAGCGCGATCCGGTTGGTCGCGATCAGGCCACCGGCGCGGCCGGCGATCTCCATCGCGAGCGCCTCCGAGTGGCCGGAACCGAAGGCCTGGATGACGCCGTCGGCGCGCAGCGACGCGGTCATCAGGTCGGCAGCCTGCTGGATCGGGCCGTCGATCTGCTCGGTGACGGCGGCCAGAATCGGTGTGAGGACGTGAACATAGGACTGCGCGCTCACCCCGCTCGTCTGGCCCGATCCCCCGTGCTTACTGCTGGCCATCAGCGGCCCCACCCCTCGATTAATCTGTTCGATGCGACACTCCTGGTGCCGACAAGTGCGCAAGTTTGCGGTTTGCTGGACAGAACTTTTCTCAACTGGCAGCTAAAGTCAAGGCTCATCTCACTCTTTCTGCCAGATCGGGACCGTTGCGTAACCTTGTACTTTTGTGCTTGTTAAGAGGCTCTTTTGAGCAGTTTGGAGCATTGCGTATGTCGGTCGAACGCTCGCTGCCGGAACCTGCCGACCCGGTGGTCTTGATGCCAGGCACAGCACTGGTCCTGGGCGGCGACCTCGGCGGCACCTCCACCCGGATCGTGATCGCGGACGCTGAGGGCAACGTAGTCGGCCGGGGTGCCGCCGCGGGCGGAAACCCGACCAGTCACCCCGTAAGTGCGGCAGCCAACTTCGGTCAGGCGCTTCACGCGGCGCTGGCCGGGCTGGACCCGACCGCGGTCAAGGCGGCGGTGGTCGGCGCGGCCGGCGGCTCGGCGCTGGCACGACCCGACGTCGCGGCCCAGTTCGACGCCGCGTGGTCCGGCGCCGGGCTGATCACCAAGCCCGACTTCATCGGCGACCTCGAGGTCGCCTTCGCCTCCGGTACGGCGGAGCCCGACGGCACCGTGCTGATCGCGGGGACCGGGAGCAACGCCGGCCTGGTCCAGGGTCACCAACTGATCCGGACCGCGGGCGGCCACGGCTGGCTGCTCGGCGACGAAGGTTCCGGGTTCTGGCTGGGCCGCGAGGCTGTGCGCAGCGTGTTGCACGCTCTCGACCTCGGCGAACCGATCGGTCTCCTCGGGGAGGCGGTCGTCCAGGCGATCCTGCCGGACCGCGACGAGCAGGCACCCGTGTCGCGGGCCGGTTACGACGTACTGCGTGACGATTTGATCAGAACGGTGAACAGCCGGCCACCCGTCCTGCTCGCCGAACTGGCGCAGCCCGTCGTGGCGGCGTACGAGCAGAACGACGAAACGGCACACGCGCTGGTGAAACGCGCAGCCGAGTTGCTCATAGAAACAGTGGGGCAGCTCAGGACAACGTCGGACAACGGCCCGATGGTCCTCGCGGGCAGTGTCGCGGGCGGATCCTCACCGGTCGGCCGGCTGATCCGGGAGACCATTCACCAGGGCTTCGCCGGTGAGGTGCTGACCGCGCGGGACGGGGTCGGCGGCGCCACCTGGCTTGCCCTCGGCGCCCTCGACCCCGCCCTTGCTACCCGGGCGAACCACACCCGTTTGGTGCAGCCCTGACCTAGTCGAACACTGACGCCTTGCGGACTTCCACTGCGCAGAACTCGGCCTCGGGGATCGTCGCGGCGATCTCCTCGGCCCGCTCGGCGGTGTCGACGTCGATCAGGAAGACGCCGGCGAGCTGCTCCTTGGCCTCGGAGTAGGGGCCGTCGGTGGTGGCGCGAATGCCCTTGCGGACCCGGACCACGCGGGTGTCGGACGGCGCGTCGAGCGGTACGGCGTTGATGAGCTCGCCGGAGTCGTCCAGTTCCTGGAGGAGCTTTTCCAGTTGCGCGGCCAGCGCGTCGCGGGCCTTCTTCGGGAGCGCCTGACCTTCCTCGGTGTTCAGGAAGGACGGGTGGCCCCAGGTGATCGGGTTGCTGTGAATCAGCAGCAGGTACTTCATGACGGTTCCTTTCGGAGTCTGGATGGATCTTCGCAGCAGAGGTCGGAGACCACCGGGCGGACTCGACATTTCACCTTCGGGCAGGATCCGCTGCCTCCGAATGTCGAGTCCGTCCGCGGGTGTCCGACGTACCGCTCGGCAAGACCCCGACGAACCTAAGGTGAGCGACATGGACGAGGCGGACCTCCGGCTGGCGGACGGCCGGACCCTGCACGTATACGACAGCGCGCCCGGCGACGACGGCCGGCTCGCGGTCGTCTGGCACCACGGCACGCCGAACCTCGGCGTCCCGCCCGAGCCGCTGTTCGAGGCCGGTGAGTGGCTCGGGATCCGGTGGATCGGCTTCGACCGGCCCGGGTACGGCGGCTCGACCGCGGCCCCCGGACGCACGATGGCCTCGGTCGCGGCCGACCTGACCACGGTCGTGGACGCCCTCGGGGTCGGCAGCTTCGCGCTGATGGGCTACTCCGGCGGCGGGTCGTACGCGCTCGGGGCGGCCGCGGTCCTCGGCGAGCGGGTCGAGGCCGTCGCCACCTTCGCGGCGATCGCGCCGTACGACGCCGACGGTCTCGACTGGTACGACGGCATGATCCCGTCCGGACTCGCGTCACTCCGGGCGGCAGCCGCGGGGCGAGACGCGAAGGTGCGGCACGAGACCTCGGGCGTCGAGTACGACCCGGAGTTCACCACCGCGGACCTGGCCATGTTCGACGGCCCGTGGGGCTGGCTGGGCTCGGTCGCCGGTGACAAGTCGATGCCGAACGGCCCGGACGGTCTGATCGACGACGACTGTTCTTATGTAGTGCCGTGGGGCTGCGACCTCGCCAAGATCACTGCCCCGACCCTCCTCGCCCACGGCACCGACGACGGCATCATCCCCAGTCTCCACGGGCAATGGCTGGCCGACCACCTCCCGACCGCCAAGCTCGATCTCTACCCAGGCCTCGGCCACGTCTCGGTCCTGGCCCACGCCGAGTCCGGTCTCGAGTGGATCCGCGAGCAGACCGGCTGACCTGTACCGACGAACGGGTAGTGGTCACCCCCGGCCAACCACTCCGCGGCGGGAGCCGACCCCTCCGCGGTGGGTGACACCGACCACTACCCGTCCGTCGGTACACAAACCACATTCCAAGCAATGGCTTGACATCAGATTCAGGCCGATGCATATTCCAAGCATGTCTTTGGAGAAGGATCCGCGGCGGACGCGACTGCTGGCCGATCCGTTGGCGATTCGGGCGATGGCCCACCCGGTCCGGTTGGACCTGCAGTCCCTGCTTGGGCGGGAAGGGCCGATGACCGCGGCCGACGCGGCCCGGCGCCTCGGCATCAGCCAGGCGTTGGCATCGCATCACCTGCGGCAGCTGGCGAAGTACGACTTCGTCGAGCCGGCCCCGGGCAAGGACAACCGGGAACGGCCGTGGCGACTGGTGTCGACCTCGCAGTCGTGGCGCGACGCCGCCTCGACTCCCGAGGGCGCCGCGGCGGCCGACGTCCTCGAGCAACTGCTGGCCGAGCGAGCGCTCGAGCGACTCAGCCAGTGGCGGCAGGACCGCACCACCGAGGACACGGTCTGGCGGGAGAACTCGGGCATCGGCCAGAGCGGGTTCTACCTGACCAGCGACGAACTGGCCGAGCTCGTCACCCAGATCGATGCCCTGCTGCAGCGGTACGTCGACGAGCGGCCGATCGACGACAAGTCCACCCGCCCGCCGGGCAGCCGGCACGTCTCCATCACCCAGATCGTCACGATCACCCCTGAGGAGCAGTAGCGATGAAGGACTTGTGGGGCGTCCTCGCGCGGCAGCGCGACTACCGGCTGATGCTGAGCGCCGGGCTGATCTCGCTGATCGGTGACTGGCTGCTGCGGACCGGACTCGCGTTCCAGGTGTACGTACTGACCGGGTCCACGCTGGCCTCCGGTGGACTGCTGCTGGCCTCGTTCGTGCCGCCGGTCCTGCTCGGCTCACTGGCCGGGGTCTTCGTCGATCGCTGGGACCGGCGCAAGACGATGATCGTGACGAACATCCTGAACGCGGTGGTGCTGCTGCCGTTGCTGGCGGTGCGCGACGAGAGCGCGATCTGGATCGTGTACGGCGTCGTCCTCGCGCAGAGCTGTTTGCAGCAGTTCTTCAGCCCGGCCGAGCAGTCACTCGTCCCGGTGCTGGTCGACTCCAAGCAACTAGTGACGGCCAATGCATTGAACAGCCAGATCCGTGACCTCGCCCGCCTGGTCGGCGCCGCCCTCGGCGGCGTCCTGGCCGCCGTCGGTGGTCTCACGCTGCTCGCCTTGGCCGATGCCGGCACCTTCCTGATCGCCGTCGTCTTGATCGTCGGCATGCGGCACCGCCGCACTGCGGCCCCGCGCGAGCACGAGCACGAGCACGAGCACGACGACGCGACCGCGGCCGAGGAGGCGGGCGGGGCGATCCGCCGCCTGCGGGCCGAGTGGACCGAAGGTTTGCGGCTGTGTGTCGCGGGTCAGGCGATGCGGCTGCTGTTCGTCTTCTGCCTCGTCACCGGCGTCGGCGAAGGGATCATGAGCACGCTGTTCGCACCTTTTGTCAGTGCCGAGCTCGGTGGCGACGGGACGGCGTACGGCCTGATCGTGTCGTCGCAGGCGATCGGCGGCATCGTCGGCGGCCTGGTTGCCGCCGCCATCGGCTCACGGTTGCCTGCAGCAACAATGTGGGGTGTCGGCGCGTTCTTCTTCGGCCTGGTCGACCTGACGCTGTTCTGCTACCCGCTGCTCGCGAACAGCCTGATCCCGGCCTTCGCCTGCATGATCATCGTCGGCCTGCCCGGCGCGTTCACCGTGGCCGGCATGATGACCGTCTTCCAGAACCTGACCGAGGACGGCACCCGCGGCCGGATCTTCGGCGCCATCACCGCCACCGAGAGCATCGCCGTCCTGATCGGCATCACCTCGGCCGGCTTCCTCGGCGATGCCGTCGGCATCATTCCGGTCCTGGTCTTCCAGGGCCTCGGCTACGTGGTCGGCGGCGTGGTGATCCTCAGTCGGCGGCGGGTGCTGGTTCCTCGCCCGGAGCCGGTTCTTCCCCAGCCGGCCTGACCCGGTGGATGCGGACCCGGGCCACCCGGCGGCCGTCCATCTCCAGGACGGTGATGGTGTGGCTGTCGACCCGGGCCTCGTCGCCCTTGCTGGGGACCTTGCCCAGCTGGGCGGCGAGGAAGCCGCCGACGGTCTCATACGGGCCGTCGGGGAGCTCGAGGCCGGTCTCGTCGGCGAAGTCGTCCAGGTTGAGCAGGCCGTCGACCTCGATGTCGCCGCTGCGCAACCGTGTCGTCTCGGTGGACTCCTCGTCGTACTCGTCCTTGATGTCGCCGATGAGTTCCTCGACCAGGTCCTCCATCGTGACGATGCCCGCCGTACCGCCGTACTCGTCCAGGACGATGGCCAGGTGCGTCGAGCGGCGGCGCATCTCGGTCAGCGTGGGCAGCAGCTTCGCGGTGTCCGGCAGCATCAGCACCTCGCGGGCCAGGTCGCCGACCCGGACCGAGCGGGACGCGACCGCCGGGTCGAACAGGTCCCGGACGTGCACGAAGCCGGCGATGTCGTCGGCCGAGCCGTTCATCACCGGGTAGCGCGAGTGCGGCCGCTCGGCGGCGAACTTGACCGCCTTGTACGCCGGCATCTCCGCGTCGACGAAGTCCACCTCGGTGCGCGGCAGCATCAGCTCACGCAACTGCCGGCCGCCGGCCTCGAACACGTCGTCGACGATCCGGCGCTCCTCCTCACCCAGCGACTCATGGGCCGAGACGAGGTCGCGCAGCTCCTCGTCGCTCATCACCTCACGGTTCGCGTTCGGGTCGCCACCGAGGGCGCGGACCACCAGGTCGGTCGACTTCGACAGCAGCCAGATGACCGGGCGGGCGCCGGAGGCGATCTTGTCGACCAGCGGTGCCAGGCCGAGCGCGAACGTCTCGGCCCGCTGCAGCGCGAGTCGCTTGGCGGCGAGCTCACCGAGCACGATCGAGACGTAGGAGATGGCGATCGTGATCAGCACCAGGGCGACGGTGTTCGCGACCGACTCGGGCAGACCGATGTTCTCCAGCTTCGGGGCCAGGCCATCGGCCAGTGTCGCGCCACCGAAGGCGGCGGACAGGAAGCCCATCAGGGTCACACCGATCTGGACGGCGGACAGGAACCGGTTCGGGTTGGCGGCCACCTTGGCCACGATCTCGCCGCGCCGGCCGCGGTGCGACAGCGACTTGAGCTGGCTCTCGCGCAGTGAGACCAGGGCCATCTCGGCCGCGGCGAAAACCCCACCGATCAGCACGAAGACGAGAATCAGGACGATGTTGAGCAGGGTGTCGTTCATGGGTGGGAGTTCCTAGCGCCCTCTCGTCGAACGTCGAGAGGGCGTGCGTTGGGCGTAGTCGTCCATTGAGTAACTGTAGCGGTGGCGGGTCCCACGGTGCATGTTCGAGTTTGTTGGTTTACGATGATTCCTGGCCGTCCACGTCGGACGTCCTGGGAGGGTCACACGATGAAGACACCGCGCGGTGCCCGGCGGACCGACACCTTGCTGTCCGACGGACGCGAGCTGATCTACTACGACCCGGCCGATGCCCCGGTCCGGGTGCCGCTCGAGGACACCCGCGGGCTGCCGGCCCCGCAACCCCAGGTCGAGCTGCGGACCGACCCGCTGACCGGTGACGTGATCACCTACGCGACCCACCGCAACACCCGGACGTACCTGCCGCCGGCCGACCAGTGCCCGCTGTGCGCGAGCAAGCCGGGCAACCCGACCGAGATCCCGGACCACGACTACAACGTCGCCGTGTTCGAGAACCGGTTCCCCTCCTTCGCCGGTCCGGGCCGGACCGAGGTGGTCTGCTTCACCAGCGACCACAACCAGTCGTTCACCAACCTGTCCCAGGGCCAGGCCCGCCTGGTGGTCGACACCTGGGCCGACCGGACCGCCGAGCTCGGCGCCCGCGACGACGTCGAACTGGTCTTCCCGTTCGAGAACCGCGGCCGCGAGATCGGCGTGACGCTCAGCCACCCGCACGGCCAGATCTACGCCTACCCGTTCCTGCCGCCGCGGATGCGCACCCTGATGGCGCGGGCCCGGCAGCACCAGGAGGTTGCCGGCAGCAACCTGTTCGCCGATGTCCTGGCCGCCGAGCGCAAGGAGGGCACCCGGGTCGTCGCCGCGAACGGCAACTGGACCGCGTTCGTGCCCGAGGCAGCCCGCTGGCCGGTCGAGGTGCACCTCTACCCGCACCGCCAGGTGCTCGGTATCGACGACCTGTCGGTCGGCGAGCGCGACGACTTCGCCGAGCTGTACCTCGAGGTGCTCGGCCGCCTCGACGGCCTGTACGGCGATCCGCTGCCCTACATCGCGGCCTGGCACCAGGCCCCGGTCCGGATCGACCGCGAGCTCGGCTACCTGCACCTCGAGGTGTTGTCGATCCGCCGGGCCGCCGACAAGATCAAGTACCTGGCCGGCTCGGAGTCCGGTATGGGCGCGTTCATCAGTGACACCCGGCCCGAGGATGTGGCCGAGACCCTGCGGAAGGTCGGTTCGTGAGTTTCGAGACTGTTTTCGGTACGGCGCCCGACGGCAGCTGGCGGGCACCCGGCCGGGTCAACCTGATCGGCGAGCACACCGACTACAACGACGGCCTGGTGCTGCCGATCGCCCTGCCGAACCGGATCGTGGTGACCGCGTCCAAGCGCGACGACGGCCGGATCGGGGTCGCGTCCAGCGGGCACAAAGGCATCACGGAGTTCGCGATCGACGAACTGACCCCGGGATCCGTCGGCGACTGGGCGGCGTACCCGGCCGGTGCGGCGTGGATCCTGCGCGAGTCCGGCTACCCGATCGGCGGCGCCAACCTGCTGGTCGACTCGGACCTGCCGTCCGGCGCCGGCCTCTCGTCGTCGGCCGCACTCCTCTGCGCGACCTCCGTGGCCCTGCTCGGCCTGCGCAACATCGACGTCGACCCCGCTGAGGTCGCCCGGCTCGCGCAGCGGGCCGAGAACCAGTACGTCGGCGCACCGGTCGGACTGATGGACCAGATGGCGTCGATGTGCTGCACCGAAGGCCACGCCCTGTACTTCGACATCCGCGCGATGTCGACCGACCAGATCCCGTTCAACCCGGCGGCTGACGGCCTCGCGCTGCTGGTCGTCGACGTGAAGGCACCCCACCGGCACGTCGACGGTGAGTACGCCGCCCGCCGGAAGAGCTGTGAACAGGCCGCGGCCGAGCTCGGCGTACCAGCACTGCGATCGATCGAGTACGACGCCCTGGACGACGCACTCGCCCGGTTGAGCGACGACGTCGTACGGCGCCGGGTACGGCACGTGGTCACCGAGATCCGCCGGGTCGAGGAAGCCGTGGCTTCGATGCACGCCGGCCGGCTCCGTGAGGTCGGTCCGCTGTTCACCGCGTCGCACGCGTCACTGCGCGACGACTTCGAGATCACCGTCCCCGAGCTGGACGTCGCGGTCGACACCGCCCTCGAGGCCGGTGCCCTCGGAGCGCGGATGACCGGCGGCGGTTTCGGCGGCTGCATCATCGCCCTGGTCGAGGCAGACGCGGCCGAGTCCGTCCTGGCCGCGATCGAGAAGGCCTTTGCAGAGCACGGTTTCACCGCACCCAACGCCCTCGCCGCAACCCCTTCAGCAGGGGCGTCCCGGCTCAGCTAAGAGGCGATGACGAGCTCGCATCCCGTGTCGCGCATGGCTTTGCGGGCCGCGGTCGAAAGGCCGTTGTCGGTGACGATGACATCGAGGTCGGCCCAGTTCGCGAACGTGCTCAGGCCGACGGTCCCCCACTTGGTGTGGTCGGCGACCACGATCACCTCACGACTCGCGGCGATGAAGGACCGGTTCGTCTCGGCCTCCATCAGGTTCGGCGTACTGAGCCCGTGCTCGGCGTCGACGCCGTGCGCGCCGAGGAAGAGCAGATCGAGGTGCAGCGAGGCCAGCGCGGCGGTGGCGATCGGACCCACCAACGCGTCGGACGGAGTCCGGATGCCGCCGATCAGGACGACCGTACGATCCGAGCGGCCGTTGCCGTGGAACACGTCGGCGATGCGCGCCGAGTTCGTGACAACTGTCAAGTTCTCCACGCGCAGCAGTTGACGAGCCAGCGCGTACGTCGTCGTCCCGGCACCGATACCGATCGCGCTGTCGGGCTGGACCCGGCCGGCCGCTTCCGCCGCGATCGCCTGCTTGGCCGCGGACTCCTGGGTCAGCTTGGCGTCGAAGCCGGGCTCGTGCGCACTGCGCAGCCCCACCGACGTGGCGCCACCGTGCACCTTGTGCAGTAGCCCGCTGGAGTCGAGCGCGTCCAGGTCGCGCCGGATCGTCATGTCCGACACCCCGAACCGGTCGACCAGCTCGGCGACCGTGATCGCGCCACGACTGTTGACCTCGGCAACGATCGTGGCCTGTCGCTGGGCGGCCAGCTGCCCACCCCGGCCCCGCGACGGCTCTGTTCCGGCTGCGTTCACGCCCCCAGCCTAATCTCGATTTCCGGCGCTGTCAGGGAAATGACGTTGCCTCGCCGGTCGCACCGCGTCACGCTGAAGCATGCGATTCCCCGAGGACGTCCCGGTTCTGACCGATGGCGTGGTGACCCTTCGTGCACACACGACGGACGACATCGAGTGCGTCTACGACATGTGCCAGGACCCGGACATGCAGCACTGGACCACCATCCCGGTGCCGTACGACCGCCAGAACGCGGAGTCCTTCGTAACCCAGATCGTCCCGATGGGCTGGCGCGACGGTGGCTCCTGGGCCTGGGCGATCGAGTACGACGGTCGCTTCAGCGGCACCGTCGATCTGCACGACGGGCAGGGCAAGGTCGGCGAGATCGGGTTCTCGGTCGCGCCCTGGGCCCGGGGCGCCGGGGTGATGACCCGCGCGGTGAAGCTCGTACTGCGGTACGCGTTCGACGTCTTCGGCTGGAACCGGGTGATCTGGCGGGCGTTCACCGGTAACTGGGCCTCGCGCCGGGTCGCGTGGAAGTGCGGGTTCCGTGGCGTGGTCGTCGTACCCGAGGGCGGACTGGCCCGCGACGTCCGGCGGGACGAGTGGATCGCCACGGTCGGGAAGGACGACGACCTAGAGCCGCAGGGCAACTGGTGGTCCGTGCCGGAGCTCGAGGACGGCGGGATCCGGTTGCGCGCGTTCCAGCCGGCGGATGCGCCACGGATCGCGGAGGCGTGCAACGACGAACGGACGCAGTACTGGCTGGCCGGCATGCCGTCGCCGTACCAGCTGAGCGACGCCGAGGGGTTCATGCGAACCCGGCAGGACAACCTCGCGAACGGCGAAGGGGTGTCGTGGGCGATCGCCGATGCGGCGTCCGATCAGCTGCTCGGCTGCGTGAGTGCCTTCGATCTCAACAACAGGATCGACAAGACCGTCGGCGAGATCGGCTACTGGCTGCACCCCGAGGCGCGCGGCCGCAAGGTGATGTCGACCGCGGTCGGGCTGGTCATCGGCCACGCCTTCCGGCCGGTCGCCGAGGGCGGTCTGGGCCGGCGCCGGCTGACGATCTTCGCTGCCGAGGGCAACACCGCGTCGGCGCACGTTGCCGAGGTCAACGGCTTCACCCGGGTGAGCACCGAGCGGCTGGCCTCGCCCCGGCGCGATGGTGAGTACCTGGATCTCCTCGGCTACGACCTGCTCGCCACCGACCCGCGCCCGTGACCCGCCGGCCCCCTGGAATTTGGTCCGGGCGCCGGGGTGGGTGGGGTTGCGGACGGGGCTGCCGGAGCGGTAGTGGTGACCGCCCGAAAGCGACGGAATACGGCCAGTTGGTGTCAAGCGACACAAGTTCCCCTCGCCGTGGCGGGTTCTGACTGCTTGAATCGACGGGTGAGAGATCGTGAGGAACTCGTCCGCCGCTGGCAGGCCGGGTGGTCCGTCTCGCGGGGCTGGACCACGGTGGAGGACGACAACGACGGCATCCTGGTCGTCCGTGCGGGTGAGGAGAACCGCGCCACGGAGTACGTCGTACTGGATGCCGATGACAAACCGGAACGGGTCGAGCGTGCCGCCGAGCTCGCATCAGCCGGAGGCGGTGGCCGTGGCGCCGGCTGGATCGCGCTGGCCACCGACGACAAAGAGGCCCGGATCGAGCAGCTGGAGGATCTCGGCCTCGAGGTCCAGCAGGACCAGGACTGGCTGATGACGATTCAGCTGTCGGAGCAGCCTGCCCTGAAACTGCACGAGCGCTATGCCCTGCACACCGAGCTCGAGTCCGACCTGATCATCACCCGGGCCACACTGCACGGCGGGGTGGTGTCGAGCGGCCGGATGGCCGTGGTCGGTGAGGACGCGGTCGCGGACCGGATCGAGACCGACCCGGCCCACCGGCGGCGTGGCCTCGGCAGTGCCGTGATGGCCTCGCTGGTCGAGACGGCCGCGGCCCAGGGCGCCAAGCGCGGCATCCTGATCGCCTCGATCGACGGCCTGCGCCTTTACCGAAGTCTGGGCTGGAAGGTCATCGCAGACATCGTCATCGCCCGATCGCGCTGAAGGGCGCGTTTCAAACGGCTGAGATAGTCAAAGGTTCGTGAAGTGCGGTCCCGTGCGGGAGTGGGCAAGCGCTGACCTGGGCAAGGCTGCTCACCATGACGAACCACAAACGGTCACTTGGCAGAGGAGTGGCCGGACCTCTCATCGCCTCGTTGTCCGCATTGGTCCTCCTGGTGGGCATCAGCTGGTTCGTCCTGTATGACACCGGTGACCGCAAGCCCACCGGCCAGGCGAACCCGGTGACCTCGGTCACCACGGCGTCCGACGACGCCCCGCTCACGACCCCGGTGACCCCGATCCGGCCGACCAGTCCGTCCGTCACACCTCGTCGTACGACGCCGACCCCGACGCCGACCCGATCGAAGACGAAGAGCCCGACGCCGACGCCGACCCGATCGAGTACGGAGCCCAGCCGTGACGGGACCCGGACCCCGAAGCCGTCGCCGCGGCCGACCCGCACCACGACGTCGAAGCCGCCGACCACCAAGCCGGGCGGCGGGTCGGGAACCGCCGAGGCACAGGTGCTTGCCCTCACCAACCAAGAGCGGGCCAAGGCCGGCTGCGGGGCGCTGCGGACGAACAGCGCGCTGACGAACGCGGCCGAGGCGCACGCCGCGGACATGGTCGACAAGCACTACTTCGCGCACGACAGCCAGGACGGCCGCAGCCCGTTCGACCGGATGAAGGCGGCCGGGTTCAAGGGCGGTGCGATGGCCGAGAACATCGCCGTCGGCTACTCCAGTGCCGCGGCCGTCGTGAGGGGCTGGATGAACAGCCCGGGCCACCGCCAGAACATCCTCAACTGCAGCTACACGATGATCGGGATCGGCTACGACTCCGGCCAGGTGAAGCCCGAATGGGGCAACGGCAGCTGGGTGCAGGACTTCGGCGGCTGAGGCCGCGTCGTTAATCGTTTCCCGGAGAACCTTCGGGGAACGTTAAGAGCCGTCGCGAACCTGTAACGGTGACCTTACCCATCGGTTAAGGTCACTGTTCGGTGACCAGGGGGGACCTGGCAGCAACCACGGGAAACGACGAAGCACTCGGTACGACGAAAACGAAGAGGATTCGCCCACCCATGACGGATTCGCCTACCCCCCGGCGACACCGCGGAAGTCGACGTGCTCCCCGGAGGAGCCGTGGCCTGATCGGCCCGATCGTCAGCGCGCTGTCCGTACTGCTCGCCATCGGCCCGGTGCTCTGGCTGATGTCTCGCGACCACTCGACGGTCGAGGACGCCACCAAGGTGCTCAACGTTTCCGAGGACACCGGCCAGGACTCCGGCCCATCCGAGGTCGAGGGCACGACTGCCGGCGTACCCGGTGTCACCGTGACCAAGACGCTGCCGAACGGCGTGACCACACCCGTCGTCGGTACGCCGGTTCTCGGGTCAGCGGCCACCTCCGTCTCCACGTCGCCGGGCACCCCGGTCACCAGCGGCACGCCCACGAACAGCCTCACCACGCCGACGGCTCCGACTGTCGGCGTGACGACCGTGACGATGCGGCCTTCGACGCAGCGGACCCCGGATGCGCCGAGGACCAAGTCGCGGCCGTCGAGCAGTACGCCGACGAAGACGCGGACGACCGAGCCGACGCCGAGGGACACCGAGCAGCCGCCGGCAAGTGGTGGTGGAACCAGCTCGCAGGAGCGCCAGGTGCTCGACTACACCAACCAGATCCGTCAGCAGCAGGGCTGCGGCCCGCTCCGGCTGGACAGCAGCCTGGTCGCGGCCGCCGGCAGGCACGCGTCGGACATGGTCCGCCGGCACTACCTGGACCACACGAACCCCGACGGACAGGACCCCGGCGATCGGATGGCGGCCGCCGGGTACCGCGGATCGAGCTGGGGCGAGAACATCGCGGCCGGCTACGACAGCGCACAGAAGGTGGTCGCGGCCTGGATGCAGAGCGACGGCCACCGCAAGAACATCCTGAACTGCCGGTTCACCTCGATCGGCATCGGATACGACTCGGGGCAGGTCAGGTCCGACTGGGGACCGGGCAGCTGGGTCCAGGACTTCGGTCGCAGCTGAGGCCGGGTTGTCATTGTGTCGAACACACCGAGTGTGGCGGAGATGTTGTCTCACGGCCACAATGTCCGGCCGGTTCACGGCCGGTCACTGCGGGTAGATCCGTCCTTGTCATGTCGCCGGCCCGTCCTGGGGGGCTCCGGTGAGACGACTGATGAGGCACGTCTTGGGGGCGAGACAGTGAAGGGAACAACGAAATAATGTCCGACTCCGGCAACAGCCGGTACAAGCCACGCAGGAAGGCGACCCGCGCCGCCACGCGCTCGTCGCGGGCCGGCAACCGGTCCACACCTCCGGCTGACACCACGCCAGCGCCCCCGCCCGAACCACCCCGGTACGCACCGCGCGGTAGCGACGAGTCCCCGTTCTGGGCGACCGCGCAGTCCGCGGGTGCCGCCAATGAATCCCCGTTCTGGGCCGACGCCCAGTCCCGTCCGGCCACTCCGCAGTACGCACCGCGGCCGGCTATGCCCAGCTACAGCCCGCCGGACGCGGACTCCTCAGGCCTGGGCTCCCGCCCGGCCGGCTCCCCCTCCTGGGTATCCCAATCCATCGCCGGCACCGACCCGACACCTGCTCCCAGCCCGGCCCGCCGAGCAGCCGGTCGCCGAAGCCGAGGAACCACAGACGCGCCGCCCGCCACCGAGACCCGCCCCTCGGGCCTCGGCGACACCGCGGGCGCGTGGTCGGCGCGGCGCGCCAGTACGGCGGACTCACAGTCGGCCGGCGCGGCCGATGACTGGGCTTTGCTGGGTGGGTCGACTGCTGGTGCGGTCGGCGCCGAGTCGGCGTACGGCTCGACAACTGCGCCGGCAAGTGGCACGACTGCCGACGGTCTGACTGCGAGCGGCTCCACCGGGTCGGTCGGGATCGGCTCGGCCGCCTCCGCGAGCGCGATGGACTCCACCGGGACGATCGGCTCCTCGAGTGCGGCCCGCTCCAACGGCGCGGCCGGTGGACGTGGTGGATCTTCTGGAGGTCCGGGGCGTGGCGGGTCCGGGGCCGGCGGGCGTGGTTCGTCCGGTCCGGGGCGTGGCGGGTCTCGGGCGGCAGCTCGGTCTGCGGCAGCTGGGAAGGCCGCGCGGACCCGGCGGACCGTGATCGGGATCGCGTCCGTACTGCTGGTGATCACCCCGATCTCGTGGATCCTGCTGCACCAGCCGCAGAACGACCCGGCGGATGCCTCCGTCCCGATCGTCACGCGGACCGACGACACCTACATCACCCCGACCACGAAGCCGGTGGTCGCTCCCCCGAGCTCGCGCGTGAGCACCCCGCCCACGGTGCCTCCGACGGCGACCCCCACCCAGACCCCGACGGCCACCCCCACCGACACCCCGTCGACCAGCACCAGCCCGACGGACGGCCCGACCGGTACCCCCACCAAAGATCGGGCGACCACGACGCCGACAACGGCCCCGACGTCCCCGGGCCGCACGGTCTCGACGACCCAGCCCCGCCCGACGACCACTGCGCCGCCTCCGCCGGTTGACGGACAGATGACGGGCGACGAGAAGCAGTTGTTCAACCTGATCGACAACGCCCGCGTCAACAGCGGATGCGCACCGCTCAAGCAGGACCCCAACCTCACCGGCGGTGCACGCGAGGAGGCCGGCGACCGGGCGGCGTCCGGCAAGAGCCTCAACAAGAGCTCGGGGTCGGAGACCGGCGCCGGCGGTGACAACATGTCCGCGCAACAGGCGTTCGACCAGATGATGAGCAGCAACAGGAGCACGGTCCTCAACTGCGGTCTGACGACGCTGGGTGTGGGCGCCCAAGGATCGCCGTACGACAGCGGCATCCTGTGCCCGCTGATCTGCTCCAGCAAGACCCGGGTCGCGTGGGTGGCGGATTTCTCGTAGGACCTGCTGGGGGTTGGTGCGACCATGGGGAGACTGCTCATGGTCGCACCAACCTGCGGGAGGCTGGATGTTCGGCGAACGCGATGATCTGGAACCGGCCCGGCCCGCGCATTTCGGGATTCCGCCGGACGCGCTGCCGGACGAGCGCCCGGATCCGCGCCCCGAGGAGGCCCGGCGGATGGGGCTGAGCCGGCACACCGAGGAAGGCGCCGTGCTCTACTTCGCGTCCTCCCTCAGCCGGGACAAGCCCCGGCACCGGATGATCGCCTGGATCCTCTTGATCACCTTCGCCGCACCGGCCTTCTACATGCTTCTCCTGGTGCTATAGAGCACCGAACTCCTGCCGATGCCGCTGCGGCGTCGTCCCCAGCACCGCATGGAAGTGATGCCGTAGCGCCGCGCTGCTGCCGAAGCCGCTCTCACCCGCGACCCGCTCGATCGGATGATCGGTCGTCTCCAGCAAGAGCCGAGCCCGGTCCAGCCGCTGGCGCAGCAGCCAGGCCTGCCCCGAGCTTCCGGTCCGGGCGCGGAACTGCCGCGTGAACGTACGCCGTGACATCGCGACCGCAGTCGCCCATTCGTCCAGTGACACGGGCTGATCGAGCCGCGCGCGAGCCCACACCATCGCCTTCTCGATCACGTCGTCGCTGGGATCCGGTGGCACCGGCACCGGGATGTACTGCGCCTGCGAACCACTGCGATGCGGAGCGACCACGATGTCCCGGGCCAGCCGCTCGGCCACCTCGACGCCATGATGCGTGCGCACCAGATGCAGGCAGCAGTCGAGTGACGCCGCCGTCCCCGCGGACGTGATGAGATCACCGAGATCCGACCAGAGCACATCCGCCCGTACGGTCAGCTCCGGATGCCGCGCCTGCAACTGCTCCGCCCAGCGCCAATGCGTCACCACCTCCCGCCCGTCCGCGATCCCACTCGCCGCGACCAGGAACGCACCGACGCACAACCCGACCACGGTCGCTCCCCGCGCGTGCGCCCGCCGGATCGCATCGATCAGTACGGCGGACGCCTCGCGACCCGGATCCCAGCTCGGCAGCACCACCACGTCGGCCTCGTCCATCACGTCGAGCCCGCGGTCGACCGTGACGCCGAAGCCGGCATTCGTCCGCAGTGATCCCGGTTGCTCGGCACAGACGAGTACGTCGTACCGGCTCGGCGCGACGTGCCGATCGCCGAGGACCAGGCAGGGCACGGACAGGTGGAACGGGCTGATCGCGTCGTAGGCGAGGACGGCGACTGTACGCATGGGAACAGTATGGCCCGATCTTCAGGAACTGTGGCTCTCGGGCCAATGGTGGATCCGCGGGGCGGAGCCGAGGATCGTGGACATGAAGATCACGCACATCGGCGGCCCGACCGCCGTCCTCAGTCTCGGTGGCCTGACGTTCCTGACGGACCCGGCGTTCGACGAGCCCCGGGACTACCAACTGCCCGGCCGGGTGATGACCAAGCTGATCGGCCCGGCGATCCCGGCCGCGGAGCTCGGTCCGATCGACGTCGTCCTGCTCTCGCACGACGAGCACAAGGACAACCTGGACGATGCCGGCCGCGCCCTGCTGCCGTCGGTACCGACCGTGTTGTCGACTCCAGGAGCGGCCACCCGGATTCCCGGCGTACGAGGCCTGGCGAACTGGGAGACGATCGAACTGCCGCGTCCGGACGGCGGTGTGATCAGGGTGACCGGCGTACCCGCACTGCACGGCCCTGAGGGCGCGGAGGCGGTCCTGGGTGTGGTCACCGGATTCGTGCTGAGCGGCGAGGGGCTGCCGACCGTGTACGTCTCCGGCGACAACGCGTCGGTCGACGTGGTCAAGCAGGTCGCCGATCGTTTCGGGCCGATCGACGTGGCGGTACTGTTCGCGGGTGGCGCGCGTACGGCCCTCCTCGACGGCGCGGCGCTCACGCTCACCTCCGACGCCGCGGTCGAGGCCGCCCACCTCCTCGGTTCCGCGACCATCGTGCCCGTCCACACCGAAGGCTGGGCCCACTTCACCGAAGGCCCGGATCAGTTCGTGAAGGCGTTCGCCGACGCCGGTCTGGCGGACCGCGTCAGGCTGCTCGAGCACGGGGTCGCGACGAGTGTTGGTTGAGCACTTGACGAGCACGGATCGTGACGGCCAACGTGTGCGACCGCCGGGGGGGCGTGTGCGGTCCACCGCAGGAAGCTACCGGCGGTCGGGCGCCGGATCGGTTCCGGCCGGGATCCATTCGTGGACCGCGATCTCATCGCCGACCGAAATGGTGCCCTCGGCAAGCACCGCGGCCTTCATCCCGAAGCTGACCCCGCCGCCGTAGTCGGGCTGCCGCCGGTACGACGCCAGCGTCCGGGTCGGCTCGGGACCACACTTCTCACCGGTCGCCTGGTCCACGGTCGGGACCGCGCACCGGATCGAACGCGCCGAGTACCCGATCCCGACCGAACCTGCGGACATCCGCAGCACCTTGTCCTCGGTGTGCGGCTCGGACCAGCCGGCCACGACGATGTTCGGCCGGAAGCGGTTGATCGGGATGGCGTCACCGCCACGCTCGACGATCCGCTCGTTCAGTCCGTCCAGCGAGGACAGGGACGCGATCATGAGCGCATGCGCATCGCCGAACCCGGTCTGACCCCGGTGCACACCCCAGCCGGGCCGATCGTGCTCGGGGGTCACCCGGACCAGCGCGGCCGGCTTGCCGAGGCGGTCGGTGAACCACTCGTCGGCGACCGGGTCCTGGACAACGCCCTGGCCGAACCACTTCCCGAACAGGCTGACGTCGCGCCGCTTGCCGTCGTACTGGATCGGGATCTCGAGATCCGGGGCGCCGGGACCGGACAGCCGGAGCGCCTCGCCGGCGATCTCGGCGCGCAGTGACGCCATCGCGGGCAGGCTGCGCTGACTGAGGAACGTGCCGTCCGGCTCGACGAGCATGAAGCACCGGTCGTCGCGCAGGCCGGCCGGTCCGACCTCGGCCCGGTCGACGGACACGCCGGACAGGCCCTTCACCGGGTAATAGGTCAGAGCGGCAACCCTCGCGGCAGACATGGCCCAATCGTAACTTGACCCTTGTCACTTGATCTGTTTGATCATGTTGAGTTATGTTCGATCACGTGCAGGATGTAGAGGCCCTGGCCGCCGCGTTACAGCGAGTACGACGGCATTCCGGCCTGACGTATCGCGAACTGGCCGGACAGGCGCACTACTCGCACGCCCATCTGGTGCGCGCGGCGAGCGGCAACCAGCTGCCGACCTGGGAGGTCACCGCCGCCTTCGTGACCGGGTGCGGAGTGGCCGCCGACCTCCTGCCGGTCTGGCGGCGGCACTGGGAGTCCGCGAGCCGCGACCCCCAGGACATCGTCGAACTGCTGCAGACCACCGAGACCCTGGAAGACCTGGGCAGCGCGCTGTCCGCACTCGCCCGCCCGCGGTCGCTGCGGGCGTTGGAGCAGCTCACCGGCATCCCCCGGGCCACCATCCAGGCGTGGTTCCAGGGCACTCGGCTGGCCCGACGGGATCGCCTCGACCACCTCGTCCACGCGGTCGGCGCGACACGCACCGAGCGAGCGGCGGTCGCGCAAGCGCTCGACCGGCTCAGCTCCGGAAGGTGCCGGGCGGCGCGGGCGGCGTGACGAAACCCTCGGCGTCGGTGAGCGGCGCCGCCTTCCCGGCCAGGTCAGCCAGCGGCATCACGTCGTACGGCGGCTGAGCCCGACGGCCGGCCGCGGTGAGATCGGGGACGGGCCGGCGTGACGCGACCAGGATGACATTGCCGAATCCCTTGCCCCGCAGGACTTTCCGCTCCGCGAGTACGACGCCGTCGCCGATCACGGTCCGCACGGTCGCCGCCGTACGGCGGATGAACGGCAGGCCGGCGGATCCGTCGATCAGGTTCGCCACCAGTACGCCGGTCGGCCGGAGGACGCGCGCGCACTCGGTGAAGAACTCGGTGGTCACCAGGTTCGCCGGGACGGCCTCGTTCTCGAACGCGTCCAGGATCATCAGGTCCATCGAGTCGTCGTACAGCTCGGTGATCCCGGCCCGGCCGGTGACGCCGCGCACCTTGATCCCGGAGCGCTTCGGCAGCGGGAGCGCCTCACGGACGAACTCGGTCAGGTCCTCGTCCGGTTCGAGGACGATCTGCCGGGAGCGGGGGCGCGTCGTGGCGACGTACCGCGGCAGGCTGAGCGCCGCGCCGCCCACGTGCACGACGGCGAGCGGCTGACGTCGCGGCGCGAAGGCGTCCACGACGTCACCGATCCGGCGCATGTACTCGAAGGCCAGGTGGGTGGGATCCGCAAGATCGACCTGTGACTGCAGGGACCCGTCGACCCGCAGCACGAAGGTGCCATCAGCCGCCGCCTCGACACTCGCGGTCCCGGTCTCGACCTTGCGTTCCACCCACCCATCCTTTCAGCTAGCGCGCCTCCCGCTCCTCCGCGACCGCGATGTCGGTGTTGTCGGTGAACAGCCCGTCGATCCCGGCCTTGCGGTACGCCGCGATCTCGCCGAACAGATTGCCCGAGTCGGTCTGCACCGCGGAGCTGTCGAAGTCGGCCGGGAGAAAGGAGTTCTCCACCCGGAAGGTGTACGGGTGGACGACCAGGCCGGCCCGGTGCGCGTCGGCGACCAGGCTGGTCGGCTTGCCGAGCTTGCCGGTCGCGTCGAGCGGGATCACCTGATCCTTCGAGGGACCGAGGCCGTCGGCGTACTTCGCGACCTCACGGAGCCCGGCGGCGCTCACGATGTCGGCATACGTGCGCTTGTCGCCGGACGCGACGAAGTCGTATGGCGCGCCGGCCGAGCTGGTCAGCTGGACCAGCGGGACCCGGAGCTGCTGGTGCAGGGCCTTCAGATTGGATACCTCAAAGGACTGCACGAACACCTTGGCGTCCTTACGGTTCAGGCCGTTGCGGTTCAAGACCTTGACCAGCTCGGGCTCGAGCGCCAGGCCCTGCTGCTGGAAGTAGGTCGGGTGCTTGGTCTCCGGGTAGATCCCGATCGGGCGGCCGAGTTCCTTGGAGAGGCGGCGGCTGAGGTCGATCACTTCCTGGAACGTCGGGATCTGGTAATGCCCGTCGAACACCGTGTTGTGCTGCCGGATCGCCGGGATCCGCTCCTTGGCACGCAGCGTCTTCAGCTCGGCCAGCGTGAAGTCCTCGGTGAACCAGCCGGCGACCGCGACCCCGTCGAGCAGCTTGGTCTTCTTCCGCCCGGCGAACTCGGGGTGCGCCGCGACGTCCGTCGTACCGCCGATCTCCGGCTCGTGCCGGGCGACCAGGACGCGGTCCTTGGTGGTGACCAGGTCGGGCTCGATGAAGTCGGCGCCCATCCTTACAAATCAGGAATTGGGAGAAACCCTCAGGCACCGCAGCGGCGGCCCCACGTACGCCGGATGGCCGGTCGGTGAATGATGCATCGGGATGTGAGCAATTCGGTCCGCCCCCAGCGTTGGGGTTGGGCGCGCGGCTTGCTAGCGTCCGAAGCACACAGTCAAATGAGTTCGAGGAGCGTGTCGTGAGCACTACACCGGTGAAGGTGGCCGTTACCGGGGCCGCTGGTCAGATCGGCTACAGCCTGCTGTTCCGGATCGCGAGCGGCGCACTGCTCGGGCCGGACACGCCGGTCGAGCTCCGGCTGCTGGAGATCACCCCGGCACTGAAGGCACTCGAGGGCGTCGTGATGGAGCTCGACGACTCCGCCTTCCCGACGCTGGCGGGCGTGGAGATCGGCGACGACCCGAACGTCATCTTCGACGGTGCCAACGTCGCGCTCCTGGTGGGTGCGCGGCCGCGGACCAAGGGGATGGAGCGCGGCGATCTGCTGGAGGCGAACGGCGCGATCTTCACCGTCCAGGGCAAGGCGCTGAACGAGCACGCCGCGGACGACATCCGGATCACCGTGACCGGTAACCCGGCCAACACCAACGCGCTGATCGCGAAGAGCAACGCGCCGGACATCCCGGCCGAGCGGTTCGCCGCGCTGACCCGGCTGGACCACAACCGCGCGCTCGCACAGCTGGCGAAGAAGACCGGTACGCACGTCACCGACCTGAAGAAGGTGACGATCTGGGGCAACCACTCCGCGACCCAGTACCCGGACATCTTCCACGCCGAGGTAGCGGGTAAGAACGCGGCCGAGGTCGTGAACGACCAGGACTGGCTGGAGAACGACTTCATCCCGACCGTGCAGAAGCGCGGCGCCGCGATCATCGAGGCGCGCGGCGCGTCGTCGGCGGCGTCCGCCGCGGCCGCCACCATCGACCACACCCGCGACTGGCTGCGCGGCTCGGCCGACGGCGACTGGCTCTCGATGGCGGTCGTGTCCGACGGTTCGTACGGCGTCCCCGAGGGCCTGATCTCCTCCTTCCCCGTCACCACCAAGGACGGCAACTGGGAGATCGTCCAGGGCCTGGACATCAACGACTTCTCCCGCACCCGGATCGACGCCAGCACCACCGAACTCGCCGAAGAACGCGACGCAGTAGCCGCCCTCAAACTTCTGGGCTGACCCCACCAAAACAAACCCAAAACCCCCCCCCGGGCTTCGCCCGGGGCGCGAGTTAGTTGGAGAAGCCGCACGCCGCAGCAACCATTGCGGCGCCCCTCGCGCCTCCTCGGCTCTTCTGTTACCGCGTGCCCCGGGCGGAGCCCGGGGCACGCGGGCTTTATCGGACTGGGTAGGCGTTGATCACCGTCAGGTCCGTGGTGTTGCCTGTGGCGTCTAGCAGGTGGGACTTGAGGGAGATCGTGGTGCCCTTGGGGGGTCGCGAAGCCACGGCATGAAGTTGCCTGCTCACTGCCCGTTAGGGCAGCGGCATCAGGCGGGCGGGGCGACGGCGGCGTCGGGTTGGTTCGAGCGGATCAGGGATTCGGCGATGAAGCCGCTCGCCTTGAGCTCCTCGACCACACCATGGAGGTAGGCAACGGTCTCGGAACTGCGCGTCTTGGTGGTACCGACGGCCTGCCGGATCTCCATGAATCGCTCGTCGATCAGCCGGACCCCGGGGTTCTCGGCCACGAACTGGGTGATCGGCTGCCGGACCCCGGCCGTTGCCTCCAGCCCTTCGGCCAGGAACACGTCAACACCTTCGTCACTCCGGACAACCGTTGCCTGCCGCAACTCGCGGGTCAGGTACAAGTCGTACGCCGACCCCTTCCGCACCCCGATCCGGACACCAGGAGCATCCACCTCGGCGACCGCGGTCAGCCCGGACCCGGCCGGAACGGCGAAGACGCCTTCGATCACGACGTACGGCGCGGTGAACGCGACCTCACCCGCACGCGCCGGGTCGATCGCGAGGAAGCAGATGTCGGCCTGACCGGTCGTCATCGCCTCGAAGGACTTCCGGGCCGCGTCGAAACACACCAGTTCCACCGGCACCTCGAGCCGCCGGGCCAGCTCGCGCGCGATGTCGACGGTCACCCCGGCCGGCTCCTCCGGCGTCCCCTGCGCCAGCACCGGATTCCCCAGGTTGATGGACGCCCGCAGTACGCCGGACGGCGCCAGATCCTCACGCACACTCGTCATACCGGGACCCTACGTGAGGCTCTTCCGGAAGAAGACGCGGTGCCGGTCGCCGACGGTCTCCCGGCCCCCACTTGGGCGATCGCCGTGACTGCCTCGGCATCGGACTCGGTCGCAGGTCTGATCACCACCCCAGACTAGTTTTTGCAGAGACTTTTTGCAGAGACATTGTGTAAGTCCACGGAACCGGCCTACTGTGAGCGCAATTCGTCCCTTGGACCGTCCCGTGGGGGTTGGAAATGAAACGTCGGAGCGTGGGTTTGCTGGTGGCGTCCGCGGTGGTGCTGGCGGGGGTTTCCGCCGTACCGGCCGAAGCACACGGCAGCGACAAGCGCGTGGTGGGGTACTACACCAACTGGAGTGGGTACGCCCGGAACTTCCTGGTCAGCGATCTGGTCAAGAACGGGTCGGCGGCCCGGCTGACCCAGATCAACTACGCGTTCGGATTCGTCGACGCACAGGGGAACTGCGTGAGCAGCGACCCGTGGGCCGACTACCAGCGCCCGTTCACCGCCGAGCAGAGCGTGAACGGCACGGCCGACGCACCCGGGCAGGTGCTCAACGGCAATCTCAACCAGCTCAAGCAGTTGAAGCAGAAGTACCCGAAGCTGCACATCAGCATCTCGCTCGGCGGCTGGACCGGCTCGGCCACCTTCTCCGACGCCGCCCTCACTCCGGCCTCGCGGGCCGCGCACGTGAAGTCCTGCCTGGACATGTGGCTGAAGGGCAACCTGCCCGGCCTGCCCGCGGGCGCGGCGAAGGGGATCTTCGACGGGATCGACCTCGACTGGGAATGGCCCGGCAGCGAAGGCAACCCGGGCAACGTGATCCGGCCTGAGGACAAGCAGAACTTCACCGCCCTCGTGCACGAGTACCGCACGCAACTGGACCGCCTGTCCCGGCCCGGTCGCTACAACCTGACCGCGTTCCTGCCGGCGAACCCGACGATGATCGACAACGGCTTCGAGGTTCGCAAGCTGTTCAAGGACCTGACCTTCGGTACGACGCAGGGTTACGACTACCACGGTCCCTGGGAACAACTGACGAACCAGCAGTCGGCCATCGACGGACCGAAAGCCGATCCGACCACGCCGGAGTTCAGCTCGCAGGTGACGATCGACGCCTACCTGTCCCGCGGTGCGCCGCGGAGCAAACTGGTGATGGGCGTGCCGTTCTACTCCCACGGCTGGACCGGCGTGACGAACCAGAACAACGGCCTGTTCCAGCCGTCGACCGGGCCTGCACCAGCGACATTCGAGGCCGGCACCGAGGACTACCGCTACCTCAAGGCGACCCTGTCCAACTACACCGTCTACCGGGACAACAAGGCCGGATTCGCCTGGCTGTTCGACGGTACGACGTTCTGGACCTGGGACGACCCGGTCGAGATGAAGCGCAAGGCGCAGTACATCTCGCACCGTGATCTCGGCGGCGCGATGATCTGGTCGCTCGACGGCGACACAGCAAATGGGGAGCTGATCTCGGCGTTGCACCGTAATCTTCGGTGACTGGATCTTGACGCCCTGGTGGATCGGTTCGGCGCTGCCGGCGCCGAGCCGATCCATCTCGGGAACCGGGTTCCCCTCTCCGCAGATCGTTGACCGTGGCAACAACTAGCTGCTGACCAGCGAGCTCGCGGGGCGTGACGCGTCATCGACCCCGAAACACTTCGCTTCACCGGCATTCTCGACCTCAGCCGACTCGGCGCCGGAGATCGGTACGACGATCTCGCGCTGATGTTCAAGAGCGTCCGCGGCGAGCTCAATCCCCAGTACGGCGCACCGCCGGCCGGGACTTCTGAGCGCGGAAGGCGCGACGGTAGGCGCTGGGGGTCGTTCGCAGGGCGGTGCGGAAGCGGCGGCGCAGGTTGGTGGCCGACGACAGGCCGACGCGGGTGGCGATCGTGTCGACCGGGAGGTCGGTTTCCTCCAGCAGGACTCGGGTTCTGGCGATGCGCTGGGCGAGCAGCCATTGTCCGGGCGCCGTACCGAGTTGCTCGTCGAAGCGGCGAGCGAGCGTCCGCGGTGAGACGTTGAGTCTGGCCGCGAGGTCGTCGACGGTGATCGGCTCGGCGAGGTTGTCGGTGGCCCAGTCGAGTACGCCGCCCAGTGACTGGGTGGACTGCGTTGCCTCGGTCCGGTACTGCACCTGACCACCCTCGCGATGCGGCGGCATCACCATCCGCCGGGCAACCTGAGCGGCGTACGCGGCGCCGTGGTCGTTGCGGACGAGTTGGAGGCACAGGTCGATCCCGGTGCCGGAGCCGCCGCTCGTCGCGATGTCGCCGTGGTCGATGTAGAGCACATCGGGATCCACCTGCACAGCGGGGAAGCTGCGCTGCAGTTCATCGGCGTACCGCCAGTGGGTGGTGATCCGGCGGCCGTCGAGCAGGCCGGTCGCGGCCAGCGCGTACGCCCCCGAGCAGATGCTGACCAGGCGGGCTCCCCGCATCAGGCTGCGGTCGCTGTGGTCGGGCGGCGTCGCCACGGCCCATGTGCTCGAGATGGCCCCCGGCTCCAGCTGGGAGGGCATCGACGTCCACGAGCCCGGGCCAGAGGAGGTCTACGTCGTCGACGGCGTCTTCAACGACGGGACGCGCGACTACCCGGCCGGCTCGTTCATCCATTGCCCTGCCGGGTCGTCGCACGTACCTCAGACCTCGGCGGGATGCACCCTGTTCCTGTTCTGCCCCGAGGGCTAGGACTTGCCGATTTGGACCACGTCGAAGTCGGTACCGGGCGGAGCGCCGGGCCCGAACGGCGGCGGGGTCCCGAGGTCGCGGCGCCCATTGACCAGCGCGAGCCGGTGGCCGTCCTCCGCGATCGTGGTCGGCATCCGGAACAGGTCGTCGGTGACGACCTCGGTGATGCGGCCCCTGGTCAGGTCGCGGCTGAGTTTCACCCTGACCAGGCGGTTCGCGAAGTTCTCCACGACCCACAAGGTCCTGCCGTCCAGCAGGATGCCGCCCGGCGCACCAGCAGTGAGCTCCCCGCCGGTGATGTCGATGGCCCGGCTGGCGCCGGTTGCCGGGTCGACCAGGTACAGCGTGGCGCGGGAGGAGTGGGCGAGAATCAGCCGTCTGCCGTCGCGGGTGGCGTCGATGCCGTTCAGGTTCGGGCTGTCGTCCATCACCGCGGCCGGTCCGCTCAGCTGCACGGTCCGCGGTGCGCCGATCCAGCCGCGAGGGCCGATCGGGATCTTGTAGACCACCGGCTTGAACGTATCGGTGAAGTAGGCGGCGTTGCCGGTCACCGTGACGTCGTTGATCAAGGTGTTGGTGGTGCGGGTCAGCGTCAGGTCCGCGACCGTCGAACCGCCGTTGGTGCTGTACACGAACGCGTGTCCAGTGGCACCGCCGGCGACCCAGAGCCGCTTGGCGGACCGCCCGACCCTCATCCCGACGGCCGCCCGGCCCGGCGGCGCGTGGACGAAGATCTGCCCGGCACCGGTCCGCAGGCTTCCTCGATAGATGTCACCGCTGGTCAGCGATCCCACGTAGAACGTGCCGTTCGGGCCGGTGGCGATGCCGTCGGGCTGGAAATCGACCGGCAAAGGAACCGAGGCCGGGAACGGTGTTGTCGGCCTGGTCGCCAGCGCCACTGCGGGCGCGCCCCGCGCCGGCTTACGGAAACGCGACATGTTGCCCCCCTGAAACCCCGATCCCCTTGTTTTTAAGGTAGAACCGGGGCTTCAGGTTGTCCAGGTCAGGCCTACTCGGTACTGCGCAGCTCCGTCGGCGCACCGTGGACCGCCGGGATGGTTCCGAGCTTGCCGGCCTGGAAGTCCTCGAAGGCCTGGATGACCTCGGCACGCGTGTTCATCACGAACGGTCCGGCCATCGCGACGGGCTCGCGGATCGGGCGGCCGCCGAGGACGAGGACGTCGAGGTTGGGTTCGGCCTGCGACTGCGACGTACTGGCCGCCGTACGGATCGTGTCGCCGGGGCCGAACGCGGCCAGCTGACCCTTGCGCATCGGCCGGCGCTCGGCGCCGACGGTGCCCTGACCGGCGAGGACGTAGACGAGCGCGTTGTAGTCCGGCTGCCACGGGAGCACGAGCTCGGCACCCGGGCTGACGGTCGCATGCACCAAGGTGATCGGGGTGTGAGTCGAGCCGGGGCCGTTGTGGCCGTCGACCGAGCCCGCGATCACCCGGATCAGCGCGCCGCCGTCCGCGGTGGACAGCAGGGCCGAGTCACCGCCCCGGATGTCCTGGTAGCGCGGCGGCGCCCACTTCTGCGCCTTCGGCAGGTTCACCCAGAGCTGGATGCCGTGGAACAGGCCGCCGCTCAGCACCAGGTGCTCCGGCGGGGTCTCGATGTGCAGAAGTCCGCTTCCGGCAGTCATCCACTGGGTGTCGCCGTTGCTGATCACACCGCCGCCGCCGTTGGAGTCCTGGTGCTCCATGATCCCGTCGAGCATGTAGGTGACGGTCTCGAACCCGCGGTGCGGGTGCCACGGCGTGCCTTTCGGCTCACCCGGCGCGTACTCGACCTCACCCATCTGGTCCATGTGAATGAACGGGTCCAGATCGCGCAGATCCACGCCCGCGAACGCGCGCCGGACCGGGAACCCCTCACCTTCGTATCCACTCGGGGCGGAGGTCACCGACTTCACCGCCCGCTCCTGCGCGACGGCCGGATCCGGCTGATGAACGCGGGGCAACACAGTGATGTCACTGACGGTCACGGCGGGCATGGTTTCTCCTTGCTCAGGTAGTTCAAGAATAAACTATCTGCTCCAACCGGGGCAAGCGAGTGCGCATTCCCGGATGGGCTCACAGGAAGCTCCCAGCGCACGTCCAGGGTGGTGGGAGTCCGGCTTGTCATCGTTCGAGTGGAACCTCTCGAACGGACTGGAGAAGACCGATGACGACCGTGCTCGATCGAGCCCGCACCACCGCCGAGCCGCTCAGTACCGACCCGCCGGCGCGACCACCAGGCCGGCTCCGGCGGCTCATGCGTGGGCCGGCTGAACAGGCGGCGTACGTTCGACCGGCTGTGCTCTCGCTGCTGATCGGCACGGCCTTCCTCTACCTGTGGAACCTGACCGCCTCCGGGTACGGCAACAGCTTCTACGCCGCGGCCGAGCTCGCCGGGACACAGAGCTGGAAGGCCTGGCTGTTCGGCTCGCTCGACGCGGGGAATGCGATCACGGTCGACAAACCACCGGCCGCGCTCTGGGTCGCGACCGCGTTCGCGCGGGTCTTCGGGTTCAACAGCTTCACCGTGCTGGCGCCGCAGGCGCTGATGGGGATCGCCGCTGTCGGGCTGCTCTATTTGACCGTGAAGCGCGTGTCCGGTCCGGTGGCCGGGCTGATCGCCGGGACCACGCTGACGTTGACGCCGGTCGCCGTACTGATGTTCCGGCTCAACAATCCCGATGCGCTGCTCGTGCTGCTCATGGTGGCAGCGGCGTACTTCGTCGTACGTTCGCTGGAGAAGGCGTCGGCGCGGTGGCTGGTGCTGGCGGGGGTGGCGATCGGGTTCGCGTTCCTGACCAAGATGGGGCAGGCGTTCCTGGTGCTGCCGGCGTTCGCGCTGGTGTATCTGATCGCGGCGCCGACGTCCGTGCGGCGACGGTTGCTGCATCTGTTCGGTGCCTTGGGTGCGGTGATCGTGAGTGCCGGTTGGTACGTGGCGCTGGTGGAACTGTGGCCCGCGTCCAGTCGCCCGTACATCGGTGGGTCTACCAACAACTCGCTGCTGGAGCTTGCGCTCGGCTACAACGGGCTCGGGCGGCTGTTGGGTGGCTCGGGCAACGGTGGTGGCGGAGGCGGCGGTGCGAACACCGGGTTTGGTGGGAGCACGGGGATCACGCGGATGTTCGGTGACGCGTTCGGTACCGAGATCTCTTGGTTGTTGCCTGCGGCGTTGATCGCGCTGGTCGGCGGGTTGTGGCTGACGCGTCGTGCACCGCGGACCTCACTTGTCCGGGCCGGGCTGGTGCTGTTCGGCGGTTGGCTGATCGTGACCGCGCTCGTCTTCAGCTTCATGAGTGGGACCGTTCATCCGTACTACGCGGTCGCGCTGGCGCCCGCGATCGCGGGGCTGGTGGCGATGGGGGTTCGGATCGCTTGGCAGCAGCGGGCTTCGCTGGCGGCGCGGTTGACGTTGGCTGCGATGGTGCTGGCGACGGGCGCGTGGGACTACGTGTTGCTCGTCCGGACCGCGGACTTCGTGCCTTGGGCGAAGTACGTCGTACTCGCGGGTGGTGTGGTCGGCGCGGCGCTCGTGGTCGGTGGTCGTCGGGTGCGGCGGCTGGTGCCGGCTGTGGTGCTGGCGTTGGTGGTGTCGCTCGGGCTCGGGAGTACGGCGTACGCGGTGTCGACTGCATCGCACGCCCACAACGGCTCGATCCCGACGTCAGGCCCCAGCAGCAGCGCAATGGGCGGAGGGACCCGTGGCGACGGCGGCGGCTCGGGCGGAACCCCGCCAAGCCGCTCCGGCTCCACCCAGGGCACAACCGGCTCCACCACAACCCAGCAGCAGGCGGGCGGCGGGATGGGTGGGGATGCCTCGGCCAGCAGTGAGCTGACTGCTTTGCTGGAGAAGACCACCACGACCTGGGCTGCCGCCACCAGTGGTTCCCAGTCGGCGGCCTCGCTCGAGCTCGCCACCGGCAAGTCCGTCATCGCCATCGGCGGCTTCAGCGGCACCGATGACGCGCCGACCCTGGCCCAGTTCAAGGAATGGGTCGCCGAAGGCAAGATCGCCTACTACATCTCCGGCGGCCAAGGCGGAGGCGGCGGCAACTCATCCGCAGCCTCCGAGATCCAAGCCTGGGTCACCGCCAACTACACCGCCACCACCGTCGGCAACACCACCGTCTACAACCTGGTCAGCTGACGAACCGCCACCTGCCCCCGCAGCCGGGGTTGGTGAGTGGCGCAGGTCCGGCCCACCGGGATCAGCGAGCGCCATCGGGGCCTGGGATGCGGGCGGCAGTGGACCGCATGGCAGACTCTGGTGGCGTGACGGCGCAGATTCTGGACGGTAAGGCGACGGCGGCGGCGATCAAGGACGAGTTGAAGGTCCGGGTCGCGAAGCTGGCCGAGCAGGGCGTAGTACCCGGGCTCGGCACGATCCTGGTCGGGGACGACCCGGGCAGCCGGGCGTACGTGGCGGGTAAGCACCGGGACTGCGCGGCGGTCGGGATCTCGTCGATCCAGGTCGTGCTGCCGGCGACCGCGACCCAGGACGAGATCGCCGCGAAGGTCCGCGAGCTCAACGAGAACCCGGACTGCACCGGCTTCATCGTCCAACTGCCGCTCCCCAAGCACGTCGACACGAACGAGATCCTCGGCCTGATCGACCCGGTCAAGGACGCCGACGGCCTGCACCCGGTCAGCCTCGGCAAGCTCGTCCTCGGCCAGGACGGTCCGCTGCCGTGCACGCCGAAGGGCTGTGTGGAGATCCTGCGGCGGTACGACGTACCGATCGCCGGAGCCCACGTGGTCGTTGTCGGCCGCGGCGTCACCGCGGGCCGGCCGATGGGGCTGCTGTTCACCCGGCGGAGCGAGAACGCGACCGTGACCCAGTGCCACACCGGCACCACCGACCTCGCCGCGGTCGTCCGTACGGGCGACATCGTGATCGCCGCGGCTGGTTCGGCCGGCCTGATCACCGCCGGCATGGTGAAGCCGGGCGCCGTACTCCTCGACGTCGGCACCAGCCGGAACGCCGAGGGCAAGATCGTCGGCGACATCGAGGAGGCCGCCCGTGAGCAGGCTGCCTGGATTGCCCCGATGCCCGGCGGCATCGGCCCGATGACCCGCGCGATGCTCCTCACCAACGTCGTCGAAGCCGCCGAAGCGAGCCTGGCCGGATGAGCGGCGGCCGGACGATCGAGACGAGCGTGACGTGCTGATGGCGGGGGAAGCCCAGCGCCGCAACGAATGGCCCCTGGTCCTGTCGCTGCTGGTGGCGGCGACGGGCCTCGTCGTCCTCACCTTCTACAACTGGCGCAACGGCGTCATCATCTTCGCCGGCAGCGTAGTCCTCGCCGGCCTCCTCCGAGCCACCCTCTCCGACACCGCCGCCGGCCTCCTCCACGTCCGAGGCCGCATGTTCGACACCGCCTTCCTGCTGGCCACCGGCGCCGCAATCATCACCCTGGGCCTCATAGTCCCGAACTAGCCGTGGGGTTTCCCTGGCGTGCTTTGGGCCGGTGCCTGGCACGGGGGGCACCGGGTGTCGTGCCTGCTTGCGTTCTAGTGGAAGAAGTGGCGGGTGCCGGTGAAGTACATGGTGATGCCGGCCTTGGCGGCGGCTTCGATGGCTGCCTCGTCCCGGATGGAGCCGCCGGGCTGGACGACTGCTTTGACGCCGCCTTCGATGAGGACCTCGAGGCCGTCGGGGAAGGGGAAGAAGGCGTCGGAGGCGGCGACGGAGCCGGTGGCGCGGTCGCCGGCTCGGGAGACGGCCAGGCGGCAGGAGTCGACGCGGTTCACCTGGCCCATGCCGACGCCGACCGAGGCGCCGTCGGAAGCCAGCAGGATCGCGTTGGACTTGACCGCGCGGCAGGCCTTCCAGGCGAACGCGAGGTCGGCGAGGACCTCCGGGGAGGCAGGGTCGCCGGCCGCGAGGGTCCACGCGGCCGGCTCGTCGCCGGACGCCTGGAAGCGATCGCGGTGCTGCAGCAGCAGGCCACCACTGATCGCCCGCATCTCGACGGCGTCGCCCTCGGTGGCCGAAGGCGCGACCAGGAGCCGGATGTTCTTCTTGCCCTGCAGGATCTCGACCGCGCCGTCGTCGTACGCCGGTGCGACGAGCACCTCGGTGAAGATCTCCGCGACCTGCTTGGCCATGTCCACCGACACGGGCCGGTTGGTCGCGATCACACCGCCGTACGCCGAGACCGGGTCGCACTCGTGGGCCCGGCGGTGCGCTTCGGCGATGTCCTTGCCGACCGCGATCCCGCACGGGTTCGCGTGCTTGATGATCGCCACCGCCGGCTCACTGAAGTCATAGGCGGTACGACGGGCAGCGTCGGCGTCGACATAGTTGTTGTACGACATCTCCTTGCCGTGCAGCTGCGCCGCCGCGGCGAGACCGTCCGAGCCATTGCGGTAGAGCGCCGCCGGCTGATGCGGGTTCTCGCCGTACCGCAGTACGGCGGACCGGTCCCAAGCCGACCCGATCCAGCGCGGGAACCCGGTCCCGTCGCTGGTGTCGGTCAGCACGTTGCCCATCCACGATGCGACGGCCAGGTCGTACTCCGCAGTGTGTACGAACGCATCCGCCGCCAGCCGCTGCCGCTGCTCCAGCGAGAAGCCACCCTCACCCAAGGCCGCGACGACCTCGCCGTACCGCGAAGGAGACACCACGACAGCCACGTTGGCGTGGTTCTTGGCCGCGCCGCGCACCATCGACGGCCCACCGATGTCGATCTGCTCGATGCACTCGTCCGCCGACGCGCCGGACGCGACGGTCTCGGTGAACGGGTACAGGTTGCTCACCAGCAGGTCGAACGGCTCGACCCGCATCTCGGCCAGCTGCTCGACGTGGTCGGGCTTGCGGACGTCGGCGAGCAGACCGGCGTGCACCATCGGGTGCAGCGTCTTGACCCGCCCGTCCAGGCACTCCGGGAACCCGGTCAGATCCTCGACCTTGGTCACCGGTACGCCGGCCGCCGCGATCCGGCCCGCGGTGGAACCGGTCGACACGATCTGGACACCGGCCTCGGACAGTGCCTTTGCGAGCTCCTCCAGACCGGTCTTGTCGTAGACGCTGATCAGCGCCCGGCGGATCGGCCTGCGGTCGGTGCTCACTTCAGTCGAACCTTTCGTCCGGTGATGGTCCAGCCCTCGCGGACGAGGCGGCCGACCCACTCCACCAGCTGGCGGCGTTCGACCTCCTTGATCCGTTCGGTCAGGGTTTCTTCGGTGTCGTCGTCGGCAACGTCTACGACGACCTGCGCGATGATCGGCCCGGTGTCGACGCCGCCGTCCACGAAGAACAACGTCGCCCCGGCGACCTTCACGCCGTACTCGAGCGCGTCCCGGGGTCCGTGGATGCCGGGGAAGGCGGGCAGCAGCGCGTTGTGCGTGTTGATGTACCGGTCGCCGAAGGCCTCGAGGAAGTCGTCACCGACGAGCTTCAGGAACCCGGCCGACACCACCAGGTCGGGCTTGTACTCCGCGACCGACGCGGTCAGCGCACGATCCCAGTCGGCCCGCTCCGCGTAGTCCTTCACCTTGTGCACGAAGCTCGGCACTCCGGCGGTCGCGGCCCGGTCCAGCCCGGCGATCCCCTCCCGGTCGGCACCGACGGCGACGACCTGAGCGCCGTACGCCGGGTCGGCGCAGGCGTCCAGGAGTGCCTGCAGGTTCGAACCCGACCCTGACACGAGCACGACGAGGCGTGCTGGCTCGGGCGTGGGCGCAACCGGGTCTGTCACGCGCCAAACCTTATCCCGCGGCGTCGGCCTCGCTGTCAGCCGGTCGGCGGGAGGCGGCCACCGCGGCCGTGATCGAGGCCCCGATCGCGATCCCCGCGGCCAGTACGCCGGCCGCCGGCAGCGCGGCCGGGATCCCGACGGCCGACATCCGGCCTGGTCCGGCCGAACCACCCGACATCGCCATCAGCGCGTACAGCAGCACCCCGGCGAGCAGGGCCGCGATACCGCCACGCAGCGCGAACGCATCCCAGCCGAGCGCGTCAGCGTCCTGATCCGCGAGCCCACGCCGCACCACGACCAGTCCGGCGACCACGCCAGCGGCCAGCGGCACCACGGCGGTCAGTGCGAGCAAGTATGTCGGCGTCGCGCCGTCCGCGGGTACGGCGGCCAGCAGCGGAAGCGCGGGCAGGTTCCCGACATCCACTCCGGTCGGGGCGATCGTCGTACCCACTCCCAGCTGGAATCCGGGTCCGGCGAGGAAGGAGACGACGTACAGGACCATGTTGGGCACCAGCATCAGGCAGATGGCGAACAGCACCACCGACCCGATCACACCGGCGTCCAGCAGCTCCAGCATCCCGGTGATCCGGGAGAAGTGGATCGCCAGCAGTACGCCGTACAGGACCGAGGCGATCGCGATCACGGTCAGTACGGCGGCGACCGCGGCCGGCACGGTGTCCCGCAACCCCTTGGGAGTCGCGTCGGCGATGTCCTGGGCCGCACCGGACTCGACCAGTACGCCGAGGGTGCCGGCGACCAGGGCGATTGAGGCGGCCCCGAGGAACGCGGACAGCGGGGACACGTTGAGCGCACCGTCGGCCGTGAGCAACGCCACGACGAGCGCACCGAGTCCGTACACGCCGGCGAACACCCCGGAGAGCAGGATCAGGTCTTTGGTCCGGTCGGCCGCGCTGCTACGGGCGGCGGACTTGCCACCGCGATACAGGCACCAGGCGAAGAAGAAGGTCAGACCGAGCGGTGCGACCGTCAGGGAACCGCTCCCGAGCGTCACTCCGGCCTTGTGGGCGACCAGCCAGGCCGATGCGCCCGCGCGGATCGCTCCGGAGGCGCCACCGAAGGTCGCGGCCAGCCAACCGATCACAGCGACCGCCGCACACGTCAGGAGTCCGGTGAGCAGGCAGGCGCCGGCGGAGATCACGGCCGAGACGACCACGGGCTTGGTCGGGGCAGTGACCTCGGGGGCGGGCCCGGGAGCCTGGTGTGGTCCGCCGTCACGGGCACCCGGGCGGCTCAGCATGTCGGTCATCTGACATCCATCGTCACCCCGTCGCTGGACACCACTCGTCCTGACACGCCGGATATGGAAGACTTCAGCCCGCTCGCTCACGCTCGGTTCCCGCTTCTTGACCTGTGGGTAGCTGTTTGTGAGCGGCAAGGGTCCACCGGGTACTGTCGGGTGGAATCAGTCAGGAGGTCGAGCTTTGGCCGGTTCCCACCGCGCACCGCGCGGCGGCGGTCGCGCCGCTGCCCGGGAAGCGCGCCGGCAGAAGGCGCGCAAGCGGAACCAGACGATCGCAGCCGGTGCGGCGGTCGTGGTGCTGGTCGGCGGCGGCGGCGTCGCGGCGCTGAACGCGTTCGGCGGCGACAACTCGTCCGGTCCGAAGGTCGGCAACGGCCCGTCCGACGACAAGCCGTCCAACCCGGACATGCTGGCCGACAACAAGGTGCTGCTCGACGGCACCAGCGCGAAGCCGTTGTCCGCGACCGGCGCCTGGGCGGTCACCAAGACCGACGACGGCGGTACCGCCCCGGACAGGGCGTTCGTCTGCCAGTCCCAGCGGTTCGCCGACCCGGCCGGGCTGCGCACCTGGGTCCGCACGCTCCAGAACTCGGCCACCAAGGACACCGCGGTCCAGTACGTCGAGGTGTCGAACGACAAGGCCGCCGCGGGTAAGGCGTACAGCTCGATCGTCGGCTGGCTGAGCCAGTGCTCGGCCGCGCAGACCCGACTCACCGCGAGCTACGTCACCACCGGGGTCGGCGAGCGCGGTGTGCTCGCGGTCTTCGGCCAGCCGTCCGGCACCAAGACGAAGTACAAGACGATCGCGGTCTCGCTGGCCGGCCAGGCCACCGTGGTGCTCGAGCACGACACCATCTCCGCTACGCCGCCCAAGCCGGACGCGGTCCTGGCCGCGGCGAATCTCGGAGTCAAGAAGATCTGCGCCCAGTCGGGCGGCTGCGGCACCACGGCACCGGTGGCGACGGCCGGCCTGCTGCCCGCCACCGACTCTCCTGGGTACATGGCGCCGGTCGACCTGCCGGTGCTGGCCGACATCGACAAGCCGTGGGTCAGCAGCCCGGGCGCGAAGACCACTGCCGGCACCGGGTGCGAGAAGATCAACTTCAAGACCGCGAAGGCAACGAAGTACGGCACGCTCACCTACGTCACGCCGGAGGCGAAGGTGCCGACCGAGTTCGGCCTCGACGACACGGTCGCGAAGTTCGCCACCCCGACGGCGGCGGCCGGTTTCGTCACCCAGATCCGCAAGAACGTCGACGGCTGTGAGAAGGCGGTCTCGAACGCGAGGGTGGAGTCCACCGGCTCGATCGCGACCAGCACGATCAAGGGCGAGAGCTGGCTGGCGACGTACGACACCGGGAACGGGAAGAAGTTCACCTACCGGATCGGCATCGCGGGGTCCGGGGATCGCGCGGTCTACGTGCTGTTCCCGGTGCTGAAGGACCTGGACATCTCGGACACGGCGTTCAACGAGACCGTGATCCGGGCCGCCGAACGATCGGCGTCGTACAAGTAGTACGAGAGAACGGGACCTGCGAGCGCAGGTCCCGTTCTCTTGGTGCCTGGGTTACTTGGTCAGGCCCTGCATGATCTCGCGCATCAGGTTGGCGGTTTCGCTCGGCGTCTTGCCGACCTTCACGCCGACGGCCTCGAGGGCCTCCTGCTTCGCGGCCGCCGTACCGGACGAGCCGGACACGATCGCGCCCGCGTGGCCCATCGTCTTGCCCTCCGGCGCGGTGAAGCCGGCGACGTAGCCGACGACCGGCTTGGTCACGTTCTCCTTGATGAACGCGGCCGCCCGCTCCTCGGCGTCGCCACCGATCTCACCGATCATCACGATCGCGTCGGTGTCCGGGTCGTTCTGGAACGCGGCCAGCGCGTCGATGTGCGTCGTACCGATGATCGGGTCGCCGCCGATGCCGATCGCGGTGGAGAACCCGAAGTCCCGCAGCTCGTACATCATCTGGTAGGTCAGCGTGCCGGACTTGCTGACCAGGCCGATCCGGCCCTGGCCGGCGATGTCGGCCGGGATGATGCCGGCGTTCGACGCGCCCGGGGTGATGATGCCGGGGCAGTTCGGGCCGATGATCCGGGTGGTACCGGAGGCCTGCGCGGCGGCGAAGAACGCGGCGGTGTCGTGCACCGGCACGCCCTCGGTGATCACCACGACCAGCGGTACGGCGGCCTCGATCGCCTCCAGCACCGCGTCCTTGGTGAACTTCGGCGGCACGAAGATGACCGACACGTTCGCGCCGGTCTCCTTCACGGCGTCCGCGACGGTACCGAACACCGGCACTGCGACACTTGGGCCGTCGAAGGCTGTGAATTCAACGCTCTGGCCCGCCTTACGCGGGTTCACGCCGCCGACGATGTTGGTGCCGGAGGCAAGCATCCGGGTGGTGTGCTTGGTGCCTTCGGAGCCGGTCATGCCCTGGACGATGACCTTGCTGTCCTTGGTCAGGAAGATAGACATTGTTCGGCGATCCCTTACTTCGCAGCCAGCTCGGCGGCGCGCTTGGCGGCGCCGTCCATCGTGTCGACCCGCTCCAGACCGGCCAGGCCCGCCTCGTCGAGGATCCGGCGGCCCTCCTCGGCGTTGTTGCCGTCCAGCCGGACGACCATCGGCTTGGTGACGTGCTCGTCCCGGCTCGCCAGCAACTCGAACGCCTGCACGATGCCGTTCGCGACCGCGTCGCAGGCGGTGATGCCGCCGAAGACGTTGACGAACACGCTCTCCACCTGCGGGTCGGAGATGATGATCTCCAGCCCGTTCGCCATCACCTCGGCGCTCGCACCGCCGCCGATGTCGAGGAAGTTGGCCGGTTTCACGCCGTACGACGAACCCGCGTACGCGACCACGTCCAGCGTGGACATGACCAGGCCGGCGCCGTTGCCGATGATGCCGACCGAGCCGTCCAGCTTGACGTAGTTCAGGCCCTTGGCCTTGGCCGCGGCCTCCAGCGGGTCGGCCGCCGAGATGTCCTCGAACTCGGCGTGGTCCGGGTGCCGGAAGTCCGCGTTCTCGTCCAGGGTGACCTTGCCGTCCAGCGCCTCGACGTTGCCGTCGGCGAGCTTGACCAGCGGGTTCACCTCGACCAGCGAGGCGTCCTCGGCGATGAAGACGCCGTACAGCTTGACGATCTCCGGTACGACGGCGTCGATCACGTCGGCGGGGTACTTCGCCGCGACGGCGATCTCACGCGCCTTCGCCTCGTCCACTCCGGTGGCCGGGTCGATCGAGATCTGCGCCACCGCGTCCGGGTTGGTGTGCGCGACCTCTTCGATCTCCATGCCGCCGGCGGCCGACGCGATGCAGAGGTAGTTGCGGTTCGCCCGGTCGACCAGGAAGGAGAAGTAGTACTCCTCCGCGATCGCCGCGGCCGGGACGATGTTCAGGATCTTGACGACGTGACCCTTGATGTCCAGGCCGAGGATCTCGCGGGCCTTCTCTTCGGCCTCGTCCGGGCTGCTCGCCAGCTTGACGCCGCCGGCCTTGCCGCGGCCACCGGTCTTCACCTGGGCCTTCACGACCACCCGGCCGCCGATCTTCTCGGCCGCCGCGCGGGCTTCCTCCGGCGTGGTGACGACCGCACCCACGGTCGTCCGCACTCCGTGCTTGGCGAAGACCGTCTTCGCCTGGAATTCCATCAGATCCACGAGTGTGGTCCCTCTCTCGCCTGTACGGGATCCTGACACTAGCCACCCTCGCGCTCGGGGCAACAGTCGGGGTCGTCGCTGAGACGACCGTCACAGCCGGTCCGGCTCCTCGTGTCAGGCTAGGTCACATGAGTGACCCAGGAACCAGACCAGCTGACGACTGGTGGCGTAGCGCCGTCGTCTACCAGGTGTACCCGCGCTCCTTCGCCGACGCCGACGGCGACGGGACCGGTGACGTGAACGGCGTCCGGGCCCGGCTGCCGTACCTGGCCGACCTCGGCGTCGACGCGATCTGGATCAGTCCCTGGTACCCGTCTCCGCTGCTCGACGGCGGGTACGACGTGTCCGACTACCGGGACATCAACCCGGAGTTCGGCACCCTGGCGGACGCGGACGCCCTGATCGCGGAGGCGCACGCCCTCGGGCTGCGGATCCTGATCGACCTCGTGCCGAACCACTGCTCCTGGGAGCACCCGTGGTTCAAGGCCGCACTGGCGGCGGGCAAGGGCTCTCCGGAGCGCGACCTCTTCTGGTTCCGCGACGGCAAGAAGGGCGGGCTGCCGCCGACCAACTGGCCGGCCGCGTTCGGCGGCGGCGCGTGGCAGCAGATCGAGGACGGGCAGTGGTATCTGCACCTGTTCGACATCTCCCAGCCGGACTGGAACTGGGACAACCCGAAGGTGATCGAGGAGTTCGACGCGATCCTGCGGTTCTGGTTCGACCGTGGCGTCGACGGGTTCCGGATCGACGTGGCCGACTCGATGGCCAAGGATCCGGCCATGCCTGAAGTGGAGCTGCTGCACAACGGCGATCCGACCCACGAGAAGTACGTCGGCCACCCGTTCTACGACCAGCCGGGAGTGCACACGATCCACCAGCGCTGGCGGGCGATCGCCGACGAGTACGCCGATACGCCGCAAGGCCCCCGGGTGTTCGTGGCGGAGGCGTGGCTGTCACCGGCGGAGCGGCTCGCGCAGTACGTGCGGCCGAACGAACTGCATTCCGCGTTCAACTTCGACGTACTGCAATGTGCCTGGGACGCGACGGAGTTGCGTGAAGTCATCGACCACACCACGGACAACCTGTGGGCCGTCGGGGCACCGGCGACCTGGGTGCTGAGCAACCACGACACGATCCGGCATCGCACGCGGTACGGCCGGAACAAGCGGGACGCGCTGAAGGGTGCGGGCGTCGTACCCACCGATCTCGAGCTCGGCCGCCGGCGCGCCCGGGCCGCCGTCCTCCTCGAGCTCGCCCTGCCCGGCGGTGCCTACGTCTACCAGGGCGACGAGCTTGGTCTCCCCGAGGTCGAGGACCTGCCGGAGGACGTCCTCGACGACCCCACCTGGGAGCGTTCCGGCCACACCGTCCGCGGTCGCGACGGCTGCCGCGTCCCGATCCCGTGGTCCGGCTCGGAACCGCCGTACGGTTTCGGTCCCGGTACCGATCAGCCCTGGCTGCCCCAGCCCGCCGACTGGGCTCCGCTGACCGCCGAGGCGCAGGCACCCGCACCGGACAGCCACCTCAACCTCTACAAGGCCGCCCTGCGAGTCCGCCGCGAGAACCCGGCGCTTGGCGAAGGCCGCCTCGCCTGGGACGAGGAGGCCGTCCCCGGCGTCCTCTCCTTCACCCGCGATCCCAGCTTCCGCTGCGTGGTCAACCTCGCCGATGCCCCCGTCGAGCTCCCGCCCCACCAGCGAATCCTGCTCACCAGTGAGCCTCTGACCGGCACCCAGCTGCCAACGGATGCCACTGCCTGGCTGGAGATCTGAAAAGAGAAACGGCCGGAGCAGCAGCTCCGGCCGTTTCTGCGAGTACCTAACGGTATCGGGCGCGATCCTCGCGGTCGCGGCGATCCCGTTCGTCCCGTTCCCAGCGCTCCCGGTCCTCCCGGTCGCGCCGGTCCCGATCCTCGCGGTCCCGCCGGTCCCGGTCGTCGCGGTCCCGGCGGTCACGCTCTTCCGCACGACGGCGGAACCAGCTCACTTCACGCCACCTGCCGTGAGGCCGGCGACGATACGGCGCTGGAACAGCAGCACGGCGATCACCAGCGGGATCGTCACCACCACACCGGCGGCCATCTGGCTGCCGAACGGTTGGTCACGTCCCGACGCACCGGTGAACTGCGAGATCACCACGTTGGCGGTCTGGTACTCCTTCTTGTTCACCATGCTCAGCGCGATCAGGAACTCGTTCCAGGCCGCGATGAAGGTGATGATCGCGGTGGTGAACACCCCCGGTGCGGCCAGCGGGAGGATCACCTTGCGGAACGCCTGGGCCGGCGTACAGCCGTCCACCATCGCGGCCTGCTCGAGCTCTCGTGGCATCTGCCGGAAGAACGCGGTCAGGAGCCACACCGCCAGTGGCAGCGCGAACGACAGGCTGGGCACGATCATCGCCTGGTAGGTGTTGATCCAGTCGATGTTGACGAACAGCTTCTTCAGCGGGATCACCAGCGAGATGCCCGGGAACATCGAGGTGACGATGATGATCGCCAGCACGAAGTTCTTGCCCCGGAACTCCAGCCGGGCCAGCGTGTACGCCGCCACCATCCCGATGATCAGCGTCAGGATCGTCACCGTACCTGCCACGATCAGGCTGTTCAGCAGACCACGCTGGAACCCGGTGCCGGGCTTGAACACGTCGGTGAAGTTGGTAAACGAAATGGGCGACGGAATGATCGAGTTGTCGAACTGGTCGGTCGGCCGGCGCAGCGACGACACCACCATCCAGAAGAACGGCACCAGGCAGTAGAGCACGATCACCGCGACACCGATCAGCGGCAGCCAGCGCCGGTACCACGGTGCCTCGGCCGCCTTGATGTCGATCGCCCTCGGGGCCTTCTCAGCAACAGTCATCATTCACCTCCTAAGCCGCCACCGGCGGTCAGTCCGGCCACCGGGGCGCCTTGGTCGGTCTGCTTGGCCTGGGCGCGACCATTCCTGCCGTTCTTCTTCTTCGACTTCCGCTGGATGGCGTCACCGAACACGTCGGCACCCAGCAGCTTCACGAACACATACGCGACCACAGCGACGTAGATGAACAGCAAAGTCGCGTACGCCGCCGCCGGCCCGTACCGGGTCTGGTTGGCTTCGAGGTACGCCAAGATCGACAGCGTCTCGACCGACTCCTTGTTCGGGCCGACCAGCACGAACGGCAGGTCGAAGATTCGCAGCGTGTCGAGGATGCGGAACAGCACTGCCACCAGCAGCGCCGGCTTCACCAACGGCATCGTGATGTGGACGAACGCCGACCACGCCTTCGCGCCGTCGACCTTCGCGGCCTCGTAGACCTCGTCCGGAATCGTCTGCAGGCCCGCGAGCACCAGCAGCCCGATGAACGGCGCGGTCTTCCAGGTGTCGGCGACGATGACTGACACCACCGACTGCCAGCCCTCGGTGGACCACAGGATCTGGGTGCCGAGCATCTCGTTGGCGATGCCGTCGGCCTGGAAGATCCACTTCCACAGCAGCGCCGAGACGACGGTCGGGATCGCCCACGGGACCAGGATGCTGGCCCGCACGATGGCGCGGCCCCTGAACGCCTTGTGCATCACCAGGGCCATCATGACACCCAGGACGGTCTCCAGGACCACACAGGCGACGGTGAAGAACGTGGTGTTGTAGAAGGCGTTCCAGAATCGGGTGCCGGTCTCGCCGGAGAAGATCGCCGTGTAGTTGTCGAGCCCCACGAACTTGGAGCCCTGGACGATGAAGCCCGACTCGTCGATCTGTTGACCGCTCGTGTACAGCGACTCGCGCAACGCCGCGAGGATCGGCAACCCGACCACGAGGATCAGCACGATCATGGTCGGCGACAGCAGCAGCGCGGCCAGCCGGCCGGTTCCCTCGTTGAACGAGCTCCGCCGCTTGGGCTTCTTGGTGGTTTCCGACGTCGGCCGCTTTGCGACCGGGGCGGTTGTACTCACCTCTGCCTCCTTCTCTCTGCCCGCCTGCGGGCAGCGACAGGCCGGGGCCGGCGCGTAGCTGTGAAGCTGCGCACCGGCCCCGCCGCTTCGGTCATTGCGTGATGAGCGAGCTCAACTTGGTCTGCAGCTGGGTCAATGCGTCCTTCGGCGTCATCGTGCCAGTCAGAGCGCCGTACGCCGCCTCCTGGATCGCCGTGGTGACGTCGCCGTACTTGACCACCTTCGGCCGCGACTTCGCGCCCTCGATCGAGGCCTTCAGCGGCGCCAGGTACGGGAATTGCTTGTTCAGGTCCGGGTCGTCGTACAGCGAGGCCCAGGTCGGTGCCTGCGACGTCTTCTCGACGTTCGCCTTCTGCCGCTCCTCACTGGACATGAACTTGATGAAGTCCGCCGCGGTCGCCTTGTTCTTGGCGAACTCCGAGATCGCGTAGTTGTGACCACCCAGGGTGGACACGCCCGCGCCGGTCATACCCGGCAGCGGCGCGACCGCGAACTTGCCGGCGATCTTCGACGAGCCGTCGGTCTTGTTCGCCAGCGCGTACACGTACGGCCAGTTGCGGTGGAAGAGCAGGTTGCCCTCCTGGAACGCCCGGCGGCCCGGCTCCTCGGTGTAGGTGATGGCGGCCTTCGGGATGAAGCCCGTCTTGAAGCCCTCGGTCAGGGCGGTCAGACCGGCGAGCGCCTCCGGGGTGTCGACGTTCGGCTTGCCGTCGTCACCGACGACGACTCCACCGGCACCGTTGACGGCCTCGGAGAAGTTGACGGTCAGGCCTTCGTACTTCTCGAACTGGCCCGCGTAGCAGCCGATGTTCTTGCCCTCCGGCAGTGCCTTCACCTTGGCACAGGCGGTGACCATCTCTTCCCAGGTCTTCGGCGGCTGCAGACCGGCCTTGTCCAGCAGGTCCTTGCGGTAGTACAGCAGACCACCGTCGGACGTCACCGGCACGCCGTACAGCTTGTCGCGGTACTTCGCGGTGTCGACCGTTGACGGCAGCAACTTGTTCAGATCCGGGAACTGGTCCGCCGGCAACTCCGTCACCCAGCGGTTGGCCGCGAACTCCGCGGTCCAGACCACGTCCAGGTTGAGCACGCTGAACGCGTCGGACTTGTTCTGCGCGTTCGAGATCATCTGTGCCCGCTGCTGGTCCGCGGACTCGGGCAGCTCCGACACAGTGACCTTCTCGTCCGGGTGCTGCGAGTTCCACGCGGCGACCTGGTTCGTCAGGTTCCCGGAGGTGTCCTTGCCGGTGGCAAAGTTGATCGGGCCGCGACCCTCAAGCGCTCCCCCGGTCGAGGTACCTCCGCTGCTCTCATCGTTCCCGCCACCACACGCGGACGCCAGCAACACCAGGCTGCTTGCGACGGCCACGAAAGCCGCCTTGCGTGTGTGTGATCGTTCAAACCTCATCGTTTACCTGCCCTCTCCCGATGGGACTCGCTTGGTCCTGCGTCAGTGGGTCACAGTCCCCACCGCACTGCGATCCGCCCTGTCCGGACAGTAACCGAGAACGGGGCCGATGTGTTCTGAGCCACACACAACGTCTCCACTCGACGGTCTCTGAAACAGACAGCCGCATGGCTGTATGCGACCGCGATTCGACAGCCCGCACAACCAGGTATTTCTTAACGATTCGGTATTACCCGCAAGTAACCTTACTGAACGCGCCGTAACCGTTCAGAACGACTCCGGGCAGTCGTCATCACGCTCCGGAGCGGATCCGGGCACCTCCGGTACTCAGGCCGGTGAGGCCGAGGCGTCGCCGACGTTGCTGCGGACCCACTCGACGATCTCGGTGGTGGTCGCGCCGGGGGTGAAGATCTTGTGCACACCGAGTTCGGCCAGCGGCTGCAGGTCGGCGTCCGGGATGATTCCGCCGCCGAACACCACGATGTCCTCGGCGTCGCGCTCGGTCAGCAGCTCGCGGACCCGCTTGAACAGGGTCATGTGCGCACCGGACAGCACCGACAGCCCGATCGCGTCGGCGTCCTCGGCGATGGCGGTCTCGACGATCTGCTCCGGGGTCTGGTGCAGGCCGGTGTAGATGACCTCCATCCCGGCGTCCCGGAGGGCCCGGGCGACGACCTTCGCGCCACGGTCGTGGCCGTCCAGGCCAGGCTTGGCGACGACGACGCGCAGAGGACTCGTAGCAGGCATGCTCGCAGGCTAACCGGTCCGTACCTCACGGATAAGACACGAAGGTGTGTGTTCCCCGACACGCGCGAAGGGAACCGGTTACCTTGAAAGAGATCGGACCATTCGGGGGGTCTGGTTTGTGAGGAGTCGCCCATGACTACCTGGCAGGACGACATCCGCGGCGCGCTGGACGGACTGGCGTACGGCGCCCGCTCCGCCCTGACGCCCCGGGTACTGCACGGCGCGGCCGTGGAGATCGGCTGGCTCACCACGCATCTGGCCATGTATCCGCTTGGCCTGGTCGGCAGCTCCGGCTCCCGGACCGAACGACTCACCCTGGCCGGCCTGACCCCGGCCCAGCGCAGCCTGCTGGTCAGCGACGTCCGCGCGGCCGGTACGCCGATCCTGCTGGTGCACGGGATCATCGACAACCACACGATCTTCGCGCTGATGCGCCGGCAACTGCAGCGGCGCGGGTTCAGCAGCATCCACACGTTCTCGTACTCACCGCTGACGGTCGACGTACGCCGTACCGCGGAACGGATGGGCGAGGAGATCGAGGCGATCTGCGAAGCCTCCGGGTCCGATCAGATCCACGTCGTCGGGCACAGCCTGGGCGGACTGATCGCGCGGTACTACACCCAGCGGCTCGGCGGTCACGAGCGGGTGCACACCTGCGTCACGCTCGGGACACCACACCAGGGCACGGTCGCCGCCCGGCTGCTGCCGTGGCCGCTGGTCAAGCAGGTGCGGCCCGATAGCGAGCTGATGACCGAGCTGGCCGAGCCAGCGCCGGACTGCCGGACCCGGTTCGTCGCTTTCTACAGCGACGTCGACCAGCTGATCGTGCCGCAGCGGCGGGCCCGGATCCGGCATCCCGATCTGATCGCGAGCAACGTGCGGATCCGCGGCGTCGGCCACCTGTCCCTGCCGTTCCATGGTGACGTCGTGCACCAGATCACCGGGATGCTGGCTCACCTGGACGAGCGGGACGATGGCCGGGACGCCGGACAGAACACGGTCGCCTGACCTCCCCCCTTGTTCTGACATGCTCAGTTTTGCCTGATGAAGCAGCTTTCTGGACGCCTTCCGCCAGATGCACGTGCAGCGGCTCATGCAAAAGTTTCGTGAAGGTGGCGCGGAAAAGTGGGTGGCGGGGTTTGTGGGCTCGTGACTGATCCGTTATCGTGCGTGAGTCCCCAGCGGGAATAAACCCCCGCAGGAGATGGAAGAGAGCTTCGGCCCCCCTCCCCTAGCCCCTCCCCTGTGACCGAAAGGCCACGTTGTGTCCCAGCACCGTGCCGCGGGCGACCGCGACACGCCAGGCAACGCTGCGCGCAAACCCGGCGCATCACGTCACAGTGCCAAGCATCGTGTTGCCAGGCGTAATACTCCCAGCAGTACCCAGATCGTCGGTCTGACCGCGGCGCTTGCCGCGGCGGCAGGAGCCGTGGGATTCAGCCACAGCTCGCTCGCCTCGCCGACGCAGGCGAACTCGGCGGTGAACCTTGCCGCCCTGAGCCTGGACAACGGGAATCTGTCCGGCATCACCACGGCACGCATCCAGGCCCGCCAGCTCGCCACCCGTGACTCCTCCCGGGTCCAGCTGGCCGACACCGGCACGAACAAGAAGCAGGCCGCGGCCGCCCAGCTGGCCAAGGCCCGGGCCGCCAAGCTCACCGCCAGCCAGGCCCTGACCGCCAAGCGCGCGAGTGCCCTCGCCCTGGCGAAGGCCAAGGCCGACGAGGCCGAGAAGAAGGCCCGCGAGTCGGCCACCCGCTGCGAGATCATGCTGACCGGCTACCACATCACCGCGACGTTCGGGCAGGGCGGCAGCCGCTGGGCCCACAACCACACCGGCCTCGACTTCGCTGCCCCGATCGGCACCCGGATCAACACCGTGATGAAGGGCGTCGTGATCTTCGCCGACTGGGCCGGCCCGTACGGCCGCCAGGTCCAGGTCCGGCACGAGGACGGCACCGTCACCTGGTACAACCACATGTCGAAGTTCAGCGTGAGTGTCGGCGAGACGCTGTACGCCGGTGACCAGGTCGGCGCGGTCGGTATGACCGGCAACACCACCGGCCCGCACCTGCACTTCGAGGTCCACCCGGACGGCGGCGAAGCGATCGACCCGGCACCCTGGCTGCGCAACCACTGCGGCCTCGACCCGTACACCGCCGGCTGATCCGGTAAATCCCGGCACCACCAGCTGACACCTGACTAAGCTGCCGCGCATGCGCCCGGCATCTGGTGAGGTCCTGCATTTCTCCGAAGACCCGACCATCGACGTCTTCCGGCCGCACGTCGCGAAGACGGCGCAGAAGGTCACCCCCTACGTGTGGGCCGTCGGCCATGACCGAGCCCCCGACTACTGGTTCCCGAGGCAGTGCCCCCGCGCGATGGCGTGGGTCGGCCCCTCGACCACTTCCGATGACCGCGACCGCATCATCGGCGCCGGTTCCGGCACCCGCGTGCACGCCGTCGAGTACGGCTGGCTGGACGCGATGCGCAATGTCGAGCTCTACGCCTACCGCCTGCCCGCCGACGCCTTCGTCGAGCACGATGCGGCCGTCGTCGCGACTACCGAGGTCCGGCCGTTGGGTCCGCCCGAGCGAGTCGGCGACCTCTTCGAGCTGCACGACGAAGCCGGCATCCAGTTGCGCGTGCTGACACGGCTGCACGACTTCTGGTCCCAGGTCACCGTCAGCACGCTCGAGTGGAGCGGCATCCGGATGCGGAACGCCCGGCCATGACGACGTACGGCGCTCTTGCCGAAGGGGCCTGGGGCTGGGTCCTCGAGCAGGTGCAGTGGGACGACGACGTCCCCTGGATCCCGGAGTCGGCCGGCGGCGAGAGGCAGACCGAGTACGCCGATGGCATGCACAGTGGCCTCGGCGGACTCGCCCACACCCTGGCGGAGATCAAACTGACTCGCCCGTGGACGGACGACGAGCAGCACCTGGCGAGCGCGATCGCCAACCGCATCCGCAGCACCATCCCGACCGAGGCAAGCATCACGTACTTCGACGGTCTGCCCAGCGGCATCGGAGTCCTCACAGCCTTGGGGGAGCCCGGCTCCGCTGCGGCAGTCGAACGTGCCCTGGAGCTCGCCACCGGCGACGGCTGGCACGAGAGCTACCTGGAGAACGAGGAGAAGTACCGCCCGGGCGCTGTCGCCAACGACGCCACCCTCGGGACCGCCGGTGTCCTGATGGGCGCCCTGTGGGCTCTCCGCCACGGCGAGGCCGCCCGGCCACTGGCCAACCGGGCGGCCGATCACCTGCTGGCCGAGCAGGAGGAGACGCCGAGCGGCCTGAACTGGCTGTTCGTGCCGCGCCGATTCGTGCTCGACCCGCCCGTCGAGATGCCGAACTTCTCGCACGGCTTGTCCGGGATCGCGGCGGTACTCGCGGCAGCCGGCGTCGAGCTGGGACGGCCGGAACTCGTGACCGCTGCCCAGCGAGGCGCCGAACATCTGGTCACGCTCGGGATCAACGACGACAAGGGATTCCGGGTACCGCGGGTGATCCCGTGGGCGGAGCGCCACGGCGACGAGTACACCTACAACTGGTGTCACGGCGCTCCGGGTACGTCGCTGCTCTTCACGGCACTCGATTACGCCGGAGTGAAGCAGGTCGCCGGTGAGTCGACGATGACCTGGCACCGGCGGTGCCTCGACAGCGTGCGGTACTCGGGTGTCCCGGAGCGCATCCACCCGGGCTTCTGGGACAACGACGGCCGCTGCTGCGGTACGGCGGGAGTCGGCGACGTCTGCCTGGATTCGTGGCACCGCAACGGTGACGAGCAGGACCTGGAGTTCGCCGTACGGCTCGCGGATGCCCTGGTGGAACCGGCGATCCACGACGGGCCGGCGGCGTACTGGCGCTTCATCGAGTACCGCAACGACGAGCCGCTGCTGCCGCCGGGAGTGGGCTGGATGCAGGGGGCAGCGGGGATCGCGGCGTACCTGTTCCGGATCGAGCGCGTGCTCGGCGGTGATCAGCGCGCGATCGAGCGGATGGACAACTGGTGGGCGCTCAGACGGTGATGACCACCTTGCCGCGGGCGTGCCCGGTCTCGACGTAACCGATGGCGTCGGCCGCGGCCGCGAGAGGGTAGGTCCGGTCGATGGCCGCGGTGAGCTTGCCGGCTTCGGCGAGTTCGCGGAGGGCGACCAGGTTGGCTTTGCTCGCCGCGCCGTTGAAGAGGAGCACGCGTTGGCGGACGAAGGGAGCTGCGGCCATCCCTCGGATCATCAGGCCGAGCGGGCCGAAGAGGCTGCCGCCGGTGAACAGACCGCCACCTGACAGCAGGAGGATGCCGTTGCGGGTCACCGCTCGTCGGAGGGCGGTCAGGGACCGATTGCCGACGAGATCGAGGACGACGTCGTACTGGCGGTCGGTGCGGCTGAAGTCGGTGCTGGTGTAGTCGATGACCTCGTCGGCGCCGAGGGACCGGACGAGCTCGACGTTCCTGGTGCTGCAGACCCCGGTCACCTCGGCCCCCAGCGCCTTGCCGAGCTGGACGGCGAAGGTGCCGACGCCGCCGGCCGCTCCGTTGATCAGGACGTGTTGCCCGGCCTGGAGTTTGGCCACGTCCCGCAGTCCGATCAGGGCGGTGTTCGCGGCCAGCGGTATCGCCGCCGCCTGGTCGAAGGTGAGGTTGGCCGGTTTCGCGCCGACCCTGTCCGTGGATGCGACGACGTACTCGGCGAAGGCTCCGGGCGCTTCGCCGTACACCTCGTCGCCGATCCGCAGTCCGGTCACCGCGGAGCCGACCGCCTCCACCGTGCCGGCGAAGTCCGTGCCACGGACCTTCACGTTGGGGCGGCGCCAGCCGAGGTCGGCGGACGGGCGAGCGACGTACGGATCGCCCCGCATGACGTGCCAGTCACGGGCGTTGACCGAGGCCGCACGCACCTTGACCAGCACCTGGTGATCGCCCGGCGCCGGCCGGTCGATGTCGGTGAACTCCAGTCCGTCGGGTGATCCGTACCGGTACTGAACGATGGCCTTCATAACCGCCCCCTTACAACGTAAGTCTCACGTCGTAAGGTTGGCTTACGTTGTAAGAACAGTCAAGGGGTCAGTGGAGTCGATCGAGGCCGTCGAGGATCAGGTCGAGGGAGAACTCGAACTCGGCCTGGTCGTCACACCAGCCGAGTGTGGAGTCCGGGTCGTCGTGGGCGATCTCGGACAGCATGCCCACCAGGTTCGGGAGTTGGTCGGCGAGGTCGACGAGCATGCGCTCGGACTCGGCGCCGGCGCCGGCCGACGGATCGAACAGTTCCTGCGAGAAGCCCAGCGCCCTGCTGCCCAAGGCGTGCAGCGCGTGGTGTGCCAGGTCGTAGCTGAAGCCGCCGGAGCGCATCAGGCCGACCAGCCGGTCGTGGTACAGCACCACCGCCGGTCGCATCGTCGTCCGGCTCTCCAGGAGCCGCGGCGCCCAGGGGTGCCGCAGCATGAGTTGCCGGGCGGTCAGGATCCGGCGCCGCATCGCCGCCTTCCAGCCGCCGGAGGCGTCGTCACCGTCGACGACCGCGTTGAGCTCGTCCATCAGGACGTCGACGATGCCGTCGAGCAGGGCGTTCTTGTTCGCCACGTGGTAGTACAGCGACATCGCCTCGGCGCCGAGCGTGTCGCCGATCCGGCGCATCGTGACGGCCTCGAGCCCGTCGGCGTCGGCGATCGCCACCGCGGCCCGCAGTACCCGGTCCCGGCTCAGCGGAGTCCGCGGCTCAGACGCTTGGGTCGCCACCTGTATCCCCTTCCTACGCTCGATTCGTACAGCGTAAGGCAGAGGGTCAGCGCTGCCAGACCTCGGCGGTGGTGAGGAAGGCGGACGAGCCGGGCTTGTCGGGTGAGCCATCGACCTGCACGAAGCCCGGGACCGAGGCGCCGCCGATCGAGACCGTGGCGGACCGGACCGGCGCGATCACCAGGCTCAGACTGTGGTTGCCGTCGGCCAGCTGGAAGTTGTCGGTCGCGAACAGCCGGCGGTCGAGGACGCCGCCCATCTCGATCTGGATGTCGGCCGCCTTGGCGGTGAGGCCCTCGGCGAGGTTCATCGAGACCTGGACCAGGTCACGCTCGATCGCGGGCTCGTGCCACGGCAGGCCCTGCACCTCGAGGAACGAACGGACGAAGTACCGCTCCAGCCAGGCGGCCAGGTCGACGTCCTCGGAGACCACCCGGACGATCCCGTCGAACCAGAGGACCACCGCCGTACCGGGGCCGCGGATGGACCAGTCGACCATCCAGATCGACGCGTACGCCGTCACCTTGCCGTTCTCGTCGAACAGCCGCAGCCCAGGGTTGGCCCCCGCCAGGATGATCCGGCGGTGACTGCCTGCCGAGGACTTGGGCATCAGGGAGGACGCTTCCGGGAGGGGGCGAGATCCTTGATTGTCTCAATCTCCGGCGCTTACACAAGGTAAACGTCCAAAACCTTGACGGAGATATGCCTCAGATCTTCTCTACCGGTGCGTAACGCAGCAGCAACCGCTTCACACCTTCGGATCCGAAGTCGATGTCCGCCTGCGCCTGCTGACCCTCGCCGCGGACCACGACGACCGTGCCCATGCCGAAGCTGTCGTGCACCACGCGATCGCCCGGGTTCAGGCTGATCACCGGTTTGTCGGAGGCCGTCTTGCGCGGCGGCTCGTAGCGGCTCGAGATCCCGCTGCCGCGGGTGGTCCCGGTGCCCGACCAGCGGGTGATCGCGGACTCGTCCCGGCGCCAGTCGAGCAGCTCGGCCGGGATCTCCTCCAGGAACCGCGACGGTGGGTTGTGCTGCGGAGCGCCGTACGCCGAACGGACGGCGGCCCGCGAGATCGCCAGTCGCTGCCGGGCCCGCGTGATCCCGACGTACGCGAGCCGGCGTTCTTCCTCGAGCTCCTTCAGATCGGTCAGCGACCGCGAGTGCGGGAAGACACCGTCCTCCATCCCGGTCAGGAAGACCACCGGGAACTCCAGTCCCTTCGCGGTGTGCAGCGTCATCAGCGTGACCACGCCACCGTCCTCGACGGCATCCGGGATCTGGTCGGCGTCCGCGACCAGGGCGACCCGCTCCAGGAAGGCCTGCAGATCGGCGGCCTCACCGGCCGCGGTCCGCTCCTCCACGAACTCGCGCGCCACCGAGATGAACTCGTCGAGGTTCTCCAGCCGGGTCTCGTCTTGGGGATCCGGTGACTTCTGCAGCTCCTCGTAGTACCCGGAGCGGTGCAGCGCGACGTCCAGGATGTCGTCCGGCGGGGCGCCCGAGTCGACCATCGCGGTCAGCTCGTCGAGGATGTCGATGAAGGCTTGGACGGCGTTCACCGACCGCGACGCCATCGCCGGCGCGTCCTGGGCCCGGCGCAGCGCCTGGGCGAACGAGGTCCGGTCCCGCGCCGCCAGCGCCTCGATCGCGGCCTCGGCCCGGTCGCCGATGCCACGCTTGGGCACGTTGAGGATCCGGCGCAGCGAGACGGTGTCCTCGGGGTTGACCAGCACGCGCAGGTACGCGAGCGCGTCGCGGACCTCCTTGCGCTCGTAGAACCGGACGCCGCCGACCACCTTGTACGGCTGGCCGGTGCGGATGAAGACCTCCTCGAAAACACGAGACTGCGCGTTGGTCCGGTAGAAGACCGCCACGTCGGACGGCTTCACCCCGTCCGCGTCGGTAAGCCGGTCGATCTCGTCGGCGACGAACTGGGCCTCGTCGTGCTCGTTGTCGGCGACGTACACCGCGATCTGCTCGCCCTGGCCCTGGTCGGACCAGAGGTTCTTCGCCTTGCGGCCCTCGTTCCGGCTGATCACCGCGTTGGCCGCGGTCAGGATCGTCTGGGTGGAGCGGTAGTTCTGCTCCAGCAGGATCGTCTCGGCGCCGTTGAAGTCCTCCTCGAAGGCGAGGATGTTGCGGATCGTCGCGCCACGGAAGGCGTAGATCGACTGGTCGGAGTCGCCGACCACCATCAGCTCGGCCGGCGGTGCGGTCGGGCCGTTGTAGTTCGGGTCGTCCTCGCCGCAGAGCTCCCGGATCAGGGTGTACTGCGCGTGGTTGGTGTCCTGGTACTCGTCCACCAGCACGTGGCGGAAGCGGCGGCGATAGTACTCACGGACTTCGGGGAAGGCCTGCAGCAGGTTGACCGTGGTCATCAGCAGGTCGTCGAAGTCCAGCGCGTTCGCCTGGGCCAGGCGCTCCTGGTAGACCCGGTAGCACTCGGCGTAGGTCTCCTCGAGATGGTTCTCGGTCTTCGCCGCCGCGGTCTCGTGGTCGATCAGCTCGTTCTTCTGGGTGCTGATCCAGTTCAGCACGGCGCGCGGGTTGTACCGCTTCACGTCGAGGTCGAGCTCGCGGCAGACCAGCGTCATCAGCCGGCGCGAGTCGGTGTCGTCGTAGATCGAGAACGTCGAGTTGATCCCGAACCGCTTGATGTCGCGGCGCAGGATCCGCACACACGACGAGTGGAACGTCGAGACCCACATCAGCTTCGCCCGCGGGCCGACCAGGTCCACGACCCGCTCGCGCATCTCGGCGGCGGCCTTGTTGGTGAACGTGATCGCCAGGATCGATCCGGGGTGCGCGTCGCGGGCCGCCAGCAGGTAGGCGATCCGCCGCGTCAGCACCCGGGTCTTGCCGGACCCGGCACCGGCCACCACCAGCAGCGGTTTGCCCGCGTGCACGACGGCGGCCCGCTGCTGCGGATTGAGCCCCTTCAGCAGCGCATCCGGATCTGTCCGATGCGTCTTCGGCTCTTCCAGCGGCACCGGGAGCTCATCAGGCGAGAACAGCGTAGTCATCACCCAACACCTTAGGCGCTCCCTCCGACAGTTACCGAACGCCGGTTCGAACGGGGTGTCTCCTCGGCACCTTAGGGTGGGTGGGCATGGGACATCCGATGTTCGCGCGGCTCTATGCGCGGGTGCGGCCACAGCTGGACGACCACGGCGTGGCCGGGCACCGCAAGCAACTGCTGGACGGGCTGGCGGGTCAGGTGCTCGAGGTCGGCGCCGGGGACGGCGGGAACTTCGCGCACTACCCGGCCGAGGTGACGAGCGTCGTCGCCGTCGAGCCCGAGCCGTACCTGCGGGCCAAGGCCGAGCACCTGGCCACCGTCGCGCCGGTGCGCGTGGAGGTCGTGAACGGTACGGCGGAACGCCTGCCGCTCGCGGACGATTCGGTCGATGCCGTGGTCACGTCGCTCGTGTTGTGCTCGGTCCCGGACCAGGCAGTCGCCCTGGCCGAGGCGTTCCGGATCCTCCGTCCCGGCGGGGAACTCCGCTTCTACGAACACGTCGCGGGGTCGGCCGGCAGCCGGCTGACCACGGTCCAGCGAGTCGCGGACGCCACCGTCTACCCCTGGTTCAGCGGCGGCTGCCACCTGCACCGCGACACAGCGGCCGCCATCACCGCCGCAGGCTTCACGATCACCACGCTGGACCGCTTCGACTTCCCACCCACCGGTTTCAACCCAGCCGCCCCCCACATCCTCGGCCGAGCGGTCCGCCCATGACACAGACCTCCCGACTCGGCGCCCGCGCTGCGTGAGCTTCCGGAGGAGGCGACGGGACCGTTGTCACCGGCAACGATTTGGATCGGTGCCGGCGACGACCTGCTCGAGGTCGTGGACGGTGCCGAGGAGCGGCTGACTGCCTACGGTTGCACGATCGAGCGGATCCCCGGACTCGGCCACACCTTCCCCGCGGACTTCGCCGATCGGGTACGGCGGGTCCTCAGGACAGCTGGCGGGTGAGCTGGAGCACCACCGGGTCGGGGTTGCCGAGCCAGAGCAGGACCTTGTCCGCTGTGGGCAGACTTGCCGTCAGCAGAAAAGCTGGGGTCACCATGGTTCGCCCGGTCAGGGTGGAAGACATGGCAGAAGACAACAAAGCGCCGCTGTTCAACGAGTCGGCCCGGCAGCGGTTGCTCGGGCAGCGGATCGTCGTACTGGACGGAACACTCGACGACGACAACGGGACCTTGCTGGCGACCCAGATCCTGACGCTGGCCGCCGAGGACCCGGACGCCGATATCGCGTTGTGGATCCACTCGCTCGGCGGCTCGGTGCCGTCGATGCTCGCGATCCGGGACGTGATGCGGCTGGTGCCCTGCAACGTGTCGACGCTGGCGATCGGACTGGCCTGCAGCGCCGGACAGTTCCTGCTGTCGGCCGGTACGCCGGGCAAGCGCTACGCACTGCGGCACGCAAGGGTGCTCATGCATCAGGGATCGGCCGGGATCGGCGGATCCGCGGTGGAGATCGAGATCCAGGCCAACGACCTGCGGCACATCCGCGACACGGTCCTGGCGCTGATCGCGGAGGACACCGGGCAGCCGTTCGACACGGTGCACGAGGACTCCCTGCACGACCACTGGTACACCGCCGAACAGGCCCGCCAGTACGGCTTCATCGACCACATCGTCGAGTCCTTCGACCAAGTGATGCCCGCACGGAAGGCGGCCGCATGAGCAGCTACACGATTCCCAATGTCATCGCGCAGCACCCGCGCGGCGAGCGGATCATGGACGTCTACTCGCATCTGCTCAGTGAGCGGATCATCTACCTCGGTACGGCGATCGACTCCGGCGTCGCGAACGCCGTGATCGCGCAACTGCTGCACCTGGAGGCGGACAAGCCCGAGCAGGAGATCGGGATCTTCATCAACTGCGAGGGCGGCGACATGACCGCGATGCTCGCGATCTACGACACGATGCGGTTCATCCAGTCGCCGATCGCGACGTACTGCGTCGGCCAGGCCATCTCGGCCGGGGCAGTGCTGCTGGCCGCGGGTGCACCGGGGCGTCGCGCCGTCCTGCCGCATGCCCGGATCGTCCTGCACCAGCCGGCCGCCCGTGGCCAGGGCACGATCCCGGACCTGATCTTGCAGGCCGACGAGGTGGTCCGGGTCCGTGGACAGGTCGAGGAGATCCTGGCGCGGCACACCGGGCAGTCGATCGAGCGGCTGCGGCACGACACCGACCGGGACCACGTGCTGACCGCGGAAGGGGCCAAGGAGTACGGCATCGTCGACGAGGTGATCACCGAACGGGTCCCACTCGCCGCCTTCGCCTGATCAGTCCGCCGCGGCGAGGATCTCGTCGGAGACGGCGGCGTGGTGGGCGAGGTCGGCTTTCGGGCGGCCGACGCGATTGGTGAGGTAGGCGTAGGCGATCCGCCGGTCCGGGTCGGCCCAGCCGAGACAGCAGTTGCTGCCGTTGTGACCGAAGGCGCGCGGGCTGCTCGCCGACCCGAGCGAGCTGACCGCTCCCGGGATGGAGCGCGGGCCGCCGAGCTGGAACCCCTGCGACCAGCGGATCGGCGCCCGCGCGACCGGGTCGAACTCGCCCTCGCTGCTCGGCTCGACCGCGATCGCCAGCGTCTCCGGCCGCAGGATCCGGCCGGCCGGACCGAGCCCGCCCTGCAGCAGGGCCTGGTAGAGCGCGGCCAGGTCCCGCGCGGTGGTGGAGATCCCAGCCGCCGGTACGACGGCCTCCCGCGTACTGCGGCGGTTCACCACCGACTGGATGAACGGGCCGGCCGGTCCGGCAGCACGGATGGGGACAGACCGCTCCCACTCGTCCTCCGGCAACCCCAGGTAGGTGTCGGCGACCCCGAGTGGTTCGAGGACTGAGCGCCGTACCAGCTCCTCGATCGGCCGGCCGGCGCAGCGCCGGGCGACCTCGCCGAGAATGAACCCGTAGGCCAGCGGGCTGTACGCGACCGTGCCGATCGGCCAGCGTGGCCGGGCGTCCTCGATCCGCTGCAGCGACCGGTCCCAGTCGGCCATCGCACGGACATCTCCCAAGTACGACCCGGCGTGGGACACACCGGACCGATGCCGCAACACGTGACGGACGGTGATCTCGCGCTTGCCGTTGTGCCCGAACCCGGACCAGTACGCCGCCACCGCATCGTCCAGGTGGAGACGGCCGGACTCGACCAGGTGATGGATGACGATGGCGACGTACGGCTTGCTCGCGGAGAAGAGCCAGAACAGCGCGTCCGGCGGACAGCCGAGGCTCCGGTCGACCACGACTTGGCCGTCGCGGACGACACACACTTGCGCGATCGCTCCACGAGCCTCGACCAGCTCGAGCGCCGCAGCGAGCCGGCCGGCGTCGAGGCCGACGTCCTGTGGTTCACACACGCCGCCGAAGTCCATCGTCCCCTCCCTGGAAACCAGCTTGCCGTGCCAGGCAAGTACCCAGTTAGGGTCGACGGGTGAGCGTGCCTGAGGGGAATCCACGACCGGACAGTGAGATCGAGCGGGTGCTGGCGGTCGTCGCGCACCCGGACGACATCGACTTCGGCGGCGCCGGCACGGTCGCGATGTGGACCAAGGCCGGGATCGAGGTGCACTACTGCATCGTCACCGACGGTCAGGAGGGCGGCTTCGAGCCGGACCGGGACCGGGCCGAGATCCCCGCGGTCCGCCGGGCCGAGCAGACCGCGGCGGCCGGGCACGTCGGCGTCACCGACCTGCACTTCCTCGGGTACGCCGACGGCGCGGTCGAGCCGACTCCGGACCTGGTCCGGGACATCGTTCAGCTGATCCGGCGGATCCGCCCGCAGCGCTTGCTGACTCAGTCCCCCGACCGCGACTGGTCCCGTCTCCAGGTCTCGCACCCCGACCACCTCGCTGCCGCGGAGGCGACCGTCCGCGCCTTCTACCCCGCGGCCGGCAACCCGTACTCCTTCACCGAACTCGTCGAGGAGGCGTGGGACGTCGGCGAGCTCTGGATGATGGAGCACGCCGACCTCAACCACTACGTCGACATCACCGACACCATGGACCAGAAGATCGCCGCCCTGATGTCGCACCCCAGCCAGCACCGCGATCCCGAGACGCTCGCCGACCACATGCGGTCCCTGAGCCGCCGCCGGGCGACCGCCGCGGGTTTCCCGGCCAACCGCTACGCCGAAGGATTCACCGTCATCCGCCTGCGCTAAACGGGTTTGCGGTTGTCCGCCGGACGAGTCAGGGTGCGGGCATGACGATTTCTCATGCGGTGGTTGGGACTGGACCGGCGATGCTGCTCGTGCACGCGGGAGTTGCGGATGCGCGGATGTGGGGCCGGCAGGTCGAGGAGCTGAAGGCGGACCACCGGGTGATCACGGTTGACCTGCGCGGGTACGGCGAGACTCCCCTCGAGGCGGGCGCCAAGTACTCGGACGCGGGCGATCTGCTGGAACTGCTCGACGAGTTGGGCGTGGACAGCGTGGCCGCGGTCGGTGCGTCGTTCGGCGGGTACGTCGTACAGCAGGCGGCCAGCCGGCAGCCGGAGCGGTTCAACCGGCTGGTGCTGATCTGCGCGCCGACGGACAACGTCCTACCGACGGACGACCTGCGGGCGGTGTGGGCCGAGGAGAACCAGTTCCTCGAGGCCGGTGACGTCGACGCGGCCACCGACCTGATGGTGCGGAGCTGGATCGGGCCGGACGCGGACGATGAAGCACGCGAGCTGCTCCGGGCCATGCAGAAGCGGGCCTACGAGGTGCAGATCGCCGCCGGTGACGACGTGGACAACGAGGAGTACGCCGTCGAGCCGGAGAAGATCAGCGCGCCCGTGCGATTGATCACGGGCGCGCATGATTTCCAGTTCTTCGCCGACTCCGCGACGTACCTGGCCGAGCGGCTGCCGAACGTCGAGCGGATCGACCTCCCGTGGGCCGGCCACCTGCCGACCCTCGAGCGTCCGTCCGAGGCGTTGCGGTTGATCCTCTAGTCGGCGAGGGCGCCCATCGGGTCCCAGGCCGGCAGGACGATCGGCTCGTCGTCGAGCCGCGCCTGGAGCTCGGCGGGCAGGGCGGACCGACGGACGGCGATCTCGAAGACGTGCTCGCCGAACCACGAGTCGTTCATGGTCCAGAAGCCGTTGTCCGCCTTCTCGTCGCCCCAGCTGTTCTCCACCCGCCAGCGCCGCGGCTGACCGTCGAGCACGTCCACACCGGTGAACAGCATCGCGTGCGTCATCAGCGTCTCGTGGTGCACCAGCCGGTCGGCCTTGTTCAGGCTGAACTCGGTGTCGTAGACGGAGCCGTAGTCGTAGAGCTTGGCGTCCCAGTAGCCGAGGTCGGCGTTCATCTGCTTGCCGACGTCACACCCGAACCAGACCGGCTCGCCACCGACGACCGCGTCCTGGGTGAGCTGCTTCATCAGGTCGATGTCGACGTTCAGGTAGACCACCGGCGGGGCGTCGATGACGTTGCCCAGGTAGTCGACGGTGAAGGTCCGGCCGACCGGGCTGGTCTCCCGCGGGTCGTGCACGAGGCAGACGTACTCGTCGACGGGCAGCTGCACGTACGTCGCCGCGAACTCGGCCGGCGTGGTCCAGCCGTCGCGGTGGAAGGCCTTGTCGCCGTCCTTCCACTGCCACAGGAACTTCTGCGGCGGCGTGCCGAGGTGGATGCTCAGCACCCGGTGCACCGTGGTCAGGATCTCCTGCTTGCGGTCGCGCCGCGCCTCCGTGCCGTCCAGCGCCCGCAGGTCGCGCGCACCTTGGCGGAGCAGCTTGCGAAGGATGTCGTTCATCTGCCCGGTCGAGGACGAGCTCTCGGTCTCCGGCATCGCCGACTTCGGCACCAGGCCGTGCTTGCGGACGACCGCGATGAACATGTTCCACTGGCCACCGTCACCGATCGGGTCGGACAGCAGGTGCGCCACCGTCCGGTCGTCGGCGTCGCGGTCCGCGGTGTCGATGATCGCCTCGAGGAAGAAGTTGGCCCGCTCGAACTTGTCCCAGAACAACACGTAGTTCTGGGAGAACTCGAAGTCCTTGACCCCGAGCTTCCCGGCCGCGCCGGCGCGCAGCAGGTTCAACCCGGCGAACAGCCAGCAACGGCCGCTCTTCTTCTGGTTGGTCACCTTCCAGTCGTCCAGCAGGTTCGACACCGAGTGGTCGATCGAGGTGACCACCTGTCGGTCCAGGGCGATGGTATTGACCGGCGTCTGCGTGACGGCGTTCTGCATCACCCGGTACTGCGGGTTCGACGCGAACTCCTTCTCGAAGAGCGCGAGCTGTTCGGCTGTGAGATTCCGCTCCATAGCAGTCGACGGTATAACAGCGACCAAGCCGGTACCGCCTCTGCCGGGGTGGCGAATGTCTGCCCTGTCCAAAACCCGCCACCGGCAGGCCCTTGCGTTATGCTAAATGAAAACGACATTCAACAAAGGAGGGGTGGCCATGCCTCGACGTCCGGCCCCGACCAGCAAACGCAAGCCGAAGCAGAACCCGCTCGACCGCGACGGCATCACCTACATCGACTACAAGGACACCGCGCTGCTGCGCAAGTTCATCTCCGACCGCGGAAAGATCCGCTCCCGCCGGGTCACCGGGCTGTCGGTGCAGCAGCAGAAGCAGGTCGCCCGGGCGATCAAGAACGCCCGCGAGATGGCCCTCCTGCCCTACACGTCGGCCAACCGCTGAGCGTCGTACGAGCGTTTGACCTTCCACTCACCGCAAGCACACGGTTTCCGCTCAGCGAACGCCATACTGCGCGCATGACGGCGAGTGTGAGTTCGCGACTGCTGGCGGTGCTGCGCACCTTCAGCCATCGCACGCCGTCGCAGACTCTCTCGGAGATCAGCCGGCGCTCCGGACTGCCGCTCACCACGACTCATCGGTTGGTGCGCGAGCTGCTGCAGGGCGGCGCGCTCGAGCGTGACGCCGACGGCCGCTACCGGATCGGCCTGTGGCTGTGGGAGCTCGCCGCGCTGGCTCCGCGCGGCCTCGGACTGCGCGAGCTCGCGATGCCGTTCCTGGAGGACGTGTTCGAGGCGACCCGGCAGCATGCGCAGCTCGCCGTACTCGATGGGGCAGATGCCGTGTTCCTCGAGCGGATCTCCGGCCGCGGTGCGGTACATGTGTTCACCCGGGTCGGCGGCCGGTTGCCTTTGCACGCGACCGGCGTGGGCCTGGTGCTGCTGGCCCACGCCGACCGCGAACTGCAGGAGACCGTGATCGCCGGACCGCTCAAGCGCTTCACCCGTCATACCGTTGCCGACGGCGAGCAGCTACGGCGCCGGCTCGCGGACATCCGGCGGGACGGGTATGTGATCAGCAGTCGCGCGATCGAGGAGATCAGCCTGTCGGTGGCGGCACCGGTGTACGGCGCCGACGACCGGGTCGTGGCCGCGGTGTCGACGGTCGTCCCGTACGGGCGCCACGATCCACTGACCCTGGTCCCGTTGATCAAGGCCGCCGCCCGCGGGATCTCACGCGTGCTCGGTGCGCCCAGTGCCACCGGCCTCCCCAGGTCGGTCCGCCGTACGTCCTGGCAACCGGACTGAGCCCGCGACCGGCAGGTCAACCTGGGAGGGTTTTACCCCCTATGAGGGACATTTCCCTCCCCTGTCGACGCCCAGGTTCTCCCCTCGAACGCGTGACGATGCATGCGGGGCGGAGAGGGCTTGGGTGGGTCAGACGAGCCGGCGGTCCGTGGCCCAGCGGGTGAGTTCGTGGCGGTTCGACAGCTGGAGCTTGCGTAGCACCGAGGAGACGTGGGTCTCGACCGTCTTCACCGAGATGAACAGCTCGCGGGCGACTTCCTTGTAGGCATAGCCGCGCGCGATCAACCGCAGCACCTCACGCTCTCGCTGGGACAGGCGATCCAGGTCCTCGTCGACCGTCGCGATGTCGATCGCGCCGGAGAAGGCGTCCAGGACGAAGCCGGCCAGCCGTGGCGAGAAGACCGCGTCACCGTCCGCGACCCGGTTGATCGCGTCGATCAGCTCGGTGCCGCTGATGTTCTTGGTGACGTAGCCGCGAGCACCGGCCCGGATCACGCCGATCACGTCCTCGGCCGCGTCCGACACCGACAGCGCCAGGAACTTGACGTCCGGGTGCCGCTGGTGGACCTGCTTCATCACCTCGATACCGCCGCCACCGGGCAGGTGGACGTCCAGCAGTACGACGTCGGGCTCGGTACCCACGATCGCCTTGACCGCGGTGTCGACGTCGGATCCCTCCCCGACGATGTCGACCGCGGCGCCGATCTCGCTGCGTACCCCGGCCCGGAACATGTCGTGATCGTCGATGACGACAACGCGCCTGCTGCTCATCTGTCCATCTCCAGTCGCACTTCGGTCCCTGTCTCCGGATCGGACCGCACCATCGCGCGGCCGCCGTGCCGTTCCATCCTGCCCATCACACTGTGCCGCAGGCCGAGCCGGTCGTCCGGCACGCCGTCGACGTCGAACCCCTTGCCGCGGTCGCGGACGAACATCTCCGCCCGGTCCCCGTCCACCTCGACGAACACGTCGATCTTCGCCGCACCGGAGTGCTTGGCCGCGTTCACCATCGACTCGCGCGCGGCCCGGACCATCGCCGCCAGCCCCTCGGTCAGGTCACAGTCCCCGACCGTCACCACCTCGACCGGCACGCCATGCGAGTCCTCGACCTCGGCCGCGGCCCGCTTGGCGGCACCGGCGAGTGTCTGGTCGGTGATGTCGTCCTCGTCGTACAACCAGGACCGCAGTTCACGTTCCTGCGACCGCGCAAGCCGGGCCACGGCGCGCGGGTCGTCGGCCTGCTTCTGGATCAGCGCCAGCGTCTGCAGGACCGAGTCGTGCAGGTGGGCGGCCATGTCCGCGCGCTCCTGCGACCGGACCCGCTCGGCCCGCTCCGCGTTCAGGTCCCGAGTCAGCCGGTGCACCCACGGCCCGGCGATGACACCCAGCCCGACCACCGCGAGCAACAGCGCGATCAGTACGTCGCCGACCATCGAGAGCCGGCCGTTCTGCACCAGGAACACGGTGACCGCGGTCCCGATCAGGACCAGGCCGACGGCGATCCGGGTCAGCGACTTCCAGCCACCCTTGCCGAGCAGGACACCGAGGAACGGGACGCGCATCCCCTTGGTCCACTCGGCCTTCTGACTCTCGTCAGCCTGTCGCCAGATCAGCGCCAGACCGGTGCCGGCGAACACCAGCGGCCAGAACATCTTCCCGGCGATCCCCAGCCCGGCGACCTGCAGCAGGAGCAGCAGCCCGACGCCGATGGCCACCAGCGCCGTCACCTGACCGCGGCTCTTCTCCCGCTTCCGCTCCTTGGCCTCGGTCACCGGCGGTGGCGGCTCGTCCGAGCGCATCCCGCTCCGCGTGTGCGCCGCCAGCCCTGGCGCGGCCGGCATGGTCTGGGGCGCCAGCGGCATCAGGAACCACAACGCCGCATAGATCAGTACGCCGAACCCGCCGAACACAGTGGCCGCGATCAGCACCAAGCGGACGACCGTGTCCGACACACCGAGGTGATCCGCGATCCCCCCGGCGACGCCGGCGACGATCCGTCCCTCGGTACGGCGATACGCCCGGCGGACAGGTGGTGCGTCGATCGGCGGCCTCGGCTGACCCGGCTGACCGCCGGACGCTTGCCCGGGGAAGCCTGGCCCGTAGCCCGGCCCGGCCGGTCCACTGAACGCCGCGCCCGCACCGGCGTACCCGTTCCCGGCCACGGCTCCCGCGGCCTGCGCGGCGGCGGCCTGCCGGGCGGCGTAGGCGGCGTACGGACCTTGGTACTGCTTCGGCCCCTTCGGACCCCAGCCCTTGTACTGCCACTGGTCCGTGCCGGGAGACTGAGCCTGCGCAGGCGGAGACTCGGGAGGGGCTCCGTTCGCGGAGGACCCGCCCGAGGGCGTGGCTGCTGGCTGGCTCATCACAACGATCGTCACATGTGGACGGGGCCGACACCAGCAGGCTTGTCCCCGGCTGTCTCCTCAGCACCCGTCGACCCTGCTCAGGGTCCCCTCCGGGAGAACCCCGAAAGCCTGCCTGGCGGCGCCCGGCGTCCGGGTGACTCCGGGGTCCTCTGGGGGCATCCCCGATGTGATCAGGGCGCCGGGCGCGCCACTATCGATGTCATGGAGCAGAACCAGAGTGGACCCGGTGGGTTCGACCGCGGCGGCCTGCAGAACGTGCAGAGCTGGCAGCGGAGCCGGTCGGACCGGTGGGTGGCCGGCGTCTGCGGCGGAATCGGCCGCGCGCTGAACATCGACCCGGTCCTGATCCGCGTGGTGATGGCAGTCCTGATCATCAGCGGTCCGGGGGTCATCTTCTACATCGCCGCCTGGGTGCTGATGCCCGACGAGGGCAGTGAGCGCTCGGCGGCGCAGGGTCTGCTCGGCGACCGGGTCCGGCCCGACCACCCGTGGCTGTGGCCGATCGTGATCGGCGTCTGCGTGTTCGTGGCCATCGCGATGATGTCGTCGTTCAACATCGGCCGGTTCGTCCCCGGCCCGCTGATCGTGCTCGCGGTGATCTGGCTGGCCGCCAAGCACCGCAAGGGCCGGCGCGGCGGTGTCAGTTGGAACGGCCCCGGGACGCAGTGGAACAACCAGCCGCAAGGCGGTGAGCCACCGCGGCCCCAGGACACGACTGCCGCGTACCAGCAGCCCACCACTTCGGCGTACATGCCTCCTCAGACCGGCCCGTCAGCTCCCCCGACGGGTTCGGCGTCCTCGGCCACACAGCGACCCCAGGACCGCACCGTCGAACCGGTCCAGGCTGTGTGGACCGAGGACGACCCCCTCGGCCTGTACGTCGACGAGCCGCCGACCGGGCCTCCGCCCGCCCGGACGAAGCCGGCCGGACCGCCCGCCAAGGGCGTCCGCGGAATCAAGTCGATCGTCGTACTGCTGACCGGTCTCGCGATCGGGATCGCCGCGCTGGCGGGCGCGCCGACGGCGACCATGCTGATCATCGGCCTGGCCACGCTCGGCGCGGGCATGCTGGTCGGTGGATTCGTCGGCCGCACGCTGGCGCTGCTGCCGCTGGGCCTCTTGCTCGCGGCCGGCGCGGTGGTGAGCACCGTGTTCCCGAACGGGCCCCGCAACTTCGCCGACACCAACTATGTCGCGCCGGTCGGTCAGACCATCACCGCGACCGGGACGAGCTACCAGTTCGACGCGGGCTCGGTGATCCTGGACCTGACCAAGGCGAAGTTCGCGCCGGGCGCCAAGGTCGAGGTGCACGGCGGGGTCGGCGAGGTGGTCGTCAAGCTGCCGGAGAACGTCGACGTCGACGGGCAACTGTCGACCGAGATGGGCGACGTGGCCTGGCTGAACGAGCACAAGGGCGGCCATAATGCGGAGCTGACCGTGAAGGACCTCGGCGCCGACGGCAAGGCCGGCCCGGAGCAGGTCACCCTGGACCTGGACCTCAGGCTGGGCAGTATCAAGGTGGAGCGCCGATGAAGCACCCCGACAAGCGGACCAAGGCGGATGTGCCAGGCGTCGTCGCCGGCACCATCCTGACCGGCGCCGCGACGATCTGGATGCTGAACGACAACGGCATCCTGCAGACCGACGACCTCGGCGTCACCGGCGCCCTCCTGCTCGTCACCGCCGGCGTCATCGGCCTGGCCGCCTCGCACCGCGGCTGACTCTGCAGTGGGATCGTCGCTCGGGTGAGAAGCGGGCTCGGCTAGGCTTGTGGACCGCTCGACGGCTCTTGGCCGGGGGCGAGTACCCGAGGGGTCCGGGTCAAGCGGGTCCCGTGGTCAAGGAGTTCCGATGGTGCGCGGCACCGTGAAGTGGTTCAACGCCGACAAGGGCTACGGCTTCCTGGCCGTCGACGGCCAGGACGACGTGTTCGTCCATTGGAGCAAGATCGTCTCCGACGGCTACAAGACCCTGGAGGACGGCCAGCCGGTCGAGTTCCAGATCGTCGACGGCCCCAAGGGCCGCGAGGCCGACACCGTCACCCCGGTCTGAGCGCGGCGCAACCAGTTGCCGCCGCACCCGGGTTTCCGGACTGCACCGATCCGCGACAACCGGTAACCTGTCGTCTCACCGTGTGAGGGGTGGAGACGTGACAGAGCCGGTACCCGTGATCCGCAAGCTCGAGCAGGCGCTGTCCGACGACGACTTCGCGTGGTCGCTGCTGCTGGTCGGCGAGGACCAGACCGACAAGCTCGCCACGCTGACCGGCGACCTGCGCGGACCGTTCTCCAAGACCGGTGACGGCAAGCAGATCACCTCGGGCTTCTCCTACTGGGGCATCGGCCCGACGATCGCCTGGGCGAACGCCACCAACGACCCGTTCTACCTGGTCATGAAGGCCGGCGCGGAGTCATTCCTGCGGCACTGGCGCAAGGTCCGCCCGCACGTCGACAACGGCGGATTCCACCTGGTCAGCCTCGGCGTCGGGACCGGCGTGAAGGACCGCACGATCCTCGGCGACATGCGCCGGCACAACCGGGACATGTTCTACATCCCGGTCGACATGAGCTCGGAGATGCTCCGGATGGGCACTCTGGAGCCGGTCCGCGGCGCCCGGTTCCCGATGTCGCAGGTGCTGCCGGTGCAGCTCGACTTCTCGATGGCCGACAACATGGACGAGCTCGCCCAGATGCTGTCCCGGCTGGTCGGCGACGACCCGATCCTGTTCACGCTGACCGGCAACACGCTGGCCAACTTCGAGAGCGACGAGGAGCTGCTCAGCACGCTCACCCGGGTGCTGCGGCCGCAGGACCGGCTGCTGCTCGAGGTCGCCACCACCAGCAGCCTGGACCCGGAGGCGGCGAAGGCGGCCGCCGACGAGTACCACCAGACCCGCGCCTTCGCCGAGTTCGTCACCAGCGCCCTGCGCTACAACACCGATCTGACCATCGACAACGACCGGATCGACTTCCGCGGCGAGGTCGAGACCGACGACGCGCTGCGGGTGAAGATCGTCTGGCAGAACAACACCGGTGAGCCGATCGTGATGGGGCTGCCGGACCACACCGAGGTGGTGCTCGAGCCGGAGGACACGATCCTGCTCTACACCACCCGGAAGTTCTCCACCGAGAGGCTGAAGAAGCTCACCACCGCCTGCGACCTGACGCCGATCGAGCACGCACACTCCGGTTTCCGGTACACGCGCCGCCCGAGTCCCTTCGGCCTCGACCTGCTCCTCCTCGCGCCGGGCTCGGCCGGGGACCTCACCACCTCGAGCCTGGCTGACGACATCTGGTCCACATGAGTGATGGCGTGCCTGATCCGGAGGTGCGCCGCGCGCGGTCACGGGTGCTTGCGCGGTTACGGCAGCTCCGGCTGGCGCTTCCCCTGGTCGACGCGCGCTGGGCGGCGTACCGGCGGACAGTGGTCACGGCGGTCAGCTACGGGCTGCTCGCGCTGGCGTTCGTACTCGGCGTCATCTGGTTCTTCTGGCCGGAGAACTCGCGGTGGGAGCCGGCCGTCAACTCGCTCACCCTGGTCGCCGGGCTGACCGGCATCTTCGTCGAGCGGCTGACTGCCGAGGCAGAACGCCGTACGGAAGTACTCCGGGCGGTCGCGGACGAACTGCGGGAGAACACCCGGCTGCTCAGCGACGACCGGTTCTCGCCGAACACCCCGACGACCCGGCAGGTCTACCCGCGGCTGGTGGTGTCCGCGGTCGACCTCGCTCTGGTGTCGGGCGCCCTCGGGCTGCGCCGCGATGCCGAGCTGGTCGGCCTGCTGCACCGGTGGCGCGACACCGTGCACCTGTTCAACCGCCGGCTCGACCTGACCGAGATCAGCACGTTCTCGAACACGATCTCGCCGACCGAGCTGGCCGCGTTCCACCGGGCACTGCATCGGGAGAACAGCTACTTCGCCGCCACCCGCGAGATGCTCGACAACCTCCTGACGCACTTAACGGCCGAGGCCGTAAACCGGGCGAACTCTGCCAGTAGCGGCAAATCCGGCTGAGTGGTTGACTTCGCCACACCGTGAGAGCTTCACTTTCGGACAGGACCGTAAATACGGCACCCCGGAGGCATCGCATGCGATCAGTCCGCTCGCTCATCGCGGTGGCGCTCGCCGCCGTACTCGTCACCACTCCGACCACACCTGCGCAGGCCGAACCCGGTCCACCGACCGGCACGCTCGTCTCGCTCGGTACGCCGCTGTCCGACGTACTCCTGATCGGGGGCACCGTCGCTCCCGGCCCGAACGGCAAGACGGCGATCTGGAACGTCTCCACGGGTAGCCCGGCGTACCTGAACGCCATCGACCCGGCCACCGGCGCCAGCCTGCTCTCCGCGGCGCTGCCCGGCGCCGACGGCAGCTACGCGGTGGCCGCCACGCCGGACGGCACGATCTATGTCGGCACGTACAACAACGGCCACCTCTACCGCCTACGCCCGGGCGGCACGGTCGAGGACCTCGGCCGGCCGATCGCGACCGAGAGCTTCATCTGGCGCATCACAACCGATGACCAAGGCAACGTGTACGGCGGTACGTTCCCGAACGGCAAGGTCTTCCGGTACGACGACCAGACCGGCGCCGTCCGCGACTACGGCACGGTGAAACCCGGCCAGACGTACGTCAAGAGCATCGACTACGCCGACGGCAAGATCTACACCGGCTCGCTGCCCGACGCGCACATCATGGAGGTCGACGCCACGACGGGCGCGATCACCGAGCTCCCCTCGCCGCCCGGACTCGGCGACCCGGCCGACAAGGTCGTCTACGACCTGAACGCCCGCGGCGGCCGCGTCTACGCCCGGATCAGCACCGCCTTCCCCGGCCCGCTCTACGTCTGGGACGTCGCGAGCCGGACCTGGGTGGACGAGATCCCGAACGCCCACGGCCTGGACATCTCTCCGGTCGGCGCGAACGGTGAGATCTACCTGATCCAGGCGAGCGAGCTGAAGAAGTACGACCCGGCCACCAAGACGCTGACCGGGACCGGGCTGACCTTCACCGGCCGGATCCAGAACGCCCGCTCGATCGGGTACGCCGACCTCGGCCTGCCCGACTACCCGGGCACCAGCGTGGTCGGCACGCTCTGGCGCGGCGAGGAGTTCCGGTACAACCCGCAGACCGGCAAGTCCGAGATCTTCCAGACCCAGGTACGACGTGAGCCGATCGAGATCCTGTCCGTGGCCGGTGGCAAGGACAAGATCTACGCCGGTGGCTTCCTGAACGGCGGCGTGTCCGTGGTCGACCCGTCCACCGGCGCGGCCACCTTCAACCGGTTCTCGCAGGTCGAGGCCCTGCTGGAAGGGTCCGACGGCGAGCTGTGGATCGGCGCCTACCCCGAGGCCCGGCTCTACGCCTACGACCAGAGCCAGCCCTGGAGCAGTCCGGAGTACTCCCCCGGACCGCCCGGTACGCCTGACAACCCCAAGCAACTGCTGAACCTCAAGCCTGACCTGTTGCAGACCCGCGCGCGTGCCCTGGTCGAGGTGAACGGGAAGATTGCCGTCGGCACCGTCCCCGACGGCGACCGGCTCGGCGGCGCGCTGGTCATCTACGACCCGAAGACCACCACGGCGCAGAAGTACCGCAATGTGGTCCAGGACGAGAGCGTCTTCGGCCTGACCGCAAGTCACGGCATCGTCTACGGCGGTACGTCGATCGCCGGCGGACTCGCGACCACACCACCGACCCGGGACGCGGGCACCGTGTTCGCCTGGGACGTGGCCAAGGCCCGCAAGCTGTGGGAAACCGTCCCCGTGCCCGGCGCGGCCACGGTATCGTCCGTGACGATCGGACCGGACGGGCTGCTCTGGGGCGTGGCCGGCAAGACCGTGTTCGCCGTCGACCCGCAGGGCGGCAAGGTGCTCAAGTCCTTCACGCTCGGGAGCACGACGTCCAGCGGCGACATCGTGGCGACCCCGGAGGCGGTCTACGTGAGCATCGACCTGAACAAGATCTACCGGATCGCGCCCGGAAAGAAGGCGATCCCGACGCTGTTCGTCGAGCACCCGCACCGGCGGCTCGGCGTCCGGGGAGATCACCAGCTGCTGCTCACCAGTGGCTCCACCCTGTTCCGAGTTGATATCAGCCGTTGACAGCCGAAATTCGACCCGGCTACTTTCGGTCCTGACCGTTATTCGGTCTCCTATTTCCGGCCCTGACTTTCCGGACACCCTGGGGGTGTGATGATTTCGACCGTTCGCCGCATCGCGGCACCACTCATGGCGCTCGTGCTCGCCGCCGCGCTCAGTTCCTGCGGCAACGACGACTCGGGCTCCTCGTCGGAGAAGAAGAGCGTCACGCTCTGGATGTACCCGGTCATCGCCGACCAGGCGATCAGCGACGCCTACTGGAAGAAGGTCGAGACCGACTTCGAGGCGGCCAACTCCGGCATCGACCTGAAGGTCGAGATGCAGCCGTGGGCGAACCGCGAGGAGAAGCTCGCCGCCGCGTTCTCGGGCAAGAAGGGCCCGGACGTGCTGCTGATGATCCCCGACCAGATCCCGCAGTACGTCAAGAGCGGCTCGCTGGAGCCGATCGACGACGTGGTCGAGCCGGACAAGGACAGCTTCCTGCCGGCCGCGATCCCGGGCCTGACCGTCGACGGCAAGGTGTACGGCGCACCGATTTACCACACCGTCACGACGACGATGTACAACAAGACGATCCTGACCAAGGCCGGGATCAGCACGCCGCCGGAGACCTGGGACGAGATCAAGGCGGCCGCTCCGAAGATCAAAGCCGCCGGGTTCTCCACGCTGGACTACTCGGCCTCGCCGGAGGCGACGCTGAACCTCAGCTTCTACCCGCTGCTCTGGCAGGCCGGCGGCAAGGTGTTCGCCGACGACGGCAAGACCGTGGCGTTCAACCAGGCCCCGGGTCTGGAGGCACTGATCTTCCTGAAGGGCCTGTGGGACGAGGGCGCGATCTCGAAGACCGCACTCACCAGCGTGCAGACGATCACCGACTCGGCGCTCGGCAAGGGGCAGGTGGCGATGGCGTTCACCAGCGTCCCGGCCGACGCTGCCACGGTCGGGAAGACCTGGGGTGCGGCGAACGTCGAGGTCGGCGCGCCGCTGACCGACAAGAAGCAGGTCGGGTACGGGATCCCGGGTGGTCTCGTGATGAACGCCGCGACGGGCAACCCCGACGGGGCGAAGAAGTTCTTGTCGTTCATGGTCCAGCCGGCCCAGTTGGACGCGCTCAGCAAGGCGTCCGGCTACTACTCGCCGCGCAAGGACGCGAAGTACGAGTCGACCGACCCCAACGCCGCGAAGTTCAAGGACGCCCTGCAGTACGCCGTCCCCGGTGAGGCGAACCCGTCCGCGCGGCAGGTGATGTCGATGCTGAGCACCGAGATCCAGGCCGTGCTGACCGGCAAGAAGCAGCCGCAACAAGCGCTGGACGACGCCGCCAAGCAGGCCAACGACCTGCTCGCGAGGCAACGTTGACGGATAGTGTGCCGACGGCATCGGCCGACGGGGTCGCGGGTCGGGCGGGACCCGCGGCCGGCCGGTCGTCGCGCTCAGGGGGTGGGCCTCGGCGCAGGCCCTGGATCGGGTTGCTGTTCGTCGCCCCGATGTTCCTGCTGTTCCTGCTGTTCCGCTTCCTGCCGGCGATCGGCGCCCTGTTCCTGTCGCTGACCGACTACCGGATCAGCGGCACGTGGGATTTCATTGCCTTTGACAACTACACGCGGTTGTTCTCGGACAAGGTGTTCCACGAGGCGCTGGTGGTGACGATCACCTACACGGTGATCTTCGTGCCGCTGACGGTGCTGCTCTCGCTCGGCACCGCCGTGCTGCTGCATCAGGTGGTCTGGAAGCGCGGCTTCTTCCGCGGCGTCTTCTTCCTGCCCTACGTGACCAGCATCGTGCTGGCCGCGGTGCTCTGGAAATGGATCTACGACGCGCAGGACGGTCTGCTGAACGCCGTCCTCGCGCTGGTGAGCGTCGGCCCGGTCGACTTCCTCGGCCAGTCCGGGTCGGTGCTGCCGTCGATCGCGGTCACCTCGGCCTGGAAGGGCTTCGGCTACTCGATGCTGATCCTGCTCGCGGGCCTGCAGGCGGTGCCGAAGTCGTACCTGGAGGCCGCGATGATCGACGGCGCCAGTACCTGGCAGCGGTTCCGCTACGTCACCCTGCCGCAACTGCGCCCGGTGCTGTTCTTCGTGCTGGTCATCGAGACCATCGGCGCCTTCCAGGTCTTCGACGCGATGTACGTGATGACCGGCGGCGGCCCGGTCCGCTCCAGCTACTCGCTCGTGTACTTCCTCTACGACAGCGGCTTCAAGTACTTCGACTTCGGCTATGCCAGCGCGATCGGTCTGGTGCTGTTCCTGATCGTGCTGATCGTCTCGCTCGTGCAGCGACGGCTGGTCGGGAGGGACGACTGATGGTGAACGTGCTCGACCGCCCACCCGTGCGGGAGCAGAAGGAGACCTCGGCGGCCGGACAGCGGCCGGCTGCCCGGCTGACGCTGCCGACCCTGCTGACGCTGACCGCGATCGTCACGATCGTGCCGTTCGCGGCGATGGTCCTGGTCGCGTTCGCACCGCCGAGCGGCCAGACCTTCCCGGGCGCGCTGAACCCGGCCCACTTCACCTTCGAGAACTTCTCGAGGGTGCTGTCGAGCTCGGACATCCCGCGCTGGACGGTCAACTCGCTGCTGTACTCGCTGGTGTCGGTCGTGTGCGTGCTGCTGTTCGCCTCGATGGCCGGCTACGCGTTCGCGAAGAAGAAGTTCCCCGGCCGGGAGATCATCTTCTGGGCGTTCCTGGCCACGCTGATGGTCCCGTTCCAGGCGACCCTGATCCCGTCGTACATCCTGGTCTCGCAGCTGGACTGGGTGGACAGCTACTGGGGCCTGATCGTGCCCACGCTGGCGAACTCGCAGGCCGTGTTCCTGATGCGCCAGTTCATCAGCCAGCTCCCGGACGAACTGTTCGAGGCGGCCGAGATCGACGGTGCCCCGGAGTGGCGGATCTTCACGATGATCGTGCTGCCGCTGATCCGCCCGGTGCTCGCGACGCTCGGGATCTTCGTGTTCCTGTGGCACTGGAACGACTTTCTGTGGCCGCTCGTGATCGGCCAGTCCGGCACGATGCAGACCCTGACCGTCGGCCTGGCCACGCTGCAGACCCAGGCGGTGCCGATCAACGAGATCATGGCCGGCGCGACCATCACCGTCGTACCGAGCCTGCTCGTGTTCGGTCTGTTACAGCGCTACCTGACCGACAGCATCGCGATGTCGGGGCTGAAAGCCTGAAGATCATCCGTTGCAGGTGAGGACGTCCAGGCCCCCGGCCACCACTGTGGGGTCATGAGTGACAGCGAGGAGCTGGCACAGCTGCGCCGGCGCGTGGCGGAGCTCGAGGTGGAGCTCGACGCCGCGAAACACGAGGTGCCAGGGGCCCCGGAACGATCTACGCGCGCCCACCGCTGGCGGGCGATCTCGGCAGCGGTGCTGATCACGCTCGCCTGCGTACTCGCGCCACTGTCGGCCACCGCCGTCTGGGCCAGCCGGCAGATCTCCGACACCGACCGGTACATCGAAACCGTCGCACCGCTGGCGAGCGACCCCGCCGTGCAGGCCACGGTCGCCAACGCGGTGACCAACGAGATCTTCAACGCCATCGACATCCAGGGCATCACCACGGAGGCCCTCAACGCGATCGCCCAGCAGGGTCTGCCCCCGCGGGTGGCGAGCAACCTGCAGGCACTCAGCGGGCCGCTCGCCAACGGTGTGCAGGGGTTCATCCGGGACCAGGTCAACAACTTCGTCGCGAGCCCCGAGTTCGCCAACGTCTGGCAGACCGCGAACCGGACCGCGCACACGGCCCTGGTCAACATGCTCGAAGGCAACCAGGGTGGCGCCCTCAGCGCCCAGAACGACACAGTCACGCTCAACCTGGCGCCGATCATCGCGCAGGTGAAGGAGCGGCTGGTCGCCCGCGGCTTCGGCCTGGCCGACCGCATTCCGACGATCGACAAATCGATCGTACTGGCGCAGTCCGACAGCGTCACGAAGGCCCAGGGCCTCTACCGGCTGCTCAACACCCTCGGTGTCTGGCTGCCGATCATCGCCCTGATCCTGTTCGTCGCCGGGGTGTACGTCGCCCGGGACCACCGCCGAGCGCTCCTCCTCGGCGCGCTGGGCGTCGTGGCCGGCATGCTGGCGCTGGGAGTCGGCCTGGCCGTCGGGCGCGCGCTCTACCTGAACGCCCTGCCGCCCGAAGTGCTGTCCCGCGACGCCGGTGGAGTCATCTTCGACACGATCGTGCGATACCTGCGGTACGGCATCCGCGCGGTCGGGGCACTCGCACTCATCGTCGCGATCGCGGCGTTCTTCAGCGGCCCGTCGGTCTCCGCCGTCCGCGCTCGGACCGGGTTCAAGAAGGGGATCGGCTCACTGCGTGGATCGGCCGAGTCGGCCGGTCTGAACACGGGACGCGTCGGAAGCTGGACGTACGCGCACAAGCGTTTGCTCCTGATCGCCAGCGTCGTCGGTGGCGCGCTCGTACTCACTTTGTGGTCGCGGCCGACCGTCACCGTCGTCGTGGTCATCGCCTTGGTGGTGCTGTTCGCGGTGGCCGTGATCGAGTTCCTCGGCCGGCCTCCTACAGACCGGTCTCCGCTGGAAGGCGCCCGCTCTTGACGGCGTCGACGAACGCTGTGTAGTCACGCTCGTTCACGTCGGCGTACGCCTCGCCGAAGTCGGCCATCGCGTCCGGGAAGGCGTCGTCGCTGTTCAGGTAGGTCGCGAGGGCGATCCGGTCGCCGGAGCGGGCGTGCGCCCGGGCCAGGGTCCAGCCACAGAGCGCGCCGTACATCGTCATCCCGTTCGGATCCATCCGCTCGACCTCGGCGGACCCCTTCATGTCGCGCAACTGGCGCACGTAGAAGTCGCGCTCCCGGCCGTCGATGCCCTCGACCCGCTGCCAGCCGAGGAAGATGTCGCTGGCCGCCTGCATCAGCCGCTGGCCGTGCACGACCCGCTCGCCCTCGTTCCGCGGCCCGCGCTGCCGGAAGGCGGACGGAACGTGCGCTCGCAGGACCGACGGACCCGCCTCCTTCACCTGCAGGAACAACGGATCGCCGTCGTCGCGGCCGCGCAGCAGCACGATCCAGCAGCGCGTACCGACGCTGCCCACACCCACGACCTTGCGGGCCAGGTCGACGAACTCGAACTCGTCGAAGAGGGCCCGGCGTTCACTGGGCAGCGTGCGGCGGTAGCGCAGCAGCAGGTTGCTGATCTGGTCTTCGAGCTCCGCCCGGCTGGCGTCGGGCAGCAGGTCGGCCATCGAAACGATCAACGGCGGATCCGATTTGATCCGCACCCCGTCGTCGGTGAGCTCGGTCAGCTTGGCGAAGGCTTTCAGGCTGTCGCTGCTGCGTGCCTTGGACAACGCCTGGTCGACGTTCTTGCGCCGCTTCGAGCTCAGCTTGTCGCGCAGCGCCTGCTCGAGCTCGTCGATGTCCGCTCGCGCGTACCAGACGTCGAGCGCCCGCATGGTGGCGAAGTCGGCGGTGGCGTCGCGGTACCGCCGGACGGCCTCCCGAACGACCTTGCGCCGTTCCTTGCCGGAGAAGCCGTTGCCGCGGCCGGCGACCGCGAGACTGGCGGCCAGCCGTTTGACGTCCCACTCGAACGGACCGGGGGCGGACTCGTCGAAGTCGTTGACGTCGAACAGCAGCCGGCGCTCGGGGGATCCGAACAGGCCGAAGTTCGACAGGTGGGCGTCACCGCACAGCTGGGCGCCCAGACCCGACACAGGCCCCGCGCCGAGGTCGGCCGCCATCCCCGCGGCGTTGCCCCGGAAGAAGGCGAACGGGGACTCCAGCATCCGGCCATGGCGCACCGGCACCAGCTCGGGAACGCGGTCCCGCGCCTGGTCCTCCATCGCGTCGACCGGATCCGGCCGCTTCGGCGACAGCACCAGCTCCGCCTGGGCGCGCGGCGGCAGCACCGTGCGTGCCGCGAGTCCGCGGCGAGCCCGCTGCCCCGGGGTCAGCCGGCCGGCCGGCACCGTCAGGTGGCCGATCGTGCTTGTGGGCGTCTGCACCGCCGTCGTGCCACGTGCATCCATACCGTCGCGCCCCCTCCGGTCGTGCTCGTGCATATCCGTCCAGCCAACAACCGAGCCCGCGGGCGAGCATCACCCACGGCGGATGAAGCCGCCGCGATCTCCTCCAGCGGAGAGGATGCCGGACCGTCGCCGGTGCGCTCTACTGAGCGGGGTGAAAGATGCCGAGGCCTCCTACCGACGCCTTTCCAAGGGCGAGCGACACCGGCTCGCGCGGACGTCGCTGCTGCGCTCCCTGCTGGTTTCGGCGGTCATCGTCGTCGGCTACTACGTCCTCCCGATGAACCTCGCCGACGATGCCGTGACCGTTTATCTGCTGGTCGGGCTCGTCGTGGTGACCCTCGTGCTCTTCTGGCAGCTCCGTGACATCGCCAGGTCGCCGTACCCGCGGATCCGGGCGATCGGCGCGCTGGCCACGTCCGTACCCCTGTTCCTGGTCGTCTTCGCCGCGACCTACTACGTCATCGAACAGACCCACCGGGGGAGCTTCTCCGAACCGTTGACCCGCACCGACTCGATGTACTTCACCGTGACGGTCTTCTCGACGGTCGGGTTCGGCGACATCACCCCGGTCTCCGAGGCGGCCCGCGTGGTCACCATGGTGCAGATGTTCGGCGACCTGCTGATCGTCGGTATCGGCGCCAAAGCGCTGCTGACCGCCGTGCAGGCGGGCCTCAGCCACCGTCACGATTGACCGGATTCCTCCCGCATCACGAGCATCTCGTCGCCGTGCACGGTCAGCGCCCAGATCACCAGGATGTCGACCGCGATCATGATCGTCGACCAGATCGGGTACGCCGCGAGGAAGGCGACGTTCACCAGGATGCTGACCACGGCGAGGATCACGCCGGCGATCCGTCCCCACAGCCGGCCGTTGAGCAGTCCGATCCCGGCCGCGATCACGATCACGCCCAGCGCCAGATGGATCCAGCCCCAGCCCGTGTAGTCGAGGTGAATGGTGAGCCCGCGCCGGCCGACCAGGTAGAAGTCGTCCTCGAACAAGGCCACGAAACCCTGGAAGGCGTGGAACATCCCCTCGACGATCATCATCACGCCCGCGAACAGGATCCAGCCGACCCATTTGCTCGGCCACTCGGGCACCTGGACCTCGCCGGATCCCGACGATTGCACGTGCCTGCCCCTGGACGTGGTGACCTCTGGCTCCGCCATGGTGAACTCCTAGTCGAGGTGTCTGGGTTGCCAGTCGTAGATGACCAAGGTGCGCAGGACGAGATCCTGCAGCGAACGGTGGTTGCGGCCGCCGGCGCACAGCACCAGCCCGATGGGGAACAGCGTGTACAACAGTGCCCGGAGGAACGCGATGTGCGCCGGCAGCCGCCGGCGGTGACGATTGACCACCCGCAACCCCATCAGATGGCAGCCGACGGTGCGGCCGGTGATCCACCAGGCGGCGAACAGGTAGAGGAACGCAGCCAGCAGCGCTGTGGTCACCATCGGCAGCGGTGACGCCTCGGTGAACTGGAATCCCCGGGGATCGATCAGGAACAGGAACCCGTTGACGCCCAGGTAGCCGATCAGGATCAGGGCGGCCACCACGATCGCATCGACGAAACCGGCGATCGTCCGGGTGACCAGGCCGGCCGGCCGGCCCTGGAACCAGCGGGCCTCCCTCGGGACGATGGGGATCCCGTCGACGGTCATGATTCCGTCGCCGGCACCTTCCGGCCGAACCGCAGCCGGATCCGGCCGACCGCCCGGCCGACCGCCTCATCGCCCGCCACGCTCTGCATCCGTACGCCGCGCACCGAGTCGGAGGCCACCGAGCCGGTGGACTGGCGGATGATCTCGGCCAGGTCGACCTCGGCGATCACCCCCTCGGCCATCCCGGCGATGTCGATCCGGGCGAGAATCTCGTCCATGTCGACGGACGCGACCACCTCGTTCAGGTCCACGTTGTCCTTGACGAGCTGGGTGAGGTCGATCGGTTCCAGCAGGACGGTGACGACCCTGGGCACCACCGGCTGGAGAAGCGCAAGCACTTGGCCTCTCAGCTCCTGGCGATTTGCGGCGCCGTACTGGGCCAGATTCGCCAGCACAGTGTCCGCGTGGTAGCGCGTCGGCACCACCGGGGGCCTGCGGAGCACGCCGACCGCCGGACCTAGCACTCTCCGCACCCGGCGTCCGACGATGCCCGTGACGGCGACGGCGAGGGCCGTGGCGCCGACCATGACATCGACGACGTCGATCGGCTCGCGGCTTGGCGCTGCCGGTGCCGTCGGTGCTGAGGGAGCTGACGGTTCCGGCGGCACGTCGATCGGAGTCCCGGAGTCTGCCGGGAGCCCGTCGGCCGGGGTCCCGGAGTCTGCCGGGGGCCCGTCGGCCAGGGTCCCCGGGTCGGTCGGGAGCCCGGAGTCATCTACTGGAGTACCCACGAGGCCATCATCGGCACCACCGTCTCACCCGGCATCACCCTTGGTGGGGGAAAGCCGGGCCCGGACCCAGCGCGCGAACACACCCTGGCTGCGATCGAACTCGGCCGCGACCACGGTCGCGGCGACCAGGATGAGCGACACGGCGAGCAGCCAGCCGACCAGCGCCAGCGTGACCCCGAAGAGTCCGTACCGCTCGCTGTAGGTCTCCATCTGCGCGGGCATGTAGACCGTGGCAACCAGGCTGTAGACACTGGCGCAGATGGTCGCGATCACGCCGGTCGGCACCAGCCGTCGCCACTGCACCCGGCCGTCGAGGAGCAGCCACGGAATCGAGATCCACAGCAGGAAACCGCTCACCAGCGAGATGGGCAGGCTGAACAGCCAGTCGAAGGGCAGAGCGCGCACGACGCTCCGCGCGAGCGCCAGCAGCCCGATGTCGATCACGAGGGCCGCCAGCCCCAGGAACGTGTTGAACGAGCCGCGCACGCCGGAGAGCGGGTCGAGGTGCCATGCCTCCAGGTACAGCCGTTGCATCCGCCGGGCCAGCGACAACCCCGAGAACACCAGGATCAGCACACTCAGTGCGCCGACGCTCGCACCGCCGGCCGGCCGCGCGAACACCTCCGTCACCGCCTCGGCGGCGCTGCCGCTGAGGTGAAACTTGCGGATGAACCCGTGCGAGACGACATCGCGGCGATCCGCCGGCGCGAGCGTCGAGACCAGGATGAGCAACGGAATCAGGGCGGTGAGCGCCTGCGAGGCGATGACCATGGCGCGGTCGATCCCCCGCAGGTCGATGAAGGCACCGACGCAACGCCCGGCGAACGTCGCCTCCAACCGCCGGGTGACCTCCTTCAGGTTCTGCGACAGCGGGATCACGGACTGACGTCGTCCTTGACGGCGTGGGCGACGCGGTACTCGTTGACCGGGTGGTACCGGTCGTACAGCATCGTCAGGATGCTCACCAGGAAGACGAAGAACAACGTGTCCGTCAGCTGCAGATCGTCGTTGCGCCGGTTCAGCAGCAGATCGGCGAGGAACACCAGGACGACGTTGGTCGCGAAGACGACCGCGAACGAGATCGTCGCGGAGTCCCAGCCGTAGCCGCGCCGGGACGACCAGAGCCCGATCGCGGAGTTGATCACCACGAAGACCGCGATACCGATGAACAGCGCGAGGTCACTCGCCTCGACGCCTGGCAGCACCCGGCCGTAGATCACGCTGATCAGGCCGATCAGGAAGATCTTCTCCACCGCGGCCCAGTCGAAGACCTTCTGGTGCGCGGCCCGGTACGCGGCCCGCTCGCTCGCTTCGTCGATCGCGACCGGCAGCGGGTCCGCGGCGAGCCGGAGCGGCCAGTCGGCCGGCCGGAGCCGGGGACGGATGACGAACCACACCACCGCGAGCAGGGCCAGTACGGCGACGATGAGGGCCGGCAGGAACCACGGGACGTCCCGGATCGTGTCGGTCAGGTCGAGCTGGGCGATGTGGATCCAGTACTCCTGCGGCAGCTTGATGAAGATCCAGATCCCGCCGGCGACCAGCACCCAGAACTTCATCGTGTAGCGCAGCGGGTTCCGCCGGCTGCGAACGCCTTCGTACGCGATGAAGTAGTACTCGAAGGTGTTCGGGAACACCAGCAGCAGCCAGCGGGCACCGATGAGCTCGAACAGCACCACCCCGACCTGCCGGTAGAAGAACAGGAAGCGGCTGATCTTGACGGCCGGCTGGTTCGTCCAGTTGCGCAGGCTGGCCAGGTAGGCGACCGCCAGGTAGAAGACGTCCATCGCCTTGTCGTAGCTCTGATAGTTCGGTGGGTCGTAGCCGAAGGTCTGGAAGATGGTCTGGTCGACACCGTCGAGCAGCAGGCAGCCGATGATGGCCGGCAGCGGGTAGCGCGGAATCAGCAGCGGCAGGCTGAAGCGCGCCAGGACAACGCACCAGAAGACAATCTCGACGCCCATCCGTCCTCCCTTTGCCTGAACATCATCCCGGCACGGTCAGAACTCGCCCCGTCGACGCAGCGGGCGAGGCCTTCCGTCCGGGTCGTAGACGATCCGGTAGAGCGGCTCCGCCCACAAAGCTTGCCATCTGCTCAGCGGTTGCAGGTCGTGTTGGCGAATCTGACCCGCGGGTCGCTCGCCGCGCCGCCCGCCGGCATACCAGGCGCCCAGGGCCGCCGCCGTACGCCGCCAGAGCTCGAAGCCGGATCCTGGATCGAGCAGCACCGGATCGTCCCGCGACAGCCCCAGGTGCTCCGACCACACGTCCAGCCGCAGATCGCGGGCCAACTGCCGGGCATCCTGATCGCCCGGCAGCCGATGGTCGGGAGTCGTGTCCAGGACCGCGCAGGTGAGCTCACTGTCGGACGTCCATGAGCGCCGGTTGAAGTTGTCCGAGCCGCACGTGAACCACACGTCGTCGACCACGCAGATCTTGGCGTGGACGTAGACGGGTGTGCCGCTGACATTCTCCAGGTTGTAGATCGCCACCCGCTCGGGCGCGGTGCGGCGCAGCATCCGGACCGCGCGCAGCTGACCGAATCTGGCTGGCGGCCCGCTGAACACGCCGTCGGACGCCGGATAGCGCGGTACGACGATGATCACGCGCAGCTCAGGAGATCGTTCGAGCGCGTCGTGGATCCCCTGGGCGATCAGCTCGGACCACAGGTACTGGTCCTCCAGGTAGATCAGCCGCCGCGCCCGCCCGAACGCCTTGCCGTACGCGCGGGCGACACTGCGCTCCCCGTCTGGCGCGAAGGGGTAGCCAGGATGCTTGTACGCGTAGGTGCGCAACACCTGGACGCTGTGTGGACCGGCCGGCGGCGGATCCGGGAACGCCTCCGGCAGTGGCTTCGGATGCCGCGGCATCCGGGCCAGCCGCTGCACGATCATCCGGTACGGCGTCCGCCGGTCGAGCGGATGGTGGTCGTCCCAGCGTTCGACGAACGTCCGCAGCAGGTCTCCGACGATCGGCCCGCGCAACTCGAGCGCGGCATCGTGCCAGGGCGTGCGATCGCCGTAGCGTCGGTCCATCGGCGCCTGCTGCGGATCCCCGCGGTGGTCGGAGTCGTCGCGCCGCTGGTGCGACAGGTCGATACCACCGACGAACGCGACGTCCCGCGTCGGTTCGCCCTGGTGATGGATCACGAACAGCTTCTGATGGTGCGACGAGAGCCGCCGGACCCGTTGGTCGAGCAACACCTCGGCACCGGCCTCGTTGAGCTTGGTGCCGAGCCGCCGGTTCTCGCGCGCGTTGAACTGCAGGTGATCCGAGTGCGACCGCCACAACAGCGCGCGGACCTCGACGCCCGACCGGGCCAGGTCGGCCAGCACGGCCCCGACCGTCGGTCCGTCGGGGAGCAGCTTCTCGTCGGCGTCGCCCCGCCAGTCGGTGAAGTAGACCCGATCACCGGGCCGCAGGGCGCTCAGCTCTTCGTACAGGTGGTGGAAGTAGGTCACGCCCTCGATCAGCGGCCGGACCAGGTTGCCCTCGACCCACGACCCGTCCACGTCGCCCATCCGGTCGATGCAGGTCCACGGATTGCCTCGCTCGTCCGGCAGCAGGAACCAGTCCGCGACGCTCTGGCCGGTCATCGTCTGGCCGTCTGCCGACCGTCAGGTGCGAATCATTCTCGGCCGCGTCAAGGCCCAGATGACCCACACGTTGAGGCCGATCACCAGCAGCGACCACACCGGCTGGTAGGGGATGAAGAAGAAGTTGTTGACCGCGCTGAGTACGGCCAGGACCAGCGTCGCCACCCCGGCCCAGACCGTCCGGTAGAACAGGCCGATACCCGCCGCCAGCATGGCCAGCCCGAGGATCAGGTGGATCCAGCCCCAGGTCGTCGTGTCCAGGTCGAACGCGTACCCCCGGACGACGACGAAGTACTGGTCGTCGATGATCGCGGCGAGCCCCTCGATCGCCTGGAACACTCCGAGCAGGACCATCATGGTCGCGGCGAACGTGACAGCGCTCGTGGCCCACGGCGATTGCCTCTGCTGCTGGTTGGTGCCTTCCTGGGTCATCAATGCCACCCCTCCCCTGAGGTGCACGCCGACTGCGTGTCGAGTGCGCATCGACAGTAGGCGCGCGCCCGGCGGCCCCGCTTCACCCTTGGCGGACGACGTCCGGGCGCCGTCTCATCCGGGGTGAGTGATGCCGGTGGAGCGGATGTGAGCGATGTTCGAACCCTCGATCCCGGCCGGGAGGGAGGTCACGACAGTGACCGGGCACCGCTCCGTACCCCGAGACGATCCGCCGCCGGCCGCCGACTCCGAAGTACCGGCCGAGCCGCCGGCCCCGGTCCCGGTGCTGCCGCGCGGCGTCGTCGTCCTGCTCGGGACGGGCGCCGCGGTCCTCACGGCCGCCGGCCTGCGCACCTTCTCGGGGATCGTCGGGCCCGCGTTCCTCGCCCTGGTCCTGACCATCGCGGTCAGTCCGCTGCGCCGCCTGCTGATCCGGCGCGGCGCCCGCAAGTGGGTGGCCGGGCTGGTCGCACTCATCGTGGTGAACGTCGTGCTGCTCGGGCTCGCGGCGGCGATGTTCCTGTCGGTCGCCAAGCTGGCGACCCTGTTGCCGACGTACAAGGACGACTTCGCCGGGATCGTCGACGACGTCCGCGGGTGGATGGCCGATCGGGGGATCGGGACCGACGAGATCCAGTCGGCGCTGCAGAAGGTCGACTTCGGGCAGTTGCTCGGCGTCCTGCAGGGCTGGCTGACCGGGCTGCTCGGGGTGATCTCCAACCTCAGTTTCGTGGTGGTGCTGCTGTTCTTCATGAGTCTGGACGCGACCCACTTCGCCGACCGGCTGGTCGAGGCCGCGCGGATCCGGCCCGACGTCTCCGGCGCCCTGCTCGGCTTCGCCCGCGGTACGACGCGCTACCTGGTCGTCTCGAGCGTCTTCGGGCTGATCGTCGCCGTGATCGACGTCGGCGTGCTCTACATCCTCGACATCCCGCTGCCGTGGCTGTGGGGGCTGCTCGCCTTCATCACCAACTACATCCCGAACGTCGGGTTCTTCATCGGGGTCATCCCGCCGGCGCTGCTGGGCCTGCTCGAAGGCGGCTGGGAGACCCTGCTCTGGGTGATCGTGTCGTACAGCGTGATCAACTTCATCATCCAGTCGATCATCCAGCCGAAGGTCGTCGGCGACTCGGTCGGCATGTCCACCACGCTGACGTTCCTGTCGCTCGTCTTCTGGGCCTGGATCCTCGGGCCGCTCGGCGCCGTCCTCGCCATCCCGCTGTCGCTGCTGGTCAAGGCGTTGCTGCTGGACGCCGACCCGTCGACGCGCTGGATGAGCGGCCTGATCTCCGGTGCCGAGGTCAAGGAACTGCCCGCCGTACCCGCTCCGGAGCCGGAGCCGGTCCAACCGGAGGAGGCCGGCGCGCCGGCTAGCTGACGAGCTCTCCGAAGGCCTCGATCGAGCGGAGTACGTCGTGCTGCGGCATGCCAGGCGGCTGGATGCGAAGAATGATGCCGTCGGCACCCATTTCCTCGTAGTGCGCCAGCCGCTCGGCGCACTCGGCCTTCGACCCGATCACACTGCGGTCCGCGATCTCGTCCCAGCCCTGGGTGTAGCGGCTCGCGTCGGCCGACGTACGCTTCCAGCCGGTGTAGGCGTCGTACAGGTCGCGCAGCGGCTCCTCCAGGGCTTGCCGCGCGTCCTGCGACGTCGGCGCGCAGAAACCCTCCCGGCACAGGATCACCTCGGCGCCGAGGGTGCCTTCGCCGCGCGGGTAGGAGTGGTACTCGGCGATCTTGGCCGGGAGGTCGGAGTCCAGCTCGTTGAATGACGTGGTCCAGCCGTCGCACATCCGTGCGGTCCGCTCGAGCATCGCGGAGACGCGGCCGCCGTTCCACAGCTTCGGGCGCGGACTCTGCACCGGTCGCGGCGACAGGAACGCCGCGCGGATGCTGGTGAACTTGCCGTCGTACGTGACCTCGTCCTCGGTCCACAACCGGGTCAGGATCTCCAGGCCCTCCTCGAACCGCGCGACCCGCTCGGCCTGCGTCACGCCGTACAGCGCGAACTCCTCCGGCCGGTACCCGAGCACGAAGCCCGCGGTCAGCCGGCCACCGGACAGTACGTCGATGTGCGCGAGCGTCTCGGCCAGTACGACGGGGTCGTACAGCGGGGCCACGATCCCGGCGGTGGCCAGGCCGATCCGCTCGGTGTGGGCCGCCAGCCAGGTCAGCGACGTGAGGATCTCGTGGTACCCGGGCCGGTGCAGATGCCGCTCGCCGAGCACGATCCACTCGAAGCCGGCCTGCTCGGCCAGCCGTGCCTGCTCGACCGCGTCGGCCAGCCGCGGGCGCTCGTCCGGGGTGCCGTAGAGGTTCAGATAGAGACCCAGCCGCATCGGGGGTGCCACCTTCCGTTGACAGAGAGCGCTCGCGGTATTTACGGTCTTGACCGTAAATGCTTTCCGATCAGATTGCGACCCGAGGAGCCGGAATTGAGTGTTGCATCGCATCCGGTCGGGTTGCCGGCCGGGACCGGAGTAGGTCCGATCAGCGCGATCAAGACCCGCGTGGTCAGTGCGCGGTACCGTCGGCCGTTCCAGATCAGCAGCGGGATCAGCACCGAGCTGGTCAGCCTGGTGGTCGAGATCCACACCGCCGACGGCGCGGTCGGTATCGGTGAGACCTCACCGATGACGGCGTACACCGGTGAGACGCTGGCCGGAGTCACCGCGGCCATCGAGGAGCACCTGGCGCCGGCCCTGATCGGCCGTGACCCGCTCGACCGGGCCGGTGCGCACGTACTGATGGACGCCGTGCTCCGCGGTCAGCAGGTAGCCAAGTCCGGACTGGACATCGCGCTCTATGACCTGGCCGGTCGGCTGAGCGGCTGGCCTGTGCACGCGATCCTCGGTGGCAGTGTCAGAGAACGCGTGCAGACGACGTGGGTGGTCGGGCTCGGCACGCTCGACGAGATGGCTCTGGAGGCCGCGGAGTACGCCGGTAAAGGATTCAGGCATCTGAAGGTCAAAGGTGGCCAAGACCCCGCCAAGGACCTCGAGCTGATCCGTGCGGTCCGTGCGGCGATCCCTGCCGACGCAGAGCTCTGCCTGGACGCTAACGAGGGGTACGACGCGACCACAGCGCTGCCCTACCTCGCCAAGATGACCGAAGCCGGTCTGACCCTGCTGGAGCAGCCACTGCCGCGCTGGGACCTGGCCGGGCTGGTGCGGCTGCGTGAGCGGCTCGACGTCCGGGTGATGGTCGACGAGAGCATGCACTCACTGCATGATGCTCTCGAGATCGCTCGCCGTGGGGCGGCCGACGTACTGAACATCAAGATCCTCAAGGTCGGCGGCCTGCATCGCGCCCTCCAGATCGCCAACGTGGCCGAGGCGGCCGGGCTCGCGGTGAAGGTAGGCTCGATGCCGGAGCTGGGGGTGGCGACCCTGGCCGCGGTCCATCTGGCGGCCGCCGTACCGGGTGCCACCGTCGCGGCCGACCTGGTCGGGCCGCTGATGGTCGACGAGGACCCGCTGGCTCCGAGTGTGTTCGCCGACTGCGACGGCTGGATCGACGTACCCAAGCGCCCAGGCCTCGGCCACGACGTCTGAGAGGTCCCTCATGCACCCGCTCGTCGAACGACTCCGCGGCACACTGCTCCCCGCAGTCGTCACTCCGATGGACTCAGAGGGCGTCGTCGCGTACGACGCTCTGACCGCGTACGCCGGCGCTCTGACGGCAGAGTCCGTCGGTGGGGTCGCAGTGTGGGCCCACACCGGGCGTGGGCTCTACCTGTCCGCGGCTGACCGGTCCAAGGTGCTGGAGACGTGGCGGCAGGCTACGGACGTGCCCATCGTCGCGGGAGTCGGCGTACCGCGGTCCTCGTCGGCGCAGAGCCTGCGGGAGGCCACTGACGCGACGGTAGCGATGGCTCTGGAGGCGGCTGCGGGCGGAGCGGACGCGGTGATGGTCTATCCGCTGGCTGCGCTCCGAGAGTTGCCGGACGGGCATGCGCAGGCGGTGGCGTTGCACGAGCGGGTGGCGGCGGAGAGTGGGCTGCCACTGGTCGGTTTCTACCTCCATGGCGAGGCTGGTGGGTATCCGTACCCGCCCTCGCTGATCCGTGAGCTGTTATCGCTGCCGTCCATGCTCGGGGTGAAGACCGCGACGCTGGATCGGGCCATCGGGTGCCAGGACGCCATCTGGGCCGGGCGTGGGACCGGGAAGCTGCTCATCACCGGTGAGGACCGGATGTATGGGCCTTCGTTCATGTGGGGCGCGGATACGGCCCTCGTCGGGATCGCCGCGGCCCAGGTCCCGCTGTCCGCCGCCGTCCTCGAGGCTTGGACGTCCGGGGACCACAGTGGCTTCCTGACCGCCTCAGAACGGCTGGACCGGTTCGCCGCGGCCACCTTCTACGCCCCGATCGAGGGCTACGTGCAGCGCATGCTCTGGGCAGCCGAGTGGGAAGGCCTGCTCCCAGCGGAAGCCGCCTACGACCCCTACGGCCCGACGCTGCCTTTTGGTGAGCGCGACCTGGTCATCCGCTGCCTCGAGGATCTCGCCCGTTAGGTGGCTCGCTCCCTCCGACGCTCCACCCACACCGGCGACCGCCTCGAGTGGCGACAATTGTGGTCTTGACCGAAACTAAGAGAAGCCGCCTTGAACGTCAAGTGCCCGGGGCCGGCTGCGCTATTCTGCGAGTTGAGGGCCAGACCAGAAGTCGTCGAAGGAGTGCCGTGCAGATCAGCTCAGCCCCGGGCGCGGTGGCCTGATGACGCTCACTGTCGGCGTCGTCGGTCCGGAGGACCTGGTGCTGCGGGTGATCGCGGTCGGTCCGCCGAGCGGCGCGACCCTGCTCCCGCTGCCCTACCGGCACGAGACCGAGGCGGTCGACCTCGTTGAGCAGGCGCACGAGAAGGTCGACGCGCTGCTGTTCACCGGGGTCGTGCCGTACACGATCGCCACCGAGGCCGGCGTGATCGACCGGCCCGCCATGTACGTGTCGTACGACGGCGCCACGCTGCTCCGTGCACTCGTCGAACTGCTCCGGCTCGGGCACAACGTCACCCAGTTCTCGATCGACACACTGCGGCGTAGTGAGGTGCTGGAGACGCTGATCGAGGCCAAGCTCCCGACCGACCAGATCCACGTGCTGCCGTACCGGCCGGGCCTGACCTCCGACGACATCGTCGCCTTCCACCGGACCGCCCGCGACAAGCACGACACCAAGGTCGCGATCAGCTGCCTCGGCTCGGCGTTCCATTTGCTGGAGAACGAGATGCCGTCGGTACGGCTCGCGCCCTCCCGTTACTCGATCCGGTCGACGTTGCAGGCCTTGGTCTTGACGACGACCGGGCAGCACGTCGGTGACGCGCAGGTAGCGCTCGGCGTGATCGCACTGCCCGAGCCGGACGACGCACTGGCCGGTGATCTGATCACGCTCGGCGGCAGCCTGGCCGCGCTGCCGGACGGGCGGCATCTGGTCGTCACCACCCGCGGCCTGCTCGAGCAGGCAACCGAGCAGTTCACCCGGATGCCCTTGCTCGACCACCTCGCGGCCCGGCACAGCACGGCGTACGTCGGTTTCGGCGTCGGACGTACGGCGGCCGAGGCGGAAGCACTCGCCCGCCGCGCAGTCAGCCGGGCCGAGTCGATCGGCGCGGTCGCCGGCGTCGTGTCGATGTCCGACGACGTCGAGATCGTCATCGAGCCCTCCGGCGACCAGCCCGCCACCCGCCGCGGCCCCGAAAGCCTCCCGCTCCTGGCCCGCCGCGTCGGCCTCAACACCCAGACTCTCGCCCGCATGCGCGAACTCACCGCCACCCTCCCCGACGGCCTCACCACCCAAGACGTCGCCGACCACCTGGCCGTGCAGCTCCGCACCGCCCGCCGAGTCCTCAAACGCCTCGAACGAGCCGGCCTGGCCGCCCCCACCGGCACCCAGCAACACGGCCGCACCGGGCGTCCCCCGACGGTGTATCTGATCCGCCTGTAGTACACCCCCGCGTGCTACGCAGCGCGTGGGTGGTTAGTGGGGTGTGGGTTGGATGATGGTGACGCCGGCTGGGGTGCCGTTGGACAAAGCGGCTAGGGCAGCGGGGGCTTCTTCCAGGGTGATCGTGCGGGTGATCAGCTCGGCGGGTTTTAGGTTGCCTGAAGCAACTAGCGACAGCATTTCCGGGTAGGCGTGGGCGGGCATGCCGTGGCTGCCCAGCCATTGGAGTTCCTGGCCGATCAACCGGCCGACGTCGAGCTGCACGCCGGAGGGGAGGAGGCCGACCTGGAGGTGGCGACCACGCGGGCGCAAAGCTTGTAGGGCTTGTTGGACGATGGCGTTGGAGCCCAACGCATCCATGGTCACGTGGGCACCACCGAGGGCGTGGATCTCGTCGACGACCGTCGGTGACGCCTGGATGGTGTGGGAGGCGCCGTACTCGCGGGCGAGCTTCAGGGCGTCGGGGTTCGTGTCGACGGCGATCACCTCGGCGCCGAGAGCTGCGGCGATCATCACCGCGGAGAGGCCTACGCCGCCACAGCCGAAGATGGTGACGCGTTCGCCCGGAGCCACACGGCCGACCTGGTGGATGGCGCGGAAGGACGTGGCGAAGCGGCAGCCCAAGCCCGCGGCCGTGGCGAAGTCCATGTCGTCGGGGAGGCGGACCAGGTTCACCTCGGCGTACGGGACAGCGACGTACTCCGCGAACGAGCCCCAGTAGTTGAAGCCGGGTTGGAGCTGGTTCGGGCAGACCTGGTGGTTGCCCTCCTGGCACTGCTCGCACTGACCACAGGCGCAGATGAACGGCGTCGTCACCCGATCGCCGACCTGCCAGCCAGAGACCCCAGCCCCGACGGCGGCGACGGTCCCGGCCAGCTCATGGCCCGGGACATGCGGCAGCACGATGTCGGAGTCATGGCCCATCCACCCGTGCCAGTCGCTCCGGCATAGCCCGGTCGCCTCCACCTTCAGGACGACCGCGCCATCCGCCGGCTCAGGCCGCGGAACCTCCTGTACGGCGGGCAGAACGCCGTACTGCTCGATCACAACAGCGCGCACCAGAGCATCGTAGTCAGCCGACGCAGAACTCGTTGCCTTCGGGATCGAGCATCACGATGTGGCCGAGTTCGGGGCCGTAGAAGTCCTCGCGGACCTCAACAGCCCCCAGCGCCACCAACTCCGCGGCTTTCGTGCGCATGCGGTCCGCGGAGGCGGCGTCGCGGGCGCCGGGACCGGCCACGCGGATGTCGATGTGCAGACGGTTCTTCGCGGTCTTGGGCTCGGGCACGCGGAGGAAGCCGATCGCCGGCCCGACGTCGTCGGGATCGATGATCCCCGAGCCGTCCGGATCGTCGAATCCGGGCTCGATCACGTACCCGAGGGCCGCGGCCCAGAATCGGGCCAGCTTCTGCGGATCGGCGGCATCCCCGCCGATGGTCCATTTCGTCGCCATGCAGGTGACGGTAGCGGTGGTTCCGGACGAAAGACGCCCGGAACCACCGGCAGGATCAGCCGCCCGCGACCGCGGGGATGATCGAGACCTGGCCGCCGTCCTTGATCGCGGTCTGCAGGCCGTCGGCGAACCGTACGTCGTCATCGTCGACGTACACGTTCACGAACCGGCGCAGCTCGCCGGACTCGTCCAGCACCCGGCCCTTGATGCCGGGGTAGGAGCCGTCCAGCGACTCCAGCACCTCGCTCAGCGTCCCGCCCTCGGCCGAGACCTCGGACACGCCCTGGGTGTAGGGCCGCAGGATGGTGGGGACCCGTACGCTCACGCTCACTGCAGGCCTGCCTTCACGAAGGCGTCGTACGACGCGGGAATGGTCACCTTGGGGCCGACCCGGTCGGCCACGGCGTCGAGCGTCTTCAGCCCGTCGCCGGAGTTGATGATCACCGTCTCGGCCTCGGGGTCGAGCTGCCCGGTCGCGATCAGCTTCTTCAGCGTCGCGACGGTCACCCCGCCCGCGGTCTCGGCGAAGACGCCCTCGGTCCGGGCGAGCAACTGGATCCCCTCGACGACTTCCTCGTCGCTGACGTCCTCGATCGCACCGCCGGTACGCCGGGCGACGTCGAGCACATACGGTCCGTCGGCCGGGTTGCCGATCGCCAGGGACTTCGCGATGGTGTCCGGCTTGACCGGCTTGACCACGTCGTGGCCGTCCCGGAAGGCCTGCGCCACGGGCGAGCAGCCGGTGGCCTGAGCGCCGTACACCTTGTAGTCGGTGGCGTCGACCAGGCCGAGCTTGCCGAGCTCGGTGAAGCCCTTGTCGATCTTGGTCAGCTGCGAGCCGGACGCGACCGGGATCACCACCTGCTGCGGGATTCGCCAGCCGAGCTGCTCGGCGATCTCGAAGGCCAGCGTCTTGGAGCCTTCGGAGTAGTACGGGCGGACGTTGACGTTGACGAACGCCCAGCCCTCCTCCTCGCCGGCGATCTCGGAGGCCAGCTTGTTCACGTCGTCGTAGTTGCCGTCGACGGCCACCAGAGTCCCGCCGTACACGGCGGTGGTGATGATCTTGGGTCGCTCCAGGTCCTTGGGGATGAAGACGACCGAGCGGATGCCGGCCCGGGCGGCGGCCGCGGCGACGGCGTTGGCCAGGTTGCCGGTGGAGGGGCAGGCGAAGACCTTCATGCCCAGCTCGCGGGTGGCGCTCAGGGCGGATGCGACCACGCGGTCCTTGAAGGAGTGGGTCGGGTTGCCCGAGTCGTCCTTCACCCAGAGCTTGCGCAGGCCCAGTTCACGGGCCAGGTTCTTGGCGTCGATGAGCCGGGTGTAGCCGGGCTCGGTGTTCGGGAAGCTGGCCACGTCCACCGGGACGGGCAGCAGTGGCTGGTAGCGCCAGATGTTCTTGGGACCGGCCTCGATCTGCTCCCGCGTGATGGTCGGGTAGTCGTACCCGACCTCGAGCGGACCGAAGCACTCCATACAGGCGTAGAACGGACCGAGCGGCGACTTCGCCCCACAGGCGCGACAGCTCAGGTGCGTACCGTTGCCGAAGGCACCTTCACGGATCGTGTGGGTGGCGGCGGTCAGGCTCATGAGTGAGGTTCCCCTCTCATCTTCCCCGGGACCGGATCTCGGCGCGGGACGGATTTGGCACCGGTCCGCCGCGAGGAACCCGGGAGCGGGACCTCAACGGGGAGGGTTGCCGGGACTTCAACGGGCCGTTTCCCTCAGTCCCTCTGGATGAGCTCCCCCGAGACTACCCAATCGGGTCCATATTGTGTCTTCCGTTCCCACCATCCGAGACGCGAGGTCTCAGCCCTGCCGGGCCCGGAAAGCCCGCCGGTACGCCGATGGCGAGGTCTGCAACTGCTTCGCGAAATGGTGCCGCAGCGTCACCGGAGTGGCGAACCCGGCCGCGAGCGCGATCTCCTCCACCGGCGCGTCGCGCTCAGGCAGCCCGATCCCGGCGTACGTCGAGCATCCGCATCAGCGGAGTCGCCGCGATCCCGTGGACGACGACGCTCAGGACGACGGTGAAGCCGACCGTCGCCCATAGCCAGGGCAGGTCGGTGCGGAAGTCGGCACCGGCGTACGCGAGGTAGAACACCGACCCGACGCCGCGGACGCCGAACACGGCGGTCACCCACCGCTCCGAGCGGCGCATCGGCGTACCGGCCAGCGCGACCCAGGCGATCAGCGGACGGATCACCAGCACCAGCAGGAGCCCGATTCCGATGCCGGTCAGCGTCAACGGCTTCAGCAACCCGGCCGTGATCGCGACGCCGAGCAGCAGCAGGATCCCCCAGGTGAGGATGTGTTCGAGCTGCTCGACGAAACCGTGCAGCTCCTCGTGGAAGTCGTGGCTGCGCTCGGCCGCCCGCAGCGCCAGGGCCGCGACGAAGACCGCGACGAAGCCGTAGCCATGCAGCACCTGGGCCAGGCCGTAGACGCCCAGTGTCATCGCGAGCGCCAGTACCGGTTCGCGGGAGTCCGCCAGCCGGAAGGCGCGGGACGGCGCGGAGAAGGCCATCTTGCCGAGCAGCCAGCCCGCCCCGGCACCGACCGCGACGCCGATCAGCGTCCGGCCGATCAGGTCCCAGGCGAGCCACTCGAGGGCCCAGCCCCCGACTGCGCCCTTGGTTGCGGCGAAGATGGCGGCGTAGACGAAAGGGAACGCCAGGCCGTCGTTCAGCCCGGCCTCCGAGGTGAGCGCGAAGCGGACCTCGTCGTCCTCCTCCGGCTCGGCGCCTTCGCCGGTCGTCGGGCCTTGCACCTGGACGTCGGAGGCGAGCACCGGGTCGGTCGGTACGAGGATGGCTCCCAGCAGGAGCGCGGTCGCGGGAGCCAGGCCGAGCCCCCAGCCGACGCCGGCTACCGCGGCGATGCAGGCGGGCATGGCGACGAACAGGAGACGCCAGGTCACGCTCCAGCGCCGCCAGCCGATCGGACGGTCGATCGCGAGCCCGACGCCCATCAACGCGACGAGGATGGTCAGCTCGGCCAGGTGCTCGGTGAGCTTGGGTTCGGCGAGCGGGGTGAGGTGCTGCCGGTTGACGGCGAGACCGAGGAGCAGGCCGGCGCCGAGGAAGCCGATCGGCGCGGAGACGGCGTACCGGCGCAAGAGGCGGGGCAGGACGGCACCGAGCAGCAATGCCAGGCCGGCCACCAGGTACAGCCCGTCCCCGTCGATCGTCATCGTGGTGGCCCGGTGCCCAGCGCTACCTCAAGCGATGCGTTGCGCCCGGGGTGTGCGTGGGCAGGGACTTGCGCGGGCCGTAGCGGGGGTGAGCGATTCCAGCCAGCTCCAGCAGCCGCTGCACCCGGAACCGATGACCGCGATACGGCTCGATCAGCTCGGCGCAGCCGTCGTCGTCCAGCTCCTCGCCGATCAGGGCGTACGACACGTTGCGCGACACGTGGTAGTCAGCGAACGAGAACGCGTCCGCGTCACCGTGAGCCCGCTGGCGGACCTCGGCGGCCGTCCACACCCCGACGCCGGGCAGCGATCGCAGCCGGCGTTCGATCTCGGCCGAGTCGGTGAGCTCCAGCGTCCGCTCGAGCGCCTTGGCCCGGGTCGCGGCCGTCACGACGACGCGCGACCGGCGGTTCTCCACGCCGGCCCGCAACCACTGCCAGGACGGGATCAGTCGCCACTCCTCCGGCGCGGGCGGCACCATCATCATCCGTCCGTCCGGACCGTTCGGGCCCGGCGCGGGTTCGCCGTACTCACGAAGTAGCAGCCGCCAGCCCCGGAACGCCTCCTTGCCCGTGACGACCTGCTCGATCCCCGCGGCCGCCATCGCCTCGAACACCGCCCGCGTCCGCGGCACCCGCAGATGCGGGAACCGGCGCGCCGCGTCCACCAACGCCGCGTGCTCCGGCAACGGCTCGAACCCGTCCCAGCTGTCCGCCTCCCCCAGCAACTCCGGCACCCCGTCCAGCGCCCACGACGCTCCCGGTCCCCAGGCCTCGGCCTCCACCTCCCCGGCGTACGGCGTCAGCCGCAGAAGCACCGGCCCGTCAGGCGTCCGCGTAGCCCGCCACACCGTCCGCCGCCCCGGGTCGAACACATACGCCGGATCCCCCGGCCCCTTCCGCAACCCTCCGATCACCGAATGCGGATCCACCACCCGCCCAACCCGCCAAACCCGCACCCGCGAACTCACCCCCCAAGTCTTACTCACCCCACGGACAACTACCGGATCGGTGTCGGCGCCGCCGCCAGCCGCTCTCGCATCCACGGGTATGGATCGATCAGCGGCTCGCGAGTGGAAAGTGCGCCCTGGACGAGTTCGGCAAGGCGATCACCCATCACGTAGTGCCGCCCCTTCGTCTCACCGACCGCTCGCAGCAACTCCAGTTCGGTGAGCCTCGCGAGGTCGCGGGTGGCCGTCCGTTCCTCGATCCCGGCCCGGCGTACGTAGGTCGAGCGGCGCATGCGGAAGCCGAGGGACGCGTCGAACAGTTCGTCGGCGACGCGCTCCGCCAGCCCGTACTCCGCGATCAGCTCGTCGAAGGCCAGCCACAGCTTGCCCGCTTCGCGATACCGCCTCCGCACCGTCTGGGCCTGGATATGGTGCGCGCGCAGGTTGAACTTGACCCAGAGCGCGGCTGATCGCCGCGGATGCCACCCGCCGGCGCCGGTCGCCGCCAGCACCCGGTAGTAGTCCTCGGTGTTGCTGCCCAGCCACTCCTCGATGCTCGAGAAGGCCGGCTCTCCGATGCCACTCCGGGACAGGACCAGTGTCTGCAGCGCTCTCGCCATCCGGCCGTTCCCATCGCGGAACGGGTGGATCATGACCAGGTTGAGGTGAGCCATCGCCGCGTGCACCAAGGGGTCCGCCGCGCCGTCGGCCGCCAGGCCGTCCATCAGCTCGGCGACCAGGCCCGGCACATCCTCCGCCGAGGGACCTTCGTATACGTTCTCCCCGGTTGCCTCGTCATGCACGTAGACGACACCCTGCCGGTAGCTGCCGGGGCTCTTCGCCAGGTCGTGACTGAGCATCATGAAATGCATGCCCCGGACAGCCGACGCATCCAGCCCGAAGTCCGCATCCTTCGCCATTGCGAGGACATAGCCGAGCGCCTGCCGGTATCCACGGATCTCGGCGAACGTGCGCTCATCGGCGCTCAGCGCCTCTTCGTCGTCCAGCGCGGCTACGGCGTCGTCGAGCTTGACGTCGTACCCCTCGATGCTGTTCGACCCCTGGATCGCGCGCGCCAACATGCTCCGCCGCAGGCCGCCGGCCCACCGCCGGGGAACCCGCAGTACGTCGGTGAGCTCGGACCGGAACGCGTGAATCTGCTCGAGGACCTGTCGATCCTCGAGATCCAGTTCCGGCGTGCTGAAGATCGTCATTGGCCCCCAATGTCCCGATGTCTCAATTCTTAGGACATCGTACGCCATGTCCTGATGTTTGCGACATCAAGACAAAGGGGCGCCATGAGCCGATACTGAGCCGCATGAGTGGGTGGCAGCGGGTGAAGGTGGTGGGGAACTTCCTGAATCTGTCGACCTTGGCGGGGTTGGGGGTCGGGGTGATCGGGCGGGCTCGGTTCAGTCGCGGGCCGCGGGGGTTGTTCTTTGCGAACGGGTACAAGCTGGGGTTCCCGGTGGCGGGGGCGTTCACGATCGGGAACGTCATCCTCAGCAAGCACGAGCGTTCGTACTTCGAGGACGAGGCGCTGGTGCGGCACGAGGAGCGGCACTCGTGGCAGTACTTCTGCCTGATCGGGTTGTTCATGCTCCCGCTGTACGTCGTCGGCGTGATCATCTCATTCCTGCTCACCGGCGATCCGGCGTCGCGGAACCCGTTCGAGCGGCTGGCCGGACTCAAGGACGGCGGCTACGTCGAGCGGCCGATCCAGCCGCTCGGCAAGACCGTGACGCAGGCGTTCAGCGTGCTGCGATCGCGTCCGAAAGGGCAGTGAGCACGGTCACCACACCGGCGGGGTCGTCGACGACAATATCGGCCGCCTCAATCAGTTCGGTGGCATTGGACGACCGCGTGGCCAGCAGTACGGCGCGCAGTCCGGTCTTGCGATGTTCTTCGACCGCCCGGAACGCAGCCAGGTCACCGAGGTCGTCACCGGCGTACAGGATCGACCTTGCGCCCGTGGACTCGAGCAGCCGGCGCAGTGCGACGCCCTTGTCGATCCCGGGCGGCCGGAGCTCGAGCACCAGGTTGCCCGGCTCCAGGCGCAGTTCGGTCGACTCGGCCAGCTCGGTCAGCGGCGTACGCAGTCTCTCGAACGCACCGACCGGATCCGGCAGCCGGCGCGTGTGCACCGCCAGCGAGCTCTCTTTGTCCTCCACGAAGGCATCCGGTACGCCGGCCGCGCGCAGGATCTCCGGCAACCGCGAGCGAGCCTCGGCGACACCGGACGGCACCGGGTCGCTGGACACGTTCCCGGTCGCGGCGTCCCACTGCTCCAGCCCGTAGTGCCCGAGTACGACGAGACTGCCCAGACCGGGATGACCGGTCACACCGGTGAGCTCCGTGGCCACGAGTGCCGGACGGCCGGTGACGATCGCCACCTGCTTCACCGAGCGGGCCAGCCGTGCCAGTGCGTCGAGGGCACCCTCGGCCGGGCGAGCACGGGCCGGGTCCTCGACCAGCGGCGACAGGACGCCGTCGAAGTCGGACGCGACCGCTGCTGTGGCCGGGTCGGCGACGATCGCTTCCCAGCCTTCGCGTCCGGCGTCGGTCTGGATGACCGGAGTGCTCATCCTGCGTAGTCCGAAGTCAGGATCACGGTGAGGCGATCCTTCTTCATGTTGTCCAGCGCGCCCTTGGTCCGGCCCACCCCGAGATCGCGGGCGAGCTGGTTGGCGGCGTCGAGCATGCCCGGCGGGTAGTAGACGGTGCTTTCGGCGATCTTGCCGTGCCAGTTGTCGGGGGAACCCGCCACGGTCCAGCCTGCCTGCCGCGCCCGGCCCGCGACCGAGTCGGCCAGGCCCTTGCGCGCGGTGTTGTTGTAGACCTCGACCGCGGGCCGCTCAGCCGCCGGGATCGTCGTCGACTGGGTCGACGGCGGTTGCGTCGGCTCGGAGCTGGGCTCGGTGGTCGGCTCGGTCGTCGGAGTGGACGACGGGGCCTCGGTCGGCGTGGTGGCCGGTTCGGTCGGCTTCGAGGACGGCTTGGGGATGCTGGCGGCGATCGTCGACGGCCCCGAGGACGGCTTCGCGCTCGGCTTCAGGGTGGTCGCGCCCGACGTCTCGTCGGCCTCGCTGTCGTGACCGCGAGTACCGAACAGCACCAGCAGGCCGGCCACGATCGCGACGACGGCGGCCACAGCGACGAGCGACGACAAGACTTGGCCTTGGTCGCCCTTCGGGCGGGACATGGTCAGACCTCGATACCCAAGCGGCGTGCGGAGCGGGCGCGCTGGCGGGCCGCGCGCAGCCGGCGCAGCCGCTTGACCAGCAGCGGGTCGTGAGCAAGCGCCTCGGGCCGGTCGATCAGCGCGTTCAGCACCTGGTAGTACCGGGTGGCCGACATCTGGAACTGGTCCCGGATCGCCTGCTCCTTGGCACCGGCGTACTTCCACCAGTGCCGCTCGAACGCGAGGATCGCCCCATCGCGCTCAGTGAGTCCGGCAACGGCCGGCGGCGCAGCTTCGGCGGGGCCGGGAGAGCTGGCGTTCGCGCTGTCCATCTGCTGGTGACTCCTGTGCGGTCGGTGATCGTCCGTCCGCGCCCCACTGTACGGCTGAACAACAACCATGTCATTCACCGGTCAGGCGACACGGAGCGTGTCGCCGGCGGACGGCCGGACCGGGGCAACTCTGGCAGGATCGACGGGTGAGCTCAACTCTTTCCGGCCGGGGTGGTGGGGTGGGGAAGGAATTCAAGGCAGCGGCGCTGGTGGAAGAGCTGCGGGCCAAGAGTCGTGAGGTGGACCCGCTGGTCAACGCCATCTGCACGCCGAACCCCGCCGCTCTCACTCAGGCCGCCCACCTCGACGCGGAGCGCGACGAAGGGCGGGTGCGTGGCCCGCTGCACGGCGTACCGGTCCTGGTCAAGGACAACATCGACACCGCCGACCTGCCGACCACCGCCGGTTCCCTGGCGCTGGCCGACCAGCCACCGCCACCGGAAGACGCCCCACTGGTACGGCGACTCCGCGAGGCGGGCTGCATCGTCCTGGGCAAGACCAACCTGAGCGAATGGGCCAACTTCCGCGGCTCGGCGTCCTCCTCCGGCTGGAGCGCGTACGGCGGCCTCACCCGGAACCCGTACGCGCTGAACCGCTCCGCCGGCGGCTCCTCGAGCGGATCCGGCGCAGCGGTCGCCGCAGGGCTGGCCGACTACGCCATCGGCACCGAGACGAACGGTTCAATCGTTTGCCCGGCCGCACTGAACGGCATCGTCGGTCTGAAGCCGACTGTGGGTCTCATTCCGCAGCAGGGCATCGTCCCGATCTCACACTCCCAGGACACCGCCGGACCGATGACCAGGACGGTCGCCCAGGCGGCAGCCCTGCTCACAGTCCTCACCGGGAACAAGACCGACTACTCCGAGTACTGCCGCGGCACGGACCTCAGCAACGTGCGGATCGGCGTACCGCGCGGCCCGCTCTGGGGCTACTCGACCGGCCTCGACGAGGTCAGTGAGCACGCGCTGGAGACGCTCAGCCGGTGTGGAGCCACGCTGGTCGACCAGCTGTCGTTGCCGACCCCCGGTGGCGACGAGGACCAGCTCCAGGTGCTGGCCCACGAGCTCAAGGTCGACCTGGCGGCGTACCTGGCCACTCGCGTGCCCGGCGGCCCGCGGACGCTGGATGATCTGATCGCTTTCAACCGAGCGCATGCGGACGTCGAGCTGCAGTGGTTCGGCCAGGAGCTGTTCGAGCGGGCCGCGGCCACAGGGGGGCTGAGCTCCCCTATCTACGTCGCCTCCCGCCTGACCGCACTGCGAGCCGGCCGGGACGGCATCGACAATCTGCTCCGGGACAACCAGCTCGACGCCCTGGTCTGCCCGTCGTACTCACCGGCCTGGACCATCGACCTGGTCAACGGTGACCACGTACTGGGCAGTTCGTCCTCACATGCCGCATTGGCAGGGTATCCGTTGCTCTCCGTGCCGTCCGGACTGGTCGCAGGACTGCCTGTCGGGATCACGTTCAGTGGCACTGCGCGGAGTGACTCCACGCTCATTCGCTTGGCTCACGCCTTCGAAACAGCGAGAATCGCTGCAGACGGACCGTTCCCGACCCCGGAGTTAACCCAGTGGGTGTAGATCGCGTCAGATGGGGCATCGTTGCTACGGGCAACATCTCTACGTCGTTCACGAGGGATCTGAAGCTGCTCGGCGACGACGCCGTGGTGACAGCTGTGTCGTCGCGGTCCCATGACGGTGCGGACCGGTTCGCCGCCGAGTTCGGCATCGAGAACGCGTACGACGACTACCGCCGGCTGATCGACTCCGGCACGGTCGACGTGATCTACATCGGTACACCGCACCCACAGCACTACGCGATCGCGCGGACCGCACTCCAGGCCGGTATCGCCGTACTCTGCGAGAAGCCGGTCACCCTGACCGCCAAGCAGGCCCGGGATCTGATCGCCGTCGCCACCGAGCACCAGACGCTGTTCGCCGAGGCGATGTGGATGCGGACCAACCCGGTCATCCAGGCGTTCTTCAAGGAGCTCGACAGCGGTGTGATCGGCGAGCCACAGCAGGTCGTCGCGGACTTCGCCTTCCACAAGCCATCGTTGCCCGCCCGCCTGCTCGACCCGGCGCTCGGCGGCGGTTCGCTGATGGACGGCGGCATCTACCCGATGACCTTCGCCTACCTGGCGCTGGGCCGCCCGGCCGAGCTGAAGGCAGTCGGCTCGCTCAACGAGGACGGCATCGACCTGAACGTCGCCATGGCCTGGCGCTACGACTCCGGCGCGGTCGCCGCGCTCACCTGCGGTCTCAAGTCGCAGAACCCCTGGGTCGCGTCAGTGAGCGGTCCGGAGGGCAGTCTGCAACTGCCACACCGCTTCCACCATCCTGAGTACTACGTGCGCAGTACGGCGGCCGGCAGCGAGCGGATCGACGTACCGACGCATGGCCTTGGGTACCACTATGAGGCGGGGGACGTGATGCGTGCGCTGCGCAACGGACTGATCGAGGTCCCGTCGCTGCCGCATGTCGCGACGATCGAGGTTCTCGAACTGCTCGACGAAACCCGTAGCCAGATCGGGGTGCGCTACCCCGGTGACGACGAAGACCTGGGTGGATGACAGCAGATGCCTGACGGACGGAGTTCCTTCGTAGTGGTGGCCAACCGGCTGCCGGTCGACCGGATCGAGATGCCTGACGGCAGTACGGCGTGGCGCCGGAGTCCCGGCGGTCTGGTCACCGCCCTCGCACCGGTGATGCAGCGCCACCACGGTGCGTGGATCGGCTGGACCGGCAGCGCGGACGAGAAGGTGGATCCGTTCGACAACGACGGTATGCACCTGGTCCCGGTGATGCTGTCGGCCGAGGACGTCCAGCTGTACTACGAGGGCTTCTCGAACGCGACCCTCTGGCCGCTGTACCACGACGTGATCGTGGCACCAGAGTTCCACCGCGAGTGGTGGGAGTCGTACGTGGCGGTGAACCGGCGGTTCGCGGAGGCGGCCGCGGATGCCGCCGCCGATGGCGCCGACGTCTGGGTGCACGACTACCAGCTGCAACTGGTCCCAGCGATGCTGCGCCGGCTGCGGCCCGACGTACGGATCGGGTTCTTCCTGCACATCCCGTTCCCGCCGACCGAGCTGTTCGCGCAGATGCCGTGGCGGCGGCAGATCCTGGACGGCCTGATGGGTGCGGACCTGGTCGGTTTCCAGCGCCCGGGCGCGGCGTCGAACTTCGCCCGCCTGGCCCGCAACCGGATGGGCCTGCGAACCCGCGGCGACCGCATCCACCTGCCCGACGACCGGATCGTGCGGGCCAAGGCGTTCCCGATCTCCATCGACGTCGGCGAGCTGGAGGACCTGGCCCGCAAGCCGGAGACCCTCGCGCGGGCCGCCGAGATGCGCGAGGAAGTCGGCAATCCGCAGCACATCCTGCTCGGCGTGGACCGGCTCGACTACACCAAGGGGATCCGGCAACGACTGCGCGCGTTCGGTGAGCTCCTGGACGAGGGCCGGGTGTCGGTCGACGACGCCGTCTTCATCCAGGTGGCCACGCCGTCACGCGAACGCGTCGAGCAGTACCGCGTGCTCCGGGACGAGATCGAGCTCCTGGTCGGCCGGATCAACGGCGAGCACGGCCGGATCGGTACTCCGGCGATCAACTACCTGCACACGTCGTACTCGCGGACCGAGATGGCCGCGCTGTTCCGGGCCGCGGACGTCGCGGTGGTGACTCCGTTGCGCGACGGCATGAACCTGGTCGCCAAGGAGTACGTCGCCACCCGGTACGACGACACCGGGGCCCTGGTGCTGAGCGAGTTCGCCGGCGCCGCGGACGAGTTCCGCCAGGCGTTCCTGGTGAACCCGCACGACATCAACGGGATGAAGGACACCATCGTCGACGCGATGAACACCGACGACCGTCAGCTCGGCCGCCGGATGAAGGCGATGCGCAAGCACCTGGCCGCGCACGACGTGAACGTCTGGGCGGCGTCGTTCCTGAAAGCCCTGCATGACGAAGACTGACGGACGGGTCTTGGCCTTGGATCTAGGCACGTCATCAGCTCGTGCCCTGGTCCTGTCGGCTGAAGACGCGTCACCACTTGCAGGAGCGTTAGCGCGTCACAAGATCTCCCCGGCCTACGGCTCCGACGGTTCGGCGACGCTCGACCTGCACGAGTACGTCGAGGGCCTGCTTGGCTGCCTGGACGAGCTCCAGCAGAACGGCCACCTGGACGGCATCGGCGCGATCGTCCTGTCCGCGCAGTGGCACTCGATCGTTGCCCTCGACAACAAAGGTGCTGCGCTCACGCCGGTGATCACCTGGGCGGACACCCGCTCGGTCCACCTCGATCTCGGGTCATCGTTCGACGAGCACGCGTTCCACGCCCGGACCGGCTCCTGGCTGCACCGGCTGTACTGGCCCCGGCGGATCCCGTGGCTCCTGTCGGAAGGCTCCCCTTCAGCGTTTGCCGGACTGCCCGACCTGGTGCTCGAGCGACTGACCGGCCAGCGCGTCACGTCGGTCTCGATCGCCTCCGGGACCGGCACGCTCGACCTGGCCGGCGGTTCGTACGACGACGAGGCGCTGGAGATCGCCGGGGTGAAGGCCGACCAGCTCCCGCCGATCGTCCCGACCGGGTGGAGCGCGATGTTGTCCGCCGAGTACGAACGCCGGTGGCCCGGGCTGGTCGGCGTACCCGTCCATCCGCCGACCGGTGACGGCGCCGCGTCGAACGTCGGGTCCGGCGGGTACGACGAGACCACTGCGGCCGTGACCGTGGGCACATCGGCGGCCGTCCGGGTCGTGCATCCGATCGACGACGCGCCGGAGCTGCCGTGGGAGCTGTGGCGCTACCGGGTCGACGACCAGCGAGCGGTGACCGGGATGGCGTTCTCGGCGGCCGGGAACCTGCACGCCTGGCTGACCGGCGTACTGCAGTTGGAGTCCGACGAGCCGACCGGTGTGGAGATCGGGGCGTCGCGGGCGATCGCGATCCCGTTCATGGCCGGGACCAGGCCGCCGGCGACCGTACCGAGTGGATCCGGCGTGTACTTCGGCCTGTCCTTCGACGACGACCCCGCGGACCTGCTGGCCGCCTCGCTACAAGGCGCGTCGCTGGAGATCGACCGTGGGCTGCGGATGCTCGATTCGCTGTTCGGGCGGCAGTTGGACGTCGTACTGGGCGGTGGCGGCATCGACGCCTCGGAGTGGTGGCGCCGCTGTCTGACCGCGACCTTCGCTCGACCCACAACGGTCTGCGCGGAGGCTGAGGTTGGCGCTCGCGGTGCCGCGGCCGTGGCCCTCAACTTGTCCCCGGCCCCAGGCGGCGAGCACCTCACACCGGTGGACGACGAGGTGGAGCGGGTCGGCGCTTTGCGGACGCGGTACGAGGCTCTGCGCGAGCTCGCGGTCCAAGCTTCCGCCGTCTGATACCGCGTTCGCGGTACGGCGGGGATACGGCCGGAGGACGACGCGGATTCCGCCGGGGAACACGTACTGTGAAGGAATGGGCGCGTTCCTGCGGTACTGCCGCGACCTCAAGTGGCATCCGTTGGCGGTGGACTTCGCCCTCGCGCTGGTCGTCCTGGCGATCAACCTCTTCGTGCCGGGCGGCCGGCATGTGGGCGAACGGATCGAGCTGAACCAAACGATCGTGGCACTTGCCGTCGTGGGTACCGTCGCGCTCACCTTCCGGCGCCGCGCGCCACTGGTGGTGCTCGGAGTCACCACCGGCGTCGCGATCGCGTATGCGATCGCCGAACAGGGCAAGAGCCCGATCGTCCTGTTCATGGCCTGCGCGATCTACACGGTCGTGGTGCGCAACGACCGGAGGACCAGTTCGACCGCGGTCTGCGTCACGGCGGCCGCGACCCTGATCTCCTCGGCCGTCTTCATCGGCGGAAACCTTCTCGACAACCTCGGAATGACCTTCATGGTCCTCTTCGCGGCGGCCATCGGCGGAGCGGTCCGGTACCGGCGGGAGTATCTGGCGGAGCTGGAGGAGCGGGCCGTCCGCGCGGAGCGGTCCCGCGACGAGGAGGCACAGCGCCGGGTGATGGAGGAGCGGCTGCGGATCGCTCACGAGCTGCACGACGTGATCGCGCACCACATCGCGCTGATGAATGTGCAGGCGGGCGTCGCGGCTCACGTCCTGCGTACTCAACCGGACGAGGCCGAACGAGCGCTGGCCCTGGTCCGCTCCGGCGGCCGTACGGTTCTCCGGGAGCTCACCGTCCTGCTCGGAGTACTACGCCGTCAAGGCACCGCCCCGCCGACCGCACCCGCGCCGTCCCTGCTCGAGCTGGACTCGATGATCGAGTCGTTCGTCGCTGCCGGAGTGAAGGTCGACTGGGAGCCTCCGGACTCGATCGGTTCGCTCCCCGATGTCATCGAGCTGACTGCCTACCGAGTGATCCAGGAGTCCCTCACCAACGTCCTGAAGCATGCCCCCGGCGCCACAGTCCGCGTCCGCCTGGCCCGCCACGCAGGCTTCCTGGCCGTCGACGTCACGAACACCTCCCCCAGCACGCCGGCACCTCGCCTCCCCGGCGGTCCCGGCCTCGGTCCGGAGAGCACTCCCTCGACCACCGGGCACGGGCTGCTGGGGATGCGGGAGCGGGTCACGGCGGTGGGTGGGGAGTTGACGACCGGACCGGAGGCGGGTGGGGGCTTCGGGGTGCATGCTGTTCTTCCTCTCGAGACGGGAGTCGTAGGTGACGATCCGGGTACTGCTGGCCGACGACCAGACGCTGATCCGCAGCGGGTTCCGGGTGCTGGTGAGCTCAGCACCCGATTTGGAGGTCGTTGCTGAGGCGTCGAACGGTCGGGAGGCCGTCGAGCTGGCCCGGACCGAGCGCGCCGACGTGATCCTGATGGACATCCGGATGCCGGAGCTGGACGGGCTCGCGGCGACCCGCATCATCACCGGGGACGAAGCGCTGGCCGGGGTGAAGGTGCTGGTGCTGACCACCTTCGAAGTGGACGAGTACGTCTTCGAAGCGATCCGCGCCGGAGCCAGCGGCTTCCTCGGCAAGTCGGTCGAGCCGGCCGAACTCATCGACGCGATCCGGGTCGTCGCCCGCGGCGACGCGCTGCTCTCCCCGAAGGCGGTCCGCGGCCTGATGAACCGCTTCCTCGCCGAACCACAGGTCGGCCAGGACCTCGGCCCGTCCGCACTCGACGCCCTCACCGACCGGGAACGCGAGATCGTCGGCCTGGTCGCCCTCGGGCTGACCAACGACGAGATCGCCGTACGCCTGGTGCTGTCGCCGTCGACCGCGAAGACGCATGTCAACCGGGCGATGATGAAACTCGACTGCCGGGACCGAGCGCAACTGGTCGTGCTCGCCTACCAGACCGGTCTTGTACGTCCAGGGACGACACTGCCGCCGGCCGAGGTACCGCAAACGTAGTAGGGACCTACGGCATCCGCAGTACGTCGAGAAGCCCACTCCTGGCAGACGCGGATGACAGGGCCCGACCGGAACGATCGGCAGCATGGCTACCTACCTGTACCGGCTCGGCCGGTTCGCGTTCCGCCGACGCCGACTCGTCGTGCTCGTGTGGCTAGGACTCCTGGCCGCCGGCATCGCCGGTGCGGCCACCCTGTCCGGCCCGACCGCCAACGGCTTCTCGATCCCGGGCACCGAGTCGCAGCGCGCGGTCGACCTGCTCCAGGACCGCTTCCCGCAGGCCGATGCCGACAGCGCCACCGCCCGCATCGTCTTCCAGGCACCCGCCGGCCAGAAGCTCACCGACGCGGCCAACACCGCACAGGTACAGCAGACCCTGGGCCGGATCACCGACGCTCCGCAGGTGGCGAGGGTCCTCGATCCCTTCACCGCCAAGGCGATCTCCGCCGACGGCCGCACCGGCTACGCCCAGGTGACGTACGACGTACCTTCACCGGAGGTCACTCCGGAGGCACAGGAGGCCGTGGCGACCGCGGTCGAGCCCGCTCGCGCGGCCGGCCTCACCGTCGAGTACGGCGGGGACGCCATGCAGCCGCAGGACGAGCAGAGCCTGACCGAGGTGATCGGCCTCGGAGTGGCCGCGGTGGTCCTGCTGATCACCTTCGGCTCACTCATCGCCGCCGGCCTACCGTTGCTCTCGGCAATCATCGGGGTCGGCATCGGGGTGACCGCGATCTCCGCCGCGACCGGGTTCATCGACATCGGTTCGGGGACGCCGATCCTGGCGTTGATGATCGGGCTCGCGGTCTCGATCGACTACGCGTTGTTCATCATGTCGCGCTACCGGCACGAGCTGAGTACCGGGCTGGAGCCCGAGGAGGCGGCCGGCCGCGCGGTCGGCACAGCCGGGTCGGCGGTGGTCTTCGCCGGGATGACCGTGGTGATCGCGCTGGCCGGGATGTTCATCGTGAACATCCCGTTCCTCACCCAGATGGGCCTGGCCGCCGCGTTCACTGTCGTCCTCGCGGTCGCGATCGCCCTCACGCTGCTGCCCGCGCTGCTCGGGGTCGCGGGCCGCCGGGTCCTCGGTGGGCGGATCCCCGGGCTGCGGTCCGGCGACCCCGAGGCGACCGGCAAACTCTCCGCGGGTCGCCGGTGGGCCGGGTTCGTCACCCGCCGGCCGGTGGCCGTGCTGCTCGTGACGGTGATCGGTCTCGGCGCGCTGGCGGTCCCGGCGGCCGACCTCGAGCTCGGGTTGCCCGACGACAGCACCGCCGCGCCGGACTCGACTCAGCGGAAAGCGTACGAACTGCTGTCCGACGGGTTCGGTGCCGGGTTCAACGGTCCGCTGATGGTCGTCGTCGACGCCGGTGTGTCGCCGGACCCGAAGGCGGCGGCCGCTGCCACGGCGACCGCCGTACGCGGGCTGCCGGACGTGACGATGGTGACGCCGCCGACGTTCAACCCGGCCGGCAACACCGCGCTGCTGACGGTGATCCCGGCCAGCGGCCCGAGTACGACGCAGACGAACGAACTGGTCCAGGCGATCCGGGCCTTGCCGGAGAACGGTGGCGCGGAGGTGTCCGTCACCGGCGCGACCGCGGTCAACATCGACTTCTCGGACAAGCTCGGCGGTGCGCTCATCCCCTATCTGTCGCTGGTGGTCGGGCTCGCGTTCCTGCTGCTGATGCTGGTGTTCCGGTCGCTGCTGGTGCCGTTGAAGGCGACCCTCGGCTTCTTGCTCACGGTCGCGGCGACGTTCGGTGCGGTGGTCGCCGTGTTCCAGTGGGGCTGGCTGGCCGGGCTGTTCGGCATCGAGGGGCAGACCGGGCCGGTGATCAGCATGCTTCCGATCTTCCTCATCGGTGTCGTCTTCGGCCTCGCGATGGACTACCAGATCTTCCTGGTCACGCGGATGCGGGAGGAACACGTCCACGGCGCCGAGCCGCGCACCGCGGTCGTCGACGGCTTCGCCCACAGCGCCCGCGTCGTCACCGCCGCCGCGGTCATCATGACCGCCGTCTTCTCCGGCTTCATCCTGTCCAGCCAGACCCTGATCCGCGAAATCGGCTTCGGCCTGGCCCTGGCGGTAGCCATCGACGCCTTCCTGGTCCGCATGACCATCGTCCCCGCCGTCATGGCCCTCCTCGGCCGCTCCGCCTGGTACCTCCCCCACTGGCTCAACCGCCTCCTCCCCAACGTCGACGTCGAGGGCGAAACCCTCCGCCGCCACCTCCCGGCCGAGCGGGAGCGTGAACTGGTGGGGTGACGGTGGCCACTGACAGGGGTGCGGTTCGGCTGGATCATGGGGCCGCATGTGGCGCGAACTGATGAAGTCGAAGGTGCACCGGGCGACGGTGACGCAGGCGGATCTGGACTATGTCGGATCGTGCACGCTGGACGCCGAGTTGATGGACGCGGCCGATCTGCTGCCCGGCGAGAAGGTGGACATCGTCGACATCACCAACGGGAACCGGCTGTCGACGTACCTGATCGAAGGGCCGCGCGGGTCCGGGGTGGTCGGGATCAACGGAGCCGCGGCGCACCTGATCCATCCCGGCGATCTGGTCATCCTGATCGCGTACGGGATGTTCGACACCGCGGAGGCGAAGGTGTTCGAGCCGAGCGTAGTCTTCGTGGACGAGCACAATGCGATCACCCGCATCGGCTCGGACCCCGCCGAGGCACTGCCCGACACCGGCACCCTCCGCGGCGATCAACTGCACACCTAGGCCCTGAACCGCAGTGCCCGCGCCGAGATGAGGACTGGTCGACGATGACCGACACGACCGAGACCACCGCCGCCGAGAACTCCACCCTTGAGAACGGCACCCTTGAGACCGCCGGCGCCGCTGAGAACGCCGCGCCGAAGACGGCCTCGCACGACAACGAGCCGAACCCGAAGCTGCGCGCGTTCATGAACTCGGGCTGGGCCGACTCCGAGCGGCAGGACGTGACGCTGAGCGACGTCGGCGTGTGGGCGGCGAAGCGGCGTGACGCGCTGTCGCAGGCGTTCCCCGGCGAGCGGCTCGTGATCCCGGCCGGCACCTACAAGGTCCGCTCGAACGACACCGACTACGTCTTCCGCCCGCACACCGACTACGCCTGGCTGGCCGGCGACCAATCCTCCGACGCGGTCCTGGTGCTGGAGCCGAACGGCACCAGCGGCCACGACTCCGTCCTGTACTTCCGCCCGCGCGCCGACCGCAGCGAGGGCGAGGAGTTCTGGCGCGACCGGATGTACGGCGAACTCTGGGCCGGCCGGCGCCCGTCGCTGACCGAGACGGCCAAGGAGTTCGGCCTCGAGACCCGGCACGTCGACCGGCTCGCGGACGCGCTCAAGGGCGACGTACCGACCCGGGTACGGCGCGACGAGGACGAGTCGATCGCGTCCCTGCTGACCGGCGTGAAGACCGATGACCTTCGCGACAACGAGCTTGCCACGACGCTGTCCGAGCTGCGGCTGGTGAAGGACCCGTTCGAGCTCGAGCAGCTCCGGGACGCGGTCGCGATCACGCACCGCGGCTTCTCCGACGTGCTCGCCGAGATGGACAAGGTCCGGCAGTACGGCGAACGCTGGATCGAGGGCACGTTCTGGCGCCGGGCGCGGGCCGAGGGCAACGATGTCGGGTACAGCTCGATCGCCGCGGCCGGTCCGCACGCGACCACGCTGCACTGGATCGAGAACGACGGCCCGGTCGTCGACGGCACGCTGATGCTGCTCGACATGGGTGTAGAGAACCGCCGGCTCTACACCGCGGACATCACCCGGACGCTGCCGGTGAACGGCGAGTTCACCCCGCGCCAGCGCGACCTGTACCAACTGGTGCTGGACGCGCAGAACGCGGGCATCGCCGCGGTCAAGCCGGGTGCCGCATTCCGGGCGGCGCACGAGGCGGCGATGGAGGTGATCGTGCGCGGGCTGGACGCGATGGACCTGCTCCCGGTCTCGGCCGACGAGGCGCTCGACCCCGAGAGCCGTCTTTACCAGCGCTACACCCTGCACGGCGTCAGCCACATGCTCGGCCTCGACGTCCACGACTGCGCCTCCGCCCGCGACGAGACCTACCGCAAGGGCCCTCTGCAGACCGGCTACGTCCTCACTGTCGAGCCCGGCCTCTACTTCCAGGCCGACGACCTCACCGTCCCCGAAGACCTCCGCGGCATCGGCATCCGTATCGAAGACGACATCCTCGTCACCGAAGACGCCGCCGAAAACCTCTCCGAAGCCATGCCCCGCACCATCGAAGGCATCCAGACCTGGATGTCTTCCTAGAACGACAAGGGCCTCACCTCACTGCATCACCACCGAAGGCCCCGCGTATTACCCGGAGCTCGCCGCCGCAGACGGCGAGCTGCCGGTACTTTCACGGGGTTGCGGACGGGGGTGTCGGGCAGCCACCTGCCGCCCGGCCCCGACGGTTGCTGTTCTGTCTACTTTGTGGGCTCGAAGGTCCAGGCGCAGCCGCGGTCCAGGGAGCCGGTGAAGGCGCGGGCGGTGTGTGGGCGGAGGCGGAAGATGCCGCTCTCGACCGGCTCCGGCTCGAGCCGCCCGTACTTCGCGGTCCACGCCCGGACCACCCGGTCACCGAGCTCGGCGGAGGTCGTCTCCAGGTCCTCCACCAGCCCTTCGAGAATCACCACGTCGTCGGCGCTCTCAAGGTGCACGGCCGCCTGCGGGTTCGCAGCGAGGTTATGACCCCACCGGGTAGTCGGCAGACCGTCGAAGTACAACCCGCGGTCCACCCAGACTCCCCACACCGGCGTCACATGCGGCCGCCCATCCGGCCGCACGGTAGCCAACCAATAGTTCTTGGCCGCGCTCAGCCGTTCCTCGACGTCCGACCACGCCACAAACCCCTCACCAGACCGAGGGAACCGATACACAGTCGGCGCCCGCAATGGCCGCACCCTGGGCTCGTCCATAGTCACAACCCGACCCTACGACCCCGGGGGGGGGGGGGGGGGGGGGGGGGGGAGGAGGGGGGGGGGGGGGGGGGGGGGGGGGGGGGGGGTGGGGAGGGGGGGGGGGGGGGGTGCGGT
>NZ_JBVHFT010000008.1:0-51737 GCF_055562215.1 Kribbella sp. NPDC020701 | reverse complement strand
AGACCGAGGGAACCGGTACGCGGTCGGCGCCCGCAGTGGCCCCCCCCGGGGCTTGTCCGGAGCCACACCCCCCCCCTACGACCCCTCCTTTTCGCCGCCGCGGGCGGCGAACAGGCGGGCGTTTGTCACCAGATGCGGACGCGGTCCTCGGGCGCCAGCCACATGCCGTCGCCTTCGGTGGTGTTGTAGGTGGTGTGGAACTCGTCGATGTTCTTCACCACCGCGTTGCAGCGGAACTCCGGCGGTGAGTGCGGGTCGATCGCCAGCCGGCGCGCCGCCTCCTCCGGCCGGGTCTTGGTCGACCACGCATGCGCCCAGGACGCGAAGAACCGCTGGCTCCCGGTCAGCCCGTCGACCACGGGCGCCTCGGCACCGTCCAGGGACAGTTGGTACGCGACGTACGCGATCGACAGCCCGCCCAGGTCGCCGATGTTCTCGCCGAGTGTGAGCTTGCCGTTCACGTGCTGACCAGGTGCCTCGGCCGGCGAAAGAACGTCGTACTGCGCGACGAGTTTGTCGGTGCGCTGCTCGAAGGCGGCGCGGTCGTCGTCGGTCCACCAGTCGTTGAGGTTGCCGTCGCCGTCGTACCGCGAGCCCTGGTCGTCGAACCCGTGGCCGATCTCGTGCCCGATCACGGCCCCGATCGCGCCGTAGTTGACGGCGTCATCGGCGTCCAGGTCGAAGAACGGCGGCTGCAGGATGCCGGCCGGGAAGACGATCTCGTTCATCCGCGGGTTGTAGTACGCGTTGACGGTCTGCGGCGTCATCTTCCACTCGGTCCGGTCCACCGGCTGGCCGAGCTTGGCGAGGTCCCGCTCGGTCTCCACCGCGACCGAGCGGCGCACGTTGCCGAACAGATCGGCCGGGTCGATCGCGAGCGCCTCGTAGGACTTCCACTGGTCCGGGTAGCCGATCTTCGGCACGAACGTGCCCAGCTTGTCCAGCGCCCGCTGCCGGGTGTCCGGGCCCATCCAGTCCAGCGCGTCGATCCGCTGCCGGTACGCCTCGACGAGGTTCTGCACCAGCTCGACCATCCGGGCCTTGGCAGTCGGCGGGAAGTGCTCCGCGACATACAGCTTGCCGAGCGCCTCGCCCAACGCGGACTCGACCGACGCGACGCCGCGCTTCCACCGCTCGCGCAGCTCGGGCGCCCCGGTCAGCGTCTTGCCGTAGAAGGCGAAGTTCTCATCGACGAACGCCGTGCTCAGCAGCGGCGCCGCGCTGTGCACGATCCGCCAGCTCAGCCACTCTTTCCACTGGTCGAGCCCGACCTCCTGCAGGGCCGTGGCGGCCGCGGTGAAGAAGTCCGGCTCGCGAACGACGACCTGCTCGAAGGCACTCTCCGGTACGCCGGCGCCGACCAGCCAGCCCGACCAGTCGAAGCCGGGGGTCAGCTCGTCCAGCCCGGCCCGGTCGACCTTGTTGTAGGTCAGCTGGACGTCGCGGTTCTTGACCCGGTCCCAGTGCGCGCCGGCGACCTTGGTCTCCAGCTCCATGATCCGCTCGGCGGCACCGGACGGATCGGTCAGCCCGGCCAGCTCGAGCATCCGCGTGACATGCGCGACGTACGCCGTACGCACCTCGGCGAAGCTGTCCTCGCGGTAGTAGGACTCGTCCGGCAGGCTGAGGCCGCCCTGGGTCAGGTAGACGATGTTCTCGTCGGACTTCTTGGCGTCGGCGTCGACCCAGTAGTGGAAGACACCCGGCACACCCTGCAACTCGAGCTGACCGAGCACCGCTACCAGGCCGGCCAGATCCTCGATCCCCTGGACCAGGGCGAGCTGCTCGGCGATCGGCTCGGCTCCGAGCCGCTCGATCGCTTCGGAGTCCATGAAGCTGCTGTAGAGGTCGGCGATCTTGCGCGGCTCGCTGCCCTCGGGGTGCCCGGCCGCGACCGTCTTCTCGACGATCGTCCGGACGTCCTGCTCGGCCGTGTCCCAGAGTGCGTGGAAGGCGCCGTAGATGGCCTTGTCCGCCGGAATCTCATGCTCTTCCAGCCACGGCCCGTTGGCGTACCGATACAGGTCGTCCTGCGCCCGCACGGTCGCGGACAGACTCGAACTGTCGATCCCTGCTGTCATCCCTGACCCCTTGTTTCCCGTGTCCAATTGCTTGTCAGCGAACATACCCGGTTGCCGCGACCGCCGTTGTGAACTTTCCACAGGCCGGTGCCGTTCTCCTGGGCAAGACCACGGATCAGGAGGACCCGCCATGTCACACCTCGTCCGCCGGCTCGCCACGCTGATCAGCGTGCCCGCATTGATGCTGGGCCTGGTGAGCACCCCGGCTTCCGCCACCCACACCACGACCAAGTTCCCCACCCGGATCGAGCTACCGAACGGGTTCCAGCCGGAGGGCATCGCGATCGCCCGCGGTACGGCGTACTTCGGCTCCCGCGCGAACGGCGACATCTACGCCGCCGACCTCAAGACCGGCACCGGCGAGGTGATCAGCCAAGGCCCGGGCACCGGCTCGCTCGGCATGAAGGTGGACCGGTTCGGCCGGCTGTTCGTCGCTGGTGCGGCCGGTGGCAACGGACGGGTGATCGACACCCGGACCGGCACGATCCTCAAGAGCTACACCTTCACCACCACGACTCCGACGTTCGTGAACGACGTGATCCTCAGCAAGGACGCGGCCTGGTTCACCGACTCGCAACAGCCGGTCCTCTACAAGGTCGCGTTCGGCCGGCACGGCAAGCTGGCCGCGAAGGCTCGGACGATCCCGCTGAGCGGCGACTACCAGCACACCCCCGGGGCCACCAACGCGAACGGCATCTCGCTCACGCCGGACGGCCGCGCGTTGATCATCGTCCAGTCGTCAACCGGCTTCCTGTTCCGCGCCGACCCGCGCACCGGCGTGACCAAGCGGATCGACATCGGTAACGCGGTGATGACCAATGGCGACGGCCTGCTGCTGATCGGCCGCACCCTGTACGTCGTCCAGAACCGGCTGAACAACATCGCGGTCCTCACCTTGAACCGCGCCGGCACCACGGGCCAGGTGATCCGGGGCATCACCAGCCCGGACTTCGACGTACCGACGACCGCCGCAGCGTTCGGGAAGCGGCTCTACCTGCCGAACGCCCGCTTCACTACGCCACCGGCACCGACCACTCCGTACTGGGTCACCGCTGTCCCACGCTGAACCGTTCCCGACCGCGGATCGCTGTCCTACGGTCAGGGTGGGGAGGAAACATGAACATCCGTAGCATCGCAGCCGCACTCGGGCTGCCGGCCCTCCTGCTGGGCCTTGTGACCACGTCGGCGGCCGCCGCCGTCCCCACACCGGCATCGTCAACCGTCAAGCACTCCGTCGACGACGGCCAGTGCGACCAGATCCGGTTCCTGTCGGCGACGTCGGCGAACTCGGCCAAGTCGTCGAAGCCCACCGCGTTCCCGGCCCGGATCGAGCTGCCGAACGGGTTCCAGCCCGAAGGCATCGCGATCCGCGGCAGTACGGCGTACTTCGGCTCACTGGTGGACGGCGACATCTACGCCGCCAACCTGCGAACCGGCCGCGGCAAGGTGATCAGCCAAGGTCCTGGTACGCCGTCTGTCGGTCTGAAGGCGGACAACCGCGGCCGGCTGTGGATTGCCGGTGGGCCCACTGGGACGGGCCGGGTGGTCGACATCCGGACCGGCAAGATCCTCAAGAGCTACAGCTTGACCGGGGTCACGCCGACGTTCGTGAACGACGTGGTGCTGAGCAAGAACGCCGCCTGGTTCACCGACACCAGCCAACCGGCCATCTACCAGGTGCCGATCGGCCGCAACGGCAAGCTCCTGAAGACAACGCGGACCGTCCCGCTCACCGGTGACTATGTGCACGACCCGACCGGCTTCAACGGGAACGGCATCACGCTGACACCGGACGGCCGGGCGCTGATCATCGTCCAGTCGTCGACCGGGTTCCTGTTCAAGGTGAATCCGCGGACCGGCGTGACCAAGCGCGTCGACCTCGGTGCCACGCTGATGACCAGTGGCGACGGCATGCTGCTGATCGGGCGGACCTTGTACGTCGTCCAGAACTTCCTGAACCAGGTCGCGGTAGTGAAGCTCAACCGGACCGGCACCAAGGGCACTCTGGTCCGAACGATCACCGATCCCGGTTTCGACGTACCCACCACGGTGGCGGCGTTCGGGCGCCGGCTCTACCTGCCCAACGCCCGATTCAGCACCACACCGACCGCCACGACGCCCTACTGGGCCACAGCCGTCCGGCGCTGATCGTCAGGAGATCGTGCGGAGGTCGCCTCGGGCCGCAGCCTTGAGGCGGCTTCCGCAGGACAGGCGGACGGAGTAGCCGGCCGGGATGGAGAGCGGCTCGCCGGTCTGCGGATTGCGGCCGGTGCGGGGCGCGCGCAGCACGCGCTCGATGCTCAGCAGGCCGGTCAGCGAGACCTTGTCGCCCTTGTGCACGGCCTCGGTGACGACGTCGCCCAGCGCGTCGAGGACCTTCTCGGCCTGATTCCGCGGAATGCCCGCCTTCTGCGCCACCCCGGCGACCAGCTCGTTGCGGTTCACGGCTCTCCTCAGCTTCGGTATGAACCCTTTCGTTCGGCACCTTAACCAAAATGATTGTCGTTAGCGAGAAGCGTCCGCAGTTCGGTCAAACCGGGTGCGACGGGAACTTTGCCGAGCCGGTGACCGTCATCAGAGGCCGTCCTGGTCGTGCCAGTGGTTCTGCCAGCGCGCGTCGATCGCATCGTCGGCGCGCTGGTACCGGATGTCTGTCGACAGCCGCATCTGGTCCGACACGTTGTCCAGCGCGGCGTGGACGGTGTGCGCGGTGTGAATGACCACATCGCCGGCCGCGTAGTCGGTCACGAGCCAGTTGGCGTCGTACTCCTCGGCCAGGCTGGGCAGGTCGGCCGTGATGGACGCTGCGGGCCGTTTGAGCCGTCCAGCCGCCTCCTCTTCGAGCACTCGGTGGCGACTGCCCTCGAGGTAGGTCAGACCGCCTCTGCTGACCGGACAGTCGCCGAGCGGGATCCAGGCCGACAGGACCTGGTCACTTCCGCCTCTGAGGTAGAGCAGGTCGTAGTGTGCCTGAGTCGCCGTACCGATGCCGTTCTCGCCCGGCGCGGTCTGCCGGATGATCTTCCGCTTGTGCAGGAACGGCTCCCCACCGAGGAACCACTCGAACCAGCCCTTGAGCTGCGCACAGAAGGCGGCGTACTCCTCCCCCGGCACGATCTGCTCGAACAGCACCTTCCGGTACGACGCTCGGTCGCTAGCGGCACCAGTCACGCCGAAGTAGTACTCCCGGAACGCCCACACCACGTCAGGCGCCAGCAAACCCTTCAAAAACAGGTATCCATCCCGCTCCAGTCGCTCTCGCAGCAGGCCGCGATCCTCACGCCCCCACTCGGGAACCACCTCGAGCTCGCCAAGCCGCCGATCATCGAGCACGTATCCATTGGAAGTCAGCACGTCACTCATTCCAGCGTGCTTCCGCAGCGACCGGAATGGACATCCGAGGCCGACTTCTTGGACTCTGATTCGGTGGCGAACTGGTCGATCTACCTGACTCCTGGTGCTGCGGAGCAGCAACTTGGACTCTTCTGTCTCGGCGCCGGCGAGCAGGAGAACCCGCCCGGCCCGACACCGGAGCGAGCCCTGGGCTGCCATGCCCTGGTCTGGCTCAAGGAGGGCCGGGGCCATCTGCTGCACGGACCTGACCGCCAACTGCATGAGGTACGCGCGCCGGCGATGCTCTGGCTCTATCCCGGAGTACTGCACGGCTACCGGCCCACCACTCGCTGGCGGCAGGTGTGGACACTCTTCAGCGGTCCAGCAACCACTGCGCTCACAACACTCGGCCATCTGGACGCTGACCAACCAGTCCGGCGGTACGCCGACCCACGGCCGGTGGACCGGGCTTTCACTCGGCTCTTGCGCGTCAGCACCGCGCATAGCGCCGTACAGACCGTTGCTGCGTTGTATGACCTCATCGCTCGCGCCGCACCGGTGTCCGGCGATGAAGTGGCGGCACGGCTGGCAGAGCTTGCTTGTACGCCGCTCAGCGTTCAGGACTATGCCGCCGAGCTGGGACTCACCGTGAGGGAGTTGCGCGAGGCAGTGCGCCGTACGACGGGCTCGACGCCGCAGGAACTGGTCTTGACCACCAGACTCAACACTGCAAAGAGTTTGCTGGTCGAGGAGGAGCTATCGGTCGCCGCGGTCGCCCGGGAGGTCGGGTACGACGATCCGGCCTACTTCACCCGCTTGTTCACCGCGCGAGTAGGGGTTTCGCCGCGCGCGTTCCGGCGCTTTGGTTCGGTTTCGGGGCCGATTTCCTCCTTCTGAAGGAGGCGGGACCGACTTTCCGACGTGTAAAACCATTCAGTGGGGTGACGTGCGCGGACGCCGGACACCGATACGGTCGTGGGTATGAGTCAACCGCAGCCCATCGACCCGCGATACGCGAACCGGCCACCGCAGGCACGCCCGAAGAAGCGGCGGAACTGGTTCCTCCGGACCGTCGGACTGATCGTCCTGCTGTTCATCCTCATGCTGGTCGCCGTCCCCCTGTACGCGTGGAGCCGGATCGACAAGATCGACGCGATGCCGACCGGCGACCGCCCCGCCGAGACCCCTGGTACGACGTACCTGATGGTCGGATCGGACGCCCGAGAGGACCTCAGCCGGGCCGAGCGGGCGCGGCTGCACACCGGCGGGGACGCCGGACCGGCCAGGACCGACTCGATCATGCTGATGCACGTCCCCGACTCGGGGCCGACGGTGCTCATCAGTATTCCGCGCGACAGCGCGGTCGACATCCCGGGTGTGAAAGGCAAGCAGAAGATCAACGCGGCCTTCAACAAGGGGCCGGCGTTGCTGATCGAGACCATCGAGAACGTGACCGGACTGCGGATCGACCACTACGTCGAGGTCGGCTTCGGCGGCTTCGCCTCGGTCATCGACAGTGTCGGCGGCGTCAACATGTGCTTGCCCAAGGCAATGAAGGACAAGGACGCGCACATCGACCTGCCGGCCGGGTGCCAGGAGCTGAACGGCGTCACGGCGCTCGGGTACGTACGGTCCCGGCACGCCGACGGCAACAACGACTTCGGCCGGGTGGAGCGGCAGCGCGCCATGGTCGGCGCTGTGGCGAAGAAGGCCAGCTCGCCGTCGACGTTCCTCAACCCGATCCGCTACTACAACGTCGCCACCAAGGGTGTCGACGCGCTCACGGTGGACAAGGACATGGGCCTGTTCGACTTCATCCGCTTCGCCCGTGGCATGCGGGCCGTCTCCGGCAGCGGCGGCGTCACCCTGACCGTGCCAGTCAGCGACGACAACTACCAGTTGGGCAGCGGCCGCGGGGTCGCGGTGAAGTGGGACACCACCAAGGCGAAGGCCCTGTTCAACGCTCTCAAGTCCGACAACACCAGCGGCCTGAAGAGCAGTTGACCACCCCTGGTCCACGCGCAGGCGACGAGTTGGGAGGGTGTTCGGTGAAGCTCGAGGACTTGGCGGACTTGCGCTTCAGCTATGACGTGGTGGGATCGACCCGGTACGACGAGACGCCCGAGGGCTACCACCGACTCGAGCACCGGGCTCGCATCGGTGGGGGCAGTGAGGTGTTCGCGCGAGCCGGCGAGGCACTACTGAACTGGCGCATGCACCGCGCTGCCGGCGTACCGACGACCGCCACCGACACACCTCCGACGATCGGCACCAACACCCTCGGACGCCTGGGCGCCGGCATCCTGGTCGGCCGCCTCCGCACCCTCTCCCCACTAGGCGCTCTGGGCCTACCAGTCCCATGCCGCGTCGTCTGGACCGTCGACGAGCCGGACCGCGTCGGCTTCGCGTACGGCACCCTCGAAGGCCACCCCGCATCCGGCGAGGAGTCCTTCGTCGTCACCCGCGAGTCCGACGGCGTCTACTTCACCGTCCGCGCCTACAGCCGCCCCGCCACCTGGTACACCCACCTAGCCGGCCCCGCCACCCGCAAAGGCCAGCAGTACGCCGCCCGCCGCTACGTCAACGCACTCGAACGCCTGTCCACCCCATAGCAAAGGCCCCGCAAGCTCATACCTTTGCGGGGCCGGATCCTTTGTACCAGCCGCTTCAAACGCAGCAGATGACCAACACGCCAACACAATAAGACGATCAGCCAAGTCCTCAGCGTGAGGGACCAGGCGGCAACTCGCCCTGTGGTTGCAGTTGCAGTTGCGGTTGCAGTCGGTGTCAGCCCCACAGCGCTCGGCCCATACGGTCGGCGGCGTCTCGGGCGAGCCGGGAGGTCACATGGGCGTACCGCTTGGTCACCGTGATCGACGAGTGCGCGAGGATCTCCTGGACGACGCGAATGTCGACTCCCTGCTCGAGGAGGAGGGTGGCGGCGGTGTGCCGAGCGTCATGAAGCCGAGTGTGCGGAATCCCGGCATCGACCGGTAGCGACGGCCACGCACCCCAGTCATCGCGAGCATCAATCGGCCGGCCATCCGGGCGGCAGAAGACCAGGCCCCAGTCCTCCCATGCGCTGCCTGCCGCCAGACGTTCCGCGGCTTGCGCGGCCTTGTGCGCCTTGAGCAATGGGATCAAGGGTTCCGGGATCGCTGCGGGACGACTCTTACCACCTTTCGGCTCTCGAAACTCCCAGTTGCCGCCAACGCGGTCCGGGCAATAACGTGCGTGCCCGCTGCAATCGGGCCCGCAGGCATCGGTATGCCGAGTTCGCACGCACGCGGCCGGGTCCTCGCATCCGTGAGCAAATCGACGGCGCTTTAGTTGGTAGACGCGCAGTTGACCTTTCTCTGGATCGACGCACTTCCACCTCATTCCCAACGCCTCGCACTGGCGGAGCCCGAGCGCGAACGCTACGGACCAACGGGAACCATTGCGCGCTGAGTCCGCCTTGGCGAGGATGGCACGCGCATCCTCTTGCAATAGGGGCTCAATCTCAGTATCGCGATGACTCGGCGCATCAATCATCGTGGCGACATTGACACTCACGAGGTTCCGGCGAGTCGCCATCTTCAGAGCCCTGCTGATCATGCGGTGGTAATCGAGAACCGTCTTGGTGCTCAGCCCGGCCCGCCTCAGATCAACATAAGCGGCAGATCCGGACGTCCGGGTTAGCCGTCTATGAGCGACAGCACGGATCCCAGGATGCGGCGCCCCTCCGGCCGGTGGTTCTCCCGCTCGTTGACGTCGTACGCGTACTCCAGGTCACTGGCAGCCGTCGCAAGTAGCCCAGGTAGTGGTGCATTGGCGTTGTCCAGTGCGTTCGCTGCTTGTTCGGCCAGCCGCGACAGGTCGAGAAGGCTTGCGCGGCCCGCCTCGAAGTCGACCCACGCTTCCTTGAGAGGTGCGCATACCCGCCGGGCGTGGTCATCCATGCAGGAAGAGTACGGCCACGTCTGTCCATGAGCAGCTTCGTTACCTGTCTGCGACAGATCCGTGCTTGCTGTCGGATTCTCGGTCGCGAGAAATTCCGGCCGTCGTACATCAGCTGGTGACGTGTTGCGGATCTGTTGGGGGGTCACAAGTGGCCCCGGGTTCTCGTCGCGTTGGTGTCTAGCTACAGTTCGTACTTAAGTTGGTCCTGCAATTGGTCAACCAGTCCGGCGTATTCGACCCAGTTCTCGTGCTCGGCGTAGAAGTCCTCCAGTTCTGCCCCTGCCAGCCGCTGGATCAGTTCACCGGTGTAGTGGTCACGTGCAACCCATAGGTTGGGCGGTCCATCTGTCGAGTCGTCGTCGGCGTCGATGAACATGTCGAAGACGTAGACGTTGGTACGCCGGTACTCGGCGAGGCGCTCTTCAACCAGCGCCTCCCGGCGCCCGTACCACCGATGGTCATCTGAGATCGATTCATTCCCATTCGGCATGGCCAGATGCTATACACATCGGCGATCGGGCAGCACTAACAGCGGCTACTTGTTGAGGACGTTTTAGTCCCCGCTGAACAACAGGTAGCGGTGCGGGCCGCGGTCCGTCTCCTCCATGAGCCGGTCTAGCTCATCGAGCATGGCGACCTGATCCGGTATGAGGCGCTGAGTCCTGAGGTGCGTGACCTCCTGCAGCAGCAGTTGCTCGCACTGCCGACGATTGAAGACCGTGTCATCGTACGGATCCACGCCGTAGAGCAGTGGGGTCTCCCCAGGTGTCAGCAGATCATAGGGAGGCGTCCATGGCCGATTCGCCTCGGCAAGTCGCTCGCCCGGCGCAGCCCCAAATCCCCTGACCGACATGGTGATCGCCACGGGTCGATTGTGTCATCGCATCGGATCATCGAGTTGTCCGCTCATCGGCACGAGCGCGCGGATCGCGGCTATGAGCGCGCGGATCGCGGCAATTAAGTGCGTCTCGCGGACACGTGCGGGACACTGGGGCAATCCACTCAACCGGCGGCGCTGGGGCGCCCGAGGCTCTGCCAAACCGTCGCTAGGAAAGAGCGGCACGTGGAACGCCGCACGCGTGGTCTGCGATCGAGACCTCACATGTGCAGCGTCGGACCCAGCTCCACCCAATCGGCTCAGGTCATGCCCCGCCAGGTTCGGGACCTCCCTCTACGAGGCACGTGCGGGGGTTCATGTGTCGCAGTCAGTCAATGATGACGACATACTCCAAGCGCTGCGAGAGGCCCCGAATCTCCAGCACGGCCAGGTACTCGGCTGGAGGAAGCGGGTTGGTGCGTGGCCGTGAGACGCAGGGATCGTCTCGAGTCAGAGCCCGAACAGCCGGCGGCAAGGTTCGAAGCCGGTGATCTCGACTGGCGGTCGGTCTGTCCGGGCCAGCCAGTCCTCGCGGGTAAGCCGCAGGTGCACCATCACGTCGACGCCGTCGCCACGTCGCTGCCGCCGTTCCCCGTTCGGCAGGTAGCCAAGAGCGCTGGAGACACCCAGTGAGCCGTGATTGTCCTGCCACGCCGAGGTGATCGCGCACGCAGCCTCGAGCGGACCGAAGGCAAACGCCAGGACGGCATCGCGCATCTGCTTGCCGTACCCCTTGCCGCGGGCCTCGGGGACCAGCAGCGAGAAGCTGTCGACGGTCCGCAGCCGTGCGAAGTCGTCGCCCTCCAGCGCCTGCTCCCCGATCAGCTCACCGCCCCGAATCACCACGAAAGGCACCGCCCACGACTCCGGCCGCCAGCTGCCGAACGCCCGCCAGTAGCCCTGGAAGGTCGCCGCGCCGCGGCTGGCTCGCGGGTCGCCGAGATCGTACATCGGCAGCCTAGGGTCGATCTCGACGTCGACCGGCAGCACGTCGGCCAGCCGCATCTGGTCGACCTCGGTGGCGACTCGCAACTCAAGGTCGGGCGTCGTCAGTCGTAGGTCGAACAGGGGCCAGTATCGGTGGCTCACGACTGCGACCGTACGCGACACTTGCCGAGATCGCGCGCGCATATCCCGGCGCCTTCACCACACGGTTGCCATCGGTCGCCCGTGCGCCAGGATCGCGGCAGTTCCGTGACCGGCTGGCTCAAGACGCCAGTTAGCGAAGCTCGAACTCGAATCGTTCGCTCCAACCGAACGTGAGATCTTGGTCCGCCGCCTCGGCAAAGACCCCAACGATCTTGTCGAAGACTTCCTCGCCGAGCCGCGATCGACTGATGCTCGAGTCAAGCCAGACGATACGCACCGGCCTCGGTACGTCGGTCAGGAGACGATCCCGAAGTGCGGCGACATTTCGCCCGTAGTGCTCGCCAAACTCAAGTTGCCGCTCGAGAGTTCGGTGTACGTCGAGCTCCGTCCGAACCTCCGCGCCGCAAATCTGGATCTCGACCACGTGCAGACGATATGTCCTTGGTCGGATCAGAAGGATGCCGCGGCCGCACATCGGCTATGACCGCGCGATCAGCGGCAGATGAGGGCGTTGGATCCTGCCGGGCAGTGTCGCTGAGATGATCGCTGTATGGATTTGCGGCCGGAGGATGTCACCTCTGAGGTGCAGCGAGTCCTGGGATGTGACGGCGTGGTGGTCACGGGAGTGCGTGGACTGTGGCAGCCGCGGTTGGCGTCTACCCGGGGCGTGTATCGCGTGGACCTGGACGAAGTCAGCGGAGGTCCGAGTGCATTGGTGGTGAAGTTCGTCGACGGGTCATCACAGTGTTCCAACCTGCCTCGGGAAGCAGATCTGTATGCCAGCGCTGCGCTTCCGGCTGGGGGGAGCGGGCTCAGCTGTCCCAGGTTCTACGGCATCTCGGAAGGTCCTGGGGGTGGTGTTGGCATCTGGCTGGAACTGGTCGAAAGTAGTGCGGCTGCTGAATGGACAGCCGAGGCGTTTGCCCAGGTAGCAGAGCATCTTGGTCAGTTCACGGGATCGTGTCCGCCCGTGACCGTCACGGCGGCCAGGATGGTCCCGACGCGCGACTTGTGTGGCCGTCCTGATCTCATGGAGCGGAGCCTGGAATTGCTCGACCAGCACTCGAACGATCGGCTGGTCCGACAGGTCTACCCGGCCGATATCTCCCGCGGCCTGCATCAGCTGTGGGAGTGCCGCGAACCGATCGTAGCGGCTGCCGCGTCGGCACCCCGGGGTGTCTGTCATGGCGACGCCCAGCGCAACAACCTGCTGCCGCGATCGTCTCGCAGGACGACCGCGATCGACTGGGCGAACCTTGCAATCGCTCCGATTGGCCTGGACGCTGCGACACTCTTTCATTACGCCATCGCCTACTTTGACTTCGACGTGGAACAAGCTGACAGCTTGGACAAGGCGATCTTCGACGGCTACATCCGCGGTCTCGGCGCGATCGGAGAGGTACAGACTGCTGCGATACGCCTGACGTACTGCACACAGTTGGCGCTGGGGCTCGGACTGTTGGAGGTCGGGCCAGTGCTTCGAATGATCATCGATCATGATCGACGCGAAGCAGCGGAAAGGTTCTACCGGCGCCCGTTGCAGGAAGTCCTCACCCGGCGCCACAGCCTTGCCGCGCTGCTCCTGGAGCTCGGCCGCGAGGCACTATTCAACTCGAAACCAACCTCGATAGATCCTGCGCACGGAGTCCGGCAGGCAAAGCGTTCCTGACGAGGCACTGGGCGAACATGACGGCCAGGAGAGGGCGTCTTCACCGGAGAAGTGCGGTCCCAGACACCGTCATGCCAGCACCCCCAGCCTGCCCGACAAGATCGTCCGACCGTCCTGAACTCGGCTGATCCGTGCGTTGGCCGGCGTCCCAGGTGGTCGCCAGGCTGTCAGCGTGTCGGAGCAACGCACGGATCTGCCGATGATCGCGCTTCCGCCGACAAGCGTTCGCGGCACCAGTAGAGTCATTGCGTGGACCTGACGGAGGTTGATGAGGTCGCAGTCTCGCCCCAGAGCAAGGACCGGGTGCTGATCAGTTGGCGCCAGGCCAGCGGCTGGTCATCCTTCGCTTACGTTGACCAAGACTCCGGCTACGTCGACCCGGAGGATGTGCTCTGGTGGCTGCTCAGTCAGGGTGCTCAGCTTGAGTTAGTGCGTCCTGCCCTCGCGGCTGCCTACCCGGACTTCGATGTAGACGCCGATGTCGACCACGTAACGATGCCTGATCGCGCCGAAAAGCGGGCGAAGGACGAGCAGCGGAGACGTGACGCCCGTGCCGAGTTCAAGCGTGCGCGGCGCCAGCGCTGAACGTCCGGATCTGCCGCCGAGAGGTAAGCGCGGTCATGCCGTTGAGCGGGCGAGTGCTCATGACGTCCGAGCGGGCCAGATGTCGTACCCCATAGGCTGACGCCCGTGTCCGCGATTCAGAGCACAGACGACGACTTTCGAGTCTGCACGATATCGCTTGATGAACTGGCGGGTCTTCAAACTAGCGCGGAGCAGAACGGCTTTTCGACCCGCTGGACATCCGTCCAGGCGCTGCGACGTCAGGTTCTCGATGCGCCCATTCTGCTCATGACCTTTCTGCGCGAGGAGCGCTTCGAGGCGTTGCGCGCGTACCGGTGCCTCTTGCTGTTCGAGGCGATAGTCCCGAAGGCCGAGGCGGCCTTGACCACTTTCGACATCGCCGCGGAGCGACTGGCAGAACTTCCCAGACTCGACCGCGACGCCGACGTGCGTGCCGCGTTGGCTCACCTTATTGGGATTGCATACCGGGCGCACGACGTCGTGCCCAAGGGCTAGAGCCCGCCACCGGCGATGCGCGCGTGCGGAATCGGCGCACCTGAGCGGAACCGTCCGGATCTGCCGCCGATAGTGAAGCGCGACCATGCCGATAAGCGGTCAGTGCGCTGGCGATGCGCCTATCCTCATCCGGGTGAAGGAAGGGGCGGTCTGATGAGCCAGTACTACCGGGCTGGTGACATCATGCTTTGGAACCCGTCATCGGGGGTCTCCCGAGTGTTTCTCGGCCAGGTGCGCCTCTTCGAGGATGAACTGTCGCAGGCATCCGGCGTAGGCACGATGGAGGCCGACGAGTGCCAAGTCGAGCTCGAGCAGTTCAGAACGTTCGCCCAGGCACTCCTCACCTACGGCGGAGCCTCGAATCACCCAATTCTCCACGCCTTGACGGACGGGTTCGTCATCACGGTCCTTGCACTTGCCGAGCGGGCTGGTACCGAGGTCCGGCCATCCCGCTTCGACGGCCGTAAACACGACATCCAGGTTGGCAGCGGACAAGGACCCTCAGTCGAAACCGAGGACGAACTGCGCCAGCGGGCGCATGCCATGCTGCGCTTCATGCCGCGCTAGGCAGCAACCGCACTATCATGCCGCGAAGGGTGAAAGCTCGATACTGCCGATGAGCGCACGCTCAGCGAGGCCTGCGTCCGAAGAGTCTCGCCCACAGCCCGCGGGGCCGTTCCGATCGGGGCGCACGGTCAGCCGGTTCAGAGGCGGCGTGCCTATGGATAACCGATGTGTGGATGCGGTCGAGCGTCCGGGCTGCGCCATACTCACCTTCGCCCAGGAATGGGGCTTCGGATTGAGGGTCGTATGCGGTGAGTCCGGTCACTTGCTCGATCGCCGCGGCGACTTCATGGAGGATGCCTACGAGCCGCTCGGCGTCGGGCCCCGTGTACCAATACGGAACCGTCAGGCTAAGTTCGCCCGGAACCATCGAGATCTGGATACCCGTCGCATCAGCGTTGAGTTGGCGGCTGGTCGACACCGCGAACTCGCTGGCGTCGGGCAAGACTGGTCCCACAGCAGCCTTGACTCGATCCCAGGCCGCGACTGTTTCATCGTCCAAGGGCACGTTTTCCGAGTCGTCGCCCTCAAGTTGCGACATGTCGTCTTCCCAGGACTGCCCAGGCTGACGCGTGAGGAAGTACAGGTCGTAGCTCACACGGGGAGGCTAGTGGATCCCCGAACTCATCTGCCGCTGTCAGGGCGAACCAACATGCCGATGAGCGCGCTTTGCCGTCCTGCCGATCTCAGAGCATCGCGCGTCGTGCAGGATGTTCGCCATGGGCGTGCTGTTCGACTACTTCGCAGCTGCATCCGATGAGGAAGCGGCGACCGTCATTGATCGTGTTGGTGGCCCCGGGTCCCAGGCGACGATGGTTACTCCCCCTGAAAGGCGCCAGCGCGGGATATTCCGGCGCAAGCACACCGCGCCAGAGCCCGCGCTCGGCACAGATCCCGACCTCGTCGTTCACGACACCCTTTCGGTCAAGGGCATTGACCCCGTCGTGCAACTCGGAACGCTCGAGGAACTACTCACGGGGCGGCCATACGACGAGGTGGTCGACGATCCTCGAAGCGGTCACAACCTCGCAATGCGCGACGGGGGTGAGCGCCTCGTGGTCACACTGACTGACTCCCTGACCGCGGCCCTCGCCGAGGCCAGCGACGAGACCTTGGAGCGAGTGGCCAGACCTTGGTCTGAAACGGAAGAGTTCTGGAGCGCGGCCGACCCAACTGACCTCGCGGAGTTCCTGAAGGAGTTGGCCGGACTTGCCCAGCGAGCGCGGGCTGGCGATCAGAACCTCTACTGCTGGATCTGTGTCTAGCCACTGAGGCGCCCGCTTTGCCGCCGAGGGTGAAAGGTCCGGAACTGCCGCGATCCGTGCTCCAGACTGTCGCAGATCACCTGGCGGATGAGTGTCGCGCATCACCCGACGGAGGACAGGGCCAGCCTCTCATCCGCCTGACAAGTTTCTCTACGTCTTCAAGTTTCTCTACGTCTTCAAGACAGGCCCCTTCAGGGCCCGAAAGCGCGCCGCCACCACAGGGCGGGACGCCAGCCCGCCACTCCGCTTCGCTGCGTTCTGGGCGCGTCCCTTGGCTTGGCGCGCACGCGCCAACAGGGTGCCGGGTCGAAGACAGCACAACTCGCCATCAACGCTCGACACCCTGCCAGATGCACCGCTCGCCAGAACGGCCGGCCACCGCTTCCGACCAGGTTGCCCACACCGCCGCCTGACTGTGGTTGCCGCATCGCCCCGCTAGCAATCATGGGAGAGACGGTCCAGCACGGCACGCGTCAAGGGCGCCTACGGCGTCCCTGCGGGATCTTCGACCCCTTGACCCGTGCCGCACCGGACCTGAGGTTGGCAGCTATCGGGGCGATGCGACAGCCGTGCCCGCACTTGACACGTAACCGTCAACGCCTCAAATTGGCTGAGCTAGTGTCACCCACGACAGACGCCTCGACGGGCCGCCTCCTGTGTAGCCTTGGTCGGCCATACGTCGATCGGTCGCAGATAGCTGGGGGCGAACCAGTCCTCGACCGAACGGCCGGCACGATGATCCGGCACATAGACCACGCGGGCGGCCCAGTCGCCGCCGTTGGTACGACGCCACTCCAGAATCAGACCTGGACACGGTCCCCGCTCGCGCGCCGTACGCAGGACCCAGCAGTGGCGAGTAGCCAAGTTCGGGGGTGGCTCCCGAGAGTACCGACGATTGCTCCCCATGATGAGAACTATAGAACAGATGTTCCCTTAAGCCTCTGTAACGATGTCTTTGATGTAGTCGACGCGGCTACTTGGCGCTTAGCTGGCGTGTCGGATTGTCGTTATCTGGAGTGCCGTCGACGCTCCACCTCAGGGCTTGCGTGGCGGGATGGCGTGCCGGTGGCGAGAGGGCAAGAGGTCTCGATCGCGACCTGCATCGTGCCGCCGAGGTGGACTCCGGCGATCTCCAACAGCTCGAGTATCACGACAGCCGGATCGTCTCGTGATCTCCGACCGCTCGTGCGTCGGAGCTGTCGATGGTGTCTGCGAGACTCGCGCCGTGGATTGGACTTCTAACCTTCGAGTTTACGACGGCGCCCTCCGCTGGGTGGGCCAACTGATCGCGGCTACGCCGCTGCATTCGCTGGAGTGTTCGACGCCCTGCGACGATTTCGACGTCCGCGCGCTGATCGGTCATCTGATCGGGACGGCGAAGAGATCTCTCGGCACCGCACAACGGCGGTCGACCAAGGAAATCCCCCACGTGGTCGTGGATGTCGCCGACGCAGACCTAGCAGATCAGTACCTACGGTTGAGCCAGCTGATCACGGCCGCTTGGACAGGGACCACGGCGGTGACCGAGGTTTCCGCGCCATGGGGGCCGTGTTCAGCCCAGGACGCGGTCCGCGGGTTCACCATTGAAACACTGGTCCACGGCTGGGATCTCGCCGTAGCCACAGATCGACCTGCTGAAGCCCCGGAGGGACTCGCAGCCGCGGTCTTGCCTCACGTCGACACCGTCATCCCGGCCGGCACCCGGGCTCGAATGTATGCAGCGGTCGTCAGCCCAGCCCAGGACGCTGACACAACCGAACAACTGGCCGCCCTTCTCGGCCGCCGTCGATAATCTGCGCGCCGAACCCGATGCGACCGCGCCAGTCACGTCAGGTTCCACGGTCGCCGCGACCCCGCCGGCCCCCCTTCACAGACACCGTCCACGACGCAACCTCCCAGGTCACGCCCCGAGAGTCATCTTCGGAGCCTCAGGGAACCTATGTTCGATAGAAAGTCGACTCCTACATGTCAACCCAACCCTGTGGATAGCCAGCTCGGCGCACACTCGATCGGTGCCAAACTGAGGAACAGGTCCGGCGGGGCCACCGATCCAGACCCTGGCCCGAGCCACAACGAGCAACGGGAGGACAGGCGTCGGCAGGCGACCGGACCGTCTATGACGTGGTTGCAATGCCGGTTGCAGTACGCCGCTGTTCGCGATCGCTCAATCACCCTTAAAACAAGGAGTCTGCGAACTGACGTGGACGCGACCGGACCCGGGATGGCCAAGCTCATACCTTTGCGGGGCCGCGTCCTTTTACCCCGCGTGACAAAACGCGGGTCTGACCGACACGCGAACAGCAGGGGACAACCCGGGGTGCATGGTGGGCCGTTGGGCTGGGATGCTTTGGTGGGTGAGCCCTAAGACGTTGACGGATCTGGTGGCCCGGGACTGGGCGGAAGCGTTGGCACCGGTCGAGGACACGGTGGCGAAGATGGGGGAGTTCCTGCGCGGGGAGATCGCGGCCGGGCGGCCGTATCTGCCGGCTGGGGAGAACGTGCTGCGCGCGTTCAAGAGTCCGCTCGAACAGGTGAAGGTGCTGATCGTCGGCCAGGATCCGTACCCGACGCCGGGGCATCCGGTCGGGCTCAGCTTCTCGGTGGCGCCCGATGTGCGGCCGATTCCGCGGAGTCTGGCCAACATCTATCGCGAACTGATGGCGGACGTCGGCGTACCGGCTCCGTCGAACGGCGACCTGACGCCATGGGCCGAGCAGGGTGTGCTGATGCTCAACAGAGTGCTGACCGTGCAGCCGGGCAAGTCGGGCGCGCACCGCGGCAAGGGCTGGGAGACGGTCACCGAGCAGGCCATCCACGCGCTGGTGAACCGCGGCGGCCCACTGGTCGCGATCCTCTGGGGCCGCGACGCCCAGACCCTCAAGCCGATGCTCGGCAGTACGCCGTACGTCGAAAGCGCGCACCCGAGCCCGATGTCCGCCGACCGCGGCTTCTTCGGCTCCCGCCCGTTCAGCCGCGTCAACGCCCTCTTGGTCGAACAAGGCGCCACCCCGATCGACTGGCGCCTGCCGTAGCTGAGCGACATACCGGTGGCCTGAGTCGCCTGAAGAGACACGCCGTCGGCAGGGCACTGCGGGCTGGCACAGGTACCGGTTGGCTTGAACAAGTTACTTCTTGTCTCAGCACCCCAGAAGGTGCCCCACCCCCCGAGAGCCGTCGGTCCGCGCACCACGACCCGGGTACCGAAGGACGCAGCTCCCACGCTGAGGCGCATGGCACTCCAGGACTGCTTGCCGCGCGGCAATCGTTCTCCCACAACCAAAACTTGTTCGAATGATCCATTGCAGGATCGTTCAACAATCTCTTATGGTGGCCGGACAATCGCGTCCGTCCGTCCCCGGGAGGAACCATGTGGGTTCTGCTCGCCATCGCGGTGGTCGTCGTCGGGTTCGCGCTCAGGCTGAACTCGATGCTGGTCGTCACCGCGGCCGGCATCGTCGCCGGCCTGATCGGCGGCCTGTCACCGATCAAGATCCTGAACGCCTTCGGCGACGGTTTCGCCGGCAGCCGTTCCGTCACCGTCTTCATCGTCACCCTGCCCGTGATCGGGCTGATCGAGCGTTACGGGCTGCAGCACCAGGCCCGCAAGCTGATCGGCAAGCTGAAAGTCATGACCACCGGCCGCTTGCTGGCGGTCTACCTGCTGATCCGGCAAGGCACGGCGGCCCTCGGCCTGACCAGCATCGGCGGTCCCGCGCAGGCGGTCCGGCCGCTGATCCACCCGATGGCCGCCGGCGCCGCAGAGCGCCGCTACGGCAAGCTCCCGGAGAAGCTCCAGGAGAAGATCAAGGGCTTCGCCGCCAGCGCCGACACGGTCGGGCTGTTCTTCGGCGAGGACATCTTCGTCGCGATTGGCTCGATCCTGCTGATCACCGGCTTCGTGGATACGACGTACGGCCTGCACCTGGAGGCGATCGACATCGCGCTCTGGGCGATCCCGACCGGCATCTGCGCGCTGCTCATCCACGGCACCCGGCTCCTGTTGCTGGACCGCCAGCTCGACAAGTTGGCCAATGAAGCGAAGGCCGACGCCGAGGAGGTGGCCCGGTGATCAAGGTCGAGTGGTTCTACTGGCTCTGCGGCATCTTCTTCGTCCTGATCGCCCTGCAGGTGGTCAACGACCGCACCAACCCGAAGCGCCTCGGCAGCGCGGCGTTCTGGGGCATCCTCGGTCTGTCCTTCGGCTACGGCACGTTCGTGGTGAACAAGCAGGCTCCGTCCTGGCTGCTCGGCATCGCGGTCATCGGCCTGGCCGTCCTGGCCGGCTCCGGCTTCCCCGGTCGCGGCCACGAGCAGACCACCACTCCGGCGGAGCGAGCCCGCTTCGCCGACCGCTTCGGCAACAAGCTTTTCCTGCCTGCGTTGGTGATTCCAGTCGTCGCGGCCATCTTCGGCGCATGGCTGGCCAAGGTGAAGTCGGGCGACGGCAAGCTCCTGCTCCAGTCCGGCTCCGCGACCATCATCGGCCTTGGCGTCGCCTCGCTGCTGGCGCTCGCGGTCGGCATGGCGCTGCTCCGGCCAAGGTCGCCGGCCGTCCCGCTGCACGAGGGCCGGCGGTTGCTCGAGCACATCGGCTGGGCCGCGATCCTGCCGCAGATGCTGGCGACGCTCGGTCTGCTGTTCAACGCGTCGGGCGTCGGCAAGGCGGTCGGCCGGATCACCGATCACCTGGTGCCGAAGGGCTCCCTGATCGCGGCGGTCGCGCTGTACTGCATCGGCATGGCGGTCTTCACGATCATCATGGGCAACGCGTTCGCCGCGTTCCCGGTGATGACGGCAGCGGTCGGCTGGCCGCTGCTCGTGCAGCAGTTCGACGGTACGCCGGCTGTCGTGTTCGCGATCGGCATGCTGGCCGGTTTCTGCGGCACCCTCTGTACGCCGATGGCCGCCAACTTCAACCTGGTCCCGGCAGCACTCCTGGAAATGAAAGATCAGTACGGACCGATCAAGGCACAGGTCCCGACTGCCGTCCCACTGCTGGCCTGCAACATCGTCCTGATGTACGTGTTCGCCTTCTAGAAGGAGTTCCATGAAGTACGCCGCTGACTGGGCCGCCATCGCCTGCGAGGTGCTCGAAACCCCGTACCCCTACGGATCCGCTCACGCATCGAGCAGCCCGGACGACGTCGACGTGACCCCGGATCGCCTGCACCCGGCCTTCCACGGGTCCTACGACTGGCACTCCAGCGCGCATATGCAGTGGTCCCTGGTCCGGTTGCTCACGCTGGCACCGGACCAGGTGGGCCATCGCCCGATCGAAGTCCTGGACAGGCGACTCACGACCGAGGCGATCGGGACGGAGGCGGCGTACCTGCGTGACCGTCCGTCGTACGAGCGCCCGTACGGCTGGGCCTGGGCGGCGATGCTGGTCGCCGCCGCCCACAAGTTGCCCGAGGCAAAGAACTGGGCGGCCGCACTGACCCCGCTCGGTGACGTGATCGCCGACCTCGTCCTCGGCTGGCTGCCGCGCCAGGCCTACCCGGTCCGGCACGGCGTCCACCTGAACAGCGCCTTCGCCCTGGCTCTTTTGCACGAGGCGTACGGCGACCTTCAGCGGCCGGACGTGGTCGACGCGATCCGCGGCCGCGCGCTCGAATGGTTCGGCGGCGACACGGCGTACGACACGCGGTTCGAACCGTCCGGCACCGACTTCCTGTCACCGGCGCTCACCGAGGCGGAGCTGATGCGCCGCGTGCTTCCGGCCGACGAGTTCGTCACCTGGCTGACCGCGTTCCTCCCCGGTCTCGGCGCCGACGCGCACCAGCACCTGCTGGAGCTGCCCGTCACCGACGACTCCGGCGACGGTCAGCTCGCGCACCTGTCCGGTCTGGCGCTGTCACGAGCCTGGCAGCTCCGCACGATCGCCCCAGCCCTGCCCGAGGTCGCCGACAAGCTCAGAGCAGGCGCTGACCGTCAGATCGAGGCAATCCTGCCGACAGTGACCGGCGGAGACTTCATGTCGACGCACTGGCTGGTGTCGTTCGCCCTTCTGGCCGATCATCGCGGCAACGCTGGCCCGCTCTAGCTCGCGCGCACCCGCACTACCCGCTTCAGCAGTCGCCTCGTCCAGTACGGCGCCGACCGGCGCAGGTACCACCGGAGTGCTTAGGTAACCCTAACCCACCCTGACTGATTGACACCCCGGTCAGTCCGCCGTACGGTCTCGCGTTAATAGGAAACTTTCCTAACAGTTCTTGCAACCCGCGAGTTGACCGCACGGATACGGCGGAGGGAGGCAGGGTTAGCTCATGGCAACAACACCCGGAACGCCGCGCCTGCTCCGCGCGATGAACGACCGCGCCGCCCTCGACCTGCTGCTCAGCCAGGGTCCGCTGTCCCGCACCACTCTGGGGAACCTGACCGGCCTGTCGAAACCGACCGCATCGCAGCTGCTCGCGCGGCTCGAGGCCGCCGGTCTGGTCCGGGCCAGCGGCACCAGCGCCGGCCGCCCGGGCCCGAACGCGCAGCTGTACGAGATCAACGGCGGGATCGCGTACGTCGCCGGCCTCGACGTCACGCCGGCCCGGATCCGCGCGGCCGTCGCGGACCTGACCGGCAAGGTCGTCGGCACCTACGAGTTGCCCACCCCCGGTCGCAGCGCCAAGGGCACCGTGGATCGCGTGCTCAAGGCCCTCGACGGCGCGGTCGGCGAAGCGGGTCTGAACCGGGAGCGGCTGCGCCGCGTCGCAATCGGCACGCCTGGTGGCTTCGACCCGACCACCGGCCGCCTGCGGTACGCGACCCACCTGCCCGGCTGGCATGCACCCCATCTGCTGGACGAGCTGTCCGCGGCGATCGCCGTACCTCTCGAGGTGGAGAACGACGTCAACCTGGCCGCCGTCGCCGAACAGCAGGTCGGCCATGCCCGGGACACCGACAACTTCGTGCTGCTGTGGGGCGAGGAGGGCATCGGCGCGGCGGTCGTGATCAACGGCCGGCTGCACCGCGGCGCGACCGGCGGCGCCGGCGAGGTCGCGTTCCTGCCTCTGCCCGGTACGCCGCTGGTCCGCAACGTCAGCCGGAACAACGCCGGCGGATTCCAGGAGCTCGCCGGCGGCGAACCCGTGTTGCAACTGGCCCGCGAACACGGCCTGAAGGCCCGAACCCCGGAGGCCGCGATCGCGATCGCGCTGGAGACCGAAGGCGCCGGCGACGCCGTACTCGCCGAGTTTGCGCACCGGCTGGCCGTCGGTCTGGCCGCGATCGTCGCGGTCGTCGACCCCGAGCTGATCGTGCTGGCCGGCGGCGTGATCACGGCCGGCGGCGAGCGCCTGCGCGGCCTGGTCCAGGACGAGCTCGCCGATCTCGCCGTACCCCGGCCGCGGCTGCTGATGACCGCGCTCGGTACCGACCCCGTGCTCGCCGGAGCACTCCAGTCCGCCCTGAGCACCACCCGCGACGAAGTGTTCGATACAGCAGGTCCACCAATCCCCTAGGAGTCAAAGGGTGAAACTCACAGTCGTTGGTGGCGGATCCACCTACACGCCCGAACTCGTCGACGGCTTTGCCCGGCTGAGCGACACGCTCCCGGTGTCCGAGCTGGTCCTCGTCGATCCAGCGGCCGACCGGCTCGAGCTGGTCGGCGGTCTGGCGCGTCGGATCTTCGCAAAACAAGGTCATCCCGGCCGGGTGATCACCACGTCCGATGTCGACGCGGGGATCGACGGTGCGGACGCCGTACTGCTGCAGCTGCGGGTCGGTGGGCAGGCCGCCCGCAACGAGGACGAGACGTGGCCGCTGGAGTGCGGATGCGTCGGTCAGGAGACGACGGGAGCCGGTGGTCTGGCGAAGGCGCTCCGGACGGTTCCCGTCGTACTGGACATCGCCGAGCGGGTACGGCGTACCAACCCGGACGCATGGATCATCGACTTCACCAATCCGGTCGGGATCGTGACACGGGCTCTGCTGTCGCACGGCCACAAGGCGGTCGGGTTGTGCAACGTGGCCATCGGGTTCCAGAGGCAGTTCGCCCGGCTGCTCGGGGTCACGCCGGAGGAGGTGTCGCTGGACCACGTCGGACTCAATCACTTGACCTGGGAGCGCGCTGTCCGTGTCAACGGCGAGGACATGCTGCCGAAGCTGCTGTCCGAGCATCTGGACGAGCTGTCCGACGAGCTGTTCCTGCCGCCCGACGTGGTGCGGCAGCTGGGCGTCGTGCCGTCGTACTACCTGCGCTACTACTACGCGCACGACCAGGTCGTGCAAGAGCTGCTGACCAAGCCGTCACGTGCGGCTGAGGTGGCTGCGCTCGAGAAGCAGTTGCTGGACATGTACGCCGACCCGTTGCTCGACGAGAAGCCAGCACTGCTGGAGCAACGCGGCGGGGCGTACTACTCCGAGGCCGCCGTGGCACTCGTGTCGTCGCTGCTGAACAACACCGGCGATGTGCAGGTGGTGAACACCCTCAACAACGGCACGTTCCCCTTCCTGCCCGACGATGCTGTCATTGAGGTGCCGGCGACGGTCGGCGCCGAGGGTGCGACACCCGAGCCGGTGACCGCCCTGGAGCCCTTGTACGCCGGTCTGGTCGCGCATGTGACGGCGTACGAGAACCTGGCGCTGGACGCTGCGGTGAAGGGTGGATCGGAGCGGGTGTTCGAGGCCTTGCTGGCGCATCCGCTGGTCGGGCAGATCTCCATCGCGCGCGAGCTGACGGGCAAGCTGCTGGCGCACAACCAGGCCTATCTGCCGTGGGCGTGACCGTCCCCGGCGGCGTGCTCGCCTTCGACGCGGGGAACAGCAAGACGGACGTGGCCCTGGTGGCTGCGGACGGAAGAGTCCTTGGCAGAGCGCGTGGTGGTGGGTTCGAGCCGCAGAAGGTCGGACCCGACGCGGCGGTGGCTGAGTTGGAGCCGCTGGTCCGCGCCGCGGCGGCGGAAGCCGGCTTGCGGCTGGGTGAGGTGCCGTTGGTGCAGCAGATCTCGGCGTGCCTGGCGAACGCGGACCTGCCGATCGAAGAAGAGTGGCTGACCGCGGCGTTTGAGGCTCAGGGCTGGGCGGAGTCGGTGTACGTCACCAACGACACTTTCGCCTTGCTGCGTTCGGGTGTGGACGAGCCGCGCGGTGTTGCGGTGGTGTGCGGTGCGGGGATCAACTGCTCCGGTCTGCTGCCGGACGGGCGGACGGCTCGATTCCCGGCACTGGGCAAGCTGACCGGCGATTGGGGTGGTGGGGCGCAGTTGGCCGAGGAGGCGTTCTACTCCGCGTCCCGGGCCGACGATGGTCGTGGTCCCGCGACCACATTGCTCACCGCGCTTCCGGCGTACTTCGGTTTGCCGTCACTTACTGCAGTGATCGAGGCGTTCCACTTCGGCTCGTTGGCGGTCGAGCGGCAACTGGAGGTGGTGCCCGTGCTGTTCCAGGTCGCGGCGGCTGGGGATGTCGTTGCTCTTGGCATCATTCAGCTGCAGGCGGAGGAGATCGTCGCGATGGCGGTGAGTGCGCTACGGCGGCTCGCGTTGCTGGACGAGCCGGTGACCGTAGTGCTCGGTGGCGGCGTACTCACGGGTGGGCACTCGGTGCTGATCGATCGCGTCGTACGGCTGCTGGCGGAGGTCGCGCCGAAGGCGGTGCCGCGGGTGGTCGACGTACCGCCTGTTGTTGGTGCGGCGCTGTTGGGGCTGGATCACACAGCGGCCGAGGCAGGGGCTCAGGCCCGGCTGCGGGCCGCGTTCGCTCCCTGACCTGCTGCGTGAGATCTCTTGAAAGGCGTTCTGTAGAGGTGTAATCATGATTACATGAGTACAAACGCAGAGCAGGAGAAGGTGCGCGGGTGGCTGACCGGCCGGCTGCCGGGTGAGTGGTTCGAGGGCGAGCCGGAGCTGACCATCGACCGGGACGAGATCCTGATCGTCGGCCGGATCCCCGCGCCGGAGCAGGCCGACGACGTGAGCGCCGCCGAGCGGTCGGCGGCCGAGGACGGCCGGATCAAGCAGTTCCGCGAGGACACCCGGGAGCGCCGGATCGAGATCGCCCGCGAACTCGAGCACGCCACCCGCCGCAAGGTCGCCTGGGGCATCCGGTGCGGCGAGACCAGGACGATCTTCACGTCGCTGTCCGCGCCCGTGATGACCCGCCTCCGCCAGCCCGAACGCCAGGTCCTCGACACCCTCGTCGACGCCGGCGTCGCCCGCTCCCGCAGCGACGCCCTCGGCTGGTGCGTCAAGCTGGTAGCCCAACACAGCGAAACCTGGCTGACCGACCTCCGCGAAGCCATGACAAAGGTAGAAGACGTCCGCCGCACCGGCCCCGACACCCAAGCCTGACCCACCTCACGCCTGCTCTTACACCCGTCCACCTCTGCGCATAGCGGAGGTGGGCGGGTTTTTGTTGGTGGACTGAGATCTTCGTCACCTGTTGTTACAAGTGGCGCACGGTGGGGAGCGGAGGGCCGTAGCCGGTGCTTCCGAAACTTTTCCAGATGTAGCGCGGCCGACATCTTGCCTACTTTGTGGGTCTATGTTCACATTGTGAGCCAACAGTCCGCGATTCAACTGCCCACTCCCCGATCGAAGGACCACGGCCCATGACTTCTGACGTCGGAGTACTGATCAACACCGCGGTGGCGATCCTCGCCATCGTGGTTCTCATCGTCCGGTTCCGGGTGAACCCGGTGATCTCCCTGGTGGTCGGCTCGCTGTACCTCGGCCTGGTCAGCAAGCTCGGCCTGGACAAGACGGTCGAGACCATCACCAAGGGATTCGGCGACATCATGGCCGAGGTCGGCCTGCTGATCGCCTTCGGTGTGCTGATGGGCTCGATCCTGCAGGAGCTCGGCGCGATCGAGCGCCTGGTCAAGCACCTGCTCAACCTCATCGGCCCGAAACGGCTCCCGTACTCGATGGCCCTCACCATCGCCACCCTGCTGCAGTCGATCTACCTCGACGTCCTGCTGGTGATCTCGGCCCCGCTGGCCCGCTCGGCGGCGAAGCGGATCGGCCCGCTCGGCAACGCCCGGATGGCGACCGCGCTGGCGATCGGCCTCGAGTGCGGCATCGTCTTGATGGTCCCCGGAGTCGGCGCGCTGGCGTTGTCCGCGCTGCTGCACGTCCCGCTCGGCAAGATGCTGTTGTGGGGCCTGCTGCTGATCATCCCGACCGTGCTGATCGCGATCACCATCATGACGTTCCTGTTCCGCCGCGGCTTCTGGAACGAGGCAGTGGACGAGCAGCAGGTCGTCGTGGCGGAGACCGTCGAGGTCAAGGAAGCGGTCACCGTAGGCGGTGGCAGCGCACCCTCTGCGGAGGTTGCTCGTCCCGGTGGTGCTGGTGACGCCGCCGATGTCGACGAGACCGGGCAGCCCCCGCTGTTCGTCCTGTTCGTCCCGCTGCTCGCCGCGCTGGCACTGATCGGTTTCGGGGCGATCGCGGAAGCCTCCGACTGGAGCAACAAGGTCGTCGCGCTGATCTCCGACCCCGTGGTCGCGTTGCTGGTCGGACTCGTCGGCACCTGCCTGATCGGCCGGTACGCGATGGGTCAGCCGCGGGTCGAGAAGGCGATCGCCCGGGGATTCAAGGAGAGCGGCCAGATCCTGAAGACCGGCCGGGGTTCGCGGCGGTCGCCGAGGCGCACGGCGGCTTCCGCGAGCTCGTCGGTCACCCGGACCGGCCGCCGGCGCGGGTCGGGATCTCGATCGGCGACTCGATCGCGGGCCTGTACGCCGGCTTCGGCTCGGTGATGGCGCTCTTCCAGCGCGACGTACGCCGTACTGCGGGTCTGCCCCCGGCGCCACTGGCGGAGCGGATCATCGACGTGGCGCTGAACGAGTCGATGCTCTCGATGATGGAGTCACTGATCCCGGACTACGAGGCGTACGACGTACTCCGCGAGCGGATCGGTGGCCGGATGGAGGGGATCGCGCCGTCGAACGCGTACCTGTGCCAGGACGGCGACAGCATCATCGTCGCGGGCAACGGCGACCGGATCTTCCAGCGGTTGATGACGCTGATCGGTCGCGGCGATCTCGCGAGCGACGCCGGACTGCGATCGAATGCCGGCCGGTGGGCTCGGCGTGACGAGCTCGACGAGGCGATCGGTGTCTGGACGGCCGGGCGTTCGGCCGCTGCGGCGATCGAGGAGCTCGAGCGGGCCGGCGTACCGTGCGGGCCGATCTACACCGCGCGGGAGATCAGCCAGGACGAGCAGTACGCGGCGCGCGCGATGATTCAGCGCTTCGACGTGTCCAACGGCGCGGACGTGTTGAAGGATGTCGGCTTCCCCGGCGTCGTACCGGTGATCGGCCGGCAGTCGTTGCCGATCCGCAGTCTCGGGCCGGAGCTCGGCGAGCACACCGAACAGGTGCTCGGCGGGCTGCTCGGGTTGACCGCGGCCGAGATCCGGCGCGGGACGCACGACCTCGAGGAGGCGTCATGAGTGCCGCGCTGCGCGACGTGACGTTGCGGGACGGGCTGCAGCTCACCGGGAAGCCGTTGCCTACGGCCCGTAAAATCTCGCTGATCCGGTCATTGCTGGCGCTGGGGGTTCCATCGCTGGAGATCGGGTCGATGGCTCGGCCGGATCTGGTTCCGGCGGTTGCCGACACGGTCGACGTGATCCGGGCGCTGACTCCGGCGGAGCTGGCGAAGTGCTGGATCTGGGTTGCGACCCCGCGTCATGTGGCGCGGGCGGCCGAGGCGGGTGCGCGGAACTTCCAGTACTGCCTGTCCGCTTCGGACAAGCACAACCAGGCGAACATCGGGCGCTCCACCGAGGACAGCCTGGCCGCGTTGCCGGCCGCGCTGGAGGCGGCGGACAAGGTGTCGGGAGAGGTGCAGTTGTGCATCGCTACCGCGTTCACCTGTCCGTTCGAAGGGGAGGTGCCGGCGGACCGGGTGCTGGACATCGTGCTCGATCACCGGACCGACGGGACCAGCGAGGTCGTGTTGTGCGACACGCTCGGCCAGGCGATCCCTGCGCAGGTCAGCCACCTGGTCGGGCGGACGGCGTCGGTCGACGACCGGCCGATCGTGTACCACGGTCACGACACCTGGGGTCTCGGTGTGGCGAACAGCCTGGCCGCCATCGACGCCGGCGCGACCACCGTCGACGGTTCCCTCGGCGGCCTCGGCGGCTGCCCGTTCGCTCCTGGCGCCGCCGGCAACACAGCCACCGAGGACCTGGTCTTCGCCCTCCGCCCCAACTGGCTGACCCCCGCGAAGTTCGGCGATCTCGTCCAGTTGGGCGGCGATCTCCTGTCCGACCTCGGCGAACCGAACCGCTCCCGCGCGGCCGACGGCGCCCGCGCCAGTACGACGTCCTTCCCGTGGGCATCATGAGCGGCCGGCCGGGCCTCCTCTCCCCGGTCGGCTCCCCTTCGCGCTTCACCTACGCTGATCACATGGCGACAGCGGATCCGGGTGGTGGGAACGGGCAGCCTCTTCTGGTGCTCGGCAAGATCGGGGAGATTCTGGACGCGTTCTCGCTCGACCGGCCGGCGTTGAGCCTGGGCGAGATCCGCGACGCCACCGGGTTCCCGACCTCGACCGTGCAGCGGCTCGTGACGAACATGGTCGCGCTCGGCTTCCTGGACCGGCAGGGCGACCAGGTGCGGGTCGGCGTCAAGATGGCGTACTGGGCCGCGCCCGCGGTGAAGGGCGTCGACGTCCTCGACCTGATCGTGCCGGTACTGCGCCAGTTGCGCGACGTCACCGGCGAGACGGCCTCGTTCTTCCGGGCCGAGCAGGGTCACCGGGTCTGCGTGGCCCTCGCCGAGACCAACCACTCGCTCCGCCGGGAGATGCACGTCGGCAAGATCATGCCGCTGCACGCGGGATCGGCCGGTCGCGTCCTGCTGGCCTGGGACGACTCACTCGCCCGGTCGGTACTCGCGCAGCCGCTCGGGCCGATCACCGACAGCACCATCACCAGCGCGGACGAACTCGCCGCGGTGATCAAGCAGACCCGCGCCGACGGCTACGCGATCACCATCGGCGAACGTGAACAAGGCGCCTCCGGCCTCTCGGTCCCCGTCTTCAAAGCCAACGGCGAGCTGGCCGGCTGCCTCACCATCAGCGGCCCCACCATCCGCATGCCCCTGGACCGCTGCCTCGACTGGCTGGACCTCCTGGTCGAATCCGCCGAACAAGCCACCCGCCTCCTAGGCGGCCGCTTCCCCACCACAAGCGCCACCCTCTGAAACGGGCGGCATCCGCGAGGATGCCGCCCGTCAGATAACCGGACGGCTTGACCATCGTGTCGCGGTCGAACAGGTTGGTGAGGGCCCGGCCGGCCATCTCCCGGCCGCCGAGGCCGAAAGCGAGACCAATCGTCCCAGGCGTGTGCCACAACGAAGACTGTTTGCATAAGGCAACGACCGTTTCGGTACGACGGTCGTTACCCCAGCTGCTGAACCGCTTCAGCCAGTTGAGATGCTGTGGTCATGACCGATGTCGTGATCCGCCGTGCCACCGCCGCCGATGTCGCCGGGATCGTCCAGATGATCGCCGACGACCAGCTCGGCGCGACCCGCGAGTCGGTCGACGACCTGACGCCGTACCTGAAGGCCTTCGAGCTCATCGACACCGACCCGAACCAGGTCCTCGTCGTTGCTGAACGCGACGACGAAGTGATCGGCACGCTCCAGCTCACGATCATCCCCGGCCTGTCCCGCCGCGGCTCGTCGCGCGGCCTGATCGAAGCCGTCCGCGTCGCGGCCCCGGCCCGCGGCTCCGGCCTCGGTACGACGCTCATCCAGTGGGCGATCGACGAGTCCCGTACTCGCGGCTGCACCCTGGTCCAACTCACGTCGGACAAGACCCGCACCGACGCCCACCGTTTCTACGACCGTCTGGGTTTCACCAACTCCCACGAGGGCTTCAAGCTCAAGCTCAGCTGACCCGCTTGGCCGGCGCGGCGAAGGTGTTGCAGGAGGCTGGGTCGATCGAGGAGAAGGCGCGGTTCGTCCAGTAGGCGTGGTTCGCGCCGGAGCCGTGATCGCGGAACGTGGTCTGGTTGTAGTCGTCACCGTCATGCCGGAGGATGTCCTGCCAGATGGCGAGGCGGCGGCCGGTGAGCTGGAAGGTGCTCTTGTTGGCGCCCAGGAACGCGGCACCCAGACAGCTCGCCTGCAGTTCCATTCGCCGTTCGTCCTCCAGCAGGCCGGTTGCCGTCTGAGAGCGGTAGTACCAAGTGAGGATGCCGACCGACTGCTGGACATGGTGACCGTACTCATGCGACAGCGTCAGCTGGAAGTCGATCAGCCCTCGGACCGGGTCGTCCGGATCGAGATAGGGCTCCCACTCGAAGCAGATCTTCCCGGCCTTCCCGCTCTGGTGGTAGAAGGCGATGGCCTCCTTGGGTGGGTCCGCACACTCGGGAGTGGCTGACAGGTTGCGCAGGCTGTAGGCAAAGACCTCAGGCGCCACGAAGTACGCGTCGGAGCGCTCGACCACCGGCGCCCAGGCTTTGTCCATGCAAGTGACGAGCACCCGGGCGTACCGAAACATCCCCGCCTTGGACGTCAGATCCGGCCGCGGCAGCACGCACCGCACCGCCGATACCTTTCCCGCCGTGTAGAGCTTGCTCGTCAGTACGCCGAGGGACGGATCGATCCAGACCGGCTCGGGAGGCTTCGCGACGGGCGTGGTCGGAGCGGCTGACGGCGTAGGTGTCGGCTCAGGTGTTGGCGTCGGGAAGATCGTTATCGGCGAAGTATCGGCGACCGTGGGCTGTTCACACGCTCCGGTGAGTGACGCAGCAAGTACGGCGACGACCGCGAGACCCGCGCTCTTCGCGGTACTGGACATCAGCTCACCTTTGCGGCCGGGGCGCTGAAGGTGTTGCAGGAAGCCGGGCTGGTGGACTTGAAGGCGGGACCGGCCCAGACCCACTGGCTCTTGCGGGAACCGTGGTCACGGATCTTCTTCGGGTTGTACTCGTCGCCGCTGTGCTGGGTCTCCCACTCCCACACGTGCAGCTTCTCGCCGCTCAGGCCGAGCGCCTTCTTGTTCGCGCCGAGGAAGACCGCGCCGAAGCAGGTCGCCTGCAGTTCGCGCCGGCGGGCCCACTCCAGCTTCATCGACTTCGACTTCGTCCAGCCTTCGCGGGAGAAGGAGGCGGTGATCATCTCTGTCATCTGCTGCACGTGGTGGCCGTACTCGTGGGCCAGCGTGTCGAGCATCCAGACCCGGGCCCCGAGGGGGTCGTCCTTGAAGTTCTCCAGGTCGTTCTTCCAGCTGATGTTGATGCTTTCGTCGTCGCTGCAGTAGTACGCGGTGTCCGCCTCACCGGTGCAGTCGTCCTCGGTGGTCGCCTGGCTGCTCTGCAGAACCACCTTCGGCGGCCGGAAGTCGTACCCGGCCTTGGTCACCACCGGCTGCCACGCCTTGTTCAGGCAGGGCAGGAGAGCCTTGTAGTAGTTGAGGATCGCGGACTGCGAGTTCGGCTTGATGGCCGGCTCTTTGCAGTTGACCGCGGGCAGTTTGCCGACGGCGTAGATCTTGTTCTTCTGCAGCCGGACCATGTCGGGAATCGACGGGACCGTGACGGTGTACGTGGGGTCTGGTGGGGTCGGCAGGGGGGCTTCGGACTTCTTGATCGACGGGCGGGCCAGGGGGTTGTCGACCTGGCTGCCGTAGGAGTCGATCATTTTGAAGCCGGCGACGGTGGCCCCGGTGAGCATGATCAGGATCAGGGCGGAGAGGCCGGCGATGACGGCCTTCGAGTAGTGGCGTGGTGGTTTGACCGGCGGCGGCTCGGCGGAGAACTGGGCGCCGGCGCGGGACGGGTTCGAGTGCCAGCCGACGCGGGATCCGCCCTGACGACGGGTCCTGGTCAGCGGTGTCAGCGGGGCACAGGTGAGCGGCGCCACGGGAGGTCCGCTGTACTCGCTGACCGCGTTGGGGTCGACAGGGAGCGGACGGGCCTTGCGCCGCAGACTCTCGTCGCGCGTCGAGAGGTCACGCGCCTTGCCGAGGCCGAGGGGCTGCTGACGGTTCGCGGTGAGCGGGCGCGCCGCGGCCAGGTCGCTGTCGGTCAGCACATCGCCGGAGCCGCCGGGCAGGAAGTGTCCGGGCCGAGGATTCGCGCTCCCCGCCGTACCCGCTCCGGCGGTGGGTGAGGAACCGGTGTCGGCGTCGTCCTCAGGCATCGGTCGTCCTCATCGTCGTCTCCGTCAGCTGACCTTGGCGGGTGCTGCCACGAAAGTGTTGCAGGTGGCGGGATCGCTGCCGGCGAAGCCCTGGTTCATCCACAGGGTCAGGCTCTTGGCGGAGCCGTGGTCGCGGACCTTGTCCTTGGAGTGCTCGTCGCCGCCGTGCTGGATCAGCCAGGTCCACTGGTGCAGCAGCTCACCGCGCAACGGGAAGGTCGCCTTGGCCGCGCCGAAGAAGACGGCGGAGAAGCAGTTCGCCTGCAGCGCGGCCCGGCGGTCCTGCTCCAACTGCCCGGCCGTGTTCGCCGCGGTGTCGCGAAGGTTGTCGGAGGACTCGAAGATCCCGGCCAGGTTCTGCACGTGGGCGCCGTACACGAAGCCGAGCGACATGGCCATCTCGACGCGGCTCGCCGCCTTGTGCTTCGGGTACTCGTCCATCAGGTCCTGCCACGGCATCGTGACGCTGCCGCCCTGCTCGTCCTGGCAGTACTGCGCGACCGTCTTCTGGACGCCGCACGCCGTCTCCTGGCCCTCGTCGAAGACGATCAGCCGCGGCGACCGGAACTCGAACCCAGCTTTCTCGACGGTCGGCTTCCACGCCTTGTCCATACAGGCGATCAGGGCCTGGTAGTAGGAGCGGACGTTCTCCTTCGAGGTCGGCCGGAACGCGGGCTCCTGGCACTTGACCACGGGCAGCTTGCCGGCCGTGTAGAGCGGGTTCTTCGCGACCACGTCGGCATCCGGCGTCGCCTTGGCACCCGGTGCGGTGGTCGTGGGCTCGCCGGGTGACCGGACCGACGGCGATCCCATCGGGTTGGCGACGAAGTCGTCGTACGACGAGAGCACCTTGGCAGCGAACGCGACCCCGCCACCGACGATGACGAGCGCCCCGACGACGACCGCGGCGACCAGGGCCTTGGACCGCTTCTTCGGAACGAACGGGATCGGGTCCGGGTGGAAGACGGCCCGGTACGCCGCTGCCGCCGGGTCATCGGGTGGCGGCGGACCCATGCGCGACCCGGCCAGGCCAGGACGCTTCGGGTCGATCCGGGTGCCCTTCAGCTGCGGCGGCGTCGGCGGCGCCTCGCCTCCGAGCCGCGGCGTCGGGGCGGTCAGCGGCGTGGAACCGCCGTCACCCAGCCGCGGCGTTGCCGGAGTCCCGTCCGCGCCCACCCGCGGCGCCGCGATCCCCGGCTGAGACTCGTCCCCTCTGGCACCCTGCTCACCTTCGCCGCCCGGCAGAAAGTGGCCAGGCTTCGGCGCCGGCTTGTCCGCCATGAACTCCCCGCTTCTCCCCAGTACCGGATTCACCGGTCCACCCACTGACTATCGGGATGCCCCTGTCCCGAACCAACGGGATGCTAAGCCCTGAACCACCCTTGCGGAAACCGCTTTGCAGCTATTGACATCGTTTCGCTACCCGTTCCCAGCGGGAAGTTACTTCGAGTAAGGAGTCACATGAACGCCCTGGAAACCTTCGCCCTCAAGGGCAAACGGGCCCTGATCACCGGAGGAAACCGCGGTCTGGGCCGTGCGTTCGCCCTCGCTCTGGCCGAGGCCGGCGCGGACGTCGCGATCACCGCCCGCGACGCCGATCGGAACGCGACGGTCGTCGGTGAGATCGAGGCCCGCGGCCGGCGCGGACTTGCGGTGCAGGCCGATATCACCGATCCGGACGACGTACGCCGCCTCGTCGCCGACGTGACCGGGGAGTTCGGCGGGATCGACATCCTGGTGAACAACGCCGGGATCGCGATCCACCGGCCGTCGCTCGACGTACCGCCGGAGGAATGGCAGCAGGTGCTGGACCTCAACCTGACCGCGCTGTGGAACTGCAGTACGGCGGTGGCCCGCGGGATGATCGACGCGGGCGGCGGAGTGATCGTGAACGTCGGCAGCATGTCCGCCCAGATCGTCAACCGGCCGCAGTGGCAGGCGTCGTACAACGCGTCCAAGGCCGCCGTCCACCACCTGACCCGCAGCCTCGCCGCCGAGTGGGCGCCGTACGGGATCCGCGTGAACGCCCTGGCCCCCGGCTACGTGAGGACCGACATGTCCCCGGTCGACCAGCCCGAGTTCCAGCAACACTGGATCCTCGACGCCCCCCAACAGCGCTACGCCACCCCCGAAGAAATCGCCCCCTCAGTCATCTACCTGGCCAGCCCCGCGTCCTCCTTCATGACCGGCGCCGTCCTCCTCATCGACGGCGGCTACTCGGTCTACTGACCGCAGGCGAAAATGCCAGGCACGTCTGGTTTCTGTGCGGCTAGGGTGAGGCGATGGTCGAGTTGAAGCGGGACGCGTATCCGCGGTCGAACGGGTACGACGCCGAGTGGGTGCTCGCCGGCGATATGGGGCCGCATCCGTTGTGGCTGTTGGAGGATCTGGCCCGGGATCTCGACCTACGGGCGGGGATGCGCGTGCTCGACCTCGGGTCCGGGAAGGGCGCGACGTCGGTCTTCCTCGCGAAGGAGTACGGCGTACAGGTGTGGGCCGCGGATCTGTGGATCGACCCGACCGACGCGGCCACCGCCATCGCGTCGCAGGGTGTGGACGGGATCGTGACGGTGAAGGCGGAGGCGCACACGTTGCCGTTCGCGCGAGAGTTCTTCGACGCGATCGTCTGCATCGACGCCTACGAGTACTTCGGGACCGCGGACAACTACCTCGCCTACATCACCAGCTTCCTCAAGCCTGGTGGGCAGCTCGGCGTCGCCACCCCCGCGCTGCGGCAGGAGGTCCGCGACCTCGGCTACATCCCCGACCACATCAAGAAGGTGGTCGGCTGGGAGGCGCTCGCCTGGCACACCGCGGACTGGTGGCGGTTCCAGTGGGAGATCACCGAGCTCGTCGAGGTCACGGCGGCGCGACTGCAGGAGTCCGGCTGGGCGGACTGGCTGGCCTGGGCGCAGGCGGTCTCGGAGCACCGGGGTGAACGCGACGGCTCCCTCGACATGCTCGAGACCGACCAGGGCGAACTCCTCACCTTCGCCATGCTCGCGGCGCGCAAACCCTAGACCGCGAGTCGCCCGGCGGCCCGGGTTGAGGGATGCTGGGGGCATGAGCTGGGCTGTGTACGCGATGCGAGGGCCAGGAGGCGTACGCCGCCTCGACGACATTCCGGACGGATACGAACCACCATCGGTCGGTACGACGGCCGACGTGGTGGCCGTGGTCCGCGAGTTGGTACCGGACGTGGATGCGAGCAAGCCGTCCTGGCTGGCGCTGCGAAGTCCGGAGTACGACGTCGAGATGACCATCGGCAAGGGCGTCGAGGTCCGCGACATCACCTTCTACCTGAACGACGGCCCGCGCTCGATCCCGATCGTGATGGAGATCAGCAGCCGCCTCGGCGTCACGCCGTACGACACCGAGTCCGGCGACTTCCTCACCGAGGAGTCCCGGCCGCCGGTCCCGCCGCCGATCACCGACGACGAGATCAAGATGAACAAGCCGAAGTGGTGGAAGTTCGGCCGCAAGTAGCTCCCGAACGCTGTTGTCGAGGTGCTGACGCGTGCGTTAGAATCTGGGCGATCGTACAGGACGATTGTTCAGGGCAATTGTCCAGGAGGATTCGATGCCATCTCCGGCGGCCGCGCGGGGTCTGGAGGTGCGGCAGAGGTTGCTCGCCGCCGCGGCGGAGCTGATCCCCGAGCGTGGCTGGTCCGCGGTGAGCACCCGCATCCTGGCCGACCGCGCCGGCGTCACGCCGAGCGTCGTGCACTATCACTTCTCGTCCGTGCAGGCGGTGCTCACCGAGTCGGTCGTCACCGCGATGCGTCAGGTGCTGGCCGAGACCGACGAGGTCTTCGGGGCAGCCGAGACTCCGGTGGAAGCGGTCGACGCGATGGTCGCCTCGGTCGAGCAGTACGACGGCACCGACCCGATGTCCCTGCTGTTCGTCGAGGCCTACCTGGCCGCCACCCGGGACGAGCAACTGCGTGAGCAGCTCGCGGCGTTGGTGGCCGACTTCCGGGGCCGGCTGGAGGACTTTCTGCGGCTCCGCGAAGTGCCCGAGCCGGCCGCGACTGCCGCCGTACTCGCGGCCACCGTCGACGGACTGCTCCTGCATCGGGGCCTCGGCACGCGCAGCACGGGCACAGCAACCGTCCTGCGGAGGCTCGTCACCTGAGGAGGAACACGCGAGCAATCATCTGCGCCGCCGGAATCACCACCGTGACTGCGGGTTGGGCCGGCGGATGGATCGACGCTGAACGCGGGTCTGCTGATAGGTGCCGATGGCATCCATTCCGCCGTACGCCACATGGTCTTCGGGTCCTCGTGTGGGATGGGCGGAAAGCAGGGGGTCGGCTGCTCGACCGCCCGGTGGTTCCGGTCAGCATCGAGCAGGACGCGGCCCACCCGATGCCGAGGCAAGCCCCCAGTACCGTGGCCTGCCCGCATGACCTCAGCCACAAGCCGAGGTCGACCGGCACTTGGCGCATCATCGACTGACGCGGTTTCTCCCTTGTGGACAAGGGATTTGAAGGCTCATCACTCTGCGCGTACAATAGAACACATGTTCGAAGGAGACTTGGCGACGCTGTCGACGGCCGACCTGCTGGAGTCGGCCGCCGAGCACCGCGCCGAGGCCAGGCGCCGCGACGCGCGGCTCCTCGAACACGCCTTGGTCTATGCCGACCGCCACCACCCCGACGCCTGCGCTGCTCGTCCGGGTCGCCGCTCGTGTGACGGCCGGGAACGAGCGGTCGTGCTGGGTGGTGCGGGGTGCCCGCCGATTGCGGAGTTCGCGGTGGCCGAGTTCGGTGTTGTGCAGGGCATCTCGCCGGGTGTAGCGGCCGACTTCATAGGTCAGGCGCTGGCGTTGCGGCACCGGTTCCCGTTCACCTGGGCCTGCGTCCGGGCCGGTGAGGCGACCCCATGGAAGGCGTGTCGGATCGTGGCGGAGTGTTCGAAGCTGTCCGAGGAGGCCGCCAGCTATGTCGATCAGCGGGTCGCGCCGGTCGTCGACTCGCTGACGCCGTACCGGCTGAACAAGATCGTCACCGCCGCGAAGATGCATGCCGATCCCGCCGCCGCCCGTGCCGAGGCTGAGGAGAAGGCGCGCGAGCGTGGCGTGTTTGTGGGCCGGTCGAACGACCACGGCACGAGAACGATGTACATCACGGCCGCCGCCGCTGCGATCGCTCGCAACGATGCCACCATCGCGGCCATTGCCGACGCCCTGAAGATCTTCGGCGACACCCGCCGGGTTCAGGTGCGCCGCGCGGAAGCCGTCGGCATCATCGCCGACGCCCGCTACACCCAAGAACTCCTCACCCAAGCCCGCCTCCACCGCGTCACCCACCCCCAGCCGGAGCCTGCCCCCGAACCAGCACCAACAGGCCTCGCTCGAGGTCCCGGCCCGACCGGCGACAACCCGGCGACACACTCCAGCACCAACCTGTCGGCCGACCCGGAGGCGTGGTCCGGAGGCGGCGACCGTGACCCTGGGGCTGCGGGCAGTGGTGATGAGGATCTGCTGGCCGATGTGGGTGGCCTGGCGGGTGAGCCCTGCCCGGACGACGATGCCGACCGGGACGCGCCGCATCCCGGGTCCAGTGATCTGCCCGATCCGCTTGATGCCCCGTTCACGGAGGCGATCGAGCCGTTCGATCCCGCACCGTGCGCCGATCCCGACGACGACGGCGAACCCCTCGACGCCGCCGCCCGACGCGCACTCGACGCCCGGCTAGCCCATATCAAACAAGACGCCTACACCAACCCCGCCACCGACGGCGCCGACCGAGCGGGCGGTCGAGGCGGACGGGTGCGCCCGGGACAGACCGAGATCTACGTTCACCTCACCGACCACACCCTCGCCACCGGCACCGGCGTACTCCGCGCCGAAACCATCGGCCCACTCCTCGCCGACCAACTAACCGAACTGATCGGCTATGGCCCCTACACCGTCAAGCCAGTCATCGACCTCAACGACGCCGTCAGCGTCGACGCCTACGAGGTCCCCGACCGGATCCGCGAACGCATCAAACTCACCCACCCGGTCGAACTCTTCCCCTACGGCAACAGAGAAACCAACCGCACCATCGACCTCGACCACATCCAGCCCTACGACCCGCTCGGCCCACCAGGTCAAACCAGCACAACGAATCTCGCGCCCCTAGGCCGCTTCAGCCACCGGGTCAAGACCCACGCCCACGGCTGGAAGGTGCGCCGTCTCGACGACAAGACCCTGGAATGGACCACACCCCACGGCTTCGTCTTCCACGTCAACCCCACCGGCGCCCACCGAGTCAAGCGGGACGAGTGGAGATGAGGGTGCCGATCTTGTTGATGCGGTGTTCGGGGTTGCCCAGTTCGTCGTGCCAGAAGTTGCCGGCCGCGTGGTCCTCCGGGGTGGCGCAGGTAGAGATCGTGATCATCGCCCGCGTCGGCGTCACGCCCGGCCGGCCCGGTACGGCGGCGTTCTGCTGAGCCAGCTCGGCCGGCTTGCGGAACGAGATCGTCATCGTCCGGGTCACCACGTAGTCGTAGACGGTCCCGCCCGCGGTCACCAGGATGTGGTCCCCGTTAACCAACTCCGGGGCCCGCGCGAGCGGCTTCCCGTGACTGGTCCGATGCCCGGTGATGATGAAGTTCCCCACCTCCCCCGGTCCCACCCCACCCGCGCGGCCTCGCGGACTGGCCGCAACGCCACGATTCTGGATCACGGTCCCGGCGCGATCATCCGCCGTACCCGTGTAGGCGACCACCCGCAACCCCCGCACCCCGATCGCCGGAATGGCCATGCTGACCGCCCGGGAAACCGGTGAAACCGGCGTAGTCGGCGCGACAGATGAGCTGGGGCTCGAGGGCACGGTGGGCGTCGGGGTGGACGTAGTCGGCTCGGCGGATCGGGTGGGAGTGGGCGTGGGTGACACCGCGCCGGTGGGCGGCACATCACTGCACGCGACCAGCCCAGCCGCCACCACGAACAGTCCCGCCACCAGCCTCACCCTCCGACGGTAAGCCGTCGCACCGAAAACCGCCCGAAAAGGCTCAGTCCAGCAGGGTGAGCGCGGCCGGGCCGACGCGGAGGGTGCCAGACGTCAGAGGCGTCGTACGGATGCCGGCGTGGCCACGGAGAGCTTTGAAAGCACCGGGAGCGACGGCGATATCCATCCAGCCGCACGGGTTGGCGGGACGGTTGGCCTGGAACGTGATCGGCCCGCTGCCGGTGTCGAGCGTGAAACGGCGGCCGGGAACGGGGGCGCCGTCGGGAGTCCGGTGAGCGGCGAGGGCGTCTATTGGATACCCACGGAGAACGATGTTGCGGCGCATCAGCAGCGGATCAGGCACCGCCGGCAGCTCCAGGTCGCGGGCCAACTGATCCAGCGAGGCAGCGTCCACGAAGGTGACCGCGGCGTTCCGGTGAACCGTCTGCCCGAAGTAGCGATCGCCGACGATCCCCAGGTCGGCGCGGACCTCGATCTCCGAACGCCCGACCGGCTCCGGATCCGGCCGCGGACCGTCCTGCGGCCTGCCCTCGAAGGCGTGCACGCGCGACACCATCAGCGCGACGACCTCGACCGGGATGTCCATCCGCCCACAGTACGGCGGTCAGCCCCAGGTGAGCGGGTCAAGCAGCCGGAAGAACTCCAACCGGCGCGGGTCCGCGTCCGGCAGGCCGTAGGCCGAGAGGAACGGCGCGGGGTCGGCGGACCACTCGTCGTGCAGCTGAATCACCGTGAGGGCCAGATCCGAGTAGCGATCTGCGATCCCGAGGCGACCGAGATCGATCAAGCCGGTGACCTCGAGCGTCGCGGGGTCGAAGAAGACGTTCGGCAAGCACGCATCCCCATGGCAGACGACCGGCTCCAGTACGCTCTCCACATAGGGGCGCTCGGCAACTACTCGGTCCAGCAACTCCGACGGCTTCAGCTTCCGCCACTCATCGGTGAGAAAGGCGGGGTTGACCGCGTCCCGCCGTACGACGTCCTCCGCGAGCGCGACCACCGACGCCAGCGGCCGCTCGAACGGGCAGCCGGTGAGCGAATGCAGGTCACGCAGGACGCGGCCGAGGCTCTCCGCCGCACCCACGTGAGCCGCCGGAGGGAGCGAGTCACCAGGCACACCAGGCACCGCGGTCGTCATCAGGCGCGCGCCGTCCGCCGACTCCACCCAATCCACCACAGTCGCGCCGGGGATGCCGGTCCCCGCGAGCCACTCCACCCGGTCCCGCTCGTCGCGCAACTCGAGCACACCGGCCGGCCCACAACACTTCCCGAAGACCTCACCACGCCGGTACACCGAGGTGTCGGACTCCCCGACCGTCACCGGCTCCCAGCCCTTCACCCCGGGACCACCCTGGAGGAGTCGCGGACGATGAGTTGCCAGGGGAAGTCGAAGGTCTCGCCCGGTGCGCCCTCGCGGTCGGTCAGCCGGCCGACGATGATCCGGGCGAGCGCCTCGTTGAAACCAACCGGTCCGACTGTCGACAGGGACGGGTCCAGATGCTCGCCCTCGGGCGTGTTCCCGACGCCGACCACGGCCAGACCCCGGGGTACGTCGATCCGCAGCCGGTGCGCCGCCCGGACCGCGGCGATCGCGGCGAAGTCCGTCGTACAGTAGATCGCCGTCGGGCGGTCGGGCTTGCTCAGCAACGCCATCGCCGCCCGGTACGCGCCCTCCGGATGCCGTTCGAAGACCTCGATGTCCTCGTCCCGGATCGGCTTGCCGGCGGCGCGGAGCGTGTTCAGGTAGGCGTCGTACCTGGCGAATCCGGTGGTTCGCGAGGTGAGCGCGCCGACCCGGTCGTGGTGCTCGAGCAGGTGCTCCACGGCGAGGTGGCAGCGCGGCTCGGCACCGGAGCGGATCACGTCGAAGCCGCGCGGCTCGAGCGTCTCGCTGAACGCGACGATCTGCACCCCCTGGGCCGCGAAGGCCTCCAGCTCCGCGATCTGCTGCGCGTCCGGACTGACGCTGTCGATGAAGATCACGTCGGGCGTCCGGTTCGACAGCACGGTCCGCCAGTCGCCGTCGGCAACGATCAACGCGGTCTTCCCGAGCGGGCTGACCGCCGCGCTGACCGTCTCCGCGACCGCCTGCGACCACGGATCGGCCAGCACGCTCAGCGACAGCAGGACCAGGTCCGACTTGCCGGTCCGGATCGCCCGCGCCGCGTCGTTGCGGCGGTACCCGAGCCGGGTGGCCGCCTCGCGGACCCGGTCCGCGGTCGAGTCCTTGATGGTGTGGCTGCGGTGCCGTCCGGACAGCACGTAGGACACGGTCGCGACCGAGACGCCGGCCTCCTTCGCCACCATCCGCAGCGTCGGCCGATCAGTCGCAGGTGTGGACATACCACCGATTCTCGCAGACAGAGTCAGCCCTTGACCGCGCCTGTGATGACACCCTTGGTGAAATGCCGCTGCAGGAACGGGTACACGAGCGCGATCGGCACCAGCGCGACCACCACGACGGCCATCTGCAGGGACTGTGGTTGCGGCAGCGGTTCCACCCCGAGTTGGTCCGCGGACAACGACTTGCCTTGCAGGACGTACGTACGCAGGATCACCTGCACCGGCCACTTCGACGTGTCGTTCAGGTACAGCAACGCGTTGAAGAACGCGTTCCAGAACCCGACCGCGTAGAACAGCCCGACGACGGCGATCACCGCCTTCGACAACGGCATCACGATCCGTCGCAGGATGGTGAAGTCGCTCGCGCCGTCGATCCGCGCGCTCTCCAGCAGCTCACCGGGCACGTTCATGAAGAAGGTGCGCAGGACAACGAAGTTGAACGCACCCAACGCGCCCGGCAGGATCAGCGACCACAGGCTGTCGAGCAGCCCGAGCTGCTTCACCACCAGGAACATCGGGATGATCCCCGGCGCGAACAGCAAGGTGAACAACACCATCAGCAACACCGGCCGCCCGAACAGCACGGGCCGCGAGGTCGCGTAGGCCAAGGCGATGGTGACCGCGAGTGCGATCGCCGTACCGACAAGTGTCACGAAGACACTGACCATGATCGCCCGGCCCATCAGGCCGCCGCTGAACAACGTCTGGTACGCCTTCAGCGTCGGATGCGACGGCCACAGCACGTACCCGCCCGCATCGATGATGTCGCGATCGCTGGCGAGTGACGTGGAGATCACCACCAGGATCGGGACCACGATCACCAGCGCGAAGCCACCCAGCACGACCGCCTTGATCGACTGGTACGCCGGCGCCGGCTTCTCCTTCCACACAGGCCTCACGAGCCACCTCGTTTCTGGAAGATGCCTGGTTCGCCGAGGCGGTGCGCGAGCGAGTTCGCACCCCACAACAGCAACGCCCCGACCACTCCCTTCGCCAGGCCGGCCGCCGCGCCGCTACTCCAGTCGCCGCCGACGACGCCCGCGTAGTACGTGAACGTGTCCAGTACTTCGGCCGCACCCGGGCCGACCGAATCACGCTGCAGGATGAACTGCTCGAACCCGACGCTGAGGATGTCGCCGATCCGCAGGATCAGCAGCAGCACGATGACGTTCCGCAGCGACGGCAGCGTGATGTGCCACAGCCGCCGCCAGCGGCCGGCGCCGTCCGCCGCGGCCGCCTCGTACAGCGCGACGTCCACGGTGGTCAGCGCCGCCAGGAAGATGATCATCGCCCAGCCGGCGTCCTTCCAGACCAGCTGCGCCACCACGAGCAGCGGGAACGTGTCCGGGTTCGTCATGAACGGAATCGGATCCAGGCCCGCTTGCCGGAGCAGGTTGTTGACGAAACCTGCCCCGCCGAGCGACTGCTGGAACAGCGTGACCACCAGCACCCAGGACAGGAAGTGCGGCAGGTACGCGATCGTCTGGAACCACCGCCGGATCCGGTTGCTGACCAGCGAGTCGACGATCAGCGCCAGCCCGATCGGCACCGGGAAGAACAGCAGCAGCTGTACGGCGGCCAGCAGCAACGTGTTCCGCAAGGCGTCCCAGAAGTCCGGGTTGCCGTAGAGATTGACGAAGTTCTGCAGGCCGTTCCACTCGCTGTGCATGATGCCGAGGTACGGCTGGAAGTCCTGGAACGCGACCACGTTGCCCAGCACCGGCAGGTAGAAGAACACCAGCAGGAAGACGACCCCGGGGATCATCAGCAGCACCATCTGCCAGTCCCGGCGCCACTTCACCGCGAACGGCAGACCGGTCTTCACCCGGGCCGTCGAGGCAGCTCGTTTCAGCATCGGTCAGGACCCGGTGACCGGCACGCTCGCCGGCAGCACGGCCGCGAACTCGTCGCGCATCTTGTCACCGCCGCCGGACTTCCAGCGCTTGAGCGCGGCGTCGTACGCGTCGATCTTCTGCCGGCCGGTGACGATGTCGACGATCGTGTCGCGGAACGCCGCGGTCAGCTTCGGGCCGACCTTGCTGCTGGTGTCGGAGTAGGTTCCGGCGGTCGGGTTCCGCATCGCGTGCTCGAGCAGCTTCTGCTCGGTCGCGTAGATCTTCTTGGTGTCTTCGGGGTACGCCGGGTTGAAGATCACGCTCTCCGGTGCGGTCATGATCTGCAGCGCACTGACCAGACCGGGCGCCTGCTGGGTGCCGGCCTTGGTCAGGACCGGGTTCTGCTGCGCGTCGAGCTCGTACTGCTTGCCCTCGACACCGAAGTTCTTCTGCAGGTACTCCTTGGTCCCGAACGGCGCGGACAGGTAGTCCATCAGCGCGAGCAGCTCGCGGATCCGGCCCTCGTCGGTCTTCTTGAACGGCGTGAACCCGACCGTGCCGTAGCCCATGTCGTAGACCGGCTTCGCCTTGCCGTCATGGCCGAACGGGATCATCGTGTCCACGAACAGCGTCGGGTCCAGCGCCCGGAAGTCGGCGGTCGCGCGCGGGCCGACGGTGACCTGCGCGGCGATCTGGCCGTTCACGGTCTTCGGGGTGGCGTCGGCCAGGTTGAGGTCGGGGTAGAACACCTTGGCCGCCCACAGCTTGGCTGCGTACTCGACCGCGGCCCGGTAGTTGTCGGTCTCGTACAGGTGGGTGAGCGAGCGGTCCTGGTTCACCCGCCAGTTGTTCGGGGCACCGAACCACTCGCCGAACATATGCAGCATGTTGATGATCGCCGGCTCGAGCGCGTAGTTGGTGCCGTTGGTCAGTTCCTTGCACTTGGCAAAGAACTCGTCCGCGGTCGAGCACTGCAGACCGCCGACCTTCGCCCAGGTCTTCGGGTTGCCCATCATCACCTGGCCGAACGGCGTCGACGGGATCGGCGCGCCCCAGATCTTCCCGTTCACCACCGCGGTCCGCCACGAGGCCGGCTTCAGCGCGGCCAGGTTCGGATACTCCAGGACGGCGTCGCCGGACAGGTACTTGGTCAGGTCCTGGAACTTGGCCTCGAGCATCGGCCCGATGTTCGGGATGCCCTGGTTCGGCGGCAGCCACATCAGGTCCGGCAACGAGTCGCTGGCCAGCAGGGTGGCGAACTTCTCCGGGTAGCCCGGGTCGGTGCCGATGGTGAGCCGCAGTTCGGCGCCGAGCGACTGGTTCAGCGACTGCCACATGGCGTTGCTGCCCATCGGCGGCGGAGGCGTCGCGAACGTCTCGGTCAGCGCGGTCACCGCGTTCTTCAGCGGCGGCGCCTTGACGCTGGAGATCGCGTCCGAGGGGAACTTCAGGAACCCGGGCTCCAGCCCCGACTCCGCGCCCGGCAGATCCGGCCGCAGCCCTTCGAAGGGCTTGTACGTCGGCAGCGTGAGCTCGCTGGACGCCTGCGCACCGCCGTTCGCCGTACCACCGTCACCGCAGGCCGCCAGCGTGGATCCGGCGATCGCCGCGCCCGTCACCTGCAAGAACCGCCGACGACTGATCATAGCTGCTCCAAATCATGTGGAAGTGCTCAGTTACACTCACTTAAACGTTAACGGGGACCGTAAACCCCTCCCGCCCCTCGATGCAAGATGCAGACAGCAAAAGACCGGCGGCCGCGGGTTTCGAGAACCCGCGGCCGCCGGCCGGTTGGCTAGCTCAGGACGACGTCAGCACCGCACGATCAGCAGCAGCGCAGTACAGTTCCGGACCGCCTTGTCGTTGGCGGCGACCGGGTCGGCCGGCGCGCTCGCCGTCCGCTGGGCCGTTGCCTGCAGCAAGCCGACCGTCAGCAGATTGGCATCGGCCGCGAAGGTCCGTGTCGTACTCGCGCCACTGGCCAGCGACGCGACATCACAGTTCACGTTCCGCGTCGTGCCCACCCGCGTGCAGGTCCCGCCGGCGGCGTACGTGAGCCGGGTCGGGACCGCGCCGACCACGCGCACGTTGGTCGCGTCGTCCGGACCGACGTTCTTGATCGTGACCGTGTAGGTGACCCGGGACGCGCGCACCGACGCGGCCAGGCTCACCGCGACGTCGGCTTCGTGCGGCGTCGGCGTGATGGTCAGCGTCGGCCCGTCGAAGGTCTCGAACGCGTAGTTCTCCCCGACGAACTGATGCTGCAGCGTGATGGTCCCGACCGGGGCGTCGTCCTTGACCCGGAAGGTGAACACCACCGTCCGGGACTCGCCCGCCGGAACGTCGGCGACGCCGCCGCGGACGCTCCCGCCCAACGTGTCACAGGCGAACGCGCCCGGGCACGACACCAGGTCGACCAGACCGGGCAGCGACGTCTCCTTGGCGTACAGCGTGGCCTTCCCACCCGTGACCGTGAAATCGCGGTCGTTGTACAAGGTCTGGGTGACCGTGAACGTCTGCCCCTGCTGGACCGACGTCGTACTGACCTCGATCGCACTCGTCGGCGGAACGGCCGACGCAGCCTGGGCGCCGGTCACCAGACCCGCGCCCACCAGCGCCGTCACCAGCGCAGCACGAATCGTTCTCAAGGCATGCATAGTAGAGCCCCCCACTTCGATGGTTCCCCAGATAAAGCTCTGCCCCCACAACCGCCGATGGCGGTGAAAGCAGTATGTCGGCGGCACTCTCGGTGGTCAACCGCTTGACAGTTGCCATCAACAACCGGCGACTCAGCCGAGCGGGAGCCGCCCGAGGAGGTCCTCGACGCGCTCCGAACGGCCGGCGCGGCGGTGCTCCTCCCACTCCGCGCGTGACATCGCGTCGCCGACGAGGGCGAGTGCCTCCTCGAGTTCCTCTTCCAGGTAAGGGTTCGGCATCCCGAGCCGCTCACCCATCGCCTCCTCCGCACCGAACAACCGAGCGGCAGTCACGGGATCCCCTTGCCGGAGGAGGATGTTCATCATCGTGTTCGAGAACGCCATCGTGAGAGTCGGACTGCCGAGTGCCACAATGGTCGGCACCAGTCCGCGAGCCAGTTCACCGGCCTCGTCGACGCGGCCGGCGAGCGTGAGCAGGTACGCCAGATTCTGGCCTTGGACGGCGACTTCGTGCGTGTCACCGAGCACCTCGGTGATCGCGAGCGACTCACGCAGCAGTTCCTCGGCGCGATCGAACTTGCCCAGTTCCTCCTCGACGCCGCCGAGGTGGCTGAGTACGCGCGCCAGCCGCCACTCGTCGTCGACGTGACGAAGTCGCTCGACGGCCTCCGCAAGGGTTCGTTGCGCCGCCTCGAGATCGCCTTGCCGGCGTTGCACCGTGCCGAGCACCGTCATCCCGAACGCGATGCCGGCCGGATCCTCCAGCTCCCGCGCCATCTCCAGGGCGCGAACCGCGATCTCGTGGGCGCGGCTCGCTTCGCCCTGCACGAGAAGGACATTGCTCAGCCCGCGGAGGCAAGCGGCCAGGACCGGCGAGGACGAGGTTCCGGCCCGGGCGACGACGTACTCGTGCCAGCGGCGGCTCTCCGCGAAGGACCCGCCGACCAACCACAGCCAGCCGACGGCCGAGCACAACCGGAGACTGGTGGGGACGTCCTGCTCGGCGGCCCAGCCGAGGGCGGCGCGGAAATTGTCGAGGTCGGTCTCGGCACGTTCGAGAGCCGCGTCGTACCTCGACCTTTTCAGAGTCTCGAGATTCTCCGCCAGGCCGGCGAAGTAGGTCGCATGCTTGCCACGCACCAGGTCGGCCTCGTCGGTGGCCCGCAGCTCGTCATCGGCGTACTGGCGAATCGTCTCCAGCAGAGTGATCCGGGTGCTGCCATCAGGACTGTCGGACAGCGTGACCAGGTTGGCGTCGTGGAGCTCGGCCACGGCGTCGAACGGATCGGTGCCGGTGGCAACGGCCTCGATCGCGGCGAAATCGGCGCCACCGGAGAAGACTGCGAGCCGGCGGAACAGCGATCGGTGTTCCGGACCAAGCAGGTCGTAGGACCAGGCGATGGTCTCGCGTAATGTGCGCTGCCGCTCCGGGGTCACACTGCTCGTCGACGTGATGTCGAGAGCCTGGTCGATCCGGGCCAGCAGTTCCTTGACGCTGAGCAACCGGATCCGCGGTGCGCAGAGCACGATTGCGAGCGGGAGACCGTCGAGCCGACGGCAGATGGCGACCACCTCGGCCACGTTGTCCGCGGTCAGCGTGAAGGCGGGCCGGACGGCCTGTGCGCGCTGAACGAACAGTTGTACGGCGGCCGACTGCTCGGCGTCGGCCTCGTCGTCCGGCAACCCGAGCGGCACCACCGGATGCTGGTACTCGCCGATCAGGCCGAGTGCGCGCCGCGAGGTCGCGACGATCCTGACGTGCGCCGCACCTTCGATGATCTCGGCAACGACCTTGTCCGCGTCCGGTAGCTGCTCGAGGTTGTCGAGTACGAGCAGCAGCGTGCGCTCGGCCAGGTAGGCCGTGACCCGTTTACGCTGCTGGGGCGGGACGTCGAGCACTTCGGCGATCGACGTCCACATCACTTCCCCGGATGTCACGGACGCCAGCGGAACGAAGTACACGCCGCCCGGAAATCGGCTCGTCATTTCGTTGGCCACACCCACCGCCAGCCGCGTCTTCCCCGCCCCACCCGGTCCGGTCAGCGTGACCAGCCGGACCTCCGGTTCGTCGAGCAGGCCGGTGATGCGGGCGAGGTCGGGTTCGCGGCCGAGCAGTGGAGTGGCCGTGGCCGGCAGGCTGGTCGGCGTACCGAGGGTGCGGGGTGGCGGGAAGTCGGACTGGAGCCCTTCGACGGTGACTTGGAGGAGGTGCTCCGGTTCGGGGATGTCCTTCAGGTGGTGGGTACCCAGGTCGCGGAGGGTGGCGCCGTCCGGCAGTTGCGTGAGCCGGCCCGTGACCGCTGACACGATCACCTGCCCGCCGTGCGCCGCGGCCGCGATCCGGGCCGCCAGGTGGACGTCCATTCCCCAGTAGTCGCCGTCGTACACGCCCGGCGTACCGGTATGGATCCCCATCCGCACCCGGAGCCGCTCACCACCGGGCCAGCAGTGTTCGTTCAGTCCGCGTTGCCCGTCGACGGCCGCGGCGACCGCATCCGCGGCCTTCGGGAAGACGACGAAGAAGCTGTCGCCCTCGGTCCCCATCTCGGTCCCGCCGTACGTCGCCCAGACGTCACGCAGGATGCGCCGATGTCCTTCCAGCGCGTCCAGGTACCTGTCACCCAGGCGCCGGAGCAGTACGGTCGACCCCTCGATGTCCGAGAACAACATCGACACCATTCCCCCACCCATGCGGTCAGTCTCGATGCCTTGGGGGCGTGTCGTCGAGACCCGAGGCTCAGACGCCGGGTCCATAGTGCAGTTGCGTATCCTCAGCACTACGCCGCGTTTCCTGCATGCTGTAGTGAGGTCACTGACTCGGCGGCAGCTCGGTCCCATCCTCGGACTGCAGGCCGTACTTTCGGAGCGCCGCTGACAGCTGGCCCACATCTTGTGCCTGCACCAGGTCGACCGACACCTCCCGGAGCTTGACGTTGGCGTCCATCGAGCACCGCTTCAGGACGTCGAACGCCACCTCGGACGTGAGCCCGTACCGATGCATCAGCAACCCCTGCGCCTGACCGATCACCGTCCGGGTCGTGATGGCGGTCCGCAACTGCTCGACCAGTGTCCGGCTGTCGTTGAACAACTGCACGTTGTCGAAGGCCACTCCGGCATGCAGTGCGAACAGCAGCACGACGTCGTACGACGTACTCCCGAACGCGTCCTTCGTGGGTGAGAACAAACTGAACGCCGCAGCGGAACCACCGGTCACCGCGGGTAGCGGGAGAAACAGGCAGCTGCGGTATCCGGCGTTGATCGCACTCGCCGCGAACTCCGGCCAGCGGTGGTCCGCCGCCAAATCGCCGATCCGGTGCGGTTCGCCGTACGTCATCGTCTCGTACAACGGCCCGTCCGCCTCGACCATCCGCTCGGCGAGCGCGGCCCGGGCCGGCTCGGCGGACTCGTCGGTCGTCTGGTGATACCGAGCAACAGTCTCCGCCTTGCCGCCAACGAGCACGCTGATCGACGCCTCCTCGCAGTCCGGCACCGTCCGCACCACGCGACTGACGAACCGCCCCAGCGTCGTGGCGACGTCGTCGTCCTCGACCAGTCGGCTGACCTCGATCAGCTCCTGGGCCAACTCCAGAATCCCCTCCGCCATGCCCCCATCATGGGCCAGCCCGCCTCCGCCGGACCCAGCGGACGGCGTGTGACGGGGATCACTACGGCTAGCTGGATTGCAAACAGCAACTCAGGTGTTGTGGGTGTCATCGCTCTCCTCTCCCGAAGGAACGGCATGACTGCCCTCGATCTGCCCGCTTCAGTCGCCACCCAACCTCGCCGTACCCTCAGCCGCAGCGCCAGTTTCTGGACCGCGGCCGCGGTCGCGGGCATTAGCTTGTGGACCAGCGCCGCGCCTACCACGACGTACCCGCTCTACGCCTCGACCTGGCACCTCACCCCCACCGCGACGACCGCGATCTTCGCGGTCTACCCGGTCGTGCTGGTCGCGTTTCTGCTTGTCTTCGGCCAGCTCTCCGACTACATCGGCCGTCGGGCGACCATGTTGTACGGCGTCGGCGCACTGCTGGCCGGCGTACTCCTCTTCGCCATCGCCCCGTCCGTCGGCTGGGTGTACGCCGGTCGCGCGTTGATGGGAGGAGGTGTCGGCCTGGCGCTCACCCCGGCGACGGCCGCGGCAGTCGAGTTCAGCGCCCGCGGGAAAGCGGCGTGGGCCTCATCCATCACGACCGCCGCGACCGCAGTCGGTCTGGCCATGGCGACGACCGTCGGCGGCGGCCTGATCGAGTACGCGCCGGCACCGCTGCACCTGGACTTCTGGGTCCTGCTGGCCGTGATCGCGATCGTCTTCTCTTTTGTTTGGCAGATGCCGCGCCACATCAAGGACGCGAACCAGGCTCCCTGGCGGCCGCGCGCAATCACTGTCGCCAAGGGCATCCGAGGCCTGTACGTCGCCTCTGCCCTAGCGGTCACCACTGCCTACGCGTTCGGATCGGTCTTCCTGGCCCTAGGCGCCGAGATCGTCCGTGACCTGGTCGGCACCGGCAACATCTTCGTCATCGGCCTATTGCTGGCCATCTTCTCGTTCGCGACCGGCGTGACCGCGATCGTCGGCCGCCGCTTCCCGGCGAGCCGCCTGGTCCCACCAGGCGCCATCCTCACCCTCGTCGACCTCGCCCTCCTCGAGCTCGCCGCAACCGCGCACTCCCTGCCCCTCTTCGTAGCCACGACGATCGTCGGCGGCACGGCGTACGGCCTGCTCTTCTCCGGCGGTCTCGGCCTCATCAACACCCACGCCCCCGCCCACCACCGCGGCGGCACGGTCGCCGCCGTCTACCTCGTCGCCTACATCCTCCAAGGCGCCATCGCCCTGACCCTAGCCTCGGCGTTTCACGGGAATTTGGACAACACGTGAGGTGAAAAGGCGAGAGTGCCTTGTCTGTAAGGGAAAATTGGGCTTGCGAAGGACCAATGA
>NZ_JBVHFT010000007.1:383166-426273 GCF_055562215.1 Kribbella sp. NPDC020701 | reverse complement strand
CACTCGGCTTCCGCAACCTCACCAACTACATCGCCAGATCACTACTCGAAACCGGCGGCTTCAGACCACAACTACACCCTCGATCGTGAAGAGCCCCTTTGGTCTTGTCGTTGGTCAGCTTCTTGGCGGCGTCGAGCAGTTCGTCGACGGTCTGCGGCGGCTGCACGCCGGCCGCGCTGAGCAGGCTCTTGCGGTAGACGAGCAGCTGCATGTCGGTGACCTGCGGGATGCCGTAAAGCTTGTCCTGGTAGGTCATCCGGTCGATCAGCGACGGGGTGAAGTCAGCCTTGGCGTCACCGAGCAGGTCGGTCAGTTCGACGACCTGGTTGCCCTTGATCATGTCGATGGTCGGCCCGTTACCGTACTCGAAGACGTCCGGCCCCTGGTCGGTGAGCAGCGCGGTCGAGGTCTTCTTGTCGTAGTCACCCGGCGACCACTGCACCGTCACGGTCGCGTCCGGGTAGGCCTTCGCGTACCGCTCGACCGCCTGCTGCGTCCCAGCCTCGCCGTACTGGTGGTACCACTGCGCCAACGCCGGCTTGGATCCACTCGACCCGCCCGACTCCGGCCGCCCGCTGTTCGACCCACACCCAGCCACCGCCATCGCCGCCAGCCCGGCCCCGAGCCCCAGCACCCGCCGCCGACTGATCCCAGCACCCGCCATCCCACAACCTCCATCCGCGCAGTCCCACAGCCCGCGCACCCCCCCCGACCCTACGACGGTCGCGGTGCGCGCAGACGGCAATTCCAGCTCGCGAGCCAGACTCCCGATGGCAACGATTCGATCAATTTGTATATACGGACCTACCGGCGTATATATATCCAGACATATGGTCGTCGGCATGAAGACGGTGATCGATGTGGACGACGAGGCGCTGGCGCTCGCGGCGAAGGAGCTGGGGACAGTGACGAAGAAGGACACGGTGAACGCCGCCCTCGAGTTCGTGGCCAGACGGCGCGAACGCATCGAGGCACTGCTCGACGATCCGTACGCCCTCGGCGTCGGACCGGACATCGATGACCCAGACATCATGCGCGGGGCGCGGCGTTGAGCACGGTTTCTGCCGTAGGAAAGCTGTATCTGGTCGATACTTCGGCGCAAGCCCGGTCCAAGCATCCAGCGGTACGGTCGGTCATCGCCGGGTTGATCGTCGACCGGGCCGCCGCCACCTGTGTCACGGTCGATCTCGAAGCCGGCTACTCAGGACGTGATCTGTCCGGTGTGAAGGCGATTGCCGAGCGCAGGCGGTCGTTGTACGTCAACTTGCCCGTCACGGAGTCCATCGCCGAGCGTGCCCGTGAGGTGCAAGTGCGGATGGCTGCTCGTGGCCATCATCGAGCGGCTGGGGTGATCGATCTGCTCACTGCCGCGATCGCCGAGCAGCACGGCGCCATCGTTCTGCACTACGACGCCGACTTCGAGCACATCTCCGCCGTCACCGGACAACCTCAGCTCTGGGTGTCTCCCCGGGGAACATTGGACTGACCCGCTCCGCGGTGGTTGTCGTATGCTGTCCCGCATGTACCGCTCCTGTGACTAGACAGCGCTCCCCGATTGCGGTTGAGCCCTTGTTCGTTGGGCGGCGTCTGGTTGGGCGTCGTGGAACCTCAGGAGTCTTCTCTTGTCCGGCACTGCTCGTGCCGGGAGCTACCGTGATGTGCTGCTGTTGCCGGCTGCGCTGCGCACGTTCGTGCCCGCGCTGGTCGGCCGGCTGTCGTACGGTCTGCTCCCGTTGTCGTTGCTTTTCACTGTCCAGCAGTCCACCGACTCGTTCGCCACGGCCGGTGCCGCGGTCGCGCTGTTCGGCCTTGCGTCGCTGTCGATGCCCTATAAGGCACGACTCGTCGACCGCTACAGCCAGCGCCGGATACTCCCGCTGCTGGCGGTTGGTTGCTCTGTCGCCTTGGTCGTACTCGCGTTTGCCACGAGCAACCTCTTGGTCGTAGGCGCGGCTGGACTGCTCGCACCTCCGCTGGGACCGTCGATGCGGTCCAACTGGCGACTGCTCACCGACGGATCGCCGCTCAAGGAACGGGCCTATGCCTTGGATGCGGTCTCCGAGGAGACACTGTTCCTGGCCGGGCCTTTGCTCGCCGGCGTCCTGATCAGCATCGTGTCCGCGCCCGCGGCCCTCGCCTGCAGCGCGGGGCTCATGGTCGTCGGCACCATCGCGATGGTCACCAGTCCGGTGGCCAAGTCCACGACCGCGCCTCCGCCGAGCCGCCACCCCTTGGGGCCGCTCGTCATCCCCGGGCTGCGACGGATCCTGCTCGTCATCATGGTCACGGCCTCAGGAGTCAGCGTCGCGTATCTCTGCGTCGCCGGCGTCGCCCAGCGCGCTGGTAGCCCGGGCGCGGCCGGGTACGTCGAGGCAGGGATCGGCCTCGGCAGTGCCGTCGGCGGGCTCCTCTGGGCTCGCCGCCGGCACACCCGGTCATGGCAGACCCATCTCGCCGGGCTGATCGGCGTACTGGCCGTCGGCCTACTGTCGGCGTCTCTTGCAACCAACCTGGTCGTGCTCGGGGTGGTGATGGCCGCCGCCGGTGTCGCCGTGGCGCCGTTGTTCGTGGTGTCCTACCTGGCCGCGGACGACCTAACCCCGCCGTACCAGCGCACCGAGGCGAGCACCTGGATCAACACCGCGAACAACCTCGGCAGCGCGGGCGGTTCGGCACTCGCCGGTCTCGCGATCGACCGGACAAGCCCGTCGCACGGGTTCCTGGCGGCCGGGCTCCTGCTCGCCCTCGTTGCCGCGACCGTCAGGCGTCCGACAGGCGGGCGATGGTGGCCGAGGCGCGGCGGACGATCGGGACCGGGCCTTCGGGGAGGACGTCGCCGATGAACGTGTAGTGCTTGAGGATCTCGGGGTCGACGCCCCCGGGCCGGTGGCGGCTGTGGTCGCGGACCCAGTCGATGATGTCGCCCCAGCCGGGGGCCGCGAGCGAGCCGCCGAAGTGCTGCACGGACAGGCCGGCGCAGAGGTTGCCGAAGGCCAGGCGATGGGCGAGCGGCCAGCCGCGGAGCGTGCCGAGGACGAGCGAGGCGAGGAAGACATCGCCGGCACCGGTCGGGTCGTACGAGCGGACCGGGAGGGCGGGCACCTGCTCCTCCTCCCCGGTCGTCGAGTCGATCGCGAGTACGCCGTCCGCACCGTTCGTGACCACCGCGAGCGGGACCCGCTCGGCCAGCTTGTGCAGCGCGGCCTTCGGGGTGTCGGTACGGGTGTAGGCCATCGCCTCGGTCGCGTTCGGGGTGAACGCGTGGAATCCCTCGAGTACGTCGAGCACCGCGGGTGACCACTCGTCGGTCGGGTCCCAGCCGACGTCGCCGAACAGCAGCGCCCCGGACTGCATCGCCTCGACGGTCCAGCCGGGGAGTTCGTCCTCGACCGGGACGATCGCGGAACGGGTCTTCAGGCCCGGCCCGACGAGTTTGCTCGGGTCGCCGGGAGCCTCGTGCGCGTGCGTCACCATGGCCCGGTCCCGCTCGAGCGACATCGACACCGTGACGGGCGAGTGCCAGTGACCGATCCGGCGCGAGTGCGACAGGTCAACGCTCTCCTGGTCGGCCAGGGTCCGCCAGCAGAAGTCGGCGTACACGTCGTCACCGAAGACTGCGGCGAGGCCGGTCTTCAGACCGAGCCGGCTGGCGGCGATGGCGAAGTTCGCGACACCGCCGGGGCAGGACCCCATGCCCTCGGCGAAGATCTCGGTCCCGGTGGTCGGGGCCGACTCGAGGCCGGTCAGCACGATGTCGAGGAACACGGTTCCCTGTACGAACACGTCGTACGCGTCGGAGTCGTCCATCATGATGACACTGCTCCTTGTCATGCTGGCGGTTCTGTCGGTGGCCGGTGGAATGCTCCTTCGTAGCATCATCGACCGGTCATCACCATGGAATTGGGAGAACATTGATGAGTGCCAGGGTGTGTCCGTGATTCCGACCTGGATCGGTGTGGTGGGTATCATCATGGCCGCCCTCAGTCCGCTGCTCGTCCTCGGTGGCGTCGCGCTGGGTTCGTACATGGTCCGCAAGTCGGATCGCGAGCTGAACACCTGGCGGCATCGCGAGGAGACCATGCGCATGGTCCGGTGGGCAGTCGAGCAGATCCTCGAGGGTACGGACGCGGGCACGGACGCGGGCGTGGTCACGCTGCGTTCGCTCATGCGTTCCGAACTGCTACAACCTGAGGACTACGAACTGGTCGCCGCGCTGACCGGCTCCGTCGCGATCGACCGGGTCGGCCCGGCCGCGTACGCTGATATTGCGGACTTGGACGTCGAGATCGTCGAGGGAGACGGTGAGAATGGCTGAGAAGAGGACCTTGAAGGTCTCCCGCCAGGCCGTCGAGCTGGCCCGGCTGCACGTCGAGGCGGCCCGCCGCGCCGGCCGCAAACCCGAGCCAGTCCTGGCCCGCATCGCCGACGCTCGCCCGGACAACGGCGTGGCTCCCAGCCCGGCCTGATCCCAGGCGTAGTACGCCGTGCACCGGCTATCGGACGCGCGCGTACGGAGCGGCCTGTCAGGTCGGCGGCACGCCGTGGAGCACCTACACTGATCGACGGCCGCTCCGGTGGCGTACGGTGCACCACGTGGTTACCGTCGCGTCGCTCCCTGTTCCCGACCACGGCCGGATGATCCCGTGATCCGCTTCGAGAATGTGTCCAAGACGTACGAGGGCCAGTCCAAGGCCGCTCTGCTGAACGTCAACGTCGAGATCGAAAAAGGCGAGTTCGTCTTCCTGGTCGGCACCTCCGGGTCCGGCAAGTCGACGTTCCTGCGTCTGGTCCTGCGTGAGCACCGGACGTCCAAGGGTCACATCATGGTGGCCGGCAAGGACCTGAACCGGCTGGCCAGCTGGCGGATCCCGCAGATGCGCCGGCAGATCGGCACCGTGTTCCAGGACTTCCGCCTGCTGCCGAACAAGACCGTCTCGGAGAACGTGGCGTTCGCCCTGCAGGTGATCGGCAAGCCCCGCTCGCACATCCGCAAGACGGTGCCCGAGGTGCTGGAGCTGGTCGGCCTGGACGGCAAGGAGGACCGCCTCCCCGACGAGCTGTCGGGCGGTGAGCAGCAGCGGGTCGCGATCGCCCGCGCGTTCGTGAACCGGCCGATGATCCTGATCGCCGACGAGCCGACCGGAAACCTGGACCCTGGTACGTCGGTGGGCATCATGAAGCTGCTGGACCGGATCAACCGGACCGGCACCACGGTGGTGATGGCCACCCACGACGTGTCGATCGTCGACCAGATGCGCAAGCGTGTGATCGAGCTGGAGAACGGTCATGTCGTCCGCGACGAGTCGCGCGGCGTCTACGGCTACCAGCACTGAGAACAGGGATTACTGACTGATGCGCTTGAACTACATCCTCTCCGACCTCGGCATCGGCCTGAAGCGGAACCTCTCGATGACGATCGCGGTCGTCGTCACCATCTGGGTCTCGCTGTCGCTGTTCGGCAGCGCGCTGCTCGCCCGCGAGCAGGTCGACCTGATGAAGGGGAACTGGTACGACAAGATCCAGATCTCGGTCTTCCTCTGCACCAAGGACTCCGGCGGCCGCGGCTGCTCCGGCGCCGAGGTGACGCAGGAGCAGAAGAACCGGATCCAGCAGGTCATCACGCAGAACCCGGACACCGCGCCGGACGGCGTGTTCTCGGAGTCGAAGAAGGAAGCGTTCGACTCGTTCAAGAAGCTGTACAAGGACTCGCCGATCGTCAGCACGGTCACCGAGGACCAGATGCAGGAGTCCTTCCGGGTCAAGCTGCGCGATCCCCAGCGCTACCAGAACCTGGTCAGCGCGGTCAGCGGCCTGCCCGGCGTCGACACGGTCCAGGACCTCAGGCAGTACCTCGATCCGCTCTTCAATGCGCTGAACTTCTTGCAAGTCGGCGCGCTGGTGGCCGCGGGTCTGCTGCTGGTCGCCGCGCTGATGCAGATCTCGAACACGATCCGGCTCGCCGCGTACGCTCGCAGACGCGAGATAGGCATCATGCGGCTGGTCGGAGCGTCGAACTTCTACATCCAGTTGCCGTTCCTGCTGGAGGCGGTGCTGGCCGCCCTGATCGGCGCTGCACTTGCCTGCGGAACCTTGTGGCTCGGTGTGTACCTGCTGGTCATGAAGCGTGCCGAGGAGACGTTCAGGGTGTGGCAGTGGGTCGGCGCGACCGAAACCCTCCAGGCGACGCTCATCATGGTCGTGGCCGGCGTCGTCCTGGCCGTCGTCCCGACATTCCTGACAACGCGGAAATACCTCAAAGTCTGACCCGGGTGACTTATCGTGCAGTACCAGGAGTCACAGCAGTAACTCCTGTACCGCACGACAACTTCATCCAGAGCAAGGGGTCGACCTGTGGTCCCGCACTTCCCCGGTGCGAACCCGCGTCAGCGGGGGAGCATCAAGCGAGACGACAGCACCGGCACCTCCACTCCGCCGTACCCGCGATCGCGCACGAGACCGCAGGGCCGGCAGACGGTGGTCGCCGCTTGCTGCCTTGTCCTGTCCCTGTCCGCCGGAGTCCTGGCGGCGGTTCCGTCTGCCCAGGCGGACCCGCCCGATCCAGCCGCCAAGAAGAAGCAACTCGACTCGCAGATCAACCAGCAGAAGGCTGATCTCGCCGAGGCGTCCGATCAGCTCGGCAAGTCCGTTGCCGCCTACAACCAGGCGGAGGTGAAGTACCAGGCCGTCCAGGTCCGGTACGCCGCCGCCCAGGGCAAACTGGCCGCCGCGAAGGCCGCCGATCTGGTGGCCGCGAGCAAGCTCGCCGGCGCCGAACTGGCCTTGCGTGCGGCGGTCGCCGACGTCGAGACCGGCGAGCGGCTGATCGCGGAGAAGCGCGCCGTGGCCGGCCGGGCCGTGCGCTCGGCGTACCAGCAGCAGAACAGCCTGGTCGGGCTGTCGATCGCGCTGCGCGGCGCGTCGCCGGCCGAGATCGCCACCGGGATGCAGGTGCAGCGGAACGTGTTCGGCATCCAGGGCAACGCGATCACCAACCTGAACAACGCCCAGGCGCAGCTTGCCAGCAAGCGGGTCAAGGTCGCTGCCGCCGAGAAGGCCGCCGCGGACGCCCGGGCCGAGGCCGCCCGGACGGTCCAGCAGGTCACCGAGCTGACCGAGCAGGTCGCGGCCGACAAGGCCGAGGCCGCCGCGATCGCGCAGGTCAAGCTGGTCGCCTACAAGGCCGCCGAGAAGGAGAAGAACACCGAGCTCGCGCAGTACAACTCGCTGCTGGCCGAGCGGACCCGGGTCCAGCAGATCCTGATCGCCCGGGCGAAGGCCGAGAAGGCCGCCGCGGCACGCCGCAAGGCGGCCGCTGAGAAGGCCGAGCGGGCGAAGGCGCGCAAGGAGGGCCGGCCGCCGCGGAAGATCCCGGACAACTCCGGTGACGGCGGACTCAGCTACCCGGTGAGCAGCTACATCACGTCGCCGTACGGCATGCGGTTCCACCCGGTGCTGCACTACTGGAAGCTGCACGACGGCACCGACTTCCGCGCTCCCTGCGGTACGCCGATCCGCGCCGCGGCCGATGGGGTGGTGACCGACAAGTACTACAACGGCGGTTACGGCAACCGGCTGTTCATCTCACACGGAGTGATGGACGGCTCCTCGATCACGACCGTCTACAACCACCTGTCGCGCTACAAGGCCCACGTCGGTGAGCGGGTCAGCAAGGGCGAGATCATCGGGTACGCCGGGACGACCGGCTACTCCACCGGCTGCCACCTGCACTTCATGGTCTACCAGGACGGCAACGTGGTTAATCCGATGAAGTGGCTCTGACGAATCTGGGATACTGGTCGGATGGTGAAACAGACCGGCCAGCAGAAGCCGATCGCGCAGAACCGGAAGGCGCGACACGACTACCACATCGAGGACGTGGTGGAGGCCGGGCTGGTGCTGACGGGGACCGAGGTGAAGTCCCTGCGGCAGGGCCGGGCCTCCCTGGTCGACGCGTTCGCCGCGATCCGGGGGAACGAGCTGTGGCTGCAGGGGATGCACATCCCTGAGTACAAGCACGGGACCTGGACCAACCACGAGCCCCGGCGGACCCGCAAGCTGCTGCTGCACAAGGATGAGATGCAGAAGCTGATCAGGGCGGTCGAGCAGCAGGGCGTGTCGCTGATCCCGCTCTCGCTGTACTTCAAGGACGGGTACGCGAAGGTCGAGCTCGCCACCGGGCGCGGTAAGAAGGACTACGACAAGCGGCAGGCCCTGGCCGAGCGCCAGGCCGACCGCGAGGCCCGGCGCGCCCTGTCGGATCGGACCCGCGGGCGCTGAGCCCGGTCGGCCTCCGGCGTACCCGAGTGCCGGCTGGGGTCGGGTCAGGGGTTGCTCGGGGCTGCACCCGATGGGGTGCGCGGCGCCCGGCGCGCAGAGTGGAGGCATGTCCACTTCAGACCTGCTGGTGACGCCGGCTCAACGGGATCGCGCCGTCGAGATCCTGAAAGAAATGTACGCCGACGGCCGACTCGACCACGCCGAGTTCGACACCCGGCTGGAACTGGCGCTGAAGGCCCGGACCAGGGCCGAACTGAACAGCACGTTCGACGGACTCGTCTCCCGGCCGGTCCCGACGTACGCGCCCGCCGCCTTCACCCGCCCGGCCCCGCTCCAGCGGTACGACGCCAACGGGCGCGGGATGGGGACGGTCGCGCACTGGCTCGGGTACCCGACGTTCTTCGTCGGGCCGGCGATCGTGGTCGCGACGGCCGGTCAGAAGAACCCGGCGGTCCGCAGGCACGCGGTCGAGGCGCTGAACTTCCAGCTGAGCGCGTTCGGGGCGTTCGCCCTGCTCGGGATCGCGACCGGGGTGACGCACGGCTTCACGGGCTTCCTGTTCCCGCTGCTGGGCATCCTCTGGTTCATCCTCACCGGCATCGGCGGCCTGGCCACCGCGGTCGGCTCGAACTTCCGCTACCCGTTCACGCTCCGCCTGATCAAGTAGCTCCCCGGTTGAACGCCCCCGCAGGCTGCTCCGGGGAATGTGAGGTGCGGGCGGTCTGTTGGACTTGGTAGTGTGGATCTTCCACCCGCCTCTCGGGGCTGGTGGGAGTTTGACAACTCAACAGGGGGTGAACGGTTTCGACTTTGGACGTTAGTTCCAAGAGAAGCGGGCCGAGGATCCAGGGTTATCTCGTTAACGATCTCTGGAAACCAATAACTGCCAACGTTAATTCGCGCAGTAGCTTCGCTCTCGCCGCCTGACGGCCTGAGCACCTAAAGAAGCGGTCAGCCCGGGGATGCTTCCGACCCGGTTCCTGGCCTCAGCTAGGAAGCTTGCTGTGCTAGCCCGGTCACGGGGTTAGTACGGGACATTTACAGTGACTGAGCCTGTCAGCGACTTCGTCTGCGAGAGTGCTGGGGCTGAGAAAACGTCTAGCAGACTGCGCCCGGAGAAGTCTTGGAGCGACGCTGAAGGACGCGGGTTCGATTCCCGCCACCTCCACCCCCGTACGAGAAGGGCCGGCCCACCTGGGCCGGCCCTTCTCGCGTCTGGCACCCACCTGGTCCCGGGCCGCGCGAGAAAACTTCGGCGTCGTGTCGAATCCGTCCCTTCCCGTTCGACGCAGGGGTGAGCCAGGGTTGAATCGGTCAAGGGGCCGATCCCGGGCGGACGCGAAGGAGCACAGCGATGAAGGTCATGGTTCTGGGCAAGGCGACGGAGCAGTCCGAGGCCGGCGAGTTGGGTTCCGCCGAGGAGTTCGCCGCGATGAACGAGTTCAACGAGAAGCTCGTCGAGGCGGGCGTCGTGCTGGCCGCCGACGGACTGCAGCCGACCAGCAAGGGCAAGCGGGTCGCCTTCGACGCCGACGGCAACACCCGCGTGATCGACGGCCCGTTCGCCGAGACGAAGGAGCTGATCGCCGGCTTCTCGATCTGGGAGGTCGCCTCGATGGAGGAGGCCGTCGAGTGGGTCAAGCGCTCGCCGTTGCGCGACTGCGAGGTCGAACTCCGCAAGATCTTCGACGCTGACGACTTCGGCGACTCCCTGCCGGCCGAGATCGCGGCGGCCGAGCAGCGGATGAGCGCAGAGTCCGCCGCCCAGCAGTAGTGACCTCTGCGACCCAGCAGGCGATCGACGCGGTCTGGCGGATCGAATCCGCCAGGCTGATCGCCGGCCTGGCCCGTGTCGTGCGCGATGTCGGGCTGGCCGAAGACCTTGCGCAGGACGCACTCGTCGCGGCGCTCGAGCAGTGGCCCGAGTCAGGTGTCCCGGACGCTCCGGGCGCCTGGCTGATGGCCGTGGCGCACCGCCGCGGCGTCGACACGATTCGTCGCGCCGTGACACTGCGGAGCAAGGTCGAACTGCTCGGTCACGAACTCAGTGATCACGAGGCTCCGATGGACGAGATCGAGTTCGGCCCGCACGTCGAAGACGACGTACTGCGGCTGATGTTCACCGCGTGCCACCCGGTGCTGTCGATCGATGCCCGCGTGGCCCTCACCCTGAAGCTGGTCGCCGGGCTGTCGACCGAGGAGATCGCCCGCGCCTTCCTGGTCCGGACGACCACGATGGCAGCACGGATCACCCGGGCGAAGAAGGCGCTCACCGAGGCCGACGTGTCCTTCGAGGTTCCCGTCGGCGATGAACTCGCCGACCGGCTGAGCTCCGTCCTCGAGGCCGTCTACCTGGTCTTCAACGAGGGCTATACGGCCACCGCCGGCGAGCAGTGGGCGCGCGCCGAGCTGTGCCAGGAGGCGATGCGCCTCGGCCGCATGCTCGCCGCGTTGGCAGCCGGCGAGGCCGAGACGCATGCTCTGGTGGCGTTGATGGAGATCCAGGCGTCCCGGCTGCGCGCCCGCACCGGGCCCGACGGCGAGATCGTCACGCTCGACAAGCAGGACCGGGCTCGCTGGGACCGGTTGCTGATCACGCACGGTCTCGCCGCGCTGGAGCGGGCCGAGGAGATCGACGGCACCGTCTCCTACGTCATCCAGGCGCAGATCGCGGCCTGCCACGCCAGAGCACCGCGTGCTGAGGACACCGACTGGGTGCGCATCGCCTCCCTGTACGGCGACCTCGTCGCGCTGACCCGCTCGCCGATCGTCGAACTGAACCGCGCGGTTGCCGTGTCGATGGCCGACGGACCGGCCGCCGGGCTCGCTGTGACCGACGGATTGCTCGGCGTCGCCGTGCTGCACAGCTACCACCTGCTGCCGAGCGTGCGCGGCGACCTGCTGGCCAAGCTCGGCCGCTCCGCGGAAGCACGAGCCGAGTTCGAGCGTGCCGCCGTGCTCACCTCGAACGAAGCCGAGCGCACACACCTGCTCACCCGGGCCGGCAGCTCCTGATCTCGTCACGCATGCGTGCAGCCACCGTCAGTGAAATATCGCCGGATCGGGCAGATGTGGGGCTGCTGGTGGGTTGTGACAGAGGGATGCCAGGTGGGTGCCAGCGGGGGTGGGCATCGTGGGGTCACGGATGAGGGAGGTCGGGGATGCGTGGGGTTGACTGGCGACAGGACATGATCGCCGCGAGGGACGGTGCGCCGATCGGGGTGCAGAGTTTCGGCGCCGGTCCGGGGATCGTGGTGATTCCGGGGAACAATCGGCGGGCTCACCATTACGAGGGCCTGGCTCGGGGGCTGGCGGGGGCTCACGCGGTGCACGTGATCGAGCGGCGCGGCCGTGGAGTGAGTGGGCCGCGCGGTACGTCGTACAGCGTGGAGACCGAGGTCGACGACGTACTCGCTGTGATGGAGGACACCGGCGCACAGATGGTGTTCGGGCACAGCTACGGCGGGCTGGTGGCGCTGCATGTGGGACTGCGGCGGCCGCTGGATGCGCTGGTTGTCTACGAACCGGCGGTGAGCATCGACGGATCGTTCGACGCGAGTTGGCTGAGCACATTCACCGAACAGCTCGACGCCGGCCACCGTACGGCGGCGATGGAGACGTTCCTCAAGGGCACGGGCCTGGTGCCGTTCAAGGCGACACCGTTGCTGTGGGCAATTGCTTTCCTGATGCTGCACGGGTCCGGCGGGCGCGAGACGCGCGACCTGATGCCGGCCACGCCGGCCGAGATCGGCGAGATCGCCCGCCTCGACTCCGACGGCAGCCGGTACGCCGGGATCGCGTCGCGGACCCTTCTCCTCGGTGGTGAGAAGTCGCCCGCGTACCTGACCGGCGTACTCCCGCGCCTCGCAGCCATCCTGCCCGGCGCCGAGTACTCGATCCTGCCCGACCTCGACCACAACGCGCCTGACGAGAACGCCCCGGATGTCGTGGCTCAGCAGATCCGCCGGGTCATCGTCCGTGCGGAGCGGTCCCAGGTGGAGCACGACGTACGGATTGTCGACCGGCGAGTGCCAATGCATCGGGATTGACGATGGATTGGGCCGGGTGGACAGTCTCTGTGTGAGCACGGCCGAAGAGGACGCCCAGGCGTTCGCTGATCTGTTCCGCGAGACGTACCTGCGGTTTCACCGGCGGGACGGGAAGCGGAACGAGATGTCCGGCGCGAGCCGGGCAGTCCTGCAGCACCTCTCGCAGACCGGGCCGTTGACCGTCGGCGACATCGCGCTGCACCTGGACCGCGCGCAGTCGGTGGTCAGCGACATCGTGACTCAGCTCGAGTCGAAAGGTGTGCTGGAGCGTGAGCGCGATCCGCAGGACCGGCGCCGCACGCTCGTGTGGCTGTCGCCGGAGGGTTTCGCCGTACTGAAGGCTGATCGCGACGTGCTGAGCGTCGCCGCGCTGGCCGACGCGTTCGGCGCTCTGTCACCCGGCGACCGGGCCGCGCTGCTCACCACCTTGTCCACCCTCGTCCGTTCGAACGGAGCCGAGCAATGACCATGACCAGCACGTGCGAGAGTTGCAGCATGCCGATCGAGAGCGGCCGGTACTGCGTGCACTGCGTCGATGCCGATGGCAACCTTCAGGACTTCGACACCCGGTTCGCCTCGATGGTGTCCTGGCAGGAACGCCGCAACCCCGGCGACCCGCGCGCCAAGATCGAGGCCGACACCCTCGCCTACATGGCAACAATGCCCGCCTGGCGCAACCACCCCCGGCTCGCCGACTACCGCTGAGACCTGCTGACGATCTGCGCGACTGAGGTCATCGGAGGGGGCGGAAGGTGCGGCGGAGGTCGGTGGTCCATTCGGTGGGGAGTTCCCAGGGGATGAAGTGGCCGCCGTGGGGGTGGGCGGTGAGGTTGGTGTGGTTGTACCAGGAGGCGCGGTCGCTGTTCAGGAAGTTCTGGATGCGCTCTTCGGGGGTGCTGACGCCGGGTGGGTTCTCGTAGCCGACGAAGGTGATGCCGGTCGGGGCCTCGATGACCGGCGTACGGTCGTGCGACGGGGTCCATGGGTAGCGGTTGTTGTTGGCGTAGGTGCGGATCGAGGTGTCGATCGCGTTGCCGGCCCAGTAGATCGTCGCGTGGGTGAGCAGGTCGTCGTCGCTGAACGCCTTGTCGCCCTCGGACCAGCTCAACCAGCGCTCGAGGATCCAGGCCAGCATGCCGGCCGGTGAGTCGGCCAGGCCGAAGCCGAGGGTGCTCGGGTCCAGCACATGGGTGGCCAGGTGCGCGGCGAAGCGACGTTCGAGTTCGACAATCCGATTGTGGACGATCGACGGCAGGCCGGACGGGATCGGATTGCCGCCGCTCAGGTCCCAGCCGCGGTCGCCGTTGAAGAAGCTGAGCTTCAGCCCCGAACCGATGTGGATCCCGTAGAGCTCGTCGGCGTACTTGTGCCCGAGTTGCCCGGTCACCAGCGCGCCGACATCGCACCCCGCGGCGGCGTACTTCGGGTGGCCGAGCACGCCGGTCATCAGCTCGTGCCAGACGTCGGCGATCTTCCAGAAGTTCATGTCCGGCTGGTTCGTCAGCGGCGTGGAGAACCCGAACCCGGGCAGTGAGGGCACGATCACGTCGAACGCGTCGGCCGGATCACCGCCGTACGACGCTGGGTCGGCGAGCTGGCCAATCACCTTCGACCAGTGCCAGAACGTCCACGGCCAGCCGTGACTGAGGATCAGCGGGATCGGGTTCGGTCCGACGCCGGGCTTGCGTAGGAAGTGCACGGGGACGCCGCCTACGCCGACGCGGTAGTGCTCGTACGCGTTGATCGCCCGCTCCGCCGCGCGCCAGTCGTACCCGTCGGCCCAGTACTCGACCAGGGGCTGGAGGCGGGTACGGCGTACGCCGTAGAAGCCGTCGTCGTTGCCTACGTCCAGCGGCCACTTGGTCGCGGTGAGCCGGCGGCGGAGGTCGTCGAGGACCTCGTCGGGGACGTGGATCGGTGTTGGTACCAGGTCGGTCATCGGGTGCCTCACAGGTGCGGTCATGGGGTGTCCTCGGCGGCGATCTCGGTCAGGCGGGTGAGGACATTTACGGAGCTCGCGAGTACGGCGCGCTCCTCTGGGGCCAGCTGGTCGATCAGGTGGGTCAGCTTGGTGACCCGGTTGGCGTGGCGGGAGTGGACGATCTGGCGGCCGGCGCTGGTCAGCGACAGGAGCATCGCGCGTCCGTCGGTGGGGTCGGGGCGGCGTTGCAGGAGCCCGTCTTGTTCGAGCTTTGCGACCAGGCTGGTCAGGGCGGGCTGCTTGAGTTGCTCGGTCGCCAGCAGGTCGGTCAGCCGCAGCGGTCCTTTGCGTGACAGCGTGTGCAGCACCGACAGCGTCGAGAAGTTGAACCTCCGCACCGACGGCAACCGGATGAAGATCGTGTTGAAGTCCTCGATCACCGTGGTCAGCCGATCCACGTCCAACTGCTCCGCCATAGGGGGAACTATATCAATCTTCGATGTAACTCTGTCGATGGGTCGACCGGGGAAGGCAGGGTCGTCGGGATCAGTTGCTGAGGGTCAGGCCGGCGACGGCCACTCCGGCGTCACCGGACTTCAGGGTGAGAGTGGCTGAGGTGGTGGCGTCCGGGAGGTGGCCCTTGAAGGTGATGGTGCCGTGGTCGGAGCCGCCGTTCGGGATGCTGCCGGGCCACTGGCTGCGTGAGGTGTCGGCGCGGAGGGCGCTGCCGTCCTCGCCAGCGAAGGTGGCGGTGTTCGTGAGGGGGAGCGAGACGGGCTGCTTGCCGGCGTTGGTGAGCTTGACTTCTACGCGGGTGAAGTGGCTGGTGTACGTGACGTTCTCGACCGTGACGGTGAGGCTGCCGGCGGGCTTGGCGACGGGTTTGATCAGGCGGTCCTCGCCAGACTCGTTGCCGGTCAGGTAGCCGCCGACGTACTGGGCTCCCGCGGTGAGGGCGAACCCGCCGACGCCGACGCCGAGGAGTACGACGACGATCGCGATGATGATCGAGACGTCGAGGCGGCCGGGGGCGCGGTTGGTCGGCGCGGCGGCGTCGAGGAGGGCCACGATCATGGCCACGACCAGGGCGATCGCCGGGGGGATCAGCCAGCGCAGCGCGCCGCCGGGGCCGTCGGCGAGGAACGTGACGGTCAGGTTGATCAGCAGGCCGAGGACGATGATGAACGCCGCGACCAGCAGAACGCGCAGCAGGCGGACGGTGCCGACCTCTTCGTCGCCCTCTCCGGTCATGACCCCGGCGCGGTCGCGGTCCCTGTTCCGGGTGCGGTCCCGGTCTCCGTTCCGGCCGCGGTCGCCTGTGGTGCGGTCGGCGGAGGGGAGGCGGTGGTCTGGCGGGTCGCCTTGGCGGATGTCGGGCCAGCTTGCCGATTCGTTCCAGTTGGGCTGGGACTGCTCGATCTGTGCGGCCGGCGGGTTGTCCCACGGGGAGCGGGCCGGCTCGGGGTTGTCCGCCGACGGGTACGCGGCCCAGGCGGCGTCGGGCGCGCGATCCTCCGGCTCGCCGGGGCCTTGGTACGGCGGTTCGCCGGAGTCTGGGTACGACGGATCCGCCGGGAAGATCGCGAAGTTGCTGGGGGCATCCGTTCGGCGGGGCCCGTCGGGTGCTGCCGACGGCGGGGCGGGAGCGTCATGAGGCTCGGACTCCGCGAAGTTGAACGGCCTCCGCTCACGCTCCTCAGGCTCGAACGGGCGCTGCTCAGACTCGAACGGGCGCTGCTCACCCGCCCCAGGCTCGAACGGGCGCTGCCCACGCTCGTCGTGGGTCGGTGGTGGGGCTGCGCCGGCGGGCGGGGGTGTTGCTCGAGGAGCCGGCGGCGCAGGGGCGGCTGGATCCTCGGTGAACGGGGTTGGGGCATTCGCGTTGGCCGGCGAGTGGGGCTCGTGTGACGGGTACTGGCCGGCTGGGGTGGCTGAGGGAGGTGCGGCGGGGGTGGGCGGAGGCGTCGCTGGGGTAACTGGTGGCGCGGCGGGTGTGGGAGCCGGGGTGGCTGCGGGCGGAGCAGAGGGGGTCGACGCGGCGGCCGGTGATGCGGTGGGCGGCGGGGCGGAGGGGGCGGGGGGTGAGGTGAAGGCGGACGGGTTCGGGGCCGGCTGGGATTCGTGGAAGGTGAGGACTGAGCGGCCTATGTGGATCCGGTCGTTGTTGGTGAGGGGGGTGGGGGCGGCGAGGCGGCGGCCGTTGAGGCCGGTGCCGTTGCGGGACTCGTCGTGCAGGGTCCACGTCGTACCGGTGCGGGTCAGGCGGGCGTGGATACGGGAGATCTGGTCATCGGCCTGGAGCCGGACGGACGCGTTCGAGGCACGCCCGATGGTGACGTCGTCGCCCCCGGCCGACAGCGTCCACCGCTGCGTACCGAGTGACAGCGCGAATTCGGTTTCCACTCACACCCCAGCCGGCAGCCTACCCGTCTGCGCGATTCTGCCCGCAACGCCCACGATTGGTCCAGGCCACCCCGAAATCGGCCGGCGTGATGTTGCCGACGCGGGCATGACAACGAGGTCATTGTCTGACTCGTGCCAACGGCATTGCAGCGCCTTGCCCGGCCCGGGGCGCGGGCATAGTGTCCGTCCGCGCGATTCATCGGCGGCCGATGGAAGGGGGAGGGCAGCAAACCGGTGGATAGGCCGGAGGTCCCAGACGGAGGTGGTGCACCCGTCTGCAGTCCGGCGAGGCGCAACCCGCCCAGCACCGTTGTCGCGAAGGGACCACATCCATGGTCTTGTTTCAGCGTTCCCGCAAGCCCGCCGCCGTACTGGCTGTCACCAGCCTCGCGGTAGCGGCACTCGCCGCCCTCGGGTCTTCAGCGGCCGGAGCCGCTCCGACCGCGGCACCACCTCCCCGGCCGTCGCAGGCACAGTCCAAGGCGTACGCCGCCGACGCTGCCTCCTCACTGGTCGCCAACCGGCCGGCCGGTCTGCACGCCGGGAAGAACGACCAGTTCACCGCGAAGCCGGTGATCTCCGAGCCCTCGGGTCTGCAGTACGTCCCGTACGAGCGCTCGTTCAAGGGTCTCCCGGTGATCGGTGGTGACTTCGTCGTGGTCACCGATGCCAACGGGGCCGTGAAGTCCACCTCGGTCTCCCAGACCACCGCCGTACCCGATCTGTCGACGACCGCGAAGGTCACTGCGGCGGCCGCCAAGGCGACGGCGACCAAGCAGCTCAAGCACGTGGACTCGTCCACCACGCCGACGCTGGCCGTCTACGCCCTCAACGGCACGCCGAAGCTGGCGTGGCAGTCCAGGGTCAGCGGCAACAACGGTCACGAGCCGTCCAGCCTGTCGGTGTACGTCGACGCGCAGAGCGGCAAGGTGCTCGGCACCAAGGAACACGTGATGGCCGGCAACGGTACGGCGGTCTACAGCGGTCCGAACCCGGTTCACCTGGACACGACCCTGACCGGCAGCACGTACTCGATGAAGGACCCGAACACCACCAACCTGTCCTGCCAGGACGCGGCGAACAACACCACGTTCTCCGGTCCGGACGACAACTGGGGCAACGGGACGGCCACCAACAAGGAGACCGGCTGCGTCGACGCCTTGTTCGCTGCGCAGACCGAGAAGCACATGCTGACCGACTGGCTCGGCCGTAACGGCATGGACGGCAATGGTGGCGCCTGGCCGATCCGCGTCGGCCTGAACGACCAGAACGCGTATTACGACGGCACCCAGGTCCAGATCGGCAAGAACACCGCCGGTGGCTGGATCGGCTCGATCGACGTCCTGGCCCATGAGATGGGTCACGGGATCGACGACCACACGCCGGGCGGTATCTCCGGCAGCGGCACCCAGGAGTTCGTCGCCGACACGTTCGGCGCGGCGACCGAGTGGTACAGCAACCAGGCGGCGGCGTACGACCCGCCGGACTTCCTGGTCGGCGAAGAGGTCAACCTGGTCGGCAGCGGCCCGATCCGCAACATGTACAACCCGTCGGCCCTCGGCGACCCGAACTGCTACTCGAGCTCGATCCCGGGCACCGAGGTGCACGCCGCGGCCGGCCCCGGCAACCACTGGTTCTACCTGCTCTCGCAGGGCAGCAACGGCTCGCCGTCGAGCCCGACCTGCAACAGCTCGACGGTCACCGGCCTGGGCATCCAGAAGGCGATCCGGATCATGTACAACGCGATGCTGATGAAGACCAGCAGCAGCTCGTACCTGAAGTACCGGACCTGGACCCTGACCGCGGCGAAGAACCTGTTCCCGGGCAGCTGCACCGAGTTCAACACCGTGAAGGCGGCGTGGGACGCGGTCAGCGTTCCGGCGCAGGCCGCTGACCCGACCTGCACCGTCAGCGGCGGCGTCACCGTCACGAACCCGGGCAACAAGACCGGTACGGTCGGTACGGCGATCGCGTCGTTCACGCTGTCGGCGACCGGCGGCACCGCGCCGTACACCTGGTCCGCGAGCGGCCTGCCGGGCGGGATCACGATCGGTTCCTCCACCGGGACCGTGTCCGGCACCCCGACCGCCAGCGGCACCTTCAACGTCACCGCGACGGCGACCGCGAGTGCCGGTGGTTCGGGCAGCACGTCGTTCACCTTCACCATCGGCGGCACCGGTGGCTGCTCCGGCCAGAAGCTCGGAAACCCGGGCTTCGAGACCGGTACGGCGGCGCCGTGGTCGGCGTCGGCCGGGGTGATCGACAACACCGCCTCCCAGCCCGCGCGTAGCGGTACCTGGAAGGCCTGGCTGGACGGCTACGGCAGCACCCACACCGACACTCTGAGCCAGTCGGTGGCGATCCCGGCCGGGTGCAGCGCGACGTTGTCGTTCTACCTGCACATCGACTCCGCCGAGACCACCACGACCACGCAGTACGACAAGCTCACCGTGAAGGCGGGCACGACCACGCTGGCGACGTACTCGAACCTGAACAAGGCGAGTGGCTACTCGCTGAAGTCGTTCAACGTGTCGTCGTTCGCCGGTCAAACGGTGTCGATCAGCTTCACCGGCACCGAAGACAGCTCCCTGCAGACCTCGTTCGTCATCGACGACACAGGCCTCAACCTGAGCTGACCTGAAACACGCCGGCCGCCGTACCCCATCGAGGGTACGGCGGCCGGCTCACTGGTCAGGCTCCTGCGACAACCGCGCACCCCGGAGATCCGCATCCCGAAGAATCGCCCGGTTGAGCTTCACATCCCGCAGATCCAGCCCACGCAGATCCGCGCCGGTCAGGTCAGCACCACTCAGATCGGCCCCACTCAGATCGACCCCACTCACCAGCGACGCAGGCTTCTTCGGTACGAGCGAAGTCGGCAGCTTGACCTTCGTCGCCGGATCAATACCTGCTCCCACCGCCCAGCCGACGCCGAAGGCAACAAAGACCCCGAGCACGATCGCGGCAGCAGCCTCACCAAACAAAGCACTGGTCCCAGCCAGCACGGCAACAACAAGCACAGGCACCGCCCACACCGTCACCTGTCGCACCCGCATCCCGCGCTCCCTCCACCTCAGCCCACAGCATCTCAAGCCCCGCCGATCCAAGGCCCCCGCCGCGCCGCCCCTGGCTCCCCGCCCGGTCCGAGGGACATACTGACAGTCACCAGGGGTGGGAGGTCCGCGATGAACGGTCGGCTACGCGCCACGACGATCGTGCTGGTGCGCACCTTGGCAGGCCTGGGGTTGAGGGGCGGCAACCCGCAGGCGGCGGGGACGCCCAAGCGCAAGGAGGGTGATCGCTGCGAGCATTGCCAGACCGGCTTCCTCAAACGTGACCGGAACGGAACCCTGTTCTGCGGCGGTTGCGGTTGGGACGAGTGGGACGAGCAGGACGAGGACTGATGGCCGCGGGACTCTCCGAGGCCGCGACGTCGGTCGGAAACCAGATCGGCCGCTATTTCAGCCTGACGTCGTTGCTGCCGTCGCTGATGTTCGTCGTCTGGATGGTTGCACTCAGGGGCGCGGCAGAACCTCTCGGCAAGTTCAAGCTCAGCGGGGCGGGCGACGCATTCGAGCACTGGACGGCGAGCGATTTCGGCCTTGCGCTCGCCGCTTCGTTGTTGCTGAGCTTCGCGGTGCATCCGCTCCTGTTTGCCACGACGCAATTGCTGGAGGGGTACTGGGGTCCGCGTCCCTTCGCCGTGCGCCTGGCTACCGCCCTGGCGCTACGTCATCGGTCCCGGCAGCAACGGCTGGAGAGCCGAGCCGGCGCGCTCGCCGCGCGCCGCGAGCTTCTCCTTGACGCGATGATCAAAGAGAAGGTCGGCGCGGAGAAGTTCGCCAAGCTGGAGAAGGACCAGGAGCAGTTGGCGAAGCGACGGGTCACTATGTCGGCGGTGCCGGAGGGCTCGCCGGTTCACGGCCTGACGCTCGCCGAGGACGCGATCCTGAAGGTTCTGGACACGATGCCGACCGACGCCGACCGCCTGCTGCCGACTCGGCTCGGCAACGCGCTGCGGCAGACCGAGGATGCGGTCGGACAACCGTACGGACTCGACCTCATCACCCTCGCGCCGCATCTTGCGATGACGGCGGCGCCGGCCCGGGCGGCGTACCTCGATGACTCGCGCGAGCAGATGGATGTGTCGATTCGGCTGGCGTTCTATGGGTTGCTGTCGGCGGCCATCACGACCGTCTGGTTGCTGGCTGCGGGCTGGTGGTTGCTCGTCGCGCTGGTGCCGTACGGCTTTGCGTACATCACGTATCGGGGCGCGGTGGCGTCCGCCTTGGCCTGGGGTGCGGCAATCAAGACGTGTATGGATCTGGATCGGTTCGCGATGTACGACGCCATGCACGTCGAGGTGCCGGTGAATACTCGGGCCGAACGTAAGCGGAATGCTGACCTGATGGAAGTACTGGGAGGGGACACGTCAGCATCCGTTGCCTACGCTCGGCCCAAGAAGGGCTAGTTGAGGGTCATGCGGGGTTCGCCGTTGAGGAGGCCGGTGCCGGAGATCGTGCAGGTGCCGCCTCGGGATTGGGTGTAGGTCTGGCGGACGCAGGAGCGGAGGGCCAGCTGGGCCCAGTAGTTGGGGTGGAGGGATTCCTGGATGTAGTAGTTGGAACCGACCGTGGTGACGGTGCGGATCTGGTTGATCCACTCGGTCTTGTCGACCGCGGTCGGTTGGGTCCACGAGGACAGGCCGACTTCCTCGTAGAGGCCGACCGTGTTCTCACACAGGCGCCGGCCGTTGAAGGCGGACTGGAGCTCGAGCAGGCGGGTGTTGGTCAGGCCGGACTGGCCCATGGCGGCGCGGACGGTGTTGTTGATGTTGACGAGGGCCGTGCTGTTCGCCCAGTCGGCGTCCGCGTTCCAGAAGCCGCAGCCACCGACACTCTGCCGGGTGTAACCGCTCTGCCCGTACCTGAACCCGCTGGCGGCCGGAATCGGTGACGGGTACGTCTGCACGACCAGAGACCACGCGTTGTCGCCGTACCCGGCGTTCCGCATGGCGGTGCGGATGTTCTGGAACGCGGTGGCGATCCGGCCGCGTACGGCGGTGATGTTGGCGGACGTGAAGTTGTTGACGACCGACGAGTCGTCCCGGCAGTAGTCCGGGAACCAGGACGGCGAGAGCAGGAAGTCCTGCACGCACTGCGTCACGATCGCCGCGAAGTTGAAGTCGTTGCCGCCGATCGACACGACCACCTGCTTGACGTTGTGAGTGGCTGCGAACACCTGCAGCATCTTCGCCTGGCCCTGCCGGCCGGCGCCGTTGTCGTAGAAGTCGATCCCCGGCTTGAAGTCGTCGCCGGTGCCGGTCGTGGTGCGAGCACCGGAGCAGGCCAGGTTCAGCCCGCCGACCCCGCCGCCGATGTACGCCTCGTCCGACTGGCTGCGGTGACACTTCGGGATCTGCTCGGCGGTATGGCTCGCGTTGTCGTGGTAGGCGTGCGCACCGAGCGCGTCGGCCGGCGCCTCGGAGTTGTTCGAGCTGCCGGCCCAGCGGCCGGCCTCGCCCGAGATGTAGGAGTCGCCGACGGTGACGACGTACGGCGTTCCGGACCCCGGGCCATCGGCGTGCGCGGGGGTGGCGACCAGGCCGAGGCCGGTCATGGAGAGCACAAGGATCAGGGACACTCGACGCCAGGACGGAAAAACAGAGGTCGGAAGGACCACCGGAGGGCCTCTCTCGCCGGAGTTCGGTGATCGTCAGGACCCCCACCCGACCACCGTCGGCAAAAATGTACTTCCGGGTAACCTCCTCCGGTAGACCGAGAGTGCTGACACCTTTGCGCCCTGTCACCGCCGTGTCAGAATCGTTGCTCGAGACTCCTCCGAGAGTTTGTCGCGGACAGTGGTGGGGAGTCTGCGGTCAACTGAGCAGACCTTGGAGCACGCTGTGCCGCTGACCACGTCCAACGCCCCGAGCGGGGCCTCTCCGCTGTGGATCATCGCGCTGTTCATCGCACTCAGCGAAGTGACGGCCGGAGTCGCGTCGATCACCACGGACGGCGCCGCGCGGCTGTTGTTCGCGATCTTCGCGGTGGCTTTCCCGATCGGGGTCTTTGTCGTCTTTGTGTGGCTACTGACCAATCACGCGCCCAAGCTGTACCCGCCTCGCGAGTACTCCGGGGAGATCACGCCCGAGATGTACGCGGCCGGTGTCAGTCGGAACAGTCGCGCAGAAGTCCACGTCTACGGCAAAGCGGTCGCGGAGCTCCTCGTCGGCCAATCGGACGGCACCTCCGGCAAGCGGGAGGAGCTGGCCGATCAGTTCCAGCAGGCGGTGGTGTCGAGCAGCGTCGAGGTGGAGATCGATGCGGTAGCGCCGGAGCGGAGTCCAGTGCTGTTTCCGGTCGACGAGGACGCCACGGTCCGCGAGTTGCTTGACGCACTGTATTTCGCGATGGCTCCGCACATCAGACCATTCCAGTACCTCGAGAGCTGGGCTCTTGTCTCCGAGCAAGGCACCGTTTTCGACGCCATCGGAACGGCCTGGGCGCGGAAGAAGCGTCAGTCCGTCGATGACCGGCGACTTGCCGAGGTTGGAATCTTCCCGGGCGAGAAACTGCGTGTCATCCCGTATCCGGCGTAGCTCCGGAGCTCAAGTCCCGAGGTCGAGTTTTTCTGGGTAGCGGGGGTCCCACCAGGTGTGCCAGCGGGCGTCGAGGGCGTCGCAGTCGGTGTCGCCGTACAGGCTGAGGACGGCCATCGTGGCGCCGTCGGGTTTCTGCTCGCCGGGCGGGATGTGGCTGAGCACCAGCAGGCCGTTGCCCCAGGCATCTACTGTCAGGCCGACCTGGTGCTCGGAGGTGTACCAGACCTCGCCCTTGACCTGCTCGCCCACCAGCTCGAGCTCGTAGGAGCTGCCGGCCGGGCCGGGGGAGATGCCGAGCTCGGCCATCGGGGAGAGCGGGCCGGTCCCGGAGTAGAACAGGGTGTGGCGGGCGTCGCCGGGGTGGTGCTCCACCGCGAACCGCAGCTGGTTCAGGAACGTCGTCCAGCCCTCGGTGACGTCGTCGTAGTACGCCTCCCACTCGGGGTTGGCGCCGTGCGGTGCCCGGGTCAGCGTGATCCGCGACCCGCCCTCGACCGGCTCGACCACGAACTCGTCGCCGCTGCCGAGCGTCAGCGTCGTGCCCTCCTCGACGGCGTGGCTGTAGTAGATGAGGTCGATCTCCTCCTCCAGCCCGCCTTGGGGTCCCTCGTACTCCCAGCCGTGCCAGTGCCGGATCTTCTCCTTCTCCCGCAACGCCTGCCAGACCGTCTCGACAGGCGCCGCCACGGTCACCACGATCTGTGGTCTCTCGTCGTTCATGAGTCTCCTTCGGTACGGCGGGGCGCCGGGTGGCCGCCCGCGATCAGCCGGTACGCGCGCCCGCCCTCGGTGTCGAACTGCTCGACCGTCCGCCGGACCGCCTCGGTCAGCGCGTCGGTGAAGCGGTGAATGTCGCCGGGCTCGGCGAAGCGGACCTCGGCTTCGAGTGTGAACGTCAGCAGCCGCTTGCCCGCGGCATCGGCCGCGCTCTGCATCCGGGCCACGTCCCGGACCGTGCCGGCTGCCACGTCGACCAGGTGCTCAGCGGCGTACTGGTCATGGATCTCAGTGAACGCCCTGCCCATCACGGCTGGATCGACGACAAGAGAGGACGATGCGCGCAGGATCCGCTCGGTGAACCCACGCCGCTGCCGCTCCTCGACCAGCTCGACCAGCCCGGCCTTCTCCAGCTCGCGCAGGTGGTAGTTCACCCGCTGCCGAGGGAGCTCCAGCGCGGCCGCGAGCTGCGTCGCCGACGACGGCTCCCGCAGCAACTCCAGCAGCTGCCGCCGGATCGGCGACAACGCCAACCGCACCTTCTCGGGCTCCTCGACGTACCGCAGCATGCCCCCAATCTCCTATTGACAGAAAAATCTGTCAATAGATGGGCGGACCGCCAGGCCATTCCAATGGCGCATGCGGGGCTCCGGCACGCTGAGAGTGCTGTGGAGGTGGCAATTGGGATGGGCTGGGCGTCCGGGTGGTCCGGTTGTGGGGGAGCATGGCGGCATGTCGGTGCAGGGGCCGCAGTTGCCGGTGGGGACGCAAGTGGTGATCCGCGTCGCCGCGCCCGATGAGCACGGCGGTACGGCGCAGCGCGGCGCCACCGGCCGGGTCGCCGGCATCACCCCGGACGGCCGCTACACAGTCCGGCTCGTCGACGGCCGGGAGACCCTGGCCCAACGCGAGCAGTTGAGTCTGCGTACGGCGTACCAGGACGAGGCGATCGAATTGGATCAGCCTGACGGCGACCGTTTGGTGCTGGAGCACACGATCTACGCCGCGGTCGTGGGGTCGCGGGCATTCGGTCTGGACACCGATACCTCGGACACGGATACGCGCGGGGTCTACGTGGCGCCGACCGAGTCCTTCTGGTCCCTCGCCAAGCCACCGACGCATGTCGACGGGCCGGAGCCGGAGTGGTTCTCGTGGGAGGTCGAGCGGTTCTGCGAGCTCGCGCTGAAGGCGAACCCGAATCTCCTCGAGGTGCTGCACTCGCCGCTCGTCGTCCGGCAGACGCCGCTGGGGGAGGAGCTGGTCGACCTGCGCGAGGCCTTCCTGTCCCAGCTGGCCTACCAGACGTACTCGGGCTATGTGCTGAGCCAGTTCAAGAAGCTGGAGGCGGACTTCCGCCGCGACGGTGCGCCGAAGTGGAAGCACGTCATGCATCTGATCCGGTTGTTGCTCGCGGCCCGCACTCTGTTGCTTGAGGCAAGACTTGTCGTCGACGTCGGCCCGCACCGCGAACGTCTGCTCGCGGTCAAGCGCGGCGAGCTGTCGTGGGACGAGGTCGAGCACTGGCGGCTGTCGCTGCATGAGGATCTGGACGACGCGCTGCAACGGACTGTCCTGCCGGCAACACCCGATGCCGCCAGAGTCGACACCTGGCTCAGGTCCGTCCGGAAGAGGAACATCCGTGACACGTGACATGCGCACCCTCGACTACGCCGAGCTGCGTCAGATCATGGGTGAGCAGCCCTACCGCCTGATCTTCGCCACGGTCTCCGGCGCGCACCTCTATGGCTTCCCGTCCCGAGACTCTGACGTCGACCTGCGCGGCGTACACGTCCTGCCCGCGGCCGAGGTGGTTGGTCTGCGCACCGGCCCGGAGACCCTGGACCGGACCTGGTTCGAGAACGAGGCCGAGGTCGGCCTCGTCACCCACGACCTGGCGAAGTTCGCCCGCCTGATGCCGCGCCGCAATGGCTACGTGCTGGAGCAGGTGCTCTCGCCCTTGGTCGTGGTCACCACGCCGGAGCATGAGGAACTGGTCGCCCTGGCGGCCGGCTGCTGACCAAGTGGCACGCTCACCACTACCGCGGATTCGCGAAGACCCAGTGGGACTTCTTCCAGAGGAACGGTGAGCTCAAGCCGCTGCTCTACACCTTCCGGGTGCTGCTGACCGGCATCAATCTGATGCGGACCGGCATCGTCCAGGCCGACCTTCGCGAGCTCGAGCTGCCCGAGCGGCCGCCGTACCTGCCGGAGCTGATGGCCGCCAAGGCCGAGGCCGAGCATGCTCCGATCGACGGGGTGCAGGGGGAGCGGCTGGCCGAGGATGTCAGCCGGCTGCAGGCTGCGCTGGACGAAGCCGAGGCGGCTAGCGCGCTGCCCGACCGGCCGGAGTCTGAGCCTGCGTTGCACGAGTTGCCGGTACGGGCGCGCCTGTCGTTCTGACCGCGCTGCGGGGAGAGCGGTTCCCCAACCTCTGGGCTGACAACGATGCCAGTCGTAAAGTATTTACTTAACTTCGTGAAGCATTGACATCTGGGGCCGCGGGGTAAATAGTTCCGTCCTGAAATCAATCAGAAAGCAGAGTGAATCAACAGTGTCGAACATCGAGGTGCTACAGCTTCGCGCTGCCGGGGTCAGCCTGGTGCTGGACTGCTCAGGTCCGGCCCTTCCGTCCGTCCTGCACTGGGGTGCGGATCTGGGTGAGCTGACCGGGAAAGCTCTGCTGGAACTGAGGCGTGGGGCCGGTGCGGTCCAGGACGGTAACGGCCTGGACGACAACCAGCCGATCGCGATCGTGCCGGAGCACGCCACCGGCTGGTTCGGCCTGCCGGGCCTGTGCGGCCACCGCGACGGGCAGAACTTCTCCGCGAGCTTCCGGCTGACCAGCGTCGCGCAGTCCGACAACGCGGTGCAGGTCGACGCGGAGGATCCCGACGCCGGGCTCACGATCCGCCTGACCATCGAGCTGACCGACAGCGGTCTCGTTCGGGCCAAGGCCGACCTCACGAACACCGGTAAGACGCCGTACACGGTCGACGGCCTGGTCCTCGCACTCCCGGTCCCGACCGAGGCGACCGAACTGCTCGACATGACCGGTCGCCACATCGGCGAGCGGCACCCGCAGCGGCACGCGTTCACCCAAGGTGCGCACATCCGCGACAACCGCCGCGGCCGCACCGGCGCCGACGCGACCCTGCTGCTGATCGCCGGTACGCCCGGCTTCGACTTCGGCACCGGCGAGATCTGGTCGGTGCACACCGCTTGGAGCGGCAACCACCGCTCGTACGCCGAGCGCGGCATGAGCGGGTACGGCGTGATCGGCGGCGGCGAGCTGCTCCTCCCCGGCGAGGGTCGCGTGCAGCCGGAAGGCACCTACAGCACTCCGTGGATCTACGGTTCGTACGGCGTCGGACTCGACCGGCTGTCCGCCCGGTTCCACGAGTACCTGCGGGCCCGGCCGAACCACCCGAAGACCGAGCGTCCCGTCGTACTGAACACCTGGGAAGCCGTCTACTTCGATCTCGACCTGGACAAGCTGAAGGCGCTCGCGGACGCGGCCGCCGAGGTCGGCGCGGAGCGGTTCGTGCTCGACGACGGGTGGTTCCGCGGCCGGCGCGACGACCACGCGGGGCTCGGTGACTGGTACGTCGACGAAGGGATCTGGCCGAAGGGCCTGCACCCGCTCGTCGACCACGTCCGGGGTCACGGCCTGCAGTTCGGCCTCTGGGTCGAGCCGGAGATGGTGAACCCGGACTCCGACCTGGCTCGCGAGCACCCGGACTGGATCCTGGCCACCGGCCACCGGATGCCCCCGACCGCGCGGCATCAGCAGGGCCTGAACCTCGGCGTCCCGGCGGCGTACGACTACATCCTCGAGCGGCTCGACAGCCTGCTGAGCGAGTACGACATCGCGTACCTGAAGTGGGACCACAACCGGGACTTCGTCGACGGCGGCAACCAGTTGACCGGGACCGCCGGCATCCACGAGCAGACGCTGGCCGTGTACCGGCTGATCGACGAGCTGAAGCGCCGGCACCCGGGCCTGGAGATCGAGTCGTGCTCGTCCGGCGGCGCCCGCGTCGACCTCGGCATCCTGGAGCGCACCGACCGGATCTGGGGCAGCGACAGCAACGACGCGCTCGAGCGCCAGACGATCCAGCGGTACACGCAGCTGCTGCTGCCGCCGGAGCTGATCGGCTGCCACATCGGCCCGCCGCGAGCGCACACCACGGGCCGCACCCAGTCGCTGTCGTTCCGCGCGATCACCGCGCTGTTCGGCCACTTCGGCATCGAGTGGGACATCGCGTCCGCCTCTCCCGAGGAGCGGGCGGAGCTGGCCGGCTGGGTCGCCCTGCACAAGGAACTGCGGCCGTTGCTGCACACCGGCACGGTCGTCCGCGCCGACCGCGGTCCGGCCGACTTCCTCCTGCACGGCGTGGTTTCCCCGGACCGCGCCCGCGCCGTGTACGCCGCCGTACAGCTGACGCAGTCGGTCACGTCGGCCGTCGGCCGGGTCCGGCTGCCCGGGCTCGACCCGCAGCGGACCTACCGAGTGAGCAAGGTCGCGACACCCGGTCCCGAGTCGCGGACGGCGGCCTGGTCGGCCAACGGTGGAAGCGTCGAACTGAACGGTGCCGCACTGGCCTCGGCCGGGGTGCTGATCCCGGCCCAGTGGCCTGAGAGCGCGATCTTGCTGGAAGTGACCGCGATCGACTAAGCCCGGTCGATCGCAGACTGAGAAGGAGATCCCCGTGACCGTGACCACCAACGCACCACCCGACAGCAGGCGAGATCACGGGGATCGGAAGGCTCCGCCCGGTAGGCGGCGGAGCCTGGGGGACCTGAAGGTCGCAATGATCTTCCTGGCCCCGGCCACGCTCGGCTTCGTCGTGTTCTACATCTGGCCGACCCTGCGCGGCGCCTACCTGAGCTTCACCGAGTACAGCCTGCTGTCCGCGCCGCAGTTCAACGGCCTGGACAACTACCGGCGGATGATCCAGGACAGCTTCTTCTGGAACGCGCTGCTGGTCACGGTCGAGTACGTCGTGATCAACATCGGCGTGCAGACGATCCTGGCGATCGGGATCGCGATGCTGATGTACCGGCTGACCAAGTCGATCACGGTCCGCGCGGCGATCCTGCTGCCGTACCTGGTCGCGAACGTGGTGGTCGCGCTGGTCTGGTACTGGATGCTGGACTTCCAGGTCGGCATCGTGAACCAGGGCCTGACCTGGATCGGGATCGATCCGGTCGCGTTCTTCGGCGACTCGCACTGGGCGATCCCGACGGTTGCGGGGATCAACATCTGGCGGCACATGGGCTACACGGCCCTGCTGGTGTTCGCCGGCCTGCAGACGATCCCGAACTACGTCTACGAGGCGGCCGAGGTGGACGGGTCGACGGAGTGGAAGACGTTCTGGCGGATCACGCTGCCGCTGCTGCGGCCTGTTCTGGTGATGGTCCTGGTGGTCACCATGATCGGGTCGTTCCAGATCTTCGACACCGTCGCGGTGACCACGCAGGGCGGCCCGATCAACGCGACCCGGGTCATCTACTACTACATCTACGAGCGGGCGTTCACCCGGTTCGACTTCGGGTACGCCTCCGCGATGGCGCTGGTGCTGTTCGCGATCCTCGCGGTGGTCTCCCTGCTGCAGCTCCGGCTGCTGCGCGCGAAGGAGAGTGATCTGGCATGAGGCTGTCGTCTCATTCTGTGCGGGAGTTGAACGTCGGCCGGGTCGTCGCCTGGGCGTTCCTGATCGTGCTGCTGATCGTCACGCTGTTCCCGTTCTACTGGATGCTGCGTACGGCGCTGTCCGACAACACCCAGCTTCCCGGCCACCCGAGCTCGCTGCTCCCGGTGGAGTCCACGCTGGGCGCGTTCAAGCGGGTGCTCGGACTGTCGACGATCGAGGAGGCCCAGGCCCAGGGTGGTTCGGGGGCGGCCGTCAACTTCTGGCTGTACCTGCGCAACTCGTTGGTCGTGGCAACCATCACGACGGTCTGCCAGGTGTTCTTCAGCGCGATGGCGGCGTACGCGTTCGCCCGGCTGCGCTGGCCCGGGCGGGACAAGGTGTTCGCGCTGTTCCTGGCCGCGCTGATGGTGCCGCCGATCTTCACCACGCTGCCGAACTTCGTGCTGATCAAGAACCTCGGCCTGCTGAACAGCTTCGCCGGCATCATCCTGCCGGGTGCGTTCATGACGCCGTTCGCGATCTTCTTCCTGCGCCAGTTCTTCCTCGGGATCAACCGGGAGCTGGAGGAGGCGGCGATGATCGACGGTGCCGGGCACCGGCGGATCTTCTTCGGCCTGATCATCCCGATGAGCGCGGCGCCGATCGCCACGCTCGCGATCCTGACCTACATCAACTCCTGGAACGACTACTTCTGGCCGCTGCTGGTCGGCCAGCAGGAGAACGTCCGGGTGCTGACGGTCGCGCTCGGCGTGTTCCGGTCGCAGACGCCGCAGGGCGGACCGGACTGGGCCGGCCTGATGGCCGCGACGCTGATCGCGGCGCTGCCGATGATCATCCTGTTCCTGGCGTTCGCCAAGAAGATCACCAACTCCATCGGCTTCTCCGGGATCAAGTGAGGTATCCGATGAAACTCTCGAGACGGACACTGCTCAAGGCCGGACTGGCCGGGCTCGCCGCGTCGGCGGTTGCCGGATGCAACAACGGTGCCGCGGCCCGCGGTCAGGGCGAGGTCATCTACTGGCTGTGGGATTCCGCGCAGCTGCCGATGTACACCGAGGCCGCGAAGGTCTTCCACGAGCAGAACCCGCAGTACACGGTGAAGATCGAGCAGTACGGCTGGAACGACTACTGGTCCAAGCTGGTGACCGGGTTCATCTCCGACACCGCGCCGGACGTGTTCACCGGGCACTCGTCGAAGTACCCGCTGTTCGCGGACAAGGGCCAGGTGCTGCCGATCGACGATTTCGTTGCCAAGGACAACCTGGATCTGAGCATCTACCAGAAGGGACTGGCGGATCGCTGGATCGGGGCCGACGGCAAGCGGTACGGCCTGCCGAAGGACTGGGACACCGAGGTCTACTTCTACAACAGCGCCTTCACCGAGGCGGCCGGGATCAGCCCCGAGCAGCTCAACTCGATGACCTGGAACCCGCGGGACGGCGGCACCTTCGAGCAGGTCGTCCGCCGGCTGACAGTGGACTCCAAGGGGCGCCGCGGCGACCAGCCGGGGTTCGACAAGGACGACGTCAAGGTCTACGGACTCGGGTACTCCGACGCCGGCGGTGGCGACGGTCAGACCAGTTGGAGCTGGTACGCCGCGATCAACGGCTGGAAGTACTCCGAGGGCGAGCCGTGGGGGACGAAGTTCTTCTACGGCGACCCGAAGTTCACCGACACGATCGGCTGGTGGCGTGGACTCATCACCAAGGGGTACATGCCGACGTACGCGCAGGCGAAGTCCGGGGTGGACGTCACCACGAGCTTCGGTGCGGGAAAGTACGCGATCACCCCGAACGGATCCTGGATGCTCGGGACGTACGGCGGTCTGAAGCAGGTGAAGACCAAGCTGGCCCGGCTCCCGATCGGCCCGGTCGGGAAACGGATGTCGATGATGAACGGGCTGGCTGACACCATCTGGGCGGGCACCACCCGGCGGGAGGCGTCCTGGGCCTGGGTGAAGTTCCTCGGCTCGCAGACCGCGCAGGACATCGTCGCCAAGGCGGGTGTGGTGTTCCCGGCGGTGGCGGCGAGCATGCCGGCGGCGAAGGCGGCGTTCGCCAAGAACGGCTGGGACGTCACGCCGTTCCTGGAACCGGTCGAGGCGGGTGACGTCTTCCCGTACCCGGCCAACCCGAACGCCGCGGACGTGACCGCGGTGATGACGCCGGCGATGGACGCGGTGATGTCGTTCGAGGCCGAGCCGGGTTCGCTCGCGAAGGCCAACAACGACGTGAACAAGATCCTCTCGGCCAACGCCTGAGGATGCCGGGGACCCTGGCGGCCGCGCCAGGGTTTCCCCGGGATCCGTCTACGCCCGGGGGAGTACGCCGTACTGCGTCCAGCGGTGCAGTGTGCTCCTCCGGGGGTAGGAGAGGTGTCGCCGCTGAGGCGACGCGGTAAGAGGGCTCCGGACGACAACCTTGGTGCCATCGATTCACGAGCACCGAGGAGAGTCATGGGCGACGAGAGGCCGGGCGGTCCGATCCGCATCGGCGACAGCGAACGCGAGGACGCCATCAAGCGTCTGGGCGAGCACTACGAAGCCGGCCGGCTCAGCGCGGAGGAACACGCCGAGCGCATCGACCAGGCCCTGCAGGCGAAGACGGACGCCGATCTGGCCGCGTTGTTCACGGATCTTCCGGGCGCTCGCCAGGCTGGTGGCCCCAAGGCTCAGCAGCCGGGTCCCTTCGGCGCGCGGCGGCCCGAGAAGGGGCCGCTCGGCCGGCTTCCGTTCCCGTTGCTGGTCGCGATCGGCGTCGTCGGGCTGCTGGCGTCGATCGCCTGCGTGGTGGATGCCGGGCATCCGCCGGTCCTGCCGTTCGCGTTGATCGTGGCCGCGGTGTTCATCATCCGGAAGCGCCGGATGGAGCGGCGGGCATGAGGGCCGTCTACCGGGTGCTCGGTCAGCTGATCGCACTCGCGGTGGTGCTCCAGGTCGCGTCGATCGCGCTGGCCTTGTTCACCGTCGACAAGGACGCTGACGACGGGACCTCGATCGGGGCCGACTACAGCAACCTCGGGCAGACCTACCACAGCGTCGCCGGCATGGTGATCGGTCTGCTCGCGCTGGTCTTCCTGATCGTGTCGTTCCTGACCGACGTCCCGCGCGGGCGGACGATGGCCGGGATCGTGGTCGGACTGGTCGTGCTGCAGTTCCTTCTCGCGGTGGTGTCCTTCGGGATCCCGGCGCTTGGGGTGCTGCACGCCGTCAACGGTCTGGCGATCGCAGGTATAGCGAGTTCTGCCGGACGGCGGGCCGTCGTACCGAAGCAGCCTGTGACCACCAGTGGCTGAGCCCACATCCCGGCGAAGGTGGGGCCGGCTGGTCGCGCTGGGGATCACGCTGGCGGTACTCGTACCGCTGGGGTATCTCTGGGCGACCAGCCTCGTCCCCAGCTCCTACAACCCGGCCGACATGGGGTACGCCGACTACGGCGGCGGCCATGCTGGTGGGCATGACCATCACCACGGTGGGATGAGCGTCGCGGATCTCACCGGCCCGGCCACCGGTACGCCGGATGTCGCGGTGACGCTGACGGCGCGGAAGCAGAAGTTCCAGCTGGCCAGTGGTGAGACGGTCGACGGCTACACGGTCAACGGGACCTCGCCTGGTCCGCTGATCCGGGCTCGCGTTGGCGATCTCGTCCAGGTGACGTTCGTGAACGAGTCCGTGTCCGATGGTGCGACGCTGCACTGGCACGGGATCGACGTACCCAACGCCGAGGACGGGGTCGCCGGAGTGACGCAGGACGCCGTACCCGTGGGTGGGAAGCATGTGTACCGGTTCAAGGCGGCGCAGGCCGGGACGTACTGGTACCACTCGCACCAGGTGTCGAGTGACGAGGTGAAGGGTGGGCTGTTCGGCCCGATCGTGATCGCGCCGGCAACGCCTGGTGAGGTGGTCGCCGCGATCCATACGTACGACGGTAAGCGGACGATCAACGGGCGGACGGGGAGTCAGCGGGTCGAGTTGCCGGCGGGGACGACGGCGCGGGTCCGGGTGATCAACACCGACAACGCGATCCTGCGGGTCGGGCTGCTCGGGACGCCGTACAAGGTGGTCGCGGTGGATGGCCGGGAGGTTCACGGGCCGACGCCTCTGACTGCGGCGTACCCGTTGGCCGCCGGGGCGCGGGTGGATCTGGAGGCTGTCGTGCCGGCCGAAGGCATGCGGTTAGTGGCGGGTGCGGCCGCGGTGTCGCTGGGGATCGGGCCGGTGGATCCGCCTTCGGGCGAGCTGCCGGGGGAGACGGTGGATCTGCTGACGTACGGTACGGCGGCGCCGCTCGGGTTCGATCCGGCTCACGCTGATCGGAACTTCGAGTACCGGATCGGGCGGCGACCCGGGTTCCTCGACGGGAAGCCGGGACTGTGGTGGACGATCAACGGGCACAAGTTCCCCGACGTCCCGATGTACATGGTTGCCGAGGGCAACATTGTCCGGATGACGATCTCGAACACCAGTGGCCAGGCGCATCCGATGCACCTGCACGGTCACCACGCCGTCGTCCTGTCCCGCAACGGCGTCGCCGCGACCGGCTCACCCTGGTGGGTCGACACCCTCGAGGTCGGCAACAAGCAGACCTACGAGATCGCCTTCGTCGCCGACAACCCAGGCCTCTGGATGGACCACTGCCACAACCTCCCGCACGCCTCCGAGGGCCTGATGACCCACCTCATGTACGAAGGCATCACCACCCCGTACCGCGTAGGCGGCGACTCACACAACAAGCCGGAGTGAGTTGGGGGTGTGGAGGGCGAGGTGCATGGCTGCTATTCGGGAGCAGGCTGCGTCGATGGCGGCTCGTTGGGAGTCGTAGGAGCCCCACCAGAGTGGGTTGTCCGGCTGTGGATCGAGTTCGTCGTCGACATCGGCGTACCACTCGCCGGCGGTCCGGAAGACCCGCGCGTGCAGGTGGATCTCAGTGCCCGACTCGTTCACCGCACCACTCCTGGAGTGAGACCGTGTACGTCTCCAGGATGTAACTCCAGTACGCCGGAACCGTCCAGCGACACGCGGCTCAGGTGACCAAAACGCTGATCCGCTGGGCGGTGTTGTTGGCGAAACCGCCGCGGTTCCAGCCGGCCTCGATCGGTTGCTCGCGGCCGCTGGCGTCGTACGCGCGGACCGTGAGCACGTGCTCGCCGGGCGTGGCCTCCCAGTCGTAGGCGAAGGCCCGCCAGGCGAGCTCGTCGTTGCCGAGGGCATCCAACGTGGCCTCGTGCCAGTTCACCCCGGCGTCGGTGCTGACCTCGACCCGCTCGATCGGCGCCCAGCCGGACCAGGCCCGGCCCAGCAGCGGAACGGTGCCAGCGGCAACGAACCGGTGCCGGCTCATGAAGTCGGGGAAGCCCGGCGGGATCAGCAGCGCCCGCGGCTCGATCCTGGTGACCGCTTCACCGGGGTCGTCCGGCGCGGTGCGGATCCGGTACGCGACCGCGTTCTGGAACCCGTCGAACTCGTGGTCGATCAGCTCGATCGACCGCAGCCATTTCACGCTCGCCATTCCGTACCACCCGGGTACGACGAGGCGCAGCGGGTACCCGTGCTGCGGCGGCAGCGGCTGACCGTTCATCTCCCAGGCGACGATCGCGCCGGAGTCGATCGCCTCGGTCACACTCAACCCGCGCTGATAATCCTGCTCGACCCCGCGCTCCACGCCGTGATCCGCGCCGGTGAACACCACGTCCACGGCATCCTCGCGGATCCCGGCCGCCCGCAGCAGATCGGACAGCAGCACGCCGGTCCATTCCGCCGTACCGACGGCTTCGGTCAACCAGGGCTGGCTGATCGGCCGCGGCTGCAACGCGGCCCGCCCGTTGCCCGCGCACTCCAACGTCACCCGGACGGTCCGGCGTCCCATCGCCCGCATCTCGGTCAGCCCGAACGACAACGGTTGCTCGACGCACCCGTCCACAGTGAGCCGCCAATTGGCCGCGTTCGTTGCCGGGATGTCGTAGTGCACCAGCACGTAGTGCAGTCCGGGCGGCGTCAGTTCGTACCGCAGCCCCTCCAGCGGCATCCCGTGATTCCGCGCCGCCAGCTGCAACTCGTCCCCGGTGATCCCCTCACCGGTGTCCGCCAGCCGCCCCGCCACACTGAATTGCTCGATCGACATCGTAGATCCCCCTCCCCTAGAGCGTCAGCCTAGAGGTTGTGACCGGACTACAACCACCCGTTGTCGAGGGCGATCCGGGCGGCCTCGGCCCGGGTGCGTGCGCCGGTCTTGCCGATGGCGGCGGAGAGGTGGTTCCGGACGGTGCCTTCGGACAGGTGGAGCTCCTTGGCGATGTCAGCGACCGTGCCTCCCTCCCGGGCGGCGCGCAGTACGTCGGACTCCCGGCCGGTCAGCGGGCTCGTTCCCGCGACCAGGGTCTCGGCGGCCAGTGACGGATCGACCACGCGGAGACCTTGGTGCACCCGGCGGACGGCGTCCGCGAGCTGGGTCGCGGGAGTGTCCTTCACGACGAAACCGGCAGCACCCGCCTCCATCGCGCGGCGCAGGTACCCGGGCCGGCCGAAGGTGGTCACCATCAGCACCCGGACCCCGGGCACGGCGGACCGCAGTGCCGCGGCGGCCTCGATCCCGTCGAGTCCCGGCATCTCGACGTCCAGCAGGGCGACGTCCGGCTTGGTCGCCTTCGCGGCCTCGATCACCTCGTCACCACGGCTGACCTCGGACACCACCTCCAGGTCGGACTCGAGATCCAGCAACGCGGCCAGGGCTCCACGGACCAGTGCCTGGTCGTCGGCGATCAGCAGTCGGATACTCACGGGCCAACTCTGACAGCCAGTCGGAATCCGCCGCCAGGTGCCTGGCCGACCTGCACACTCGCGCCGGCCTGGTCCGCCCGCTCGCGCAACCCCACGAGCCCGTGCCCGGACGCGCCCCCGCCGGGTGTCGGGCCCTTGCCGTCGTCGATGACCTCGATCTGGGTGGCGCTGAGCTTGATCGTGCAGCGCTTCGCCCCCGAGTGCCGTACGACGTTCGTCACGCCCTCCCGGATCACCCAGGCGAAGAGCTCCCGGATCTCCTCCGGGACCTCGTCGATCGTGGTCGGAAGATCGGCCTTGATCTCGGCTGCCTGGAGTGCGGCCTGGGCGGACACCAGCTCGCCGGCCAGACTCAGCTCGCGGTATCCCGCGACCGCCGCCCGGACATCGGCCAGCGCAGCCCGGGCGAGACTCTCCACATCGGCCACCTCGGCCGCGGCTCGCTCGGGGTTCGCCTCGATCAACTTGCCGGCCAGCTCCGCCTTCACGGTGATGACGGTCAGCGAGTGGCCGAGGATGTCGTGCAGGTCCCGGGCGAACCGGTTCCGTTCCTCCTGCACGGCCAGCTCGGCCATGTCCTTGCGGGTCGCGTTGAGCTCGATACTGCGCTGGATCGCCCGCCGCAGGCCGAACACCGCCAGCGCGCCGAGGAAGATCGCGAACCCGTAGCTGCCGTCATCGGACCAGCCCGGCACCAGCCGCATCGACAGCTCGGCGCCTCCGAGCAGGACCGCGACGATCCCCACGGCGAGCCGGACGTCGAGCGCCATCATCGCGATCGCCGCGATGTAGACCAGGCAGGTGAGCGCCTTCTGGCCGGCCGACGGCAGCATCAGCAGGCACAGCGCGAGCATGCCCGCCAGGTAGGCCAGCCGTTGCCAGGTCGGCAGCCCGCCGACGCCGAGCCCGACCCAGCGGATCCAGGCGAAGAAACCGAGGTACGACGCCGCGAACAGGATCACCGTGACCAAACCGAGGACCCGGGTCGGGCCATGCTGGTGATCGAGGATCTCCTCGAACGGCTGGGACAGGTAGAACAACCAGATCCCGGCCGCCAGCCAACCCCACCGGCCGGGTCCGGTCCGTTCCCGGTCCGGCCCATCCAGCAGGGTTGGCAGCGTCCTCATGATGGTCACGGTAGTGGGTTCGGTGTCGAGACCGGGTCCCGAGCTCAGGCCCGCGCGGTGTCGGCGCGGAATCGGCGCAGGCCGATCATCCCGAGGACGACGGTCCAGCCGAGCACCACCAGCAGCGCCTGGGTGTCCACGCCGCCCGCGGTCAGCGCACTACGGGAGGTCAGACCGGTCCAGTACGCCGGGGTCAGCTGGGCAATGTGCTTCATGATCGACGGCATCTGGTCGACCGGCAGCCACAGTCCGCCGAAGGCCGCGATCAGCATCGTGCTCAGACCGGTGATCGGCTGCACGCTGTCCGGCTTGGCGATGTACCCGATGACCAGGCCGATGGCCGCGAACGGCAGGGCGCCGAGCCAGGAGACCAGCGCGACCGTCACCCACTGGCTAAGACTCAGGTGCACGTGGCCGAAGATCATGCCGAAGACGAACACGACTAGCAGCGGCGGGATCGCCAGCAGCAGGGACAGGATCACCTTGGTGACGACGTACGCCTGCGGCTTCAGCGGGGTGAGCCGGAGCGTCCGGTTCCAGCCGCCGTCGCGCTCGGCCGCGATCACGCCGCCGCTGCTCATCGCCGCGGACATCGAGCCGAACATCGCCATACTCACCATCACGTACGCGATCGCGGAGATCCCGCCCTCGCTGGCGTCCTTCGGCAGCGTCATGCCGAAGATCATGAACAGCACCAGCGGCATCAGGATCGAGAAGATCAGCACCCGCCGGTTCCGCAGCGTGCGGCGGATGTCGAAGATCAAGTAGTCGCGGTTCATGCCAGGCTCTCCTGCTCTGCGCTGATGGCCAGTACGGCGTCCTCCAGGTCGGCGGACGTGACTTCGATGTCGTGGGCTGCTGTGTTCTCCAGCAGGTAACGCAGGGTGTCGTCGGAGTCCGCGCACTGCAGCAGAACGACCTCGCCGCGCGTCTCGACATTCCGTACGCCGGGCAGCGACGCGAGCGCAGCCAGGTCGGCACCGGGAACGGTGGCCCGGATGGTCCGGCCGGACACGCTCGCCTTGATCTGCGCAGCGGTGCCATCGGCAACGACTTTGCCGTGCCGCATCAGCACCACGCGGTCGGCGTACGCGTCGGCCTCTTCCAGATAGTGCGTCGCGAACAGCACGGTCCGGCCGCGCGCGGTCTCGTCGTGCATCGACGCCCAGAAGTCGCGCCGGGACTCGACGTCCATGCCGGTGGTCGGCTCGTCGAGCACGATCAGCTCAGGCTGCGGAATGATCGCCATCGCGAACCGCACCCGCTGCTTCTGGCCGCCGGACAGGCCCTTCATCTTCCGGTCGGTCAGGTCGGCGATCCCGGCCCGCTCGAGCGCTTCCTTCACCGGCATCGGGTCCTTGTGCAGGCCGGCCACCAGGTTCAGCAGCTCGCCGACCTTGGCGTCCTCGATGATCCCGCCGCTCTGCAACATCACCCCGACATGGCCCTTGGCAATCGCCTCGACCGGCGTCCCGTCGTACACCTGCACGCTGCCCTGATCCGGCTTCACCAGCCCGAGCAGCATCTCGATCGTCGTCGACTTACCGGCACCGTTCGGCCCCAGCAACGCCACCACCTCACCGGCCCGGATGGTCAGATCCACCCCGGCGACGGCCTGCACGTCCCCATACTTCTTGGTCACACCCCGCAGGCTGACCGCAGTCGTTGTCGTCATACCTGTAGCTTTCCGCCGGCCGTCGCCCCACCCCTGGATCGCCCGTCACGACCCACCCATGACATCCGTCAGCACGGGGACTAGTCCAAAAGAACACCGCTCCGCGGCGGCTGCCCGATCGGCCACCTTCGGCGGCGGACGCGGATCGGTGTCACGCGCCGAAGGGCTTGGCGCGGGGTGCTGTGGACACCCGGCCTGTGTCGCCGAGCTGGGGGCGGGTGACGCAGAAGGACGCCTCTTCGCGGCGGTGGCGCAGAGCCGTGTCACGAGCCACCGGCTTGGCGTGGGTGCCGGGGTGGATAGGCGATGGGTGGGCGGAGCGCGGTGGCGCGAGGGTTCGCCGCCTGGGGAGGTGGTCTGTTGATCGCGTCCGGCGCAGGTGGCGACTGCGGTTGCGGGCGTGGATGGTGCGCGTATGCCTTGGGCGGGACGTGGTGACGCGGCGGTGGGCTCGGTGGAGCGCAGGTGAGGATCGCCGGCTGAGCCAGGGCGCCAACCGATCTCGGCATTCGCGGCAGCCGTGAGTTTGGCGAGTTGATCGGGTCCCGAGGTCGACGCGACCGGTTCTAGGACGCGCATGTGCGGCGACGATCGACGGCTGCGGGCAGCGGCGGTTCGCAGCCTTGTCGTGGTGGTGGCTTCGGGCCGCCGGTCCGCGTGGGTGGGTTATGGCGCGGGTCCGGAGGTGGTTCTGGGGTCTTGCCATGGGTCGGCGAATCGGTCGGGGTGGTCGTTTGGGGGATCGTCGGGGAGTGGGGTGCTGTCTGGGGCGATGGGCTCGGGGGTGGGGGTGGGAGGTTCGCCCCAGATGGCGAGGCTTGCGGCTTCGCGGAGGGCGGATGGTGTGATGCCTTCGGGGTGCTCGGCTTGGAGGCGTCGGTGGAGCAGGCCTGGGCGGGTTGTGTTTGTGGCGAGGCTGGAGGAGTCGGGCGTGGGCGAGGCGGTGATCACCCCCGATGGGGTCGTGCCTGGTGTGGTGGGGCTTGAGGCGACGTGGTCGACATCCGGCTCCCGGTCGCCGAGAACATCCGAGTTGTGGGCAGCCGGTGCCGTGTCCGCGGATGGTGGAGGCGTCGGGCCGGGGCCTGGCGGTGTGGGTACACGGGGAGGAGCGGTGCGCGATGGGGGCGTGCGGAGAGGACCCGATGGGGTTGGTCCGGCGGGTGGTGAGGGTGGGGCGGACATGTGCCATAAATGACCGGCGTTGGGTTCGTGCGGTTGTCCCGGGGAGCTCTCGGCGGCCACGAGGTCGGCGCCTTGGACGGGGCGCGGTTGATGAGCTCGTTGGACGCTGCGGCTTGGGGGAGGTGGGTCGGCCCAGGTGGGGCGGGTTACGTGGACGACGCCGTTGGTGATGGTGATGGTCCAGTGGCCGTTGTGGAGGTCGGTGTGATGGCGGCGGCAGAGGAGGGCGAGGTTGTGGATGGCGGTGGGGCCGTTGTCGATCCAGGAGGTGAGGTGGTGGGCGTCGCATTGGACGGGTGGTGCGCCGCAGATGACGCAGCCCTTGTCGCGGGTGTTGAGGGCGCGGCGGATTGCTCGGGTGACGAGGCGTTCGGCGCGGCCGACGTCGAGGGGTTCGGAGTTGGAGCCGAGGACGAGGGGGATGATGTTGGCGTCGCAGGCGAGGCGGCGGATGGTGGCTGCGGAGAGGCCGTCGCTGTAGACGGTGTCACCGATGGCGTTGGCGGTGGCGGCTTTGAGGTCGTGTAGGTCGATGGTGACGGTGATGTTGGCTTTGGCGCCGAAGCCGGGCAGCCAGCCGCTCGTCGCTGCCGTTCGGTCCACGAGGGACGTTGCGGGACCGGTGGTGATGGTGGTGGCTGTCGGGCTGGTGGCTGAGGTTGGCGTGTCGGCGTCGGTTATGGGCTGGGTGGCTGCTGCGGCTGTCGTGTGCGTGGTGCGGAGTTTGAAGCCGGTGTCGGTGGCGGCGGCGGCGATGGTGAGGGCGGTGGTGAGGGCGTCGGCTTGGCGTTTGTCGCGGGGGCGGGGGTCGAGCTCGCCGTCGATGGTGCGGTGGGGGCGGGCGCCGGTGTGGATGAGGGTGCGGAGGAGTTCTGCGTTGTCGTTGGCTAGGTAGCCGCGGAACTTCACGCCGTTGTCGGCGGTCGTCAGGGTCAGGGATTCGCGGGCGTAGGCCTGGTGTTCGGTGGGTTCGGGGCCGTCGGTGTCGAGGAGGTCGCGGGCGCGCTGGGCGGCTTTGCGGAGTTCGCTGGGGTTGAGGTGGCGGGCCAGTTTGACGAGTTCGCGTTCGGCGACGGCGAGGTCTTCGACGGGGACCGTGGTCGGGACCCTTTCGAGGGCGAAGACGATGGCTTCGGCCTGGGCGGGGCGCAGGAACACCTCAGCCTCGGGCCATGCCTCTGCCTGTGCCTCTGGCGTGGTGTCGGGTAGAGCGTTGGCGACGGTGGGGTATTTGGGGAGGGCTCGGGCGAGGCGGAGGTCGCGGCGGGCTTGGGGTGGGTCGAGGCGGTAGCGGAAGGTGAGGAGTTGGGCGGTGTCGTGGGCGCCGATCTCCTCGGCGTGGCCGTCGTGGTCGAGGGCGGCGATGAGGTGGAGGCGGTAGGTTTCCAGGCGGGCGAGTTCGGCGTCGAGGGTGTCGAGAGTGGTCAGCTTCTCGCTGCTACTCATCGACCACACCGGCCGCTCGCCCAGGAGTTCCATACCGGCAACTCTAGAGACACCCACCGACAGTTTCCAAAGCCGGGAACCCTTGTTTTCAAGGGATTCAGTTGTCCACAGGACTGCACCCAGTCATCCACAACAGCTCGCACCTGTGGATAACCGATGCCTTTGGCAACTAATCCAAGTACGCGCGGAGGCGGCGTACGTAGGGTCGGCGTTCGTCCGCTGTGGCCGGATCTGGGAGGTGCCTGGTGTTGTAGAGGTTGTCGTCGGGGTATCTCGGGAAGACGTGGACGTGGTAGTGCCAGGCGTCTTGGTAGCCGGCTGGTTCGTTGTGTTGCCTGGTAGAGATGCCATCGCAGTCATAGGTGTGGCGGATCGCGATGGCGATCTCCCGTACTGCGTCGTGTACGGCGTGACCGTCGATGGCCGGCAGGTCGTAGAGGTTCTCGTGGTGGGCGGTTGGTACGACCAGGACGTGGCCGCGGTTGTTCGGCCACCAGCGGGAGGCGACGAAGGCCAGTGCGCGGCCGGTTCGGAGGACGATGTCGGCCTGGCTGGTCAGGTGGTCTTCGCCTCCGGCGGCCAGTCGGCAGAACGGGCATTCGTAGCCAGGTGGTTCGTGATTGAACACCGCAAACCAGCGCCGTCAGGAGTTGCGGAGGGTCTGGAGGCCCTGCCAGAGGAGGTCTTTGAGGGTTCGGGCGACCTTCTCCGGCGAGGGTGGTTCAGCGGCGCGGCTGCGCCAGATGGCCAGCCGTTCTGTGGCGCCGGAGATGCTTTGGGCAACGATCTCGATCTCGTCGTCGTCGGCGGTGCGGCCGGGTGGGAGGTTCATCCGGACCATGGTGGAGATGAGTTCGATGAAGGCGGCGCGGACCTCATCGGTGGCCGCGGCGGCGGGGCCGGCGGCCGGTCCGGTGCTGAGCATGCCTTCGTCGATCAGGACCGACCACGCCTGCGGGTGGTCGTCGAGGAACTGGAACCAGGCGACGAAACCGGCGTACAGAACGTCCTCCGCGTCCGTCGCGGCCATCACCGCGTCGGCCACGGTCTCCAGGAGCTGCGTGCGCAGGCGCGCCAGGCACGCGAGGAACAGGCCGTCCTTGGAGCCGTAGTACTGGTAGATCAGCGGCTTCGACACCCCGACGTCGGCGGCGACATCGTCCATCGACGTGCCCTGATAGCCGCGCTCGCCGAAGATCCGCTCGGCCGCCTCCAGGATCTCCCGCTCGCGGGCGGCCCTGTTCCGCCGCCGCTTCGGCGGCGCCGCGCTGTCC
>NZ_JBVHFT010000007.1:0-383071 GCF_055562215.1 Kribbella sp. NPDC020701 | reverse complement strand
TGTCCGGTGGTGCGGCGCTGTCCGGTGGTGCGGCGCTGTCCGGTGGTGCGGCGCTGTCCGGTGGTGCGGCGCTGTCCGGTGGTGCGGCGCTGTCCGGTGGTGCGGCGCTGTCCGGCGGCGCCGCGCTGACCGGCGGTGCGGCGCTGTCCGGTGGTGCGGCGCTGTCCGGTGGTACGGCGCTCTCCGGCGAGGCGGCGTTCTCCGTGGTCGACGTCACCTGGACAGCCTAACTGACTCCGAGTAACTTACTGGGAGTAAGTTGTCGGACTGGGCTGGAGGGCTGATGGAGACCAGGCATCACCGCGTCGTCGTGGTCGGGACCGGGTTCGCCGGGATCGGGATGGCGGTCCGGCTCAAGCAGGCCGGGTACGACGACTTCGCCGTACTGGAGCGTGCGGACGACGTGGGCGGCACCTGGCGGGACAACACGTATCCGGGTTGCCGGTGTGACGTGCCGTCGCACCTGTACTCGTTCTCCTTCGCGCCCAACCCGGAGTGGTCGTCGACGTTCTCGCCGCAGCCCGAGATCGAGGACTACCTGCGCAACGTCACCGACCGCTTCGGTATCCGCCCGCACATCCGCTTCGGTCACGCAGTCGAGTCAGCGCGCTGGGAGGATGATCGCTGGCGGATCTGTACGAGCGAGGGCGAGTTCACCGCCGACATCCTCTTGTCCGGGATGGGCCCGCTCGCGGAACCGTCGTACCCGAAGTTGCCTGGGATCGAGTCGTTCGAGGGAGAGGTGTTCCACTCGGCGCAGTGGGATCACGACCTGGACCTGAGCGGCCGCAAGGTCGCGGTGATCGGGACCGGCGCGTCGGCGATCCAGTTCGTGCCGGCGATCCAGCCCGAGGTCGAGGAACTGCACCTGTTCCAGCGGACGCCGCCGTGGGTGATGCCGCGGCCGGACCGCAAGATCACCGACGTGGAGAAAGCGGTGTTCCGCCGTTTTCCGCTGGTACAGAAGGCGTTCCGGGCCGGGATCTACTGGGGCCGCGAGTCGATGGTGCTCGGATTCACCAAGCTGCCGGCGATCATGAAGCAGGCGCAGAAGGTCGCCGAGAAGCACCTCGCGCACCAGGTTCGCGACCCGCTGCTCCGGGCCAAACTGACGCCCGACTTCACCCTCGGCTGCAAGCGCGTCCTGATCTCCGACGACTATTACCCGGCGATCGCCCAGCCGAACGTCGAGGTCGTCACCGATGGGATCGCCGAGGTTGCGCCGACCGGCATCGTCACCACGGACGGCGTGAAACACGAGGTCGACACGATCATCTACGGCACCGGCTTCCGGGTCACCGACCTGCCCGTGATGGACATGGTCCACGGCCGCGACGGCATCTCCCTGCGCGAGGCGTGGTCCGGCGGTATGGAGGCCTACCTCGGTACGGCGATCTCCGGCTTCCCGAACCACTTCATGCTGATCGGTCCGAACACCGGCCTCGGACACAGTTCGATGGTGTTCATGATCGAGTCCCAGATCGCCTACATCGTGGATGCGCTGAAGACGATGGACGCGGAAGGGCTGCGGCAGGTCGAGGTGCGGCCGGAGGTGCAGCGCGCGTTCGTGGACGGTGTCCGGTCGTCGATGCGCAACACGGTCTGGACCCGTGGCGGTTGCACCAGTTGGTACCTCGACGCCCAGGGGCGCAACACCACGCTCTGGCCGTCCTTCACGTTCACGTTCCGGCAGCGCACCAAGCACTTCGAGGCCGCGGAGTATCGCACTCTCGCTATGTGACATCGAGCGTGTTACATTCGGTCGGTCAGATAACTGACCGATCGGAGGCGCCGTGCTGGAGCTGTTGCTGCCGCTGCACGGGATCGGTGGCCGGGGAGATCTGCCGGTGCCGCTGTGGCTGGCGATCTACTCCGCCGGCGCGGCGGTCGTCGTCTCCTTCTTCGCGCTCGCCGCGTTCTGGTCGAAGCCGCGCTTCGAGGTCACCGCGGGTGCGGGGCTCGCGAGGCTGACCCGGATTGTCGACAATCGGACGACGCGCGGGGTGCTCAAGCTTGCTGGTGTGGTGGCGCTTGCACTGCTGCTGGGCGCCGCCTGGTTCGGCAACCCCGAGCCGGCGCTGAACCCGGCGCCGACCTGGCTGTACGTGTGGATCTGGGTCGGCATCATCCCGCTCTCGCTCAGCTGCGGCCCGATCTGGCGACTGGCCAACCCGTTGCGCACGATCGCGGGACTCGCCCGGAGGTCGTCGTACCGGACGTTGCCGGCGGGGATCGCGTACTGGCCGGCGGTGGCAGGGCTGGCCGGCTTCCTCTGGCTCGAGCTCGCGTACCCGGATGGGTCCGAACCGCTCGTCGTCGCGATCTTCGTGTCGCTCTACGCCCTGGTGAACGTTGCTGCGGGCATCGTTTATGGACCGGCCTGGTTCGGGATCGGCGACAGCTTCGAGGTGTACGCCGAGGTGCTCGCGCGACTGAGTCCGTTCGGACGCGGCGCTGACGGACGGCTGGAACTGCGGAACCCGCTGGCCGGACTGGCCACGATGCCGCAGCAGCCGGGAATCGTCGGGTTGCTGTGCTTGTTGCTCGGGTCAACGGCTTTCGACGGGATCTCGCGGTGGTCGGTGTGGTCTCAGCACACCGGGGAGTTGAGCAAGGCGCAGCACATCCTCGTCTACACGCTAGGGCTCACCGCCGCCGTGGTGGTGGTGAGCGCAGTGTTCGTACTCGCGGCGCGCACGACGGGGTCCACGCGGGTCCGGCAAGCGGTCGGGGCGGCCGGGCTGCCGGGCGCGTTCGTCCATTCGCTGGTTCCGATCGCGATCGGGTACGCGGTGGCGCACTACTTCTCGTTCGCGATGTTCCAGGGGCAGGAAGGTGTGCTGCTCGCGACGGATCCGTTCGGGCGTGGGTGGGACCTGCTCGGGACCAGCGGGACGCGGATCGACTACGCGTTCCTCGGGACCGGGTTGATCGCGGAAGTCCAGATCGGTGCGATCGTGCTCGGACACGTCCTCGGGGTCGTGTCCGCGCATGATCGTGCTGCCGAACTGTTCCGGCGCCGCCAGTTGCGGCGGGCGCAGTACCCGATGCTGGCGGCGATGGTCGCGTTCACGGCCGGCGGGATCGCGCTGGTGACGGCGTCATGATCGCCTGGCTGATGCGGTCATGATCGCCTTGCACCTGGGCGGAATCCCCGAGACCGCGATGGTGCTCGGCCCGATCCTGCTGATCATCGCCTTCCTCCGCATCGCCCGCCGCAACGAGGCGAACCTGCCCGACTGCGAGGCCGACGACGAGACCGACGACTGGGACGCCGATCTCGGCGACCTCCCGGCGGCACCCGACAGAAAAGAAGGCCCGGCGAACCCCCTGCGGTTCGCCGGGCCCGACTCGAGGGATCAGGCCGCGAGTGCGGCGTCGGCGTACCCGCTGACCCGGGTCAGGTGTGTGGCGGCTGCAAGCCTGGCCAGCTGGTCGCATCCGGCCGCCAAGGCATCCTGCAGCGTCGGCCATTGGTCGACACACCAGTACGGGTCGTCGGGCTGACGATCGAAGTCGTCGTCGATGTCGGCACACCAGCCGCCGGTGCGGACGTGGTGGACATGCAGTCTGAGGTTCATGGTCGTGGGCCTAGCAGGGGACTGGGTGGACGGGTTCAGAAGGGGAGTGGGCGGCCGGACGGCGTACGAAGATCCAGGGTGAGGATCCGCGTCGCGCGGCGCGTGGTCGAGCGAACCGGCCGGCGGCGGACCTGGATCTGGCGCATCTTCTTGCTCCTGCCTGCTGCGGGCGGTGCTACTGGTCCGCCCTCGAGTTCTTTTGGTAACTCCACAGTCCCAGCCCAGACGCCCCTGCACAGTTGGGTGAATTACCGATCTCTCCACCTACCTGGCCCTGACGCTGCTCCTAGGGATCACTAGGGGAGACGTCCGGGGCCTTAGGTTGGTTCACGATGAGTTTCCGGAGCATCCCGTTCGACCGAGCCGACGCCGGGACGGCACGCGGGCGCGAGGATCAGGCTGCGAGGGCGGGTTCGCAGTAGCCGCTGATGCGGGTGAGCTGGGTGGTGGCGGACAGCTTGGCCAGTTGCGCGCAGCCGACGGTCAGGGCGTCCTGGAGGGTCGGCCACTGGTCGACGCACCAGTAGGGGTCGTCAGGCTGGCGATCGTTGTCGTCGTCGATGTCGGCGCACCAGCCGCCGGATCGGATGTGGTGAATGTGCAGTCTGAGTTTCATGATCGGAGTTCGGGGTCGGAGCGTACGGGGATGGGTGGCTGTCAGAACGGCGACGGCCGTGGAACTGGTCCGTCTCCGACTTCTGATGGAGACGCTACCGGCGACCATGGACAGTTTTCGGCGGCGTGGACTCAGCCGGTCGAGGGGAGGGTCTTCGGGTCCAGGCCGAGCTCTTCGTACGCGGCGACCTCGATCTCGCGGGCCATGGACTCGCGGAAGGCGGCGACCAGGGCCTGCCCGGCCAGCGGAATGATTCCCTCGAGGGTGCGCTGGATCTCGGGCCAGCCGTCGGCGGGCATGCCGGCGTTGGTGAAGTCGCGCCACACCGTGCTGCGGAACAGCTCGACGTAGATCTTGGCGACTGCGTCGGCCTGGGCGAAGAGTTTGGGCAGCATCTCGAAGATCGCCTGCATCGGGACGCCGAGCCTGATCACCTCGAGCCCGGTGCGGAGCAGGTCCGGGTTCTGGATCCGGAGCCGGCCGTCCTCCTGCCGCTCGGCGATGCCGAGCTCGACCAACCGCGTGATCACCGCGGGATCATGCGGTACGCCGGCCCGCCCGGCCAGCTGGTCCTCGTCGAGGACCTCGGGCTCCGCCGGGGTCCACGGGTTCACCAGGGTCTCGAAGACGCCCAGCGCCAGCGCGCCGTCGGGCAGTTCGCTCATCATCCGCTCGACCGCGGCCAGCGTGTAGCCCTTGCCGAGCAGCTCGCGGACCAGGGTGAGCCGGCCCACGTGGTCGGCGCCGTAGTACCCCGTCCGGCCGACCAGGCGGGGCGGCGGGATCAGGCCGCGCCCGGCGTACGCGCGTACGTTCCGCACCGTCATGCCCACCTTGGCGGCGAGCTGATCGACGGTGAGCTCCTCCGGCATCTGTTCCACCCTTGACAGTCTTCCAGACTTAACGTTACATAGTTGATGTAACATCAGCTATGACGCATGATCATTGTCCCGAAGGAGACCGTCGATGGCGATCCCGCTCGCGACCACCGGTACGGCGACGTTCGACCAGATCGCGATCGTCACCGGGCTCGTCTCGCTGATGTACGTCGCACTCGCCGTGCTCCTGTGGCGAGAACGGACCGGACGCGTCACGCTGGTAGGACGGCTTGCGGACACCATCGGGAGACTGGACGGAGTCCCCCGATGGGCCGCGCTGACGCCCTACCTGCACGCCGTCTCGCTGCTCGCCTGCGCGTTCGGGGTGTGGTGGGACATCGCCGTGCACATCGACCGCGGCCGTGACACCGGCCCGTTCGGTACGCCGGCGCACTATCCGATCTTCTTCGGCATCCTCGGCGTGATCGTCTCCGGCGTGCTGCCGATCGCCCTGGCCGGCAAGCCGCTGCCCGCCCGCACGATCAAACTCACCAAGGGCTGGCGGATCCCGTGCAGTGCCGCGCTCGTCACGGTGTGCGGGACGTTCGCGCTGGTCGGCTTCCCGCTGGATGACGTGTGGCACCGGCTCTTCGGCGAGGACGTCACGTTGTGGGGACCGACCCACCTGCTGATGATCGGCGGCGTGGTGTTCTCGATCTTCGCCCGCCTGCTGGCGCTGGCCGAGGTCGAGCAACTGATCGGCATCAACACGCGCCGCCGGTTCCAGGAGATCGTCTCGGTCGGTGCGTTGCTGATCGCGTGGGACCTGTTCAGCACCGAGTTCAACTACGGCGTACCGCAGTTCCCGTTGATCCTGCAGCCGCTCCTGATCGTGTTCGGCGCCGCGATGGCCTTCACCATCCTGCGGGCGCGACGCGGTCCGGGGACGACGTTCGCCGCGCTGGCGGTGTACCTGGTGATCCGCGGTGGCATCGCCTGGGCCGTCGATCAGCCGCTCGGCGAGATCCTCGGGCACTTCCCGCTGCTGATCGTCGAGGCGGCCCTGGTCGAGCTCGTGGCGTTTGCCCTCGGCAACAAGAACCGCTTCCGGCTCGGCCTGGTGGCCGGCGTACTGATCGGCACGGTCGGCGTGGTCGCGGAGTACGCGTGGAGCCGCGTCTGGATGCCGATCGCCTGGCCGTCGTCGATGCTCCCGTCGGCCCTCGGGTACGGCGTGGTCGTCGGAGCCGGCGCCGGTCTGGCCGGGGCCTGGCTCGCGACCCGGTACGCCGAAGTCGCCGGAGAGGAACGGGCGGTCGGGATCCGGCACACCCGGCCGGTCGCGGTCCGTCGTACGCACGAATTCGGCGCGGCCGGGCTGATCGCCGTACTCGCGGTGCTGTTCTTCTGTGTGCCGCGGTCGGCCGATCCGGGGGTGTCGGGAACCGTGTCGTTGGAGCGAGTGGCGACGGGGGCCGAGCCGGCGGCGTACGTGACGATCACGCTGGAGCCGCAGGACGCTGCCGAGGGTGCGCGGTGGTTCGAGGCGATGGCCTGGCAGGGCGGCGGGATGATCCTGCACCCGATGGTGAAGGTTGCCGATGGCACCTACCGGTCGGCGGACGCGCTGCCGATGTATGGGAAGTGGAAGTCGATGATCCGGCTGCACCAGGGGCAGCGGGACCTGGTGGCGACGTGGGTGTACGCACCGGAGGACGCGGCGATCGAGAAGCCCGCCATCCAGGTGTCGAACGGTCAGACGGTCGAGTTCATCAACGAGCAGCAGGTGTTGCGGCGCGAGGAACGGACCGACGTGCCAGGATGGATGTGGAACGGCGGCTACGCCCTGCTCGGCGTGGTCGGGCTGCTCGAGATCGCCGGGATCGCCTGGCTGGTCGGGCGCGGCGCCCGCGGTGGGCGGATGCGAGCGGCCCACCTGGCCGCCGGTGAGCGGGAACGGGAGATTGCGTGACGATCCAGTTGGAGCGGTCCGGCGTGACAACGTCCGACGGGGTGCGGCTGAACGTCGAGACCACTGGGCCTGCCGACGCGCCGGTGACGGTGCTGCTCGTGCACGGGTGGACGTGCTCGACCCGGGCCTGGCACAACCAGGTGGAGGAGCTGCCGCGGATCCTCGGGGCGGACGGCGTACGCGTCGTCAGCTACGACCATCGCGGTCACGGGCGATCCGATGCGGCGCCTGCCGGGTCGATGCGGATCGAGCAGCTTGCCGATGACCTGGTGACAATGCTTGATAGCGTGGTCGGGGACGGTCCGGTCGTGTACGCCGGGCACTCGATGGGCGGGATGACGCTGATGGCGCTCGCCGCCGAGCGCCCCGACCTCTTCGGGCCCCGGATCCAGGCGGCCGCGCTGGTCAGCACCTCCTGCGGCCAATGTGGTTCGGGTGCCTTCGGCCTTCCCAAGCGCCTCGATCCCGCAACCGCCGTACTCGCGCCCCGCGCGATGAACCGGGTGAGCACGCGGATCGAACGACGTACGACGACAAGTCCGCTGGCTACCCGACTGCAGAAGCCGGCGCTCCGGCGGATGGTGTTCGGGCGGAAGCCCGACCCTGCCGAGGTAGACCTGTTCTTGTCCGACCTCGCGGTGGTCCCGGGGCCGTCGTACGGCGGGTTCTTCGAGGCGATCCTGCAGCACGACTGCGCCCATGCGCTGAAGGTCCTCGACCAGCTTCCGGTCGAGATCATGCACGGCACGCGCGACCGGCTGCTCCCGCCCCGCCACGCCAACCGGATGGCGGCTGAGCTGCCCACCGCCCGCCTGTGGATGTACCCCGGCGCCGGCCACATGCTCATGCAGGAACGCCCACGTGACGTAACCCACCGTCTGGCGTCACTGGCACGCAAGATCACCGCCTAGGCTCGGGTGGGTGCAGAACCTTCTCTCCGATGTTGTCGTCGTCGATCTGACCCGCGCGCTGGCTGGGCCGCATGCGGCGATGATGCTCGGCGACCTCGGTGCGCGCGTGATCAAGGTGGAGGTCCCCGACCGCGGTGACGACAGCCGCGGCTGGGGACCGCCGTTCGTCGAGGGCGAGTCGACGTACTTCCTCTCCGCGAACCGGAACAAGGAGTCGGTCACCGCGGACTTGAAGTCCGACGACGGCAAGGAGTTCCTGACCAAGCTGGTCCGGAAGGCCGACGTACTGATCGAGAACTTCCGGCCCGGCGTCCTCGACCGGCTCGGGTTCTCCACCGACCGGCTGCACGAGCTCAACCCGGGTCTGGTGATCCTCTCGATCACCGGGTTCGGGCACGACGGGCCGGACGGCGGACGGGCCGGGTACGACCAGATCGCGCAGGGTGAAGGCGGTCTGATGAGCATCACCGGCGCGGTCGAACCGACCAAGGTCGGCGCTCCGATCGCGGACCTGCTGGCCGGCATGTACGGCGCTTACGGCGCGCTGGCCGCGTTGCATGAGCGATCGATCACCGGCAGGGGCCGCGTGGTACGGACGAGCCTGCTCGCGTCAGTGGTCGGAGTTCACGCGTTCCACGGCACGAAGTGGACGGTCGCCCACGAACTCCCCGAGCGGGTCGGCAACCACCATGCGCAGATCGCGCCGTACGGGATGTACCGGACCGCGGACGACAGCATCCAGGTCGCCGTCGGCAGCGAGGGACAGTGGCGGACGTTCGCGCCGATCGTCGGGCTCGATCCGGAGGACGCGCGCTTCGCGGCCAACGCGCAGCGGGTCGCGCATCGCGACGACCTGACCGCCGCGATCGAGACCGCGTTCGCCGCCGAACCTGCGGACGTGTGGCTGAAACGCCTTGCGGACAAGGGGATTCCGGCCGGCAAGGTCCGCGACTTCCAGCAGGTCTACGAGTGGGACCAAACCCTGTCCCAAGGCCTCCTGATCGACGTCGACCACCGGACCCTTGGCCGCATCCAGCTCCCCGGCCCGCCGCTGCGCTTCGACGACCAGCCGTACGCGGGCGCCCGCGAGACCAACCTGGCCCCGCCGAGGCTGGGCGAGCACAACGAGTCCGTCAGAGCCTGGCTGGACGGCGGCCCTGCGCCACTCACCTAGCCCCGCGAACGACTGATGGACGTGAGCCACTCACCAACTGGCGCCGCTCACGCGAGTTCACGCTCGCGGGTGCGGCGCCGGTGTCTGCGAGCCGGGGTTGGTGAGTGGCGGAGGTCCGCACACCTTTCTCTCCAGATCGACTGGCTGACCACCTGTCTCTCCAGATCGACTGGCTGACCACCTGGCACGTTTGGCCGCGCAAGCCGGACCGGCTGAGGCGACCGGGCAGGTTTGGGGAGGATCTTGCGCCCGAATCGGGCAGAAATCCGCCCCAGGCCGGGCCGCAGCTGATCCGTTCGTAGCCTTGGGCAACTAAATGTGCGGTCGCCTGGCGGGCGGCGAGGCGGGTGTCGACCGGTACGACATCACTGTCCTGCCCAGGCAACGGGCGGTCCACAGCGACGTACGCCGTACCCCGGTCGGCCAGTTCGGCCACGGAGGTCGCCGTACCGCTGAGGGAGAGGATGACGCCGGCGACCCGTTCAGCGCGACCACCGCGGCCTCCTGGCGGCGCCGGTTCCGGGCGTGGCCGTTGGACATCACCGGCGTCGCCACAGCTCTGATAGTCGGCACCTCTCACCCCTTCGCTGACGGAACAGTAACGATCCGGGCAATGGATTACCGAGCGGTCTGTCATGCACTTTACGTACGGAACCCCCGGGCCTTACCAGTGACATGAGAGGATCACCCGCGTGACTGCCTTGCCGAGTGTTTCGTACTCCATCACCGTTCGCCTCGAGGTGCCCGCGGGTGGCTCGACGGTGAGCAAGCTGACGACCGCGGTCGAGCAGGCCGGCGGTCTGGTCACCGCGCTCGACGTGACCGCGTCCGGTCACGAGCGGCTGCGGATCGACGTGACCTGTGCCGCCGCCGACACCGAGCACGCCGGCCGGCTGGTCGAGGCGATGCGCGCCGTACCGGGCGTCGAGATCGGCCGGGTCTCGGACCGGACCTTCCTGATGCACCTCGGCGGCAAGATCTCGATGGAGGCCAAGCACCCGATCCGCAACCGTGACGACCTGTCGATGATCTACACGCCGGGTGTCGCGCGGGTCTGCCTGGCGATCGCGGCCAACCCCGACGACGCGCGGCGGCTGACCATCAAGCGCAACAGTGTCGCGGTGGTCACCGACGGTTCCGCCGTACTGGGGCTGGGCAACATCGGCCCGAAGGCCGCGCTGCCGGTGATGGAGGGCAAGGCGGCGCTGTTCAAGCGGTTCGCCGGGATCGACGCGTGGCCGCTGTGCCTGGACACCCAGGACCCGGAGGCGATCATCCAGGTGGTCAAGGCGATCGCGCCCGGGTTCGCCGGGATCAACCTGGAGGACATCTCCGCCCCGCGCTGCTTCGAGATCGAGGCCCGGTTGCGCGAGGAGCTGGACATCCCGGTCTTCCACGACGACCAGCACGGTACGGCGGTCGTGGTGCTGGCGGCGCTCTTCAACGCGCTGCGGGTGGTCGGCAAGCACATCGGTGAGATCCGCGTGGTGCTGTCCGGCGCGGGTGCGGCCGGTACCGCGATCCTGAAGCTGCTGATCGAGGCCGGCGTGCGGGACGCGATCGTCGCCGACATCGCCGGAGTCATCCACACCGAACGCGACGGGCTGTCGCCGGAGCTGCGCTGGATCGCGGAGAACACCAACGCGGCGAAGTACAGCGGTGACCTGAAGGGTGCGCTGAGCGGGGCGGACGTGTTCATCGGCGTCTCCGCGCCGAACATCCTGAACGGCGCCGACATCGCCACCATGAACAAGGACGCGATCGTCTTCGCGCTGGCCAACCCGGACCCGGAGGTCGACCCGGCCGCGGCGCACGAGCACGCGGCCGTGGTGGCGACCGGGCGCAGCGACTTCCCGAACCAGATCAACAACGTGCTGGTCTTCCCGGGCGTCTTCCGCGGTCTGCTCGACGCCCAGTCGTCGAAGGTGTCGATCCAGATGGAACTGGCCGCCGCGAAGGCGCTGGCCGGTGTCGTCACCGACGACGAGCTGAACGCGGACTACATCGTGCCCAGTGTGTTCCACCCCGAGGTGCACACGATGGTCGCGCATGCCGTCCGCGACGCGGCCGGCGGCAAGGCCCCCGCGGCGGAGGTCTTCCCGGACGACTCTCCCTCGCTGTGAGTACGGTGGTTGGGTGACTTCTACACTGACGGGGCCGACGACCGGGTCGCGGGTGACGGTGTGGGCCTGGCGGATCGCGTTCGTCGCCGCCGTCGCCCTGCAGTTGTACGGCGTCTACGCGCCGCGGGAGGCGGGTCCGCACGTCGGGATCCCGCAGATCGACAAGATCGCGCACTTCTTCCTGTTCGCGGCCGTCGCGTTCCTCGGGCTGAAGGTCGGGGTGCCGGCGCGCTGGTTGCTGGCGGCACTGGTCGCGAACGCGATCGTCAGCGAGATCGTGCAGCACTATCTGCTGCCCCAGCGCGACGGCGATCCGTTCGACGCGGTCGCCGATCTGACCGGGGTCGCACTGGGGACTTGGCTCGCGTTCCGGGTGCTCCGTAGTACTCGGTTGCGGGGCACGACATGATGGATGCATGACGGCCTCGACCCTGACCGGTTCGCTGCTTGTGGCGACCCCGTTGCTCGACGAGCCGCCCTTCCGTCGGTCGGTGATCCTGCTGCTGGATCACGACGACGACGGTGCGCTCGGGGTGGTCGTGAATCGCGCGGCCGACCTGGCCGTGGACCGGGTGCTCCCGGACTGGTCCACGACGGTGAACGAGCCCGGCGTGCTGTTCATGGGCGGCCCGGTCGGCACCGACAGCGCGCTCGCCGTCGCTGAGGTGATCGAGTCCGCCGACCCGCCGGGCTGGCGGGAGTGTTTCGGGCGGATCGGGCTGATCGACCTGGACGTGCCGCCGGCGTTGCTGGAGGGCGCGATCCAGCGGATGCGCATCTTCGCCGGGTACGCCGGGTGGTCCAGCGGGCAACTCGAGGGCGAGATCACCGAGGGTGCCTGGTACGTCGTCGAGTCGCAACCCGACGACGTGTTCAGCCTGCACCCGGACACGTTGTGGCGCCGGGTGCTGCGCCGCCAGAACGACCAGATGGCCTACCTGGCGACGTACCCGGACGATCCCACCCAGAACTGAGGCCGCGCCCCTGGCACGGCCCCGACCCGACGCGGCCTACTCGCCGCCCTCGTCGTCACCCGGGTTGAGCGAGTCCCAGATCTCCTTGCACTCCGGGCAGACCGGGAACCGCTGCGGATCCCTGCTCGGCACCCACACCTTGCCGCAGAGCGCGACCACCGGCGTGCCCATCACCATCGCCTCGGTCAGCTTGTCCTTCGGCACGTAGTGCGAGAACCGCTCGTGATCGCCAGGCTCTTCCAGCGACGGCTGCGTCCGCTCGTCGACAACCGTCTCGGCGCCAGGGGTCAGCTGAGTACTCATACCCCAGAGTGTAGGACGCCCCACCAGCCGGTTCAGCACTTTTCCACAGCCACCAGATCCCCGGGGCAACCCGGGGCAGATCACGGCATGTTCTAGGTGTGAGCAACCGAAGGAGGCAATATGACCCTCGTGGAACCGATTCCCACCCCACCGTCCGTGCCCTGGCGGCCGTCCGCACCGCTGACCAGGGACGACCTCGACCGGATGCCCGATGACGGGCACCGCTACGAGCTCATCGACGGGGTGTTGCTGGTGACGCCCGCGCCGTCGTGGCGGCATCAGACCGTCTCAGCGGGGATCTATCGGACCCTGTTCGATGCTTGCCCACCGGATCTGCAGGTGCTGTTCGCGCCGTTCGACGTCGTCCTGGCGCAGGACACGATTGTGCAGCCGGACCTGCTCGTTGCGCGCCGCGACGACTTCACCGAGCACGATCTGCCGGGCCCGCCGCTGCTGGCCGTGGAGGTGCTGTCCCCGAGCACGCGACGGTTCGACCTGATGCTCAAGTGGTCGCGGTATGAGGCTGCGGGGTGCCAGGCGTATTGGGTGGTGGATCCCGACACGCCGAGCCTGATCGTGTGGGAGATGCACGATGGCGCATATGCGCAGGTCGCGAAGGTCACGGGTGAGCAGGAAGCGCGGTTGACGAGTCCGTATGACGTGACGGTGGTGCCGGCGAATCTGATCTTGTGAGGATCTCGGGTAACGTTCCTGCACGGCCGACAGTCGACTAGCGGGGGAGTATGCCGTCCGTGGATTCGAGCGTGCCAGCTGGACCAGCCGTGCTTCCGCCGGCGTATCCGGATCGCGCCGCCTGGGGGACCGCCAGCAAGTTGCGGGCCTGGCAGGCGGAGGCGCTCAAGCAATATCTCGAGAAGCAGCCGCGGGACTTCCTGGCCGTGGCGACACCGGGCGCAGGTAAGACGACCTTCGCGCTCACCGTGGCCGCCGAACTGCTGCACCGGCGGTTGATCGAGCGGGTGACGGTGGTGACGCCGACCGAGCACCTGAAGGTCCAGTGGGCCGACGCGGCCGACAAGGCCGGGATCGCGATCGACCCCGCGTTCGCCGGCCGGCGCGGCAAGACCAACAAGGACTTCCAGGGCGTCGCGGTGACGTACGCCGGGATCGCGGTCAACCCGCTGGCCTTCCGGGTCCGGACCGAGCGGTTCAAGACGCTGGTGATCCTGGACGAGGTGCACCACGGCGGCGACGCGCTCAGCTGGGGTGACGGTGTCCGCGAGGCGTTCGAGCCCGCGACCCGCCGCCTCTGCCTGACCGGTACGCCGTTCCGCAGCGACGACAACCCGATCCCGTTCGTCACGTACGAGCACGGAGCGGACGGCATCGCGCGGAGCAAGGCCGACTACACCTACGGGTACGGTCACGCGCTGCAGGATCACGTCGTACGCCCGGTGATCTTCATGTCGTACTCCGGTGAGATGCGGTGGCGGACCAAGGCCGGTGACGAGGTCGCGGCGCGGCTGGGTGAGCCGTTGACCAAGGACCTCACCGCGCAGGCCCTGCGTACGGCGCTCGACCCGGCCGGCGAGTGGATGCCGGCGGTGCTGGCGGCCGCGGACAAGCGGCTGACCGAGGTCCGGCGGCACATGCCGGACGCCGGCGCCTTGGTCATCTCCGGTGATCAGAACACCGCCCGGGCGTACGCGAAGACCCTGCGCGAGCTCACCGGAGAAGCGCCCACGGTCGTGCTGTCCGACGAGAAGGCGGCGAGCAAGAAGATCGCGAAGTTCTCCGAGGGGGACTCGCGGTGGATGGTCGCGGTCCGGATGGTCAGCGAGGGCGTCGACGTGCCGCGGCTCGCCGTCGGGGTGTACGCCACGCCGACCTCGACGCCACTGTTCTTCGCGCAGGCGGTCGGGCGGTTCGTCCGGGCCCGGAAGCGCGGTGAGACGGCGTCGGTGTTCGTGCCGTCGGTGACGCGGTTGCTGAGCTTCGCCGCCGAGATGGAGGTCGAGCGGGACCACGTGCTCGGGCGGAAGAACAGCAACGAAGACGGTGACATCTTCGCGCTCGAGGACGACCTGCTCGCGAAGGCGAACCAGGCCGAGGGCGCCAGCGACGAGCTGGACGCGAAGTTCGAGGCGCTCGGATCGGATGCGAGCTTCGACCGGGTCGTGTTCGACGGCGGCGACTACGGGACCGGTGGCGATCAGGCGTCGGACGAGGAGCTCGACTTCCTCGGCCTGCCCGGGTTGCTGGAGCCCGATCAGGTGCGGGAGTTGCTGCGTGAGCGGCAGGCGAAGTCGATCGCCGCCCAGAAGCGGACCAAGCGGTCGTCGGGCGACGAGCGTGCGGATCCCACGCCGACGGAGCTGGCCACGCACGAGCAGGTCTCGTTGCTGCGCCGGGAGCTGAACGGTCTGGTCGCCGCCTGGCACCACCGCACAGGTCAGCCGCACGGCGTCATCCACAACGACCTCCGCCGCAAACTCGGCGGCCCGGCCGCCGCCCACGCCTCCTCCACTCAGCTGAAGGAGCGGATCGAGCTGGTCCGCGACTGGGCCACCCAACGCCGCGCCTGACCGGCGCCGCCCGGCTGCGCCGGGCGGGATTACGGGAGAGGCGCACGGCCGTGCCTGAGCCGAACGCGCCCGGCTGCGCCGGGCCGTAGCGCCGGCGCGTCCTCACTTGCTCACCCGCCCCACCCCGCGCAGCGGGGTGGGGCGGGTGTTTCTGTGGGTGGCGAACTGTTGACGTAGGGCGAGGGCTGCTGCAACATTCGACTACCGGTGCTGCAAGAAATCAGCAAACTCATGCAATTTCTGTAGCACGGGTCACGTCTCTCCCACCGCCCCGACGGAGGACCCCTCGATGCATCCCACGAATGTCCGGAGACTGCTGCTCGCGCTCGTCCTGGTAGGAGCCGGGCTGCTGCTGCCAGGACACGCGACCGCGGCCGTCACCGCCAACCTCTCCAAGACCCTGTCGGCCGGCAGTTCGCTCGGCGACTACCCGAGCGGCAACGCCGGCGACGGCAACCAGAACACCTACTGGGAGAGCACCAACAACGCCTTCCCGCAGTGGATCCAGGCCGACCTCGGCGCCGCCACCGACGTCAACCAGGTGACGCTCAAGCTCCCGGCCTCCTGGGGTCCGCGGAGTCAGACCCTCACGGTCCAGGGCAGTACGAACGGTTCGTCGTACAGCACGATCGTCGGCAGTACGGCGTACTCCTTCAGCGGGACCAACACGGTCACCATCGACTTCACGAACACCTCGACCCGCTACGTCCGGCTGACCTTCACCGCGAACACCGCCTGGCCGGCCGCCCAACTCTCGGAGTTCGATCTGGCCGGACCTGGTGGCGGGCCCGTCGAACCTCCGACCGGTACCGATCTCGCCACCGGCAAGCCGATCGATGCGTCGAGCTCGGCCTTCAACTTCATCGCCACGAACGCGAACGACGGCAACGTCGGCACCTACTGGGAGTCCAACGGCTTCCCGTCCACGCTGACCGTCAAGCTCGGCGCGAACGCCGACCTGAGTTCGCTCGTGGTCAAGCTCAACCCCGACCCGGTCTGGGGCCCGCGGACCCAGAGCATCGAGGTCCTCGGCCGTGAGCAGTCGGCGACCGGCTTCACCTCGATCAAGCCGCGGACCGACTACCAGTTCAACCCGAACAGCGGCGGGAATTCGATCACGATCCCGGTCACCGGCCGGTACGCCGACGTCCGGCTCCAGTTCTTCACCAACACCGGCGCACCCGGCGGCCAGGTCGCCGAGTTCCAGGTCTTCGGTACGGCGGCGCCGAACCCGGACCTCGTGGTCACCGCCGTCGACTGGACCCCCGCCAACCCGACCGAGACCACGCCGATCACCCTGCAAGCGACGGTCAGGAACAACGGCTCCGCAGCCGCTCCCGCGAGCAGCCTGAACTTCCTGCTCGGCGGTTCGGTCGCGGGCACCGCGAGCGTCGGCGCTCTCGCCGCCGGTGCCTCGACCACTGTCACCGCCAATGCCGGAACCCGTGCCCAAGGCAACTACACGGTCGCCGCGGTCGCCGACGCCGGAAACACGGTGGCCGAGCAGAACGAGTCCAACAACACGCTCCAGGCACCCAACCAGCTGCAGGTCGCCCAAGCCGCCGGCCCCGACCTCCAGGTCACCGGCATCACCTCCAACCCGGCCAACCCGGCTCCGGGGACGCAGGTCTCGTTCACCGTTGCCGTCAACAACCGCGGTACGACGGCCGCCGCGGCCAGCACGACCCGGGTGACCGTCGGCGGGACCACCCTGAACGGCAGCACCGGATCGATCGCCGCCGGAGCCACCGCGAACGTCGCGATCTCCGGCACCTGGACCGCCACCAACGGTGGCGCGAACCTGGTCGCGACCGCCGACGCCACCAGCACGGTGGCTGAGACCAACGAGAACAACAACACCCTCACCAAGGCGATCGTGGTCGGCCGCGGTGCCGTCGTACCGTACACGTCGTACGAGGCGGAGGCCGCCGACTACACTGGTACGCTGCTGACGTCCGACGCGCTGCGCACCTTCGGTCACACGAACTTCGCCACCGAATCGTCCGGCCGCCAATCGGTCCGGCTGAACTCGACCGGCCAGTTCGTCGAGTTCACCTCGACCGTGCCGACCAACTCGATCGTTGTCCGCAACTCGATTCCCGACTCGGCCAACGGGCAGGGGCTCGAGGCAACGATCAGCCTGTACGTCGACGGCGCGTTCAAGCAGAAGCTCACGCTGTCGTCGCACAACAGCTGGCTCTACGGCAACAGCGACGGACCCGAGGCACTCACGAACACCCCGGGCGGCGACGCCCGCCGGCTCTTCGACGAATCACACGCGCTGCTCGGTACGTCGTACCCGGCCGGCACGAAGTTCAAGGTGCAGCGCGACTCCGGCGACACCGCGTCGTTCTACATCATCGACATGGTCGACCTGGAGCAGGTGGCCCCGCAGCTCTCCCAACCGGCCGGCTGTACGTCGATCACCCAGTACGGCGCGGTGCCGAACGACGGGATCGACGACGCCGACGCGATCCAGCGGGCCGTCACCGACGACCAGAACGGCGTGATCAGCTGCGTCTGGATCCCGGCCGGCCAGTGGCGGCAGGAGAAGAAGATCCTCACCGACGACCCGCTGAACCGGGGTCAGTACAACCAGGTCGGGATCAGCAACACCACGATCCGCGGCGCGGGCATGTGGTACTCGCAGCTCTACTCGACCATCGAGCCGCAGAACGCCGGGGGCATCAACCACCCGCACGAGGGCAACTTCGGCTTCGACATCGACAAGAACGTGCAGCTCTCGGACCTCGCGATCTTCGGGTCCGGCCGGATCCGTGGTGGTGACGGGAGTGCCGAGGGTGGCGTCGCGCTGAACGGCCGGTTCGGGACCGGGACGAAGATCAGCAACGTCTGGATCGAGCACTCGAACGTCGGGGTCTGGGTCGGCCGCGACTACGACAACATCCCCGAACTGTGGGGACCTGGCGACGGGCTCGAGTTCAGCGGCATGCGGATCCGGGACACCTACGCCGACGGGATCAACTTCTCCAACGGCACCCGCAACTCCAAGGTGTTCAACTCGTCGTTCCGGACCACCGGTGACGATGCGCTGGCGGTCTGGGCGAACAAGTACGTGAAGGATCAGTCCGTCGACATCGGCCACGACAACTCGTTCACGAACAACACCGTCCAGCTGCCGTGGCGGGCCAACGGCATCGCGATCTACGGCGGCTACGGCAACAAGATCGAGAACAACCTGATCTACGACACGATGAACTACCCCGGCATCATGCTGGCGACCGACCACGACCCGTTGCCGTTCTCGGGGACGACGCTGATCGCCAACAACGCGCTCTACCGCTGTGGCGGGGCGTTCTGGAACGAGGACCAGGAGTTCGGTGCGATCACGCTGTTCCCGTCGAACCTGCCGATCCCCGGGGTGACGATTCGTGACACCGAGATCTACGACTCGACGTACGACGGGATCCAGTTCAAGACCGGCGGCGGGGAGATGCCGAACGTTGCCCTGACCAACCTCCGGATCGACAAGTCGAACAACGGCTCCGGCATCCTCGCGATGGGCGGCGCTCGCGGCAGCGCCAACCTCAGCAACGTCACCATCACGAAGTCCCGCGACGGCGACGTCTTCAAGGAGCCCGGCTCGAGCTTCACCTTCAGCGGCCAGTAACCGAGACGTCCGGGTGTACCTCCCTAAGGCGGTACACCCGGACGTAGTCGAGCTGCATCAGGTTCCGGTTGTCAGCTCCTGTGTGCCGATCACGTCGAGGAGCCGCAGCGCCTGGTCGGAGGGGGAGCCGGGCTCGGCCGTGTACAGCACGACCCGCTGGTCGCGTTCCGGGATGACCAAGACCTCGCAGATCACGTCGATCCGGCCGACCTCCGGATGGAAGATCGTCTGGCACAGGGTCTGCTGCCGCCCGACTTCGTGCCGCGCCCAGATGTCCGCGAACTCCGCGCTCCCAGCGAGCAGATCAGTCACCAGGCGGCCGATCGCCGGGTCGTCCGGGTAGGTGCTGGTCGCCGCCCGCAGGTCGGCCGCTGCCTCCCGGGCGAACTCCCGGGTCGCGTCCTCGCCGAACAGCTCTGCCTGCCGGTCGGTCAGGAACCGCAGCCTCAGTAGGTTCCGGTCCCGCGGCGGCAACGCGGAGAAGTCGGTGATCAACGCCGCCGCGAGTGGGTTCCATGCGAGTACGTCGTACTTCGCGTCCAGCACCAGCCCTGGCACGTCGAGTCGCCCCAGCATCCGCAGTACGCCGGTCCGCACGTCGGCCGGTGGACCCGGCGGCGGACCGGGTTGCTCACCGGCCAGCCGGAACAGGTGATCACGTTCGTCGTCGGACAACCGCAGTGCGCGGGCCAGGCCGGTCAGCACCGGGCGCGACGGGCGCGGACCGCCAACAAAGGCATCGGCAAGGAGATCGCACGACAGCTCGGGCAGGCCGGGTTCACCGTGCTGGTGGGCTCGCGGGACCTGGCCCGCGGGGAGCTCGCCGTCAAGGAACTGGTTGCCGAGGGCCTCGACGCGATCGGGGTCCAGCTGGAGGTGACGGACGAGAAGTCGGTGCGCTCCGCGGCTGAATGGATCGAAACCGCGTACGGGCGCCTGGACGTGCTGGTGAACAACGCGGCGATCATCCCGGCCGGCGACGACGCGGTGTCGCAGGTGCGGATCGGCGTACTACGTGAGGCGTTCGAGACCAACGTGCTCGGTCTGGTCTCGGTGACACAGGCGATGCTGCCGCTGCTGTCCCGGGCCGAGCGTGCACGCGTCGTCAACCTGTCGACGTCGCTGGCGTCGTTCGCGCAGGTCGGCGATCCGGAGTCGCGGATGTCGACCGTACTGACGCTCGGCTACAACTCGTCGAAGGCCGCGGTGAACATGGTCACGGTGATGCTGGCCAACGAGCTGCGCGGCACAGGCATCCTCGTGAACGCGGCCGACCCCGGGAACTGCGCCACCGACATGGGTGGCTGGGACGCGGCGCGCACACCGGAAGAAGGTGCCGCCGTCGCGGTCCGGCTGGCAACCCTCGGGCCAGACGGTCCGACCGGCGAGGTGTACGCCGAGGAGGGCCGGCTGGCCTGGTGAGCCGGGTCAGACGTTGGCGCCGGACCAGGCGAGGGCCTGCTTGAGGAGTTGCCCGCGGCCACCTTCGAGGTCGGCCAGCAGGCTCGGCTGGAGGGCCTCGGCCGGTGTCAGCCAGGTCAGCTCGAGCGCGTCCTGCCGCGGGTTGCATTCGCCCGTGACCGGTACGACGTACACCAGAGCGACCGCGTGCTGACGCGGGTCGTGCAGCGGGGTGACGCCGGGAAACGGCAGGTACTCGGCGACCGTGGCCGGCACCAGGGTGGAGGGCAACCGGGGGAACGCGGACGGGCCGAGGTCCTTCTCGATGTTGCGCTGCAGTGCCTCGCGGACCGACTCGCCGTGCAGGACGCGGCCCGACACCAGGGTCCGGGTGATCTCGCCGGTCGCGGCCGAGGTGCGCAGCAGCACCCCGATGTGCTCGATCTGGCCGAGGGTGTCCACCCGGGCCGGGACTGCCTCGACGTACAGGATCGGCACCCGCGAGCGGGTCTCGGCGAGTGCGAACTCGGAGAGCCAGCCGGGGTTCGGGTCAGGCGTGCGCACGGACGTCATGCACACATCTTTGCCTACCGGCTGTAACGCACCCGGTAGCGGCATGCCTACGGCCGGAAGGCCGACCGGTAGCGGGTCGGGCTGAGGCCGAAGGTGGCGCGGAAGCGGCGGGTGGCATGGCTGGGGTCGTGCCACCCGACCATCGCTCCGACGGTCGCGATCGGCAGCTCGGTCTCGATCAGCAGGCCCGCGGCCCGCTCGGCGCGGAGGCGGTTCAGGTAGGCCATCGGGGAGATCCCCGCGGTCCGGCCGAACAACCGGACCAGGTACCCGGGAGCGAGGTTCACCCGCGCGGCCAGCCGGTCCAGCGTCCACGGTTCGTCGATGCTTGCCTCCAGCAAACGCATCGCGTGCTGCACGGCCGGGTGCGTCGCGTACGGCGCCCCACGACCGGGTACGAGCGCACCGGACAGCAACCCGAAGACATCCGCACCGAGGTAGGCGTTGCGCACCACCATGCCGTCGCAATCGGTGTACCCGTGCCATTCACCCGGCCGCAGCACGACGACCGAGTCGGGCTGCAGCGCCACCTCTCCGGCCGCCGAGACATGGGTGCCCCGACCGGCGACGACGACCGCGATCTCGAAGAACGCGTGACTGTGCGGCGCGACGTCGGCTGCGAGCTCGATCCGCTCGCCGGCCACCGGGAGGCGCTGGTCCGCGAAGACCTCGCTGCTCAGGATGTTGTGCACGACCGCCTCCGGGAGGTCAAGATCGGTCAAGTCTCTGGTCAACCACTGCCTGTCTGCTCACGCCGTTTCAGGCGAGGCTTGAAGCACCTTCCTGCCAGCGGATTCCGAGGAGCAGCCCGATGACCACGACCGACCCTACGGCACCCGTCGTACTCGATGAAGAGACCATTTCCGCCTACCGCCGGGACGGGGTGGTGCGGATCCAGAACATCATCACCGCCGACGAGGCGGCCCGATTCCGCGACGCCGCGGTCGCCGCGAGCGCGTCGGCCGACGACTACTCGAAGGGGTCGCCGATCTTCAAGCAGCACGTCAACGTCTGGCGAGACAACGCCGTGCTCCGGGAGCTCACCCTCGACCCACGGCTCGCCGCGGCCGCCACCGCGCTGGCCGGGGTGGCGGTGCGGATCTGGCACGACCAGTTGCTGATCAAACCGCCGCACAACGGCGCGGCGACCGAGTTCCACCAGGACGCGCCGTACTGGCCGCACGCCGGGTCCCGGGCCTCACTGTCGGCCTGGATCGCGCTGGTCGACGTACCGGTGGAGCGCGGGTGCATGACGTTCATCCCGGGCTCGCAGCATCACCAGGATCTGCGGTCGCAGAATCTCGCCGATCGGGACGACATGTTCCGGGCCGCACCCGACCTGCGCTGGGAGGAGCGGTTGACGATCCCGCTGCGGGCCGGCGACTGCACCTTCCACAACGCCTACCTGGCGCACTCGGCGACGCCCAACCTCACCGACGATCCGCGGATCGCCCACGTCAACATCTACATCGACGCCGCCACCACCTACACCGGCGGCGGCCACGTCGTCACCGACGGTCTCGGCCTGACCGCCGGCGAACCGTTCGACGACGAGCACTTCCCGAGGGTCTGATCCGGGCCGACGTTTCCACGTCGTGAGATCTCTGTTCACGACATGACATAAGTTGGGGCATCGTGCCTTTGCTGACCGACATCCGCCCGCTCAAGGAGTCACCGGATTTCCGGCGGTTGTGGTTGGGGTCGACGGTCTCGCAGCTCGGCCAGCAGATGACCGCGGTGACCGTGTCGATCCAGGTGTACGCGCTGTCGCACTCGACGTTCGCGGTCGGCCTGGTCGGGTTGTGCTCGCTGGTGCCGCTGATCGTGTTCGGGCTGTACGGCGGAGCGATGGCCGACGCGATCGACCGCCGTACTCTCGCGCTCGTCTCGTCGGCCGGATTGTGGCTGCTCTCGATGATCCTGGTGCTGCAGTCGCAGCTGCAGTGGGGTCAGGTGTGGATCCTGTACGCCGTCGTGGCCTGCCAGTCGGCGTGTTTCGCGGTCAACGGCCCGGCCCGGTCCGCGATCATCCCGCGGCTGATCCGGCCCGAGCTGCTGCCGGCCGCGAACACGCTCAGCCAGGCCTCGTTCAACCTGGGCTTCACGGTCGGGCCGCTGCTGGGCGCGGCGGTGATCGCCTGGCACGGGTTCGCGGCGGCGTACCTGATCGACGTGATCACGTTCACCGCGGCGCTGTACGCGCTGTTCCGGCTGCCGCCGGTGCCGCCGACCGGCCTGGTCCGCCGGGCCGGTCTGCGGTCGGTGCTCGAGGGGTTCACGTTCCTGCGGGCGGCGCCGGCGCTGCTGGCGACGTTCCTCGCGGACATCCTCGCGATGGTGTTCGCCCAGCCCCGAGCACTGTTCCCGGCGGTGGCGGGCGCGTTCTTCGGCGGCGGGGTCAAGACGGTCGGTGTGCTGCAGGCGGCTCCGGCGCTCGGTGCGTTGCTCGGCGTGGTGTTCTCCGGCTGGGTGAGCCGGGTGCGCCGTCAGGGCGTGGCGATCGTCGTGGCGATCACGGTGTACGCGGCGGCGGTCGGTCTGTTCGGGCTATCCCGGACGATCTGGCTGGGGGTCGCGCTGCTGGCGTTGTCGGGGGCGGCTGACATGGTGAGTTCGGCGTACCGGAACACCGTGCTCCAGTCCGCCGCGCCGGACGCCATGCGCGGACGGCTGCAGGGTGTCTTCATCGTGGTCGTGGCCGGAGGACCGCGCCTGGGTGACTTCGTCGCGGGCACGGCGGCCTCACTCACCACCCCGACCATCGCGCTGCTCGGGGGCGCGACCGTCTGCATCGTCGGCCTGCTGATCCTGCTGGCCCGCAACCGCCCGTTCCGCGAGTACGACTCCCAGACCCGCGAGCTCAGCTAAGGCCGGGTCATCAGCCGCCGGTCACCAGCTTCTTCAGGACGGTCGGCCAGGAGTCGGCGTCCGGGTGGATCTCCTGCATCGGCTTGTCGTCGACCGTGACGATCTTGCGGTCGCCGAGCGGCTTCTTCAGCTTGACCGCGGTGAGCGAGACGCTGCTCTCTTGCGGGCACGGCGCCGTGCTGTCGACGAGGACGGTGATCTTGTCGTCCGCCTCCTCGACTCTCAGGTCGAGGTTGCAGCTCATCCCGGTGCCGACCAGGAGATCCACGTCGTAGCCGGGGGGATTCTGGATCCACTTCAGGTACTTCGGCTTGTTCTTCTTGACCAGCTGGTACGTCGGCACCGGCTGCTGGGTCTCCTCGAAGGACTTCCCGGAGCCGTCGCCGATGAAGCTGCCGTAGATCATGTTGATGCACGGGTCCTTGGTGTCCTTCGCGGCGTCCACCGCACCGAAGGCCTTCGCGGCGGTGTAGCAGCCGTTCGCCTCCCGGTTCAGCGAGACGTTGAAGCCGATCAGCGCGAGTGCCCCGAGCGCCAGGGCGACCGCGAGCATCCGCCGCGACTTGACCTGCTGCGGTCCGAGGACGCCGGCCTCCCGCCGGGCCTGTTCCGAGGTCGCCTCCGGGGTCCCTGCCGGGGTCCCTGCCGAGGTCCCTGCCGAGGTCCCTTCCGGCGTCGCCGCCGGGTCCACCGGCTGCTGGCGGAACAGCGCCATGATCGAGCTGGTCCACTGCGGATTGATCAGGGTCGGGACGGCGTAGACCAGGATCAGCACCACGATCACGGCGATGGCGGGGAGGAGCGCCCAGTAATTTCGCACGGCAGCAAGATACGGGGCCATCGGGCCGCGCCCGAAAAACGGATACGCTTCGGAGGTGCCCGCCGAGACCTCGCAGACGCTGGACCGGGGACTGACAGTCCTCGAGTTGCTCGCGGACGCCCCGGACGGTCTCTCGATCACCGAACTGGCCGCCGCGCTGGGCGTCAGCCGGACCGTCGTCTACCGCCTGGTGAACACCCTCGAATTGCACCGGCTGGTGCGCCGCGACAGTGAGGGCCGGGCCCGGCTCGGGCTGGCGGTGCTGCACTACAGCCGCCGCGTGCAGCCCACGCTCCGTGACGCCGCGCTGCCGGTTCTGCGATCACTCGCCGAGGACACCGGTGCCACCGCGCATCTGACCGTGGCCGACGGTGAGGAGGCGCTCGCGATCGCCGTGATCGAGCCGAGCTGGACGGACTTCCACGTCTCCTACCGGATGGGGTCCCGGCACGCCCTTGACCAGGGTGCCGCAGGGAAGGCGATTCTGGCCGGTCGCCGCAAACCCGACCCGGCCGGCCGGCCGTTCGTGGTCACGTCGGGAGAGTTGCAGGCCGGTGCGCAGGGCGTGTCGTCGCCGGTTCTCGGCGTACCGGGCGTCGAGGCCTCCATCGGTGTCGTCGTCCTCGGCAAACTCGACCGCGACTTCGTCGGCCCCCGCGTAGCCCGGGCCGCAGTAGAAGTAGCCAAACGCCTCGCCTAGTTCTTGGTAGCTGCTTCCACCAGGGGAAGGACGCGGTGGGGGATTTGCTCGGCCAGGGCGATGACGGTGGAGGCGCGTTGGATGCCTCGGACGATGACGACCTGGTCGATCACGCGTTGCAGGTCGGCGTTCGAGCGGGCCACGATCCGGCACCACAGGTCCTCGGCACCGGTGATCGTGTGCACCTCCAGCACCTCCGGGATCCGGGCCAGCGCCTCGGCGACCGTCGTATGCCCCGACCCCTGCTCGATCTGCAGGGTGGCGAACGCCGTCACCGGATAGCCGATCGCCGTCGTGGCGATGTCAGGACCCCACCCGCGCACCACACCGTCGCGCTGCAGCCTGTCCAACCGCGCTTGCACCGTGCCGCGCGCGACCCCCAGCCGCCGCGACGCCTCGAGCACGCCGACCCGCGGCTCGGCCGCGAACAGCCGCAGGATCCGGGCGTCCAGCGCGTCCACCGACATGCATCCTCCCGCAGTGGTCAGACTGACCAAATAGTCCAGCAATGTCCCCAGCATACTGAACAACCTGACCAGTGAAACAAGGAACTGTTGCGCAACCTGCGTCCTCACGACAAGGCTCGGTGCACGAACCCGACCCGGGAGGATCACGATGACCAGCACCGACCTCACCCCCGCAGAGCTCGACGCCGATCTCGACCTCGACCAGCTGAAGCAGCTCGTCGGACTGGTGCCGTACGACGAGAGCACCGACCCGTTCCCGGTCACCGCGATGGACGCGGTGGTCTTCGTGGTCGGCAACGCCACCCAGACCGCGAAGTACTACCAGCTCGCCTTCGGGATGGACCTGGTCGCCTACTCCGGCCCCGAGACGGGCAGCAAGGACAGCAAGGCGTTCGTCCTGAAGGCCGGCTCGGCCCGCTTCGTCATCACCGGCGGCGTCAGCCCGAAGAGCCCGCTGCTCGAGCACCACCGCAAGCATGGTGACGGCGTGGCCGACCTCGCGCTGGAGGTGCCGGACGTGGACAAGTGCGTCGAGCACGCCCGCACGCAGGGCGCCGTCGTACTCGAGGAGCCGAACGACGTCTCCGACGAGCACGGCACGATCCGCCGGGCCGCGATCGCGGCGTACGGCGACACACGGCACACGCTGATCGACCGGAGCAAGTACGACGGTCCGTACCTGCCCGGGTTCGTGACCGCGACCACCCAGGTGACACGGCCGGAGGGTCACCCGAAGCGGCTGTTCCAGGCGGTCGACCACGTCGTCGGGAACGTCGAACTCGGCAAGATGGACGAGTGGGTCGGCTTCTACAACAAGGTGATGGGCTTCGTGAACATGGCGGAGTTCATCGGTGACGACATCGCCACCGACTACTCCGCGCTGATGAGCAAGGTCGTAGCCAACGGCAACCACCGGGTCAAGTTCCCGCTGAACGAGCCGGCCATCGCGAAGAAGAAGTCGCAGATCGACGAGTTCCTGGAGTTCTACGACGGGGCCGGTGCGCAGCACATCGCGCTGGCGACCAACGACATCCTGCGCACCGTCGACATCATGCGGGCCAACGGGGTGGAGTTCCTGAACACGCCGGACTCCTACTACTCCGACCCGGAGCTGCGAGCGCGGATCGGCCAGGTCCGGGTGCCGATCGAGGAACTGCAGTCCCGCGGCATCCTGGTCGACCGCGACGAGGACGGCTACCTGCTGCAGATCTTCACCGCGCCGATCGGCGACCGGCCGACGGTGTTCTACGAGCTGATCGAACGGCACGGCTCACTCGGCTTCGGCAAGGGCAACTTCAAGGCTCTCTTCGAAGCCATCGAGCGCGAACAAGAGCGCCGCGGCAACCTTTGACCCCGGTTGGGGGCGGTTAAGCGGTTGCCTTGGGCATCGGGTGGGTGCCGGGGGCAACTGGATACGGCGTGTCGCCGTCCGATTACCGGAATGACTGTTGAGGCAGGGGCTGTTCGCGTAGTGTGCCTTCCTGAGCGGGCGTCGGGGCGCACGCTCAGGAAGGGTTCGTCATGAAGACTCTGGGCATTCTGCTCAGCACCGCGGGCCTGGCCGGGGTGGGCGCGTTCGCGCTCGCCGCGACGCCGGCCCAGGCGGCCGAAGCCGCCTCCTGCTCAGGTGCGAGATCGATCTCGTCGGCGCCGATGCTGCGCGACCACAGACCGCCCAGCTGGGGCACCGTCCGGCTGGTCCGGGACAGTTGCTCGCAGTACTGGGCCGAGATCACCATGGTCTCGCCGCTGGTGGCCAATGCGAAGGCCAACGCCTTCCTGGTGCAGTACGGCGGCGCCAACAACGGCCGGGTGCTCAGCTGTGACAGCAGCGGCGGCAACGGCTCGGTGATCAAGGGTCAGCGGACCTGCCGCACACCCAAGGTCAGGGCGACCGACGCTGCGATCACCTTCGCCGCGATCGGCCGTGAGTACCACAACTACGGCGGCGGCTACGAGGAGATCTCGGAGAACTCCACCAAGCGCACCCGCTGACCCGCTCACCCGCTGGGGTGACGCGTGGGGTGATTCTTCCGGAAGCGGACACCGTTACTCGCGCGTCACGTCGGAGGCAGCAACTAGGCTCGCGGTATGAGTGACGTGGTCGAGCAGTTGCGGCAGGCGTTGCCTCCTGAGGCACTGGTGACGGATCCGGACCGGATGGAGAGTTTCCGGTACGACCGGGCGATGTTCTGCCCGGCCGGCGTGCCGCTCGCCGTCGTACTGGCTCGGGAGACCGCGCACGTGCAGGCGGCGGTGCGGATCGCCGGTGAGGCCGGCGTGGCGATCGTCCCGCAGGGCGCCCGCTCCGGCCTGTCCGGCGCGGCCAACGCGCTGGACGGATGCATCGTGATCTCGCTGGAGAAGATGGACCGGATCCTGGCCATCGAGCCGGTCGACCGGTACGTCGTCACGCAGCCCGGCGTCTACAACGCCGTACTCTCCCGCGCGGTCGCCGAGCACGGACTGTTCTACCCGCCGGACCCGTCCAGCTGGGAGTTCTGCTCGATCGGCGGCAACCTGTCCACCAATTCCGGTGGCCTGTGCTGCGTGAAGTACGGCGTGACCACGGACTACGTGCTGGGTCTCGAGGTCGTACTCGCGGACGGACGGGTGCTGCGGACCGGCCGGAAGACCGTCAAGGGTGTCGCCGGGTACGACCTGGCCAAGCTGATCGTGGGCAGCGAGGGGACGCTCGGCATCATCACCGAGGCGACCCTGGCGCTGCGGCCGCAGGCGGCCAAGCCGAAGACGATGGCCGCGCTGTTCGGCTCCGGCGTCGGGGCCGGTGAGGCGATCATCGAGATCATCCGCAGCGGCGTCTCGCTCAGCCTGCTGGAGATCATGGACCGGACCACCATCCGCGCGGTGAACAAGTACAAGCGGATGGACCTGCCGGACGAGGCGGCGGCGATGCTGATCGCCCAGTCGGACGCGGGCGGCGAGGCCGGCGCGGCCGATGTCGCCGCGGTGGCCAAGCTGTGCCGCGACTACGGCGCGCTGGAGTGCATCGAGGCGGAGGACGACGCCGAGGGTGAGCTACTGCTGGAGGGCCGCCGGGCGGCGCTGACCGCGCTCGAGCAACTCGGTACGACGATGATCGACGACGTCGCCGTACCGCGCTCGCGGCTGGCCGAGTTCATCGGCCGGATCGAGGAGCTGTCGGCCGACCTGGACATCACGATCGGGGTCCTCGGGCACGCCGGCGACGGCAACATGCACCCGACGGTCGTCTTCGACCAGGCGGACCCGGCGCAGGCCGAGCGGGCCCAGGTCGCGTTCGACCGGGTGATGGAGATCGGGCTGGAGCTCGGCGGCACGATCACCGGTGAGCACGGCGTGGGCGTGCTGAAGCGCACCTGGCTGGTCGAGGAGATCGGCCCGGTCGCGATCGACGTGCACCGGGCGATCAAGAACGCCCTGGACCCGAAAAACCTGCTCAACCCGGGGAAGGTCGTCGCCGGGTAGCGGCTGTGACGCAACCGCAACGGAACTGCCGAGGCCATTCGACGTCCATGGCCGCCGAATGTGACGTCCGGCCAGCACTATGGAAGGTAGTTGTCTGAATCTCCCGGGGGAATCGATGAGGCAGGGTAGGAGGCGCCCTATGCGCACGCGGCCTGCGGGGCGTCCCCCGTTCGCGGCGCCGGGCAGATTCCGCCGTTCCTTGATCGTTGTCGTGGCAACCTTCCTGGCCCTGACCGTCCTGTCCGCCTGCGGCAACGGCGGCGGGCTGCGGGTCGAGGGAGCCGAGGCGCCGCCGGCCAGCCCGACGCCGTCGACGGTGATGGGCACCAATGGCTTCCAGCCGGAGCCGAAGAAGACGCCCGTAGTGGCCGTCAATCTGGCTCAGGTCCGGGTCAAACTGCTCGCCGATCGGCGGACGCCGGACTACGCGCGGACGGTGCTCGAGAAATGTACGGTGATTTCGCGTTGCCTCAGCAGGGGGAAGACCGTTGATGTTATGCACAGTGGTTCACCCCAGCAGATCGTTCTGATCCACACCCTGGAGAAGTTCGTCTTCGGCTTCTTCCTGATCGCCGTCACGCCCACGGGCGTGCCGCGGCCGATCTGGAACCTGAAGGTCGATCTGCCGACCGTGAACGCCAGCCCACAGGGTGATCTTGTGGTCGAGTCGAAGATCTTCGCGATCGACGACCCGGTCTGCTGCCCGTCGGGCAGGCGGGTCGAGGTCTACCGTTGGAACGGTCGGCAGATGACCAAGGTGAGCTCGACGGACCAATAAGGGAGACTGAAGTTCGGTGGTACCGGAAGAACCGGCAGCGCGCATTCTCATGGTCGAGGACGACGCGGTGATCCGTGAGGCGACCCAGTTGACCCTCGAACGCCATGGGTACGACGTGACCACGGCCGAGGACGGCCTGGAAGCGATCGAACGATTCGAGAAGATCCATCCCGACGTCGTGATGCTCGACATCATGCTGCCCGGGCTGGACGGGATCTCGGTGTGCCGCCGGGTCCGGGAGACCAGCACGGTTCCGATCGTGATGGTGTCCGCGCGTGGCGACGCGCTCGACGTCGTACTGGGGCTGGAAGCGGGCGCGGACGACTATGTGACCAAACCGTTCGACACGCAGGTCCTCGTGGCCCGGCTGCGGGCGGTGATGCGGCGCGCGGTGTCCGATCCGGAGCGTCCGGCGCCGGCGGCCGGCTCCGGCGTGGAGTCGTTCGGCGACCTCGAGCTGGACCGGGAGGCCCTGGAGGTACGGCGTAGTGGCACGACCGTGCAGCTCACGCCGACCGAGCTCAAGCTGCTGATCGAGTTCGCCAATAACCCAGGTGTGGTGCTGAGCCGCTCGACCCTGCTGCAGCGGGTCTGGGACTACGAGTGGGGCGGCGACGGCCGGCTGGTCGACGTCCACCTGCAGCGTCTGCGGACGAAGATCGGTGCCGACCGCATCGAAACCGTCCGCGGGTTCGGATACAAGCTCAGGGCTTAGTAGATGGGACTGCGCGGCAAGCTCGGTCTCATTTTTCTGCTGGTCTCGTCGCTCGCGATCCTGGTGCTCTGCGTCGCGGTCTACACCCAGGCCCAGTCGGCCAGGCTGGACCGGACGCGGAGCTTCGCGGACGAGCGGATCCAGCTCGCGGCGCAGAGCTACGACACCAACGACGTACCGGTGTTCGGGGCGAAGCTCGACGATCCCGAGCTGCCGCCGCAGCTGCGCGAAGCCGTGCTGGAGGGCAAGCGGGCCACGTTCAAGACCGGGTCGCCGAAGGCCAAGATGTGGGCGGCGGTCGGGGTCAAGGACGGCAAGATCCTCTCGATCGAGCAGGACTACGAGACCAGCGACGACTCGATGAAGGCGCTGCAGCAGGCGCTCGTCCTCGGTGGGTTCGGCACGGTCGCGCTGGTCGCCCTGGTCAGCGTGATCCTGGCCGGCAGCCTGTCGAGGCGGATCGTCGCGGTCGCCGGGACGGCGCGCCGGATCGCGGCCGGCGACCTGGACGCGTCGGCGGCCGAGGCAGTTGGCAAGGGCAAGGACGAGGTGCAGTCGCTGGCCAGCGCCCTGGACACGATGGCCAGTTCCCTGCGTGGTCAGCTCGAGGCGGAACGGCGCTTCACCGCTGACGTGGCGCACGACCTGCGTACTCCGGTGACGGGATTGACCACCGCGGCCGAGTTGTTGCCGGCGGGACGGCCGAGCGAGCTGGTCCGGGACCGGGCCAAGGTGCTGCGCCGGCTCGTCGAGGACCTGCTCGAGATCGCCCGGTTCGACTCCGGCGTCGAACAGGCCGACCTCGAGTTGGTCGGCCTGGCGGCGTTCGTCGGGTCCGCGGTCGGCCGGCTGCGGATGCAACAGGCGCTGGCAACGGACAGCGTCGTCGTCAAGCAGGTCGGCCCGGAGGTCACGGTGTCCACCGACTCGCGCCGGATCGAGCGGATCCTGGCCAACCTGATCGTCAACGGGCTGCGCCACGGTGAGCCGCCGATCGAGGTCACGATCACCGGCCGGATCGTCGAGGTGGTTGACCACGGCAACGGTTACCCGGAGGAGTTGATTGCCGAGGGCCCCCGTCGGTTCCGGTCCGGGATGGCCGAGCGTGGCGTCGGCCACGGCCTCGGCCTGACCATCGCGGCCGGGCACGCGAAGGTGCTCGGCGCCGAGCTCACGTTCGGCGAAGCCCCTGGTGGTGGGGCGTTGGCGAGGCTGGTGCTGCCGGCCGAGCCTGAGACGGAGTCGTAACAAGGCCACCGCGAAGGCGTGGGCGAAGGTCTCGTTCACCGGCAAGACCAGCGGGATCGCGAAGAACACCGTCGTGCAGGTGCAGCGCTTCGAGAACGGCAAGTGGGTGAAGTTCCCGGCCACCACCAAGGTGACCAGCAAGGCGAGGTACTCGGTGTGGGTGCAGAGCGGCCGGGTCGGCGTGAACAAGTTCCGCGTCGTCGCCGCCAAGACCGCGAGCGCTTCGGCGAACGTCACCATCACCAAGTGAGGCTGTCCCGCTCTTGAGGGGGAGCGGGACTAGGGGGTGGAAACGGGGACTGGGGACCTGGGACAGGCAATAACGGGTCTCAGGTCCCCAGTTGGTGTCTGAGGCCCCGGTTAGTGGGTGCCGTAGACGTTGAGTTCGGCGGCGGATCCGAAGACTGCGCCATTGAGGGAGCTGGTGCCGACGAACTTGACGAAGCGGCCGGGTTTCGCGGTGAAGGCCAGCCGCTGGGTCGCTGTCGAGTTCGGGAACTCGCCGGTGGCGACCGGCGTACCCCAGGTCTGGCCGTCGGTGCTGACGTAGAGCTCGTAGCCCTTGAACATCCCGTTCGTCCCACTCTGCCGCGGCAGGTAGCTGAACCCGTCCACCTGGTACGTCGAGCCGAGGTCGAGCGTGATGTGGTGCGGGTACGTCGCCGGCGTCGGCACCTCCGACCACGCGGAATGCCAGATGGTACTGGGGTTTCCGTCCAGAGCCTCCGTCGCCGCACCCCCCGTGCCGACGTCCTCACTGCTCACATCCGCGACCGTGATCCGGGACTGCGGAACGATTCCCGGCGGCAGCACAGTCACCTCAGTGGTGACCGTTGCCTGACCACCCGTTGCCGTCAGCACGTACTTGCCTTCCGGCGTCCCGGCCGGCGGCGTCACGTCCCACTTGGTCGTCACGCTGGTGCCCGCAGCAACAGTCGCGTGGGTCGCGGGGGTCGTCGCCGCCACGGTCCAGCCGTCCGGAGCGGTCAAACCCAACGTGATGTTGTTCGCGGCAACGACATCGTTGTTGGTGAACGTGGTGACGACCGTGTTGGCCTCGCCGGAGACAAGACCGGTCTGCCCGGTCACCGCCACCGACGTACAGTCCGCCGGCTCCGACGTCGTACCGAGATCGGTGACGGCGAAGTTGTCCATGATGAAGTCGGCCTGGTCGCCGCCGCTGGACAGCTTCCGCAACCCGACCCAGTAGTCGCCGCCGCACCCGGCCACGAACTCCTGGCTGAATGCCGCCTTCGTCCGCTGCTCACCGATCGGCGTCGCCTTCACCTCGACCGAGACGGGCCGGTCGACACCCTGGATCCAGGCGTACTGACCGGCGCGGCCGCTCTCGTAGTCGAAGCTCACCTTGTACTTGTGCCCCGGCTGGAAGTTCACCGTCGACGGCGTGGTCCGGTAGACGACGCCGTCGTTCTCCTCATGGGACTTGAGTGACCACTCGCCGTCGAGGACATCGTCGACCAGTTTGCCGTTCCAGCCGGCCTGCGTGTACGGCGCATGCTTGCGAGCGAGCACCGTCCGCGGGTCGGTGACTCCGCCGGCATCGCCCTTCACAAACGGTCCCCAGCCCTGGTCGACGTTCTCGAAGTCGTCGACCAGGCCGGCCGCTGGGCGCGTCGTCTCGACCACGCGGACGTCGTCGATCCGGACCTTCGCGGCACCAGCGGCCGCACCGATGGTCAGGTCGGCGCTGTCACTCTGGGCCTCGAAGACGACGCGAGCGCGCTGGTAGTACGAGTCATGCTTGTCGTCGGAGGCAACCAGGTTCTGCGCGGTCGACCTCGTCACCACGTTGCTCACGCCACCGGCCGTCAGCGTGGTCGGGCGGGACTTGCCGGGCTCGACCTCGACCCAGGCGGAGGCACTGTAGGTCCGGCCGCGGGTGAGACCGGTGATGCGCTGCTGGAGCGTCGACGACTTGGTGCCCAGGGACGCGACGTGCTGGCCGTTCGCGAGCGTGTCGATCGTGGCGCCACCGGTCGCCTTCCACGCGGCGAGGTTGCCGGCATTGAAGCCAGGGTCCTTGAGGTGCGTGCCCTCGCCCCAGTTCGCGGACGTAGGTGTCGGCGCTGCGTCCGGGTAGATCACGTACGGCTGACCGGCCTTGGCGACGAGGGTGATCGAGCCGTTGTGCACCGGGGCGGTCGTGACCTTCACCCGTCCGTTGTCGGTCAGCTTGTAGACGGAGAAGTTCCGGGCGCCCGTGAAGGAAGAGGGAACCTTCCAGGTGGTCACTCCGCCGGCCGGGTTGTAGTGGTAGAGCTTCTTGTTGCCGTCCCACGGCAGCAGATACTTATCGCCGTCGAGGACCTTCGCGGCACCGACGTACACAGTCCGCTTGCCGTTCTCGACCGCGCCGCGGACGCCGCCGGTGAAGGTGATGTCGTTGCTGTTCCAGTCGGTGATCTTCTGCTGCTGCAGGAACTTGGCTGGTAGGTTCCGCTGCCAGATGTTGGCGTAGAACGCGTTCCAGCCGGTCTCGCCGGTCCAGCCCTCGAACTCGACGATCGCGGACTGGCCGAGGATCGGGTCGCTGTTCCAGACGTCCTTCTCGTGGTTGCGGACGAACCGGATGATCTGGGAGTTCAGGCCCTTGTTGGTCGCGCCGCCGTAGTCGAGGTCGTTGGCCCAGTGCGACCACAGCGACGTCCGCTCGTGCCGGTCGGCCCACTCGGTCGCGACCTGCCAGCCCTGGCCGGCGAGCTGCCGGGTCAGGCCGTCGGCGAGCCAGCCCGATTGGTAGTACACGTCGATGTAGAGCTCCTGCAGGTTCTTGTCGGTCTCGTCGCGGAGTTGCTGGAACCGCCGGACGATGTTGCCCGAGGCAAGGTCAGGACGCTGCTTGATGTAGTAGCTCTGGTTCAGCCAGTTCCAGCCCTTGGCGCTCTTGTCGACGAGGTCCTCGCTGAACGCGTTCGCCTCCGGGTAGGACTCGGTCGCGTTCACGTGGACGCCGAAGGCGGCGTTCCAGGCCTTGCCCTTCTTCAGCAGGGTGTTGAGGTCGGTCAGGCCGCCGGCACGGACGTTGTAGTTGCCGCCGTAGTCCGGGTGCGCCGAGTCGTGGCCCTCGGAGCCGTACCCCTTCAGGATGGCCAGCTGCCCGAGGCCGTCGGTGGCGAGTGAGATCCGCTTGACGTCGTCGAGGGTGCGCAGGAACGGGTGCGTGGCCAGGCTGGCGAAGTTGAACGGGATGTGCGTGACGACGCGGTCCTTGACCTGGTCGCCGCCCTGCGGCTCGGTCATGATCGAGCGGAACGCGATCGCGCCGTCCTGCCAGTCGACGGTCTGGTCCTGGTTCGCGTCCGGCGTCACCACGACCTTTGCCCACGGCAACGGCTCGGTGTACGGCGAGGTGTCGGCGCGGTAGGTCCACTGACCGCTCCAGACGCCGACGCGGGCGCTGCCGTCGGCGGCCTTCCGGGCGCGGTGCCAGAACCGGGCACCGTCGTCGGCCGACTGGCCCGACGGCTTGTCGTAGACCGAGTTCGACTCGATGCCGGCGGCCAGGCCGCTGGTGTTCACGAACGCGTACGCCGCTCCCGTCGCGGACGGGTCCGCCGCGGTGGTCGCGGTGACGGGCGTGATCTTGTCCGCGGTCCGGGTGGAGTCCGGGTCCAGCGTGGTGAACGCGGTGGTCGCGCCGGCGTCCGTGCTCGCCACCGACACCAGGTCGTGGTCGGGGATGTCGATGGTGTGCACGCGACTGGTTTCCGTGTCGCGGACGGCGTCGATGGCGAAGGTCGTCACGCGGCCGGTCACGCTCAGGCTCGCGTCCAGCTCCACGCCGGGCAGCGCGTCGAAGGCGAGTCGGTACGCCGCTCGCCCACCGCTGACCGTGGGCGGCGCGAACAGGTGCGCCGTGCGGGCCACCCCGTCGATGGTCACGGTCGAGATCGCGTCCGGCTGGCCGCCGAGGGCCTGCCCGGAGGCGGTGTCGACGTACTTGATCACCCGCGGGAAGTCGGCTCCGACGGTGACCGTCAAGTCGTCCGAACGCAGCGTCAGATCGCCGGCCGCGTGCGCGCCGGCAGGCACGCTCAGCACTCCGGCAGCCAACGCTACTGTCAGTACTCCACACCCCACTGAACGTTTCATGCGGAGAAAGTTCGCACGTAACAGTTAACTCGTCAAGAGAAACGAACACAAATGAACAAGAACAGCCTCGCCTTCGGCGCGGCGGAGTGGTGGTGGGCCTCGCCCGGCTGGTGGGTGGGCCTCGCCTTCGGCTCGGCGGGGCGGGGTGGGGTTACGCGTGGACGATCGTCCCCGTGACCTCGCCGAGGCCGAGGCGGGTACCCGTGGAGGTGGTGGCCCAGGCGGCGATGGCTACCTGGTCGCCGTCCTCCAGGAACGTGTGCTCCTTGCCGTCCAGGACCAGGGGCTCGCGGCCTCCCCAGGTGAGTTCTATGAAGGAGCCGCGTTGGTTCTTCTCGGGGCCGCTGACAGTGCCCGAGGCGTACAGGTCGCCGGTGCGGACCGTTGCGCCGTTCACCGTCATGTGGGCGAGCATCTGGGCGGGGGACCAGTAGAGGTCCTTGTACGGCGGGGTGCTCACCAACTGGCCGTTCAGGTGGACCTCGAAGGTGATGTCGTAGTTCACCAGGTCGTCGCTCGCGAGGTAGGGGAGGACCGGCGGGTTCTGCGCCGGCAGCGGGACGGCTGCCGCCTCCAGCGCGTCCAGCGAGACCACCCATGGCGAGATGGACGTGGCGAACGACTTCCCGAGAAACGGGCCGAGCGGCACGTACTCCCACGCCTGCAGATCCCGCGCGGACCAGTCGTTCACGATCACCACGCCGTACACGTGATCGCGGAAATCCTCAACGGACACAGGGGTTCCGAGCGCGGACGGCGTACCGACGACGTAGCCGAGCTCGACCTCGATATCGAGACGCTGGGACGGCCCGTACGTCGGGACCGCCGCGTCGGGCGGCTTGCGCTGACCCGACGGGCGGACGATGTCGGTGCCGCTGGCAACGATGGTGCCGGCGCGGCCGTGGTAGCCGACCGGGAGGTGTTTCCAGTTCGGCAGCAGGGGCTCGGAGTCCGGGCGGAACAGTCGGCCGAGGTTTGTCGCGTGCTGCTCGGAGGCATAGAAGTCCACGTAGTCGGCGACCTCGAACGGCAACTGCATGGTGACCGCGGACTGCGGGATGAGGTGCGGCTCGACGGTGTCGCGGTCGTTCGGGTTACGGATGAGCTCGAGCAGCCAGTTGCGGGTCGCCCGCCAGGCCGGCCGCCCGAGCGCGAGGAATGCGTTCAGTGTCGGCTCGGCGAACAGTTGCGATCCGTCCAGCATCTGCGCGGACGCGACCGGCGCGAGATCGATGATCTGGTCGCCGATCGCGGCCCCCACCCGCGGCTCCTCGTCGTTGTGCCGGAACACGCCGAGCGGCAGGTTGTCCGGCCCGAACGGCGATCCGTCCGGAATGTCGATCCAGGTCATGGGGCCTCCCGGTCTGGACTGAGGAGCGAAGCGAGTGGAGCGACGAGGGAAGACCGGGAGCCAAGGCCCCATGACCGCGCCGGCGCCGGAGGCCCGGCCAAAAGCACTGTCACAGGGTCTCCAGCAGTTTGAGCGTGGTCAGGTCGTGGCGGGGTTCGTCGATGCTGCACGAGCCGAACGAGGTGAACCAGCGCCGGGTTCCGGCGGCCTGATCCTCGGACAACGTCCGGGCCCGGTCAGCGAGAGCGTCGCCATCCCGTGACGCCAGGAGCGCCGCCAGTTCGTCCTGCGAGGCGCCGTCGAGGGACGCGCGAGTGGCGAGCAGCACGTTCAGGAAGCCATGATGCTCGAACCCGGTATCTGATGCGGTGTGCCGGATCGCGTTGTGCAATCCGGCCGTGCACTTGAACGCGACCTCGCGGTCCAGGCAGGCCGTGATGAACGCCGCGACCTGGCTCTCCGACGGGAACAGCGAGGCATCGAGCCCACCGGTTCGCAGTTTGGCGGCGTATCCGGCGTCGGCGACGACATCGAGCGCTCGCTCCCACGCTCCGTCCAGACCGATCTCGACGTACGCCGTCTCTTCGTCGAGGCAGTCGTCACACGCGCGGACGACGCGGAGTGCGTTGCGGGACAGGTCGTCCTCGGCGCGCAGCCGGACCTCGATCGCCTTGACCTCGACGTCGCTGGAGCGGTCGCCGTACCGGACCGCGGGCTCGATCCCGCCGGCGCCACCGGTGATGACGACGGACACCTCGAGCGGTCCGCCGCCGGTCCGGGCGGCCTCCGCGGCGACCTTCATCAGATCCTCGTCGGTGCACACGAACGGACCGACCAGCTCGGCGTACGGCGATCGGCGGTGCACGCGGTGGGCGGCGACGGCCTCCGGCAGGGGGAGATCCCCCGGCGGGAACATCGCGGCGTCGTCGACCAGGTGCCGGAACAGGGCAGGGACGGTTGACATGGCTCAGAGCCTAACGGATGCTTTCGGTAAGCGGACGCAAGCGTTCGGATATCGAACACGCAGGAGCAGGAAAGATGGCGTTCTACCGGCAGGTCGGGCAGGTTCCACCGAAGCGGCACACACAGTTCCGGAAACCGGACGGCGGGCTGTACTACGAGGAGCTGATGGGGGAGGAGGGGTTCTCATCGGACTCGTCGCTGCTGTACCACGCCGGCGTACCGTCCGCGATCGTCGATTCGCAGGTGTGGGACCTGCCGGACCTCGCCACCGTCGCCAACCACCCGCTCACCCCGCGGCACCTGAAGCTGCACGACCTGTTCACCGACACCTCGAAGAGCAACGCGGTCGAGGACCGGCGGCTCGTGCTCGGCAACGGCGACGTCCGGATCTCGTACGTCGTCGCCGAGCAGCCGTCGCCGTACTACCGCAACGCCATCGGTGACGAGTGCGTGTACGTCGAGAAGGGTTCGGCGACCGTGGAGACGGTGTTCGGGGTGCTGAACGCGGTCGAGGGCGACTACGTGATCATTCCGCGCGCGACCACGCACCGCTGGCTGCCGGGGCCGAACGGCGTGCACGCGTACTGCATCGAGGCGAACAGTCACATCGCGCCGCCGAAGCGGTACCTGTCTCGCTACGGACAGTTCCTCGAGCACTCGCCGTACTGCGAACGGGACCTGCACGCGACGACCGAGCCGCTCGTGGTCGACGACACCGACGTCGAGGTGCTGGTGAAACATCGGGGCGGCGGGCCCGGTGGGATCGTGGGTAGCCGGATGACGTACGCGACGCATCCGTTCGACGTGGTCGGGTGGGACGGCTGTCTCTACCCGTACACGTTCAACGTGAGCGACTACGAGCCGATCACCGGGCGGATCCACCAGCCGCCACCCGTGCACCAGGTGTTCGAGGGGAACAACTTCGTGGTCTGCAACTTCGTGCCGCGGAAGGTGGACTACCACCCGCTGTCGGTGCCGGTGCCGTACTACCACTCGAACGTCGACTCCGACGAGGTGATGTTCTACTGCGGTGGCGACTACGAGGCGCGGAAGGGGTCGGGGATCGGCCTCGGCTCGATCTCGCTGCATCCCGGCGGGTACGCGCACGGTCCGCAACCGTCCGCGATCGAGGCGTCGCTGGGTGCCGAGCGGTTCGAGGAGCTCGCGGTGATGGTCGACACGTTCCGCCCGCTGGAACTGGGCGAGGGCGGCCAGGCGGTCGACGACGGCGTCTACGCCTGGACCTGGGCGGGCCGCCGAAACTCCTGAGTCCACGCTGCCCTGGATCCTGTGGGATTCTTGGGCGGTGAGTGTGGACGGGGAAGCCTTTGTGGTCGGCATCGACCGGGAGGCGGTGCTGCGGCGGCGCGACATCGTCCGGACGGTGGAGCGGCGCGGCGCCTGGGTGACTCTGGCGATCGGTGCCGTGGGCATCGTTGCCGCGCTCTACGTGCTGATCGCGTTCCGGGGCTCCGGGCTGTGGCCGTTCGCGCTGTTGTTGATCTTGGCAATGATCCCGCTGGTGCTCAGTACGCTGCTGGCGTTCCGGCTGCAGGCCGAGCGGAAGCGGTGGTACGCCGCCAACGAGCTGCAACCGGTCGCGATGCGGATGACTCCCAAGGGACTCGAGCTGGCTTGCGACGGAGCGGCGTACCCGGTGGTCCTGCCGTGGCAGTCGGTCCGCGGCTTCCGGCAACAGAAGCTCCTCGGCCAGTACGCCCTCGAGCTCGACCTGCCCCCTGGCATCGGCGCCACCACCGCGGGCGTCCGCGGCCTGGACCAGCCGGCCGTCCGGGCCGTTGTGAAGCCGAATCCGTTCCTCCGCCCGACCGGCCTGTTCCTGGTGAAGGCCCTGGATCAGCCGATCCACATCATCGACGAAGCGCTCAAACACTTCTCCCACGGCACCGCCGGTGTCCGCCGCTGACAGGTCAGCAGGGCAGTGAGTGGTACGTGTAGCCCTGCTTGGTGAGGGTGGTCAGGGCTCGGTCGAGGGCGGCGACGGTTTCGGAGCGGTTGCCGCCGCCGTCGTGCATCAGGATGATCGCGCCTGGTCGGGCGCCGGTCAGGATCGCGTGCTCGATCCGCGCAGCACCCGGCTTGGTCCAGTCCTTCGTGTCGACGTCCCACAGGACCTGCCGCTGGTGCAGGGCCGCCGCGGTCGCCTCGATCTTGGCGTTCGTGGCCCCGGTCGGCGGGCGGAGGCATTTCGACTTCACCCCGGAAGCGATCTCCTGCCGCATCTTCGCGTCCGGTAGGTGGGTCAGCGTCTTGTGGTCCCACGTGTGGTTGCCGACCTGGTGTCCGGCGGCCCGTTCGAGCGTCAGCAGTTCGGGGAACTGCGCCACCTGGATGCCGAGCACGAAGAACGTGGCGTGTGCGTTGTGCTTGCGCAGTACCTGCAGGACCTTCGGCGTCCACTCGGGCTGTGGTCCGTCGTCGAAGGTCAGGTAGAGCACCTTGCCGTGCCCGGTCAGGTTCCAGTCGTCCGGTCCGGTCGTGGCGCGCGGGTGCTGCGGTTGTGCCGGGCGTTGCGGCTTCCGCGTTCCGGACGAGGTGCCCTGTTTGCGGGTGATCGGCGTACTGAGCGGTCCGTGCTCCGAGGACGTCTCGACCGTGGACGCGGCACTGGTGTTCGACGAGTCGGAGGGCTGGGCGGCCTGAGCGAGGACGGCACCGCAGAGGAGGGCGGCGACCAACGGCAGAAGCTTGCCGGGCGGCTTGGTCATGCCGGGCATCTTCTCTCGCGCACAGGGCCATCCTGGCATCGGGTCGGGGTGTGTCGCCCGTATCGTGTGCCTGACGCCGGAGACCCCGGCGAAGACGACCGGTGAGGCGGACGCATGACGAACAGCGGTGAGCGGACGACGATGACGCGACGGACAGTGATCGGCGGCGCCGCGGCGCTGGCCGCGGCCGGCTTCGAGGCAGTCCCGGCCTACGCCGGCCAGGGGCACGGTGACGAGACCGTGCGGCTGACCGTGATGGGCACCACCGACCTGCACGGCAACGTCTTCAACTGGGACTACTTCAAGAACACCGAGTACGACGACTCCGCGCACAACGACATCGGCCTGGCCAAGATCTCCACGCTGGTCACCGCGATCCGGGACCGGATCGGCGCCGACCGGCGTGCCCCGCGCCCGCTGCTGCTGGACGCCGGCGACACCATCCAGGGCACCCCGCTCGCGTACTACTTCGCCAAGATCGAGCCCATCACCGGCGGTCACACCCACCCGATGGCCGCCGCGATGAACGAGATCGGGTACGACGCCGCCGCGCTGGGCAACCACGAGTTCAACTACGGCCTCGACATCCTGCGCAAGTTCCAGCGGCAACTGCGGTTCCCGCTGCTCGGGGCCAACGCCCAGGACTGGACCACGGGCCTTCCGGTGTTCCCGCCGTACGTGCTGAAGCGGGTGCACGTACCGGGCGAGAAGCCGATCACCGTCGGCATCCTCGGCCTGACCAACCCGGGCATCGCGATCTGGGACAAGGCGAACGTCGAGAACAAGATCAAGTTCGGGGGCATCGTCGAGCTCGCCAAGATCTGGGTGCCGCGGGTCCGTAAGGCCGGCGCCGACGTGGTGATCGTGTCCGCGCACTCCGGGATGGACCTGTCCTCGTCGTACGGCGATGCCCTGCCGGTGCCCGAGAACGCGTCGGCCCTGATGGCCGAGACGGTGCCCGGCATCGACGCCGTACTCGTCGGGCACGCGCACCTGGAGATCCCCGAGCGGCTGGTGACGAACAAGACGACCGGTGAGCAGGTCGTGCTGAGCGAGCCGCTGAAGTGGGGCATGCGGCTGTCGCTGATCGACCTGGACCTGCAGAAGGTCCGCGGCCGCTGGAAGGTCGTCGGCCGGCACGGCCAGGTGCTGAACGCGAACACGGTCGACGCCGACCCGAAGGTCGTCGCGGTGCTGCAGAAGGACCACTACAAGGTCGTCGAGTACGTCAACTCGAAGATCGGCACCTGCACCGAGGCGATGTCCGCGGCGACGGCGCCGTGGGAGGACACCGCCGCGCTGGACTTCGTCAACTTCATCCAGGCCGACGCGGTGTCCAAGGCCCTCGTCGGTACGCCGCAAGCCGCGCTGCCGGTGCTGGCGATCGCGGCACCGTTCAACCGCGGCGCCGCGATCCCGGCCGGGGACGTCTCGATCCGCGACGTCGCCGGGCTCTACATCTTCGACAACACCCTGCTCGGGGTGACGATGACGGGCGCGCAGATCAAGGACTACCTCGAGTTCTCCGCGCAGTACTACAAGCAGGTGACCGGGACCGGGCCGTTCCCGTCCGACCAGGTCACCAACGCCCCGACCGCGACCGCGCCGCTCGGGACGCCGGACTACAACTACGACGTCATGGGCGGCCTGACCAAGCCGCTCACCTACACAATCGACATCGCCAAGGCGGTCGGCGCGCGGATCACGGACCTCGCGTACGACGGCACCCCGGTGGCCGCCGACCAGGAGTTCGTGGTCGCGGTCAACAACTACCGCCAGTCCGGCGGCGGCAACTTCCCGCACGTGAAGACCGCGCCGGTCGTCTACAACCGCCAGGTCGAGATCCGCCAGCTGATGATCGACTACGTCACCGCCACCGGCACCGTCGACCCCACCACCTTCCACACCACCGACTGGTCCCTCACCTCCAACGGCACCCCCATCACCATCACGAGCTGACTCCACCGGCGGTGGTCCGCTGCCCGCTGTCGTGCGCGATAAGCAGCCCGGCGCCCGCCCGCAAACCGTGGACTGGGGAGGGTATTACCCCCGGATCGGGAAGAAACCCTCCCCAGTCCATAGCGAGTTCGGCCGACGCGAAGTGGTGTCCACGTGAGGTGTTGACCTCGGCAGTGGCTAAGTGATTTAGTCAGTTTGTGAGTTACTCAGCTGCTGAGGTGCCGCCCAGCCTGTCCGATCGGTTGACCGAGTCGATTCTCGGGATCATTCGGGACGGCGGGTTGGGTCCGGGGGATGCGATCCCGTCGGCGCGGGAGTTGGCCAAGCGGTTCGCGATCACCACGCCGACTGTGCGGGAGGCGCTCCGGAAGCTGGAAGCCACCGGGGCGGTGGAGTTCCGGCACGGGTCGGGGACGTATGTCGGCCCGACGATCAACAACGTCGTACTCGCGAACCCGCATCGGCCGCCGATCACCAAGGAGTCGGTGCTGCAGCTGATCAGCGCGCGTCTGGTGCTCGAGCCGGCCATCGCCGCGCAGTCCGCGGTCGCGCGGCAAGCCGAAAACCTGGAGCGGCTCGAGACTGCCGTCACCAACGCGCTGATCCCGCCGGGCGGACCGACGTTCGCACTGAACTTCCACGTCGAGCTCGCCGCCGCGTCCGGCAATCCGTTGCTGCAAGAGGTACTGGCGTCCTTGCTGAAGGTCCGCGTCCGTGAGCAGCAGCAGATCCGGGCCCTCTACGACAACCGCCAACGCGATCATGAGGAACACCAGGCGATCCTGGAGGCGGTGAAAGCGCGCGACTCGGAGCGCGCCGAGCGTCTGACCCGCGAGCACCTCGACAACATCCGCCGCGCGGCCGAATCCGCCCCGGAGTGGTCATGACGAGATCTCCGGAAAGAAACCGTCACCAGGTGGCCAGAAGTATCCGGAAACTGGCGGAGATGACGACGGACGAGGCGCTCGAGGCCGTGCGGACCGCGCCGCTCGCGATCATCCCCGTGGGTGCGCAGGAGCAGCACGGCGGCGGGATGGCGATGTCCACCGACACCGTCCGCGCGGTCGGGGTGGCCGACCGAGTTGCGGAGCGGCTGGCCGGCCGGGCGGTCGTCGCGCCGGTCGTGCCGTACGGCGTCTCGCCACACCACCTGGCTTTCGCCGGGACCATGTCGTTGTCTCCGGCAACATTCATGAGCATCGTCCGCGACGTGATCGCCAGCCTGCACACGCACGGCTGGCGTCAGTTCCTCGTCATCACCGGGCACGGAGGGAACAACGCCGCCCTGTCCGTACTCGCGCAGGAGTATGTCCGCAGCGACCTCACCTTCACGTGGACCCCGATCACGTCCGTCGTCTCGGACCTGATCACCGATGTCAGCGCGGTGCACGGTCACGCCGGTGAGGCGGAGACCGCACAGATGCTGTACCTGGCTCCCGAGCTCGTCCAGGCCGATCGCCTGGAGCCGGGGGCGACCACGCTCGACGAACTGACCACACCGGCCCGACTGTCCCGGCAGGCGCGTGGTCCGCGCCTGTCCGTCGGGTTCGACGCGTATCACAAGCGTGGCGTGCTGGGTGATCCCCGCCGTGCCACTGCCGAGGACGGCCGTCTCCTGGTCGAGACCGCCGCCGACCGGATAGCCGCCTTCGCCGACGAGTTGCTTTCGGCCTGATCCAGCGCACCGACTGACTGGACCCCGCTCAGGGAGGTCCAGGCGTGAGCCTGCCCGCTCGCAGGCAGTTTGCCCTAGGAGGCACCCCGATGAACCTCGCACGCCCGAAGTCACCCGCCCGCGTGGTCGCGGCGCTGCTGGTCGCGGCCGGCCTGGTGACCGCCGCCACCATGTTGCCGCAGGCAACCGCAGCGACCGCGTCCCGGAGTACCGGTTGCGGTCGGCAAGCAGTCTCCACCGGTGACTACGAAGTCGTCAGCGGCGGCCTGACTCGCACCTACCGCCTGCATGTGCCGGAGAAGTACAACCCGGCCAAGACTTACCCGCTGATCCTCACCTTCCACGGTCGTGGCAAGACCGGCGCCCAGACCGAGGCGTTCTCCGACCTGTCGAAGCTCGACGCGATCGTTGCCTATCCCAACGGTGTGATCGGCGACGAGGACAAGCAGGCCTGGCAGGGCGCGCCGTACTCGGCCAAGGGGGTCGACGACGTGAAGTTCACCGCCGATCTGCTGGACCACCTGGAGGGCATGCTCTGCGTCGACACCGACGCGGTCTACGCGACCGGCAAGTCGAACGGCGCCGGCTTCACCGGCATCCTCGCGTGCGAGCTGGCCGACCGGATCGCCGCGATCGCCCCGGTCTCCGGCGCGTTCTACCAGCAGGGCAAGCGTTGTACGCCGAGCCGCCCGGTGCCGGTGCTCGACATCCACGGCACCGGCGACACCACCATCCCGTACGGCGGTGACGGCCAGCGGGACCTGCCGAGCGTCGAGACCTGGGTCCGCGACTGGTCCGTTCGCGACCACTGCAACCCTGATCCGAAGACAACCCAGCTGGGCGACGACGTACTCGAGTTCACCTACAAGGGCTGCAAGGCCGACGTCGTCCACGTCGCGGTCACCGACGGCGGACACACCTGGCCGGGATCGGACGCGAGCTCCGGGCCGGGGTACGTCACCCAGACGTTCGAGGCGCATGAGCTGATCGGCGCCTTCTTCACAGCACACAAGCTGTCATGAGTACGGCGACCGACACGAGGGAGCTACCGCGCCTGGTCCGGGCGATGGCCGTGATCGAGCGGGCCGGCAACGCGCTGCCGCATCCGTTCTGGTTGTTCTGGATCCTGTCCGCCATCCTCGCCGTGGTCAGCGCGATCCTGGCCGGGTTCGACGTCTCGGTGGTCTCGCCGAAGGACGGCAAGACCGTCGCGGTGCAGAACCTGTTGTCCGGCGACGGCCTGCAGATGGCGGTGTCGACGGCGATCTCGAACTTCGCCGAGTTCCCGCCGATGGCGACGATCGTGGTCGTGATCATGGGTGTCGCGCTGGCCGAGCGGACCGGGTTCCTGCAGGCGCTGATGCGGGTCAGCGTGTCCCGGGTGCCGCAGTCGATGGTGGTGTTCGCGGTCGCGTTCGCCGGGACCATGGCCCACGTTGCGTCGGCAGCGGCGTACATCATCCTGGTCCCGCTCGGCGGGCTCGCCTTCCGCGCGGTCGGCCGGTCGCCGATCCTCGGCATCGTGGTCGCGTACACCGCGATCGCCTCCGGGTACGACGCCAGCCCGATCCCGACCCCGAACGACGCGATCTTCGCGGGCATCACCACGGCGGCCGCGAAGACCGTGGATCCGGACGCCTACATCTCGCCGCTGTCGAACTGGTTCTTCAACATCGCGTCCTCGATCCTGCTGGCGCTCGTGATCACGCTGGTCACGCGGCTGGTGCTGAACAAGCGGACCGACCTCGAAGCCGACCCGGACGCGCCCGGTGACGATCCGGACCAGCTGAAGGTCTCGGTTGCCGAGCGCAACGGTCTGCGCCGGGCCGGGATCGTCTTCCTGGTCGCGGCCGCCGCGATCGTCGCCGTCCTCGTGCCGCACGACTCGCCGCTCAGAGGTGCGAACGGCAGCATCGTCGACTCGCCGTTCCTGGACGGGATCGCGATGATCGTAGCGGTGCTGTTCGGGCTGGTCGGCATCACGTACGGCGTGACCGTGAAGGTGATCGAACGGGCGGCCGACGTACCCAAGCTGATGGCCGAGGGCATCAAGCAGATGGCGCCGGTGCTGGTGCTGTTCTTCGCGATCGCGCAGTTCCTCGCCTACTTCGACTGGAGCAACCTCGGGGATCTGCTGTCGGCGGAGTCGGCTCGGGTACTCGGGGATCTCGGGGCACCGAAGGTGGTGATCTTCCTCGGCATCCTGGTGCTGCTGACGCTGATCAACGTGCTGGTGACCAGCGGCTCGGCGATGTGGTCGCTGACCGCGCCGATCCTGGTGCCGATGATGCTGCTGCTGAGCGTGCCCGCCGAGACGACACAGGCGTTGTTCCGGATCGCCGACTCGGGCTCGACCGCGATCACGCCGATGAGCCCGTACTTCGTGATGGCACTCGGGTTCCTGCAGCGCTATCGCAAGGACGCCGGCGTCGGCACGCTGGCGTCGTACACGGTGCCGCTGGCGATCGCGATGACGGTCGCGTGGACGCTGCTGTTCCTCGCGTGGTGGGCGCTCGGGATCCCGCTCGGTCCAGGAGCCCCGGTCAGGTGAGGGTGACGCCGGCCGCGCGGAGGTCGTGCAGCGCCTGCTCGGTGCTGCCCGGCGCGACGCCCGCGGTCAGCTTGGTGAGCACCGTCGTACCGAAGCCTGCCTGACGGGCGTCGAGGGCGGTCGCGCGGACGCAATAGTCGGTCGCGATCCCGCACACGTCGACGTCGGTGACGCCCTTGTCCCGCAGCCAGTCGGCGAGGTCGCGGCCGCCCTCGTGGGACTTGCCCTCGAAGCCCGAGTAGGCGGCCGCGTACTCGCCCTTGTCGAAGATCGCGTCGAACGGCTGCGGGTCCAGGTTCGGGTGGAAGCTGACGCCGTCGGTGCCGGCGACGCAGTGCCGCGGCCAGGAGTTCTCGTAGTCGGGGTGGTCGGAGAAGTGGTCACCCGGGTCGATGTGGTGGTCCCGGGTGGCCACGACGTACGCGTACTGGCGGTCCGTCGGCTCGGCGTCGTGCCACTTGTGCAGCAGTTCGCCGATCCGGAACGCGACATCGGCTCCACCGCCGACGGCCAGGCTTCCGCCCTCGCAGAAGTCGTTCTGCACATCAACAACGATCAGTGCCCGGGCCATCGCGACGCTCCTTCGCCAGGTGTCCTAGGCCCACGGTACAAGCGTTGCCGCCGTCAGACCGCGATTGCGCACCGCCGGGTGGGTCACCCGGCCAGCAACTGGCCTCCGGTCACGCGCAGGACCTCGCCCTGGACCGCGGTGGTCCGCGGCGAGGTGAGGTAGAGAATCGCGTCAGCCACGTCGGTGGTGTCCGGCAGTTTGCGGGCGCTGAAACCGGCCGTGATCTGGTCGAGCGCCGGCTTGGGGATGACCCGGTGCTCGCCGTTCTCCAACGTGATTCCAGGCATCACGATGTTGACCAGGACGCCGTCCCTGCCGAGGTCGTGCGTGAGCGCGGTGACGAATCCGTGCAGTCCGGCCTTCGCCGCGCCGTACGGCCAGGATCCCGGCAGCGGCCGCACGGCCACATCCGTCGACAGCAGGACGAGGCGTCCGTGCTCCGAGCGCCGCAGCGCCGGCGCCACCTGCTGCACCAGGTGGAAGTTGCCCTCGAGGTTAGCCCGCAGGATCGGGAGCCACCACTCCGGCTTGGCGTCCTCGATGTTCTGCGGCCGGTCGTTGAACCCGGCGTTGCCCCAGTTGACCGCGTTCGCGACCACCGCGTCGAGTCCGCCCCACCGGTCGACCGTCGACGTGACCGCGGCCGCGATCGTCTCGGGTTCGTTCAGATCCATCGGTACGACGTACGCCGTACCTCCCGCTGCCTCGATCTCCGCCGCGACCGTCTCGGCCGCGTCCTTGCGGGAGTTGTAGGTGATCGCGACCCGGGCCCCTTCGCGCCCGTACGCGACCGCGGTGGCCCGCCCGATCCCGGACGACCCGCCGGTCACCAGCACCGCAGCATCCCTCAGCCCCAGCTCCATGAACCGCTCCTTGTGTAATAGTTAGTCGGCTAAGAAGAAAACTTAGCCAACTAACTAAAGTAATGCAAGAGCGATCCCGCTGCTGAGGTGAACTGAGCGGACAGTTATCGTGTGGTGGCATACCGTTACACGTACGAGTCAGGGCTGGCATCTTTCGCCGGAGCGGCCCTTGGGGGCGCTCATGAAGAAGGCAGTTCTGGCAGTGGTCACCGTTGCGACCGTGGTGGCCGCGGCACTGGTTCCGTCCGGCCGGCCGGTGGTGGCCGCGACAGGTGGCCAGGCGAGCCGGACTTCGACGGGGTTCGCGTCGGCGTTGTCCGCGGTCAAGCAGGCGACCTGGCAGACCAACGCGAGTGTGAACGCGCTCGCGGTCACCGGCAACACCGTCTTCGCCGGTGGGCTGTTCACGCGGGTCCGGCCGCCGGGCAACGCGGCGGGTCAGGGTGACGCGGCCCGGAAGTACTTCGCTGCGTTCAACCGCACGACTGGCGTGCCGACGCGGTTCGCACCGAAGGTCAACGGACCGGTCTGGAGCATCGCGACCTCCCCGGACGGCAAGTGGGTCGCGATCGGCGGTGACTTCACCGTCGTGAACGGCGAGTCCCGCCAGCACGTCGCGCTGCTGAGTGTTGCCACCGGCAACCTTGTGGAGAGCTGGGCGCCGGCAGTCAACTTCCGGGTCGCCGCGCTGCGGATCTCCGGCAACACCGTCTACCTGGGTGGGTCGTTCGGCCGGGTCGGCAAGCTCACCCGCAACCGGCTCGCCGCGGTCAGCTTGAGTACTGGCGCCGTACTGCCGTGGAACCCGGACGCGGACGACGACGTGCACGCGATCGAGCTGAACCAGAACGGGACCCGCGTCTTCGTCGGCGGCGGTTTCACGACGCTGAAGGGTCAGGAGCACCATGCCCTCGCGATGGTGAACACCACCACCGGTGACGCGTTCTCGATGCCGGCCGCCGCGGCGATCCCGGAGGAGACGCCCGACTGCGACAGCCGGGTCAAGGACATCGAGGTGCAGGGCAACAAGGTGTTCGTGGCCAACGCCGGCGCCGGCATCGGCTGCTACGACGGTGTGCTCGCCGCCGACGCGACCACCGGCAAGCTGCTGTGGCAGAACCACTGCCTGGGCGCGACCGAGGCGATCAAGGCGATCGGCAACTGGCTCTACAAGGGTTCGCACGCCCACGACTGCAGCGCGGACGGCGGCTTCGGCGACAAGACCGGAATGCACCACCTGCTGGTGGAGAGCACGGTCGACGGCAAGCTCGGCCCGTGGTTCCCGAACACCGACGCGGGTGGCGAGACTCTGGTCGGTCCGCTGGCGTTCGTGTCCGGCGGCAACGACCTGTGGGCGGGCGGCGACTTCACCGAGGTGGACGGCGTACCCCAGCAGGGACTCACGCGCTTCACCAACGCACCAGGTGGTGCGCTGCCGGCCGTGCCAGGTGCGCCGACGGTGTCCAGCAGCCGGGCGAACAAGGTGACGGTCAGCTTCGCCACGGTGGTCGACACCGACAACACCGTGCTGATCTATACGCTGTACCGCGGCAAGACCAGGATCGGGACCTGGTCACGCTATTCCTACCCCTGGACGAACCCGACCGTCACGACCTTCACCGACAGCGGCCTGACTAGCCGCCAGACCCTCGCCTACCACGTCGAGGTCACCGACGGCCGCAACGTCCGCAAGGGAAAAACCGCTGCCGTCGAGGTCCGCTGACCGGTAGGCTGCGGAGCGACTTCGAGGGAGTTGGGACATGCCCGGTAGAACGAGCACGCGCTGACCTGAATCGTCATCGCGTGCTGCTTTCGGTGTAAGCGGCACGGTTTCCCCCTGCCCTGGTGCGTTACCGCCCGGGCTCACTCGAAGGACCTCTTCGTGCCGCTGTCTTCTCGCGTGCCCAGTTTGTGGGCCGATCGTGACTTCCTCCGGCTCTGGCTCGGCCAGAGCGCATCGCAACTGGCGTCGTTCGCCAACCAGGTTACGCTGCCACTGGTCGCGGTGACCGCGCTCGGGGCGGGCGCCGCGCAACTCGGCGTACTCCGAGCCCTGCAGCAGCTCCCGATCCTGATCTTCTCGCTGTTCGTCGGAGTGCTGGTCGATCGTTGGCGGACCCGCACCATGATGGTGTACGCCGATCTCGGCCGGGCGCTCGTGCTTGCGACGATCCCGCTCGGCTGGGTGCTCGGCCTGCCGTTCCTGTACGTCGTGGGGTTCCTGGTCGGTGTCTTCACGGTCTGCTTCGACGTTGCCTACATGGCCTGCCTGCCGCGGCTGGTCGCTCGCGATCAGCTTGCCCAGGGCAACAGCATGCTGGAGACCACCCGGTCGGCCGCGCAGATCTGCGGCCCGGCGCTCGGCGGCGCGCTCGTCTCGCTGCTGACCGCCCCGGTTGCCGTCCTCGCGAGCGCGGCGTTCTACCTGGTGTCCGCGGTGTCGGTCGGCCGCGTCCAGCGCCTCGGCCTGCCTGCTGAGCCCGAACCAACCGACTCACCGGCCTCGCCGCAGGGCGTGCCGACGGACTTGCCGCCGAGCTCGCCGGCGGGTCTGCGTCGGCAGTTGAGTGATGGGGTGCGGATCGTGGTTCGGGACGGGGCGCTGCGGGCGATCGCGACGGCGACGTGTGTCTACCAGTTCTCCTTCACTGCGCTGACCACCGTCTACCTGCTCTTCCTGACGCGCACGCTGGACCTGCCGGGTGCGGTCGTCGGCCTGGTGCTGGCGGCCTTCGGGCCGGGCGTGCTGATCGGGTCGCTCCTGTCCGGCCGGCTGCCCAGACGGTTCGGCTACGGGCGAGTACTGGTGTTCGCCGCCCTCATCTCCGACGTCGTGATGCTCTCCACGTCCCTGCTGGACGGCGCGGGCTCGGCGACCATCGCCGCGTTGATCGCCATCAACGTCCTGTACGGGCTCTTCAGTCAATGCGTCGACATCGCGGTCACGTCCGTCCGGCAGGCGATCACGCCGCTCGCGATCCAGGGACGCGTCGTTGCCACGATCAACTTCCTCGGCCTGGGGCTGACGCCGGTCGGTGCCCTGCTCGGCGGCGCGGTGGCGAGCGCCTTCGGCATCCGTGTGGCGCTCGTCACCGCCACCGCGGGTCTGTTCCTGTCCCCGCTGTGCCTGAGCCTGTCCCCGCTGGCTCGCGTCGGTCGCAGCCTGGGATAATCACTCACAGATGACACTCATAGTGAGGGACGCGTGACGGGGCCGGAGCAACTGGCCGTCGTTGCCGCTGGGCTGGGCGCGGGCCTGCTCACCTCGACCGTTGGCGTCGCGTCGCTGATCAGCTTTCCGGCGTTGATCGCGCTCGGGATCCCGCCGGTCGTCGCCAACGCGTCGAACACGATCGGGCTGCTGCCGGGTGCGTTGAGCGGCTCGTTCGGCTACCGCCGCGAGCTTCGCGAGGTGTCCCGGCCGACCACAATCGTGGTCGTGCTGACCTGTGCGATCGGCGCGATCGGTGGTGCGGCGCTGCTGCTGACCCTACCGCCGGGCGTGTTCGCGGCCGCGGCGCCCTGGCTCATCCTCTTCACCTGCCTGATCGTCGGCGTGCAGCCGTGGGTCTCGCGCTGGCTGCGCTCGCGGCACGAGCAGCCGCACGGGACGCGGATGACGATGACGCCGGCGACGACCTTCTTCGCCGGGTTGACCGGGGTGTACGGCGGGTACTTCGGCGCGGGTGCCGGCGTGATGATGATGGCGGTGCTCGGGCTCGGCCTCGATCTGGAGCTCCGGGTCGTCAACGCGCTCAAGACGCTGGCCCTGCTCGCCGCGAACCTCGTCGCGAGCGTGATCTTCATCTTCATCGCGGATCTCGACCTGACCGCGGCCGGTCTGCTGGCCGTCGGCTCGGTGGTCGGTGGATACGTCGGTGCCCACATCGGGCGTCGGCTGCCCGCGACGTTGCTGCGCGTCCTGATCGTGCTGGCCGGCGTCACCGCCGCCGTACTCATGCTGCGCTAGACGTGCTGAAGGCTGCGCTAGACGTGCTGAAAGATGGCGCCCACCGTGATCAGCAGGCAGATGCCGCCGTTCAGGTATTTGTGGGTGAACAGGATCGCGACGAACTCACGGATCGTTGCCGTCGGCCAGTAGTAGGCCGCGGTCGGGGAGCCGACCACCTGGCCGTCGACCTTGGCCCGCCGGGCGGTGAGCGCGGCCCGGAAGGCGTGGAAGTTGTTCGTCACGATGAGGCAGCGGTACTTCGGCTGCCGCGCGACCGTCAGCTCCCGGCTGAAGGTCAGGTTCTCCCACGTGCTCGTCGACTTGTCCTCGCGCAGCACCCGGTTCTCCGGCACGCCCCGCTCGATCAGGTACGACGCCATCGCGTGCGACTCGGGGATGTCCTCGTCGGGGCCTTGACCGCCGGACGTGATGATCAGCGGTGACCGGCCCCGGCGGATCGCCCGGTCGTACACCTGCTTGGCGCGGTCCAGCCGGCTGGCGAGCAGCGGCGGGACCCGCGAACCGCGCAGCCCGGAGCCGAGCACGATGACGAAGTCGACCTTCCGGGACGAGCGGACCCGGCTGTAGACGAAGGCGTAGGCGAGGAAGCAGACGAACAGGAACGAGATGTAGGTCAGTACGCCGATCAGCGCCGTCCGCACCGCCGCGAGCGGCTCCCAGCCGATCTTCTGCACTGCCACGCCGAAGATGACGAGCCCGATGATCCCGAGCCCGGCCGCCAGCGACAGCAGGTTGCGCGGCCGCCGTCCCTCGCGGCGCAGCATGGTGACCCCGTTGACCACCAGGAACACCGCGAGGACGGCGATCGCCACCGGGATCGCGACCAGGATCGCGACCACCAGCAGCCGGGCCGCGGTCTCGTTGACGGACTCGAGCCCGAAGATCACTCCGAGCCCGGCGAACATCAGCGTCAGAACGAGGAAGACGGCGTTCTTGAACAGCCGCCGATCCCGCCAGAAGCTGATGGCGAAGACGAGGAACCAGAACCCGGCAATTCCGAACGAGATGAGCATCGGGCGCCATCAAACCATCTGATGGCGCCCGATCGGCTCACACCAGGCTGGTCAGTGACGAGATCGATGCCTTGTGCAGCCGGGTGATGACGTTCTTGGTCTTCGGGTCCGAGCGGTACTTGTACGAGCCCGACTCGAACACCAGGTACGCCTTGCCGCCGAAGTCGGTCATCCCCTCGGACATGCTCGGCGCCCGGAAGCAGGTCAGCTTCGCCTTGTCCAGATCCGGCTGTCCACGGCGGACGACGTACAGGTTGCTCAGCTTGTCCCGGCCGTAGGACGTGCTGAAGATGAAGTGCGACTTGGTGACCAGCAGGCCCTGGGTCTTGGTCGGGATCTCCCACGCCTTGTTGATCGTGGTCAGCGAGCCGTCGGCCTTGATCTTGTACTCGTACATCTTGCCGCGGCCCTTGTCGTTGAACTTGCCGGACCACAGGGAGTCCCCGTAGCTGGTCAGGAACGACGCGGCGTAGACCTTGCGCTCGGAACCGGTCGCCTTGACGTACGGCGTACCCGGCTTCTTCATCGCGGCGGCGAGCGTGGACAGCTTGTACTTGCGGATGCCGTTGGTGCTGCCCTGGACGAAGGCCCAGCCGTAGGCGGTGGTGATACCGCCGCCGTGCGTCTCGGCGATCGCGACGTCGCCGACGACCTTGTTGGTGGCCGGGTCGATGCCGACGATGATCGAGTTCCTGCCGGTGTGGTACATCGTCACCAGCAGCAGGTTCTTCGAGCCCGACCAGTTCCACCAGGTACCGATGCCCTGCGGGATGTACGAGCCCAGCCGCGGCAGCGCGGCGCTGTTGCTGAACCGGCTGTCGTACTTATTGGAAGCCGACGGCCCGTCGTAGAAGTGCGAACCACCGGCCTTGGTGTCACAACTGATGGCACGCGTGGCCGCGGTAGCGGTAGTGGTGGCGGCTGTGGCCGGCTGCGACGGACCCTTGACCGCGACGGTGATCGCGGTGCCGGTGGCCAGGACACCCGCCAGACCAAGGGCGATGACAACCCGGCGGCGGGACAGTGTGGGGCGCAACTTAGTTCCTCTCCAATGGGTAAGACCGTCAACCTCCCACCATCGAGGATGTGCGAGAGTCGTGCCGGGACCGGCGCGCGAGGAAGGTGCACTCCATGACAAATGTCACGAACTGGGCGGGTAACGTCAGCTTCTCCAGCGCACTCGAAAGGCCGCGCTCCGTCGCGGAAGTGCAGGAGCTCGTGGCCGGCAGCGAGAAAGTCCGCGTGCTGGGCACCGGGCACTCGTTCAACCGGATCGCGGACAGCGCGGGTGTGCTGGTCAGCGTGGCCGATCTGCCGCAGGTGATCGAGGTCGGCGAGCGCGGGGTGACCGTGTCGGCCGGTTTGCGGTACGGCGAGGTCACGGCGGCTCTGCAGGCCCAAGGACTCGCGTTGCACAACCTCGGATCGTTGCCGCACATCTCGGTGGCCGGAGCGTGCTCGACCGGAACGCACGGGTCCGGTGACACCAACGGACCGCTCGCGGACGCCGTGAACGCGATCACGTTCGTGGATGCGCGCGGCGAGCTCGTCACGCTCACCCGCGACGACGCGGACTTCGCCGGCTCGGTGATCTCGCTCGGCGCGCTCGGCGTGACCGTGAGCCTGACGCTCGACGTGCAGCCGTCGTACCAGGTCAGCCAGGTCGTGTACGACGGCCTGCCGGTGGAGCGGCTCAGCACGGACTTCGCCGACGTGATGGGGAGCGCGTACAGCGTCAGCGCGTTCACCGACTGGGTCGACCCGGACGTGATGGTGTGGCGCAAGCAGCGCGGCCACCAACCGATCGAGCCCACCTGGCTCGGCGCAACGGTTGCCGACGGCCCCCGTCACCCGATCAAGTCGATGCCGGCCGACTACGCCACGCAGCAAGGCGGCCTGCCTGGCCCGTGGAACGAGCGTCTGCCGCACTTCCGGCTCGAGTTCACCCCGAGCAACGGTGACGAGTTGCAGTCGGAGTACTTCGTCCCCCGCGAGCGCGCGGCCGAGGCGTTCGACGTACTACGGACCCTCGGCAACCAGTTCGCGCCGGTCATCCAGGTCTCCGAGGTGCGGACGATCGCCGCCGACGACCTCTGGCTGAGCCCGAGCCAAGGCCGCGACACCGTCGCCCTGCACTTCACCTGGATCCAGGACGAAGCCGCGGTCCGGCCGGTCGTCGCCACTCTCGAGGCGGCGCTCGCCCCGCTGGACGTCCGGCCGCACTGGGGCAAGGTGTTCGCCGCCGACGCCGCGACGCTCCGCGAGCGCTACCCCAAGGTGCCCGACTTCATCGCGCTCGCCGCGAAGTACGACCCCGCCGGCAAGTTCCGCAACCCCTACCTGGACACGTACCTACCTAGCTGAGGTCGACCAGCGACAAGGGCAAATCGTCGATCGGGTACGACGGGGACGGCGACCGGAGCAGTGTCCCGCTGACATGGCGGGCGCTGTTGCTGAGCACGACCCGGCCCTGATCGTTGACGATGGCAACGGTACGGCGGGTCGCCCGCAGGCACGGCAGCACGGCCTTCTCGAAGGTGAACACCCGGACGTCCGCACCGGCCACGCCGACGAACCGTTCCCCGGCCAGGACCGGCACGGTGAAAGTCAGTGTGTAGTCGTCGGTGCAGAGATAGTCGACGTACGGCCCGGTGATGTGCCGCCGCCCGGTCGTGCGAGGTACGTCGTACCAGGGCAGGGACTCGTAGTCGTAGAAGTTCTCCCCGCGCGGATCGGTGTCGACCAGGAGACGCTCGGCCGAGCCGTTGCTGAGCATGAACCACTCGAGCCACCAGCGGGAGTCGGCCAGCGCGTCGACGGCGGCGACGAACCCGGCGCCCTGGATCCGGCCGTCCGGATCGGTCAGCGCGGGGTGGACGACGGTGGCGACACCGGTCAGGTCGCCGCGGCGCACACCGTCCTGCCCGGCGAACACCTCGCTGACCTGATTCGCGACTCGCTCCGCCAGACCGAACGCTTCCCCGACCACCGACTCGACCAGTTCGAGAACGGCTTCGAGACCTGCGTCCAACGTCAAGGCAGCGCCCGCAAACGATGTCAACTCAGCATCCGTGCTCATGGGACCTCCAAAGCCAGTCTGAGGTCGATCAGGCGTGCCGTCGAGTCAGCCACGCGTTCTTCGGCGGCAGCGCGGGCGGCATCGCCGTCGGTGCGGTCGATCGCCGCGACGATGTCCCGGCAGCTCTGCACAGTCCCGCGGTGGCTCTCGTCATCTCCGAACGCAAGCCACAGCAACGTGCCTACCTCCGCCTGCAGACTCACCTCGGCCCGGTAGAGCCGGGTGGACTGCGCGGTCGCGGCCACCTCGATGTGGAACTGGGCGTCGGCCCGGCGGCGACCGCCGAGACCCTTGGCGAGCTCGAGGCTGTCGCAGACCGCGGTGAGCCGTTGTACGTCGTCCGGTGTGGCCCGCTCGGCCGCGAGCCGGGCCGCCGTACCGGCGATGGCGCTGTAGTGGTCGCCGAGATCGCGGAGTTGCGCGAGGCTCAGCTCCTCCAGCCGGTCGCGGACGATCGCGGTCGACATCTCCCCCTGCGCGCGGACGAAGCTGCCACCGCCGCGACCTCGCCGGGTGTGGATCAGGCCGCGCAATCGCAACGAGGACAGCGCTTCGCGGATCGTCGTAGTGGAGACGCCGAAGATGCCGGCGAGGTCGGCCTCGCCGGGGAGTTGCTCGGAGTCCGGGATCAGGCCGAGCGCGATCGCGTCGGTCAGCCGGCGCGCCACCAGTTCCGAGCGGCTCAGCGGCTCGAGCGGTGCGAACACCGCCGCCGCGCCACTGCCGTAGAACCGCAGCGCCATCCCGACTCACTCTCTCCTCGGTCCCCGGCCACAACAACTCCGGAACATTCTCACCGATCGCTTGAACTTTAACATCTGTTTTCATATGTTTACGGCCACACGGTGTCCGTCCCCCACTTCGGGAGTGAGCGATGCGAACAGTCCGGAACCTGATCAACGGCACCCCGCGCGACGCGCTCAGCGGCGCCACCAGCGAGCTGATCGATCCGGCTACCGGCAAGGTCTTCGGTACGGCGCCGTTGTCCGGCGACGAGGATGTGGACGCGGCGTACGAGGCCGCGACCGCCGCCGCACCTGGCTGGGGCGGTGCGACGCCGGCCGAACGGCAGCGGGCACTGCTCCGGTTCGCCGACCTCGTCGAGGCCCGGGCGGATGATCTCGTCGCCGCCGAATCGCAGAACACCGGCAAGCCGCTGGAGCTGACCAAGACCGAGGAGCTCACGGTCATGGTCGACCAGATGCGCTTCTTCGCCGGTGCGGCGCGGTTGCTCGAAGGAAAGTCGGCCGGTGAGTACATGGCCGGCCACACGTCCTGGATCCGCCGCGAACCGATCGGGGTCGTCGGTCAGGTGACGCCGTGGAACTATCCGATGATGATGGCGGTCTGGAAGTTCGGTCCGGCCCTTGCCGCCGGCAACACCGTCGTACTGAAGCCCGCCGAGACCACTCCGGTGTCCACGGCGATGCTCGCGGAGATCGCGGCCGAGGTGCTGCCGCCTGGCGTCTTCAACGTCGTCTGTGGTGACCGCGCGACCGGACAGGCCGTGGTCGCGCACCCGGCGCCCGGCCTGGTCAGCATCACCGGCTCGACGCGGGCCGGCTCCGAAGTCGCGAGTACGGCGGCTCTCGACCTGAAGCGCACGCACCTCGAACTGGGCGGCAAGGCACCGGCGGTCGTCTTCGCCGACGCGGACCTCGCGGCCGCGGCCGAAGCCATCGGGGTCGGCGGCTACTTCAACGCCGGCCAGGACTGTACGGCGGCCTGCCGGGTGATCGTCGACGCGAGCGTCCACGACGAGTTCGTCCAGACGCTGGTGGAGTGGGCTCGCGCGAACGCACGACCGGGGCTCGCCGACGACACCGACGCGCTGTACGGACCGTTGAACAGCAGCCTGCAACTCGACCGCGTCCGCGGCTTCCTCGCCCGGATGCCCGAGCACGGGTCGATCGTCCTCGGTGGTGAGCGATCCGGCGGAACCCTTGCCGACGGCTACTTCCTGGACGCGACCGTCGTCACCGGACTCCGGCAGGACGACGAGATGATCCAGGACGAGGTGTTCGGGCCGGTCATCACCGTGCAGTCGTTCGCCGATGAGGACGAGGCCCTCCGGATGGCCAACGGCGTGCGCTACGGCCTGGCGTCGAGCGTGTTCACCGCCGACCACTCGCGGGCGCTGCGGATGTCCAAGGCCCTCGACTTCGGGTGCGTCTGGATCAACACGCACATCCCGCTGGTGGCCGAGATGCCGCACGGTGGCTTCAAGCACTCCGGTCACGGCAAGGACCTGTCGTTGTACGGCGTCGAGGACTACACGCGGGTCAAGCATGTGATGTCGGCGATCGGATGAGGACGTTGGCAACCGACGAGCAGGTCGAGGCCGTGGCGACCGATGCCACGGCCGTCAGCCTGCGTGGGTTGCGGAAGACGTTCGGCGACGTCACGGCGGTCGACGGCATCGATCTCGACCTGGCAGAGGGCGAGTTCTTCTCGATGCTGGGCCCGTCCGGTTCCGGCAAGACCACGGTGCTGCGGATGATCGCCGGCTTCGAGGTGCCCACGGCCGGCCGGATCCTGCTCGGCGGCGTCGACGTCACCGACCAGGCGCCGTACGCGCGGGATGTGAACACGGTCTTCCAGGACTACGCGCTGTTCCCGCACATGAATGTGCTGCAGAACGTCGAGTACGGGCTGCGGGTGAAGGGTGTCGACCGGCGGAGCCGCCGTGCCAGGGCCGTCGAAGCGCTCGGGACGGTCCGGCTGGAGGGGTACGGCGACCGCCGGCCGAGCCAGTTGTCCGGTGGCCAACGGCAACGAGTCGCGCTGGCCAGGGCCCTGGTGAACCGGCCCAAGGTGCTGCTGCTCGACGAGCCGCTCGGTGCGCTCGATCTGAAGCTCCGGCGGGAGATGCAGATCGAGTTGAAGACGATGCAGCGCGATGTCGGGATCACCTTCGTGTTCGTCACCCACGACCAGGAAGAGGCGCTGACGATGAGCGACCGGATCGCCGTGTTCAACGGCGGCCGGATCGAGCAGCTGGCCGCGCCGGCCGAGCTGTACGAGCACCCGGCGAGCGCGTTCGTCGCCGGGTTCGTCGGCACGTCCAACCTGCTCGAGGGGGAGGTCGCGGCCGCGATCCTCGGGACGGCCGGGCTCTACACGGTGCGCCCGGAGAAGATCCAGCTGCACCCGCGCGGCGCGGCCGCCGAACCGGAGCTGTGTACGGCGACCGGGGTGGTCCGTGAGGTGGTGTACCTGGGCTCGGCCACCCAGTCCGTGGTCGACCTGGACGCCGGTGGATCGCTCATCGTCCTGCAGCAGAACCTGCACGGCTCGGTGCAGGACAAGCTCGAACTTCGGGGTGCCCAGGTCCGGCTCACCTGGCTCCGCGAACACACCGTCGCGATCGGCGGTCAGCCATAGCAAGCTCCGCCGTCCCTCCCTTCCTGCTTCCCTTCCTTCCTTTCAACTCCCGCCCCGAAACCAAGGAGGTTTCCGTGAAGAAACTCAGTGTGGCGGCGAGTGTGGCAGTGCTCGCGCTGCTCGCGACCGCATGTGGCACGTCCGGCGGCGATTCCGGGGACTCCGGCGACGCAGCGGCCGGGACCAGTGGGTTCACCCCACCGGACCTGAAGAAGCTCGAGACGCTCGGCACCGGGGAAGGCAAGCTCAGCGTGCTGGCCTGGCCCGGGTACGCCGAGGACGGCTCGAACGACCCGAAGGTCGACTGGGTGACGCCGTTCGAGAAGCAGACCGGCTGTCAGGTGACGGTGAAGACGTTCGGCACCTCCGACGAGGCTGTCACGCTGATGAAGACCGGGCAGTACGACGTGGTGTCGGCCTCCGGCGACGCGTCGCTGCGCCTGATCGCGGCCGGGAACGTCGAGCCGGTGAACACCGACCTGATCCCGAACTACGCCGACATCTACCCGTTCCTGAAGAACCGCCCGTGGAACTCGGTGAAGGACCAGATGTACGGCGTACCGCACGGGTACGGCGCCAACCTGCTGATGTGGCGGACCGACAAGGTGACACCGGCCCCGACGTCGTGGGGCGCGGTCTTCGACGCCAACTCGCCGTACAAGGGCGCGGTCACGGCGTACGACTCGCCGATCTACATCGCCGACGCCGCGATGTACCTGATGGCGACCAAGCCGGACCTCGGCATCAAGAACCCGTACGCGCTGGACGACAAGCAGTTCCAGGCCACGGTCGACCTGCTCAAGACGCAGAAGACGCTCGTGTCGGAGTACTGGTCCGACTACCTCAAGGAGGTCCAGGCGTTCACCAGCGGCAACTCGGTGATCGGCACCACCTGGCAGGTGATCGCGAATGTGGCGACCGGCGAGAAGGTACCGGTGCAGGTGACCGTGCCGACCGAGGGCGTGACCGGCTGGTCCGACACCTGGATGGTCAGCGCGACGTCGAAGAACAAGAACTGCGCGTACCTGTGGATGAACCACATCATCAGCCCCGAGGCGAACGCGGCCGTGGCCGAATACTTCGGTGAGTCGCCCGCGAACGGCAAGGCCTGCGCGAAGACGGCCGACAAGAACCACTGCGCGACGTTCCACGCGGGCGACGCGGCGTACGCCGAGAAGATCTGGTACTGGACCACACCGATCGAGCAGTGCCTCGACGGCCGCACCGACGTCAAGTGCACCGACTACAGCAAGTGGACCCAAGCCTGGACCCAGATCAAGGGATGAGCACTCTGCACCGTCACCCCAAGGCTCGGTTGGGGCTTTTGCTGGGGCCACCGATGTTGTGGCTTGGGGTTGCGTATCTGGGGGCGTTGGCGGCGTTGTTCGTCACCGCCCTCTGGACGCAGAACGGGTTCACCGGGCAGATCGAGCGGGTGTGGACGCTGGACAGCTTCCGGACGCTGTTCACCGTCGACGTGTACCGGACGATCGCGCTGCGGACGGTCGCGGTCGCCGTGCTGGTGACCGTGATCGACGCGGTGGTCGCGTTGCCGATCGCGCTCTACATGGCGAAGGTGGCGGGGCCGGGATTGCGCCGGTTCCTGCTGGTGGCGGTGCTGATGCCGTTGTGGGCCAGTTATCTGGTCAAGGCGTACGCGTGGCGCGGGATGTTCTCCGAGGGCGGGCTGGTGTCGTCGGCGTTCGAGGCGGTCGGGCTGAAGTCTCCCGGGTACGGCCTGACGGCGACGATCGTGACGCTGGCGTACCTGTGGCTGCCGTACATGATCCTGCCGATCTACGCCGGCCTCGAACGGCTGCCGAACTCGCTGCTGGAGGCCTCGGCGGATCTGGGCGGGCGGACCTCCCAGACGCTGCGGCGGGTGGTCATGCCGATGATCGTCCCGGCCATGGTGGCGGGCTCGATCTTCACCTTCAGCCTGACGCTGGGTGACTACATCGCGGTCCGGATCGTCGGCGGCACCAACCAGTTGCTGGGCAACGTGGTGTACGACAACGTGGGTGCCGCCAACAACCTGCCGTTCGCGGCCGCGGTCGCCACGATCCCGGTCGTCGTGATGCTCGGCTACCTGGCCGCGGTACGCCGTACCGGAGCGATGGAGAGCCTGTGATGACGCTGTCCCGATCGACCCGGATCGTGCTGCGGGTGCTGACCGTGCTGATTCTCTGCTTCATCTATGTACCGCTGCTGCTGGTTCTGGTGAACTCGTTCAATGTGAACAAGACGTTCGCCTGGCCGCCGCGGGACTTCACCCTGGAGTGGTGGCGCCGGGCGGCCGACAGCCAGGGTGCGCTGGACGCGCTCTGGGTGAGCGTGCGGGTGGGACTGGCCGCGACCGTGATCGCGCTGGTGCTCGGCACGATGATCGCGTTCGCGCTGCAGCGGTTCAAGTTCTACGGCCGCGAGACGGTTTCGCTGCTGGTGATCCTGCCGATCGCACTGCCGGGCATCGTCACCGGGATCGCGCTGAACAACGCGTTCCGGACGCTCTTCGGGTGGGAACTCGGGTTCGCCACGATCGTGATCGCCCACGCGACGTTCTGCATCGTCACCGTGTTCAACAACGTGATCGCCCGGTTGCGGCGTACCGGCGTGCAGTTGGAGCAGGCGTCGGCGGATCTGGGGGCGTCGGGGTTCACGACGTTCCGGCTGGTGACGTTCCCGATGATCCGGTCGGCACTGCTGGCGGGGGCCTTGCTCGCGTTCGCGCTGTCGTTCGACGAGATCATCGTGACCACGTTCACCGCCGGCGCGAACCAGCAGACGCTGCCGATCTGGATCTTCAACAACCTGTTCCGGCCGAACCAGGCGCCGATCGTCAACGTGGTCGCGGCCGCGCTGATCGTGTTCTCGGTGATCCCGGTCTGGCTGGCACAAAAACTCTCGGGCGACGCGGAATCATTGGGAGCTGGACGATGACAGTCACGCAGGAACGGAAGCTGGTCACGGAGATTCCCGGACCGCGGTCCGTCGAACTGCTGGGGAGGGTGCGGCGCTCGGTCGCGCGCGGGGTCGGGATCACGCTGCCGGTCTTCGTCACCGAAGCCGGGGGCGGGATCGTGGTGGATGCCGATGGCAACCACTTGATCGATCTCGGGTCCGGCATCGCGGTGGTGAACGTCGGGAACGCGGCTCCGCGGGTGGTGAGCGCGGTGCAGGAGCAGGTGGCCCGCTTCACCCACACCTGCTTCATGGTCACGCCGTACGACGGTTACCTCGAGGTGTGCGAGGCGCTGAACCGGATCACGCCCGGCGATCACGAGAAGCGGTCGGTGCTGCTGAACTCCGGCGCCGAGGCGGTGGAGAACGCGGTGAAGATCGCCCGGGCGCACACTCACCGGGACGCGGTGGTGGTGTTCGACCACGGGTACCACGGGCGGACCAACCTGACCATGGCGATGACGGCGAAGAACATGCCGTACAAGGACGGTTTCGGCCCGTTCGCGCCAGAGGTCTATCGGGTGCCGACGTCGTACCCGTACCGGGACGGGCTGAGCGGGCCGGAGGCGGCGGCACGGTCGGTGGCGGCGATCGAGAAGTACGTCGGTGCGTCGAACGTGGCGTGTGTGGTGATCGAGCCGATTCACGGGGAGGGCGGCTTCGTCGTACCGGCTGACGGGTTCCTGCCCGCTGTTGCGGAGTGGTGCCGTTCCCAGGGGGTCGTGTTCGTCGCGGACGAGATCCAGACCGGGTTCGGGCGGACTGGTGAGCTGTTCGCGTGTACTCGCGAGGGCGTCGTACCGGACCTGATCACGCTCGCGAAGGGGATCGCGGGTGGGTTGCCGCTGGCCGCGGTCACCGGGCGGGCCGAGATCATGGACGCGCCGCACGTGAGTGGTCTCGGCGGGACGTACGGCGGGAACCCGGTGGCGTGCGCAGCCGCGCTGGCGGCGATCGAGACCATCGAGGCCGAGGACCTGCCGGCCCGGGCGCGGGAGATCGGCGACATCATGCTGCCCGCGCTACGCGACCTGGCCGCGCGGCACCCGGTGATCGGCGACGTCCGCGGCCGCGGGGCGATGATCGCGATCGAGCTGGTCGACGGGGCCGGCGAACCCGATCCGGTCGCAACCGGTGAGATCGCGAAGGCGTGCCACGCCGAGGGGATGGTCGTGCTGACCGCGGGGACCTACGGCAACGTGCTGCGGTTCCTGCCGCCGCTCGTCATGCCGCCGGACCTGCTGCGGGACGCGATGAGCCTGCTGGCGAAGGTCTTCGACGCCCGCTGACGCGCGCTGTTCGGCACGAGTGCCGCAAATCACTCCGGCGGCGGACATCACTGGCTCTGCCGAGTGGAATAGTCGAAACGTGGGGCTCCTCGACAAGACAGTCACGACGATATTCACTCTTCTGACCGGCGTTGCCCTGGTCGGTGTCGCTACCGACCTCGGCGCGGTGGTGGGGCCGGACAACTTCCGCGAAGTACACGCCTACGAGGCTGCGCCGCGCTGCCCTGCCGCTCCGGCCACACCGGCCGAATGCCGGTGGACGCAGGAGTTCACCGTGTCCGACATTCACGTCGTCCGGAGCTACCAGACGGGCGACCGCAACGCTGTCCTGACCAGCGCGTCCGGCGCCAGGTGGAATACGGGGTTCGACCAGAGCGGCCCCATCCTCGATCAACTCGACGAGGGCGACCGGGTGACCGGCACGATCTGGCGCGGCCGGCTGACCGAGATCACGGCCGACGGGGACCGCCAGGAGACCGGACGCGCTCCGGCCGACGGGAACGGGCCTGACATCCTGGCGCTGGTCCTGGCCTCCAGCGGCCTGCTCGTGATCGTCACCTGCGCCTGGCGGCTGCGACGCCGCCGCGCGACCCCGGCCATGGAAGCCACCCTCGGCCTGAGCATCGGACTGCTCTTCGTAGGTCTCTTCTCCGCGATCGTGCTCTTTGCCCTCACCGATGTCCTGCCGCAGAGCTTGGCCTACAACTTCTGGCTGTTCGCGGCCATCTTTGGCGTCGGCGCTGCCTGGCTGACTGTCGTGGAACGCCGGGGCCTCAAGGCACCACGCACCCCGGGCATTCCGATCTAGGTGCACCTCCTGTCGCGTGCACCTCAGGGCTCGAGGCTGGTGGTGATGGTCCAGAGCAGGTTGCGGAGGAGGCGGCGGTCTTCGGGAGTGAGCTGGGCCAGGGCTCTGTGGCCGGCTCGGTCGTAGACCTCTTGGACGGTGTGGGCGAGCTCGATGCCGCGGTCGGTGAGTTCGATGGCGACCTGGCGGGCGTCGGTGCTGCTCTTGACGCGCCGGACGAGGCCGGCGGCTTCCATCCGTTGGGTGGTCTTGGTGGCTGTCGGGACCTCGACGTCGAGGACCTTCGCCAGCTTCGCGACCGGGAGTGAGCCGTGGTGGAGGAGCTTGGCCAGGACCAGTTCCTGACCGGTGTGCAGGCCGGTGCCGACCAGCTCCTCGCCCACGGCCTTGCGGGCCGCCCGGTCGGCGAACCGCAGCGCGATGAGTACGTCCGTCACCGAGGCAGGCGCATCCGCCGGCCACTCCTCCGCCTCCGCCTCCGGCCCGGCCGGGCTCGTGCCGACCTCCGGCTGGGCCGGCTCGGCGGCTCCCGCGGCGCTCGTGGTTTGCTCGGTGGTCACGTGTGGCTCCGGGGGAGGAACGGGTTGCGGGCGTCGTAGTCGCCGGTGTACTCGGTCGGGATGGCGGGCTCGCCGCGGCTCAGCTGGCTGGCGTAGCGGGGGAGCTCGTCGCGGACCTTCAGGTGATGCGCCTGCGACTCGGCGGGCGTCGTACGGCCGATGATCTTGCCCGCCTCGACCAGCGGCTTGAGCAGGACCCGGTCGTCACCGTCGTCGACCGGCTGCTCGCCGACCCCGATCAGCTCGACCTCGGCGACACCGGTGGCCGACCGGCGCCGCAGCGCCCACTTCCGGCCGCCGATGGAGATCTTGTCCGGGCTCTTCTTCGCCACCGGGACCAGGTTCCCGCTCGCGTCCTCCCGGGCGACCAGCTTGTACACGAAGCCACAGGTCGGGTACCCACTCCCGGTGACGAGCGACGTACCCACGCCGTACCCGTCGACCGGCGCCGGCGCCAGCGCGGCGATCTGGTACTCGTCCAGGTCGCTGGTCACGATGATCCGGGTCTTGGTGGCGCCGAGCGTGTCCAGCTGCTCGCGGACCTGCCCGGCCAGCGACGGGAGGTCACCGGAGTCGAGCCGGACGGCGCCGAGCTCCGGGCCGGTGATCCCGATCGCGGTCCGGACCGCCTCGGCCACGTCGTAGGTGTCCACCAGCAGCGTCGTCCGCTTGCCGAGGGCATCGACCTGGGACGTGAACGCCTCCCGCTCGGTGTCGTGCAGCAGTGTGAACGAGTGCGCCGCAGTCCCCGCGCTCGGGATGCCGTACCGGCTGGCCGCCTCCAGGTTGGAGGTGGTCGCGAACCCCGCGATGTACGCCGCCAGCGCCGAGGCGACCGCGGCCTCCTCGTGGGTCCGGCGCGAGCCCATCTCGATACAGGGCCGCCCACCGGCCCACCAGGTCATCCGCGACGCGGCCGAGGCGACCGCGGAGTCGTGGTTCAGAATGCTCAGGAAGACGGTTTCCAGCAGCACCGCCTCGGCGAAACTCGACTCCACCACCAGCACCGGGGAGCCGGGGAAGAAGATCTCTCCGTCGGCGTAGCCGGAGATGTCGCCGGTGAACCGGTAGTCGGCCAGCCAGTCCCGGGTAGCCTGGTCGACGACGCCGTGATCGGCCAGGAAGGCGATCACCCGCTCGTCGAAGCGAAACCGCTCGAGCGCGTCGAGCAGCCGGTTCACCCCGGCGACCACGCCGTACCGCCGGCCGTCCGGCAGCCGGCGGGCGAACAGCTCGAAGACCGAGCGGCGCTGCGCCGTGCCGTCGGCCAGGCTGGCCTGCAGCATGGTGAGCTCGTAATGGTCGGTCAGGAGCGCGGTCGACTCACTCGCCGTGTTGGTCACAAGGGCAGCCTATTGCGAACACCGAACCGATGATGGAGAGAATGGACAGGTGAGCACCGCACCGAGCGAACTCGAGAGCGCCGAGGTCGACGAGGCCATCGAGCTGAGTCCACCCTGGGTGACGATCGTCTGGAACGACCCGGTCAACCTGATGGACTACGTCACGTTCGTGTTCCAGACCTACTTCGGCTACTCGAAGCACAAGGCGGAGAAGCTCATGCTGCAGGTGCACCAGGACGGCAAGTCCGCGGTGTCGAACGGTAACCGCGAGTCGATGGAACGTGACGTCGAGGCGATGCACACCTACGGCCTGTGGGCCACCTGCGAGAAGTCGTGACCCGGTTCCGCAAGCGCCGCAAGATCGTGATCGTCAGTTTCGCCGAGCACGAGGCGGACATCCTGGCGAACCTGCTCCGCAACCTGGTCGAACTCCTGTACGACGGGATGCCGCCGCGCGCGGCTGAGTCCTCCGACCCGCTCGCGGCCCTGCTGATCGACACCGACGGACCCACCTCGCCGCCGGAGGACGTCGTACTCCAGCGGTTGCTGCCGGACGCGTACAAGTCCGACGACCAGGCATCGGCCGAGTTCCGCCGCTTCACCGAGCGCGGCTTGCGCGAGGGCAAGGTCAGCGACGCGCGGCGGGTGCTGTCGGCCCTGGAGGAATCCGGCGCCGACGAGATCGCCCTCGAACCCGACGAGCAACTCTCCTGGCTCCGCGCCCTGAACGACCTCCGCCTGGCCATCGGCACCCGCCTGGACATCAAAGAAGAAGACGACTACGCCACCTGGGAAAAACTCCCCGACGACGACCCCCGCCGCCTGACGTACGACCTCTACGACTGGCTCGGCTACCTCCAGTCAGCACTCCTGCATAACATGCGGTGAGTGAGCTATCCGAAGACTGGTGCGCGACTTACTGCTAGTGCTGACTTTCCGGGTATTGAGCGGGAGGTGTTGGAGTACTGGGAGGACGACGGGACGTTCCGGGCTTCGGTGGAGGGGCGGGCGGCGGGGGAGGACGGGGCTAACGAGTTCGTCTTCTATGACGGGCCGCCGTTCGCCAACGGGTTGCCGCACTACGGGCATCTGCTGACGGGGTACGTGAAGGACGTCGTACCGCGGTACCAGACCATGCGCGGGCGGCGGGTCGAGCGGCGGTTCGGGTGGGACACGCACGGGTTGCCGGCCGAGCTGGAGGCTCAGCGGGTGCTCGGGCTGAAGACCAAGGCCGAGATCCTCGCGCTCGGGATCGAGAAGTTCAACGAGGCCTGCCGGGCGTCGGTGCTGAAGTACACCGGTGAGTGGCGCAGTTACGTCACGCGGCAGGCGCGGTGGGTCGACTTCGACCACGATTACAAAACGCTCGATCCCGGTTACATGGAGTCGGTGATCTGGGCGTTCAAGACGCTCTATGACAAGGGCCTGGTGTACGAGGGCCTGCGGGTGCTGCCGTACTGCTGGAACGACGAGACCCCGCTGTCCAACCACGAGCTGCGGATGGACGACGACGTCTACCAGCCGCGCCAGGACCCGTCGGTAACGATCGCGGTCCAGCTGGAGACCGGTGAGCGACTGCTGGCGTGGACGACGACACCGTGGACCCTGCCGAGCAACCTCGCGATGGCCGTCGGCCCGGATGTCGACTACGTGGTGGTGAACGACGCCGAAGGCCGTCCGACGATCCTGGCCGAGGCGCGGCTCGCGGCGTACGCCGATGCGCACGGCGACTCGGCCGGCCTCGGGGACGAGGTGCTCCGCCGGCTGAAGGGTTCCGAGCTGATCGGGCTGCGCTACACCCCGCTGTTCGGCTTCTTCGCTGACACCGAGCGGTGGGGGACCCAGAACGCGTTCCAGGTGATCGCGGCCGAGCACGTCACCACCGACGAGGGCACGGGCGTCGTTCATCTGGCCCCGGCGTACGGCGAGGAGGACCAGATCGCCTGTGATGCCGTCGGGATCCCCACGCTGCTGACCGTCGATGACGGAGCGCACTTCACTGGTGTGGTTCCGCCGTACCAGGGTCTGCACGTGTTCGAGGCGAACCGGCCGATCATCCGGGATCTGCGGGCGGCCGGTTCTCTGGTGCGCGAGGACAGCTACGTGCACAGCTACCCGCACTGCTGGCGGTGCCGCAATCCGCTGATCTACAAGGCGGTGTCGAGCTGGTTCGTCGAGGTGACCCGGATCCGGGACCGGATGGTCGAGCTGAACGAGCAGATCACCTGGGTGCCCGAGCACGTCAAGCACGGGCAGTTCGGCAAGTGGCTGTCGAACGCGCGGGACTGGTCGATCAGCCGGAACCGGTTCTGGGGCAGTCCGCTCCCGGTCTGGCGGTCCGACGACCCGGTGTACCCGCGGACCGACGTCTACGGGTCGATCGAGGAGCTCGAGCGGGACTTCGGCGTACCGGTCCCGGACCTGCACCGCCCGTACGTCGACGACCTCACGCGACCGAATCCGGACGACCCGACCGGACAGTCGACGATGCGGCGGGTGCCCGACGTACTGGACGTGTGGTTCGACTCGGGGTCGATGAGTTTCGCGCAGGTGCACTACCCGTTCGAGAACACCGACTGGTTCGAGCACCACTTCCCGGGTGACTTCATCGTCGAGTACATCGGGCAGACGCGAGGCTGGTTCTACACCTTGCACGTGTTGTCGACGGCGTTGTTCGACCGGCCCGCGTTCTCGTCCTGCCTGAGCCACGGGATCGTGCTCGGCAACGACGGGCAGAAGATGAGCAAGTCGCTGCGGAACTACCCGGATGTGTCCGAGGTGTTCGACCGCGACGGCGCGGACGCGATGCGCTGGTTCCTGATGTCGAGCCCGATCCTGCGCGGCGGGAACCTGGTCGTCACCGAGGACGCCATCCGCGACGGCGTCCGGCAGGTGCTGATCCCGCTATGGAACGCGTGGTACTTCTTCGCCTTGTACGCGAACGCCGCCGGCGCCTCGGGATCCTGGTCGACGGAATCGCCGGATCAGCTGGATCGGTACCTGCTCGCGCGGCTGCGGATCTTCGTCGGCGACGTGCAGGCCAAGCTCGACCGGTATGGCGTGGCGTCGGCCTGTGACGCCGTGGGCGATTACCTCGAGGTGCTGACGAACTGGTACATCCGCCGCTCCCGAGAGCGGTTCTGGGCCGGCGATCAGGTGGCGATCAACACGCTCTACACCGCGCTGGAGGTGGTCTGCCGGGCCGCGGCCCCGCTGCTTCCGCTGGTCTCCGAACAGGTATGGCGCGGGCTGACCGGTGAGCGGTCGGTCCATTTGTCCGATTGGCCGATTGTTGACAATCTGCCGGACGATCCCGAGTTGGTCGCGCGGATGGACCGGGTCCGGGAGGTGTGCTCGGTCGCTTCCTCGATCCGGAAGGCCGAGGGCATCCGTGGCCGGCAGCCCCTGCGGTCGCTGACCGTGGCAACCACCGCAGCGGCCGACCTGGAGCCGCTGGTGTCGATCATCGCGGCCGAGGTGAACGTCAGAGAGGTCGTACTGACCTCGGCGGACGCGGTGGATGCACCGGTGTCGCAGCGGCTGACCGTGAACGCCCGGGCGGCGGGACCGCGGTTGGGGCGGGACGTCCAGACGGTGATCAAGGCGTCGAAGAGCGGCGACTGGTCGGTGTCGCCGGCCGGCGTGGTGGTTGCCGGGGGCATCGAGTTGCTCCCGGAGGAATACACGCTCGAAACCACGTTGGCCGAAGGCGGTTCCGCGAGCGGCCTCCTGCCTGGTGGCGGCTTCGTCGTACTGGACACGACGATCACGCCCGAGCTGGAGGCGGAGGGGACCGCTCGCGACGTGATCCGGGCAGTGCAGCAGGCGCGGCGGGACGCTGGTCTGGAGGTGACCGATCGAGTGCGGCTGTGGCTGACCGCCGACGCCGAAACGGTGCGGGCGGTCGAGGCGCATCGCGAACTGATCGCGGCAGAGACGCTGGCCGTCGAGGTCGCGTTCACTGTCGCCTCGGGAACCGACCTGGTGGTGAGCGTGGAGAAGGCCTGAGCTGCGATACAGGCGTTGATATCGACTGGTGTGATGTCTCAGGACATGGGTGACAGTTCTGTATCAAGACATCGGTGACGGTTGGTGTGTCAGGACATCGGTGACGTTTCAGCCGGTCTTGGGCGCTGTCCGGGAGGTCGGCCGTTGCCGCGGTAAGTCACGCCGAGCGCCGGTTTGGTGTGCTCGATGAGCTTGGTCAGGCTCACGCGGCTGACCCCGCTGGTGGAACGTCTGTCGGGCTGTGAGATACGGGAGTTGGCGCGGCGATCGCCAGCTCAGAGACCTCATTGAGGAGCTGCGAGCACCTCGCCGATGACGTGCCGCGCATCGTTCGCCAGCGCCGGGTTGGTGTCCTTGTGATGCGCCGACACGATCAGGGCCTGTGACAGCACGCGCCCGCGTCCGCGGAGCCACGTCGCGTCGTCCACGTCCAGCGCCGCACGGAACTCGTCGCGGACGCTCGCGGGCAGCAGGTACCACACGGGGAACAGGTCGCACGCCGGATCGCCGACACCGCACGTCTCGAAGTCGAGCACCGCGGTCAGCCGGCCCTCCGCCGACACGAGCACGTTGCCCGGCGTCAGGTCCGAGTGCACCCACACCTCGCGCCCGTCGTACGGCGCCGCGACCGACTCCTCCCACGACGCCAGCGCCGCGCGAGTGTCGATCAGGGCATCCAGCTCGCCGATCGCCTTCCGCGTCGAGGAGTCCATCGAGATCATCGGAGCGCGCGTCCGGCGCTCGCCCGGATACGCCGGCGGCCGGTCCGGCAGGTCGATCCGCCGGAACGCGTCGACGAACGCCGCGAGGTCCGTCGCCAGCCGGCGTGGGTCGGCGAGCGCGTCGGGGGCGGGGTGCGTACCGCTGAGCCAGCGGTGGACGGACCACTCGCCCGGGAACGCGTCGGTGGGTGAGCCGATCGCCTCGACAGAAGGGATGGCCACAGGCAGGAACGGCGCGAGTGCCGCGAGTTTCGCCTGCTCCCGTCGGACTAGGTCGTTGATCGAGGGCCGGAGCGGCAGCCGTACCGACAGGTCGGAACCGAGGCGGTAGATCGCGTTCACCAGTCCACCGGAGTCGACCGGCTCCAGCGGCAACGCGGCCCACTGCGGGAACTGAGCGGCCACCAGCTCGCGGACGAGCGGCGTGTCGATGTCGGCCTGATCGGCGTAGACCTTGCGGGGACTCACGAGCCCCATCGGAACGGCCGGCCCGTCCGCTGTCAACCCGGTTTCGGATCGAGTCGGTCAACAGCAGGCAGGCCAGGCAGGCCGGACGGGCTGGGGAAGTGTCACCACCAACATCGCCCGAACTGTCACCGATGTCTTGATGCAGAACTGTCACCGATGTCCTGCGACATGACAGTCGATATCGACTGGTCGATTTTGAATCAATCGAACAAGTGTTCGAATATGAGCACATGAGAGAGGTGTCAGTCATTCCGCCGGGCGGCGACCACAAGGTCACCGCCGTGCCGGCCGTGCGCGGCCGTACAGACGCGCCCGGCCGCGCGGCGACCGCTCTTCTCTCCAGGCCCGACGATGCCCCCGCCTGGCAGGTCTCGCCGCCCGAGGATCTCCCGATGCCGGCCGACGCTTACATCCCCGAGGATCCTGACGATCCAGAGGGCCCGAGGCTTGTCAGTGAGCAGGACCAGTGGGATGCCGAGCTGGATGCGGTGCTGGGCCGGAGTCGGTTCTCGCGTGTGGATGCGGTGGAGTGGGAGTTGTGGGACGGGGTCGATCAGGACGAGGCGGAGCGTGAGTTGTTGCGCCGCGAGGCCCCGGCATGGGTGTTCCTGCCGCCCGGCGGTCAGTTGGCGACCGAGTTGGAGGGGACCCGGCCGCAAGCGATGTCGCCGATGGCGTTGATCGAGCTGATGAAGGCCGCCACCAAGCTGTCCGGATGGGCCGAGTCGATCAAGGCTGCCGCAATGGCTTCGCTCTACCGTCAGGGCCAGGCCGAGCATCGCGAGTCGCCGCGCCCCACTCAGCTGGATTCGAAGGGTCGTCCGATCGACCCGGAACGTTCCTGGTACGGCGAGATGGCGCTCGCGCTCGGCCTGTCTCCGGACACGGTCGGTCGCCGCGTCGACACCGCGCTACGACTTACCTCCACCCTGTCGGCCACACACACCGCGCTGAGGTGTGGCGCACTGACCTGGGGCAAGGCCTTGGCCATCTCCGAAGCTACGAGCGACCTGTCCAGCGACGCGGCCCAAGCGGTCGAGGCGCACGTGCTGAAGCGCGCAGGTTCGCAGACCCATAAGAACCTGCTCGAGTGTCTGCGCCGGCAGGTCGCCAAACACACCACCCGCGAGGCCGCCGGCAGACATCGCTCCGCAGCCACCGAGCGCACCTGCAAGATCGTCCCGCTGGCCGAGGGCATGGCCGGACTGTGGATCGTCCACACCGCCGACAAGATCCAGCAGATGTGGGTCACGATCCAAGCCATCGCCAACCTCGCCAAAAGAGAAGGCGTCACCTCGAGCGAATCGGCCCTCACCCCGGTCACGGCCCTCGCCCCCGTCACGGCCACCACCCCAACTGCGGCCACCACCCCCGTCACGGCCGCTACCCCCGCTACGGCGGCCGCTACGCGATCAGTCCTTGGCACCGCGGACACAAGACCAACGTCGGACGCGCCGACTGACGCCCAGAGCGCGGCTCTGGTCAAGGATGACCGGACTGCCGAGCAACGCCGCGCCGACGTGACGGCGGACCTGTTCGAACACATCGTGCACAACGGACTCGACTGGCTCGGCCGCAGACTCCCCGACCAGCACCGACGGCGACCCCACATCGAAGTCGTCGTCCCCGCCTCCACCCTGCTCGGGCTGGACGATGACCCCGCCGAGCTCACCGGCTATGGCCCCATCCCCGCTGACATGGCACGTCGTATCGCCCGCGACGGCACGTGGCGGCGGCTGTTGACCGATCCGGTGAACGGCGCCGTCCTGGAAGCGTCCACCACCCGCCACGACCCCGGCGCCCTGGTGAGCGAGACCTTGCTCGCCCGGTATCCGGTCTGCGCCTGGCCCGGTTGCAACCGGACCTCCCGGGACTGCGACCGAGACCACACCACCCCGTTCGCCCGAACCGGGACGACCAGCCTGACCGGCCTGGCGCCTTACTGCGAATATCACCATGTCATCAAAGACACGGCTGGCTGGGGCTGGAGCACGATCAGTCATCCCGACGGCTCCATCACGTTGACCACGCCCACGGGGCATCATTCTTAGTAGTAACGTCGTTGTCATGAACGCCACACGTAGAACGCTGCGAGCCGGGATCTACGGCCGCCAGAGCCACGCCAGCAAGCGATCCATCGCCGAACAGATCACCGAGTGCACCCGCGACGCTGCGGCCGAGGGGTACACCGTCGCCGGGACGTATCAGGATCTCGTCTCCGCGTCTCGCCACGCCCGCAAGGCGCGCGACGACTGGCCGCGGCTGCTGGCCGACGTCGACGCCGGACACCTGGATGTGGTGGTCATGTGGGAGACCTCCCGCGGCGATCGCGAGCTGGAGTCGTGGGCCGGGTTCCTGTCGCTGTGCCGCCGCAAGGGTGTGCTGATCCGGGTCACCGACGACGGCGAGACCTACGACGTCCGCAAGCCGAAGCACTGGAAGCAGCTCGCCAGCGACGGCGTCTCGAACCAGTACTCCTCCGAGGAGACCCGGCAGCGAGTCCTGCGTGACGCGCGGAGCTCGGCTGAGGCCGGCCGGCCGAACGGTCCGGTGCCGTACGGCTACACCCGGAACTACGACCCGAAGACCCGGGAGCTGATCGAGCAGGCACCGGTTCCGGCTGAGGCGGCGATCGTGCGAGAGATCTTCGACCGGGTGGCCGCCGGTGAGCCGGTGAAGGTGCTCGCGGACGAGTTGGCCGCCCGTGGCACGCCAGGGCCGGGGATGTGGCGCACGACCGGCGGCAGGTGGGGCCCGAACACGATCCGCGACATCATCCGCAACCCGTCGTACATCGGGAAACGACGCTACCAGCCCAGGGCGGGCGGACCCGTCGAGATCTTCGACTCCGAGATCATCCCGGCGCTGGTGGACGAACCCCTGTTCTGGAAGGCGAACCGAGTCCTGGACGAGCGCGCCGACCGGTACTGGCGGCCGGCCCGGGCCCAACACGTGCTGACCGGCGTCCCGGTCTGCGCCGAGTGCGGCGGCGTGTACGCCGGGTCGGCGTTCAAGAGCCGCTACGGCTGCCGCAAGGGCGGCTGCGGGTACGTCGATGCCGCCGAGCTGGAGAAGCACGTGCTCGCCTACGTGCTGGGGATGCTCGCCCGTCCGGACGTCTATTCGACGCTGCGCCGGGCCGGGGCAGACGCCGACAAGGAGCTCGGTGCCGCGCGGGCGGAGATCGAGAAGCTGACGCGCAGGCTGAAGGAGTGGCGAGACTCTGCCGTGCGCGGGGAGACGACCCCGGCGAGCCTGGCGACGATCGAGAACGGCCTCACCGCGCAGATCACCGCGGCCGAGCGGAAGGCCGAGCGCGCGGGTATCTCGCCGGCTGTTCGTGACCTCGTCGACGCCGGAGACAACCTGCCACAGGTGTGGGGCGCGATGCCGCCGGCTACCCGCAGGGACGTAGTCGGTGACCTTGTGGACGTGGTGATCACCAAGGGCAGGCGGGGCGTGAAGGTGCCGGTGAAGGACCGCGTCACCGTGACCTGGAAGGTGCCGGTGACCGCATAGCGGTCAACTTCTGTGCTCCGACATGCAATGACATGTTGCCACATGCGTTGGTATGCCACATTCTAGATCGTTGCTTTAGGCAACTTTTGAGCTTGCCTTTGCACCGAAGCGCTTCCTATACCTAGAGGTACCGCGGTGATCCCAACGTTGCCGCGAGGCAACCCCTGGGAGCGCCAACCATGAAGGTACCGCCCGACGTCGCCCACCACCGCGCACGTCTCGCGAACGCCAGCCTGCGCGGGGATCCGGAGGCCGTTGCCCAGGCGCGCCAAGCGCTGGAGCTGGCCAAGACCGAATCCACCATCCGGAAGGCGATCGAGCAGGCGCCGCCGCTCGACGCCGCGACCGTGGCGCGGCTGCACTCGCTCATCTCCGCCCTGGACGACCTGACGGATGACGCCGATGCATGACGAGAGCGCCCCACAAGGGAGCGCTCCCGAGCCGCCGACCAAAGCTGCTACTGCCACCGTACCGGTTGCGGTGGTCGTGAAGGTCGTGCCCGTCAAGACGACGCGGCTGGTCTACGTCCGCTGCCCGTACCGGTGCCGCGTGCGGCGGCACATCCACGGCTGGCCGTACGGCGATCCGGAGATCGGTCACCGGGCCGCTCACTGCCCGTCCGACAACCAGCAGGCAGGCCACGGGTACTGGATCGAGACGCCGGCATGAGCGAGCATCCCTGGCAGATCGAATGCGCATCGTGCGGAAAGCCTTACTACTCCGACGAGGAGGCCGAACACAAGGCGACCTGCGACGGCGAGGAGTCGACAACCGGCGAGCAGCATCGCGGCCAGGTCCGGATGGCGTACCGGCTCGCTGCGGAGTACCGCGACCGGCTGCTGCACGTGCACGGGATCGGCTGGTTTGCCTGGGACGGGAAACGCTGGGCCGAGGACAACCGCGGCGCGGCTAGGCGTGCCGTGCTCGACGTGCTGCAACAGGCCCTCGCCGCGAGTCTCGGCGACAAGGAGCTCAGTCAGGACGTGCGGCGCTGCGAGTCCGACGCCGGCCTGGCCGGCGTACTCGGCGTCGCCGCTGCGCTGGAGCCGTTCGCGGCCACGGTCGATGACCTCGACCCCGACCCCTACCTGCTGAACTGCGCCAACGGCACGTTGGATCTGCACGACTTGCGGCTGCACGCGCATCACCCGGCCGCGCGGATCACCAAACTGACTCGCGCGGCGTACGACCCGCACGCCACGGGCGAGGTCTGGGACGAGTTCCTTGAGCGTGTCCTGCCGGACCCAGAGGTCCGGAGCTTCTTGCAACGGCTCGTCGGCGTAGGTCTGCTCGGCAAGGTGGTCGAGCATGTGCTCGGCATCCTCACCGGCACCGGAGCCAACGGCAAGGGCACGTTCTACAAGGCCGTCAACCACGCACTCGGCGACTATGCCGCGGTGGCCGAGCCGGACCTGTTCATGCACCGCGACGGCGCGCACCCGACCGGCGAGATGGACCTGCTCGGCGTCCGCTGGGTGGTCGTGAGCGAGTCCGACAAGGGGCGCCGGCTCGCCGAGGCGACGATGAAAAGGTTGACCGGCGGCGACCCGATCCGGGCTCGACGGATGCGGCGGGACTTCGTCCAGTTCGAGCCGAGTCACACCGCGGTGCTGGTGACGAACCATCTGCCGCGGGTCAGCGGCGACGACCCCGCGATCTGGCGTCGGATGCGGGTGGTCCCGTTCGCTGTCCGTATCCCGGAGGCCGAGCAGGACGGGGCCCTTGACGAGGCACTTCAGCTCGACGCTGACGCGGTCCTCTCCTGGGCTGTCGACGGCTGGTCCGACTTCACCTTCGATGGGCTGGCCGAGCCGGACACGGTGCGAGTTGCGACCGAACGGTACCGACTGGACAGCGATGCGGTCGGGCGCTTCGTGGCCGAGTGCTGCCTGCTCGGCTCTGCCTGGTACGCCACGACCAGTGAGCTGTTCGAGCGCTGGTGCAAGTGGTCGGCCGAGGACGGTGCAGACGCGATGAGCCGCAAGGCGTTCGGTCAGGCGCTCGACCGGCTCGACCTTCCGATCGACCCGAAGTCCAACCGAAAGCTACGACGAGGAGTCGGTCTGTTGGCGGACAGTGACGAAAATGGCCTGTGAGGCGCAGAAGTTACGCATGTTACGCATCTACAGGTTCGCCCTACGCGTGCACGGATAGAGGGGATACCGGAGATGCGTAACATGCGTAACTCCTTGCCGACAGCAACGATTCAACGGCGAGACTCTGGGAGGTCCGGGCGGGGGCACGGGGGGCACCCCCTGGACGCCCAGACGGCGGGGAGCGCTGACCCCCTACTCAGCACCCTTCGCATGCGAGCAGAGAATCCGAGCTGGGGAGATGAACCGATGTCGAGTGACGACCTGGAGCACATGAGCCGGCGCGAACTTCGGCGCGTCCGGCGCAGGGCGAGGAAGCAGATCCGCTCCCTCGGCCGCAAGCTCGGGCTTCCGCAGCACCAGCGCGCGTGGTGGCAGTGGTGGCGGCGGTGACCGAAAAAGAAAAAGGGTCGTTGCCAGGGCACCCTAACCTAGCTGAGGAGCCGTTCCGCGTGGTCGATCTCGTGGCTCACGGGGCGGCCGGCGCGCCCGCTGGGAGTCAGCCCCAGTTCGCGGCCCAGCTTCAGCATCAGCTCCGCCTCGGCGAGCTGCACCCCCACGGCCGGGTTCCGGATCGCGTGCGTCGGGTCGTTGATCTTGTTCGGGACGAGGACGTCGCGCACGTCGACCCGGCGGAGCGCCCGGTTGTGGGCGACCGCCGCCCCGACGTAGCTGATCAGAAGATTCCGGTCCGCACAGGTCGCGGTCCCCATCGCCACCAACTGCTCCAGCGCGTAATCCCACTCGGCGCGCGCCTCGCTGCTGAACCACTCGGGCGGCTCGGGGAGCCCCTCGGGTGCCACCGCATCGTGCCCGATCCGGCTCTTCTGAGTACCGCGCAGCACCCGCAAGTTCGTGGGCGCTTTCCTGCGCCCCGATCCCGGTCCGCCCATGGTGCTGACCCCTCTACTCGACTACCCACGCCCATCATCCCACCTGGTTCTGCGACCGGGGACGCGGAACCAGCCTCCCGGCGAGACGTCGCCAGCGTCGATCTGCCGCGTCCACGTCGCGAGCAGACACGATCACGCACGACGAGGACTGACGACGCGGGAGGCGTCAACCGGTGACGCGCCAGCACTGATCCCCACCAAAAGCCCGCAGGAGAGGAACAACGATGAACGACAACCCGACGACCCCCGAGCCCGGTCCGCGCCTTCCGCAGGCGTCGATCGATGAATTCATGTCGGCGACGACCGAGGCGTTCCGCGCCTACTGGCGCGATGTCCCGGACCCGTCGATGGCGATGGGCGCTTTCGCGATCGGCCGCGTCAAGTTCGAGATCTCGATCGACGGCCTGACCGCCGTACTCGTAGGCGCTGCGCCGCCGCCGGAGCCGGTCGAGTCCGGCCCGTCGCCGTACCTGTGATCGGTGAACGTGCCGTACGGTGGGATACGAACCACCCCGGCGACCGGCCGGGAGCCGCAGGGTCCGGTGGCGGAGTCCACCTCCCACCCCCGCAGGCCCGTGCTCGGCCGGTCCGCCTCGGTCGCGCCCGCGGCGGCGTCCGCTCCCGCGCGAATGGTGCCCTATCCCCATTCGCTTGCTTGGAGCAACCAATGATCACTGACGTGATCGAGCATCTCGCCGAGGTCCGGCGCAAAATGGCTCACACCGTCGCGCGCTACGGCGACGATCCTTCCGCCTGGTCCGACGTGACCCGCGCGCACTTCGACCAGTGGCGCGACCAGGAGATCGAACTGGAGCACGAGTCCGAGGTTGTCGAGGCCCGCCGCGCCCGGATCCGCGCCGCGGCCGACAACCCGTTCGCCGGTGAATCGGTCGCCGACCAGCAGGCCGCAGATCTGGCCCAGCGGAGCCGTGTCCGGCCGCCCGCGACGCCGGGCAGCGAGTTGCGCGGGCGGGCACTGGACCTGATCCAGCGCAGCGAGCGCAGCGCGCCGTGGCTGACCCACGACAACCTCGAGCGGTTGACGCAGGTGGTTGAGCGCGACGACGACTCCGGTCTGGACATTCACGCCCGGTGGATGCTCGGCGTCGGCTCCGACGACTACCGGTCGGCGTTCGTGAAGGCGCTACGCGGTAGGCAGCACGAGTGGTCCCCGGCGGAGTCGGCGGCGGTCGACGGGTCGCGCACCCTGGAGCGCGCGATGGGCCTCACCGACGCGGCCGGCGGCTACATGATCCCGGCCCAGCTCGACCCGACGATCATCCTCACCTCGGGTGGATCGGTGCACCCGTTCCGGCAGATCGCCCGCCAGGTTGTCGCGACCGGCGACGTGTGGTCCGGCGTCAGCTCGGCCGGTGTCACGGCTGAATGGATCGCGGAGGCGACCGAGGTAGCCGATGCCGCACCGAGCCTCGCGGCACCGACCGTGCCGCTCTACAAGTACGACGCGTTCGTGCCGTACTCGGTGGAAATCGAGGGCGACGGCTCGAACTTCCTGGGCGAGCTGTCCCGGGTGATGAGCGACGGCGTCGACCAGCTGCACGCGACCGCGTTCGCCACCGGGGCGGGCGGTACTCAGCCGACCGGCATCGTGACCGCGCTGACCGGTGGGGCGTCGATCGTCACCGGTACGACCATGACCAGCGCCGAGGTCGTCTCGGTGCAGAACGCACTCCCGGCCCGGTTCCAGCCGAACGCCCGGTGGGCCGCCGCGTTGCCGATCATCAACACCATCGCCCAGATGGAGACCACGAACGGCGCACGGCTGTACCCGGAGATCACGCAGAACCCGCGCGCGCTGCTCGGCAAGTCGTTGTACGAAGCAAGCACCCTGGACTCCACGATCGCCGGTGGCGCAACCGCTGACTATGTGCTGGCCTACGGCGACTGGGACAACTACGTGATCGCCGACCGAGTCGGGACGCGGGTCGAGGTTGTGCAGCATCTGATGGGCGCGAACCGCCGCCCCACCCTCCAGCGCGGCCTGCTGCTGTGGGGTCGGGTCGGCGCGGACAGCGTCAACGACAACGCCTTCAGGCTCCTGAACGCCGCGTCCTGAGAACGTGCCCCGCCGGTCTGCTCACGGCGGCGGGGCGCAGCGCGGGGGTCCCGGCGTGACGGCGGCCCGGGACCCCCGTTGGTTCATCCCGTCTCAGTGATGAACCGCAGGAACCGTTTGCCCAGCTCGGTTGTGTGCCCGAAGAAGTACTCATCGTCCAGCGACAGGACGTGCTGACGGTCCTGAGGTGGGCCGTCGACGAGGTGGTGCCGCACCATGTCGTCGATCAGAAGATCCCTGAACTCGGTTCGACCGGCGAACTCGGGCACCATGGCGTCCAGTGAGTATCCCCAACTGCCGCTCGCGTTCACACGCTGCTGGTCATCGATCTGGATGTCTGAGCCCGGATGATGGTCGAAGCGTCCGAGCAGCAGCAGGTGCGAGGCCGTGAACTCATCGACCATCTGGAAGAACCGGGCCTGCTCGTCAGCGCTCGGCGCGTCGGGACCGACCGAGTTGATGAGCGCATTCCGCAGGGCATCGATCTTCTCCTGCTGGTGCGTCGACAACGCGATCCGTGAGGCGGCGATGAACGCATCCAGAAACACCTCGTCATCCGCGAGGTTGTTGAACCGCCTGGCCAGATCGTTGATGACCTCCGTGATGTCGTGACGCCAGGCCACCAACCGCCTGTTGTACGGGCCCTCCATGATGTGCAGGTACGCCGCTCCGGCGACGTCCCCGACAACAGGAAAGGCACCGCTGAGAGCAGCGGCGAGCAGCTTGTCAACGATCTGCATCTTGCCGCCTTCGGTCATGAACCGAGTCTGATGGACCAGGCCATGAGACCGCCAGACCGGCGCGGGCAAGTTTGGTCGCAGGGGCATGCACGGAGGTCGAGTCTCGCCGCGCACGCCGCCGCGGTCTTCAAAGGCGGGATCGCCTACCTGATGCCGGCAAGCGCTTGGGCGAGTAGCGTGTGGTGCACAGAGGCATGCCCCGGTCCCCGGCAGCCAGACGCAGCGCCTTGGGGAGGGGCTCGGTGCAGCATGGATGACGACGTACTTGATCGGCTCGCTCGCAACGACCGTCTCGAAAGTTGGTCAGATGATGATCTGGCCGGCGCACTCGACCTGATCGATGGTCTGTCTCGCAAAGACCACGCTTACCCAGGCGGAATCAGTATCAGACTGTCGATCTACCGTCATCGGCTCACCAGGGAGTTGACGCAGCGAGATCCGACTTAAGCCCACCGGCAGTCAGCAGGGGCCGGGCGCCCCGTGGATCAGCGTTCCGGGATCGCGAGCCGGTACGACAGCACGTAGCGCTCCGACGAAACGACAATGTCGGCGGTCTCGACCGGCTTGTCCTGTACGTAGTAGGTCCGCTCGATCGCCTGCACTGGCACGCCGACCGGCACGTTCAACACCTCGGCTTCGTACGGTCGCGCCGCCCGTGCAGTGACGTCCTCGCCGACGTGCGTGATGTGGACGCCGATCGAGTCGAAGCGGGGAACGACGCCAGTGACAGGTCCGCCTTCGGGTTGCTCGATCGGGGTTCCGCCGGTCAGCGCGAGCGGCTCGAACGACGTCGACAGCATCACCGGTTCGCCGTCGGCCAGGAAGCGATACGACGTCCGCATGACCGGGTCGCCGGCGGCGATGCCGAGCCGGTCGGCGATCGCCTTGGACGCGGTGGTGCGCCTGCTCTGGTAGTCCCACTCGGCGGACTGCCCGCCGGCAGCGGTCGCGGCGGCGAACGGCGACGACCCGGGCCGGTCGGCGTACAGCGAGCCGAGCACGCGTTTGGTGAGCGGCTGCTGAGCCCGGACGAACGATCCGCGCCCCTGCTGCTTGACGATCAGTCCCTCGCTGCGGAGCACGTCCAGCGCTTGGCGGACGACGATCCGCGAGACGCCGTAGTCCTGCATCAGGGCAGGCTCGGACGGCAGTTGATCGCCTTCGGTGAGTGCGCCTTCGAGGATCTGCGCGCGGACGTCGTCGGCGATCTGCAGGTAGGCGGGACGCCCGGTGAACTGGGTCAAGCTCGTCCCTCCTTGTCTACTCGTTCGGACAAGTCTCCCATTCTGGTGGCTCGCTGACCTGACAGCCAGTCCGCGTGTTGAGAACCAACAGCTTGACCACCCGTCATACTCTTTATAATGTGTTGCTCTCAGTGAGGGTGATGCTACGGAGGTTCTGGCGATGACACGGACGATCGACGTACCGCCGCGACGATTCCATCTCGTCCGGCGCGCAGACCCGACCGGGGTGTCCGGCACCGGGGTAGTTGCTGAGGGCACCGTTTGGTCGACCGGCGCGGTGGCTCTGCACTGGCCCGGCTATCCGCGCTCGACATCGGTCTGGTCGGGACTCGACGAGCTACTCGCCGCGCACGGCCACGACGGTCTCACCGAGATCAACTGGCTCGACGGCGGCGACCCGCCGGCGATCGAACAGCCGAAGCAGCCAGCACGCGACGGGCGCGGCTGGCCGGTGATCGGGCCGCACGACCCCCGCGACTGAGAGACGGCAGACATGCCCGACAAGACCGACGACCAAGACCACTGCTACGGCGTTCACCCGACGACCGGGCTGCCGTGCATCCTCCCCGAGTGGCACCAGGGCTACCACCGCGCCGCCGACGGCAGCGAGTGGCTCGACAAGGACTGACCCGCAAGCCGGCGGGGCCGACGTGCTGACTAATGCGCGTCCGCGTCGGTTCCGCCGCTCCACGCTCCCGGCGTCCGCCCTCGTTGCGCAGATCGTCTGATCCCCAGACTGCCGAACTAGACCACTACGGCAGGTGCTCGACCGGTCATCGCTACACGACCGTTCCATCCGCCCGCGGTCCGATCACCCAACCCCGCGCGGCGAACCCCGATCACCCAAGCCGTGATCACTCGAGCTCCGACGCCGATGCGCGGGTTCCCACGACCGGCGATCCGCCACCGTTCTAGGTCCGGACTGTTCGAGGGCTCGGCCGATGATCCGATCGGGGCAGGCCCGTCGGGACGATGGGCTGGAGGTCACCGACCGGATGAGGCTGTCGCTCGCCGCACCGCCCGCGGTGGTGGCCGCTGTCGAGGTGCATCGCGAGCTGATCATGGCGGAGACGCCGGCAGTCGAGCTGGAGGTTGTGGAGGGTCCCGAACTGCGGATCGACATCACTGCCTAGGGTGGGCTCATGGAGACGCGGACGTTGGGCAGGACCGGTCGGGATGTGGGGGTCGTCGGGCTCGGCGCGTGGCAGCTCGGCGCCGACTGGGGCGACGTCGACGAGAGCGACGCGCTGGCCGTACTGCGGTCCGCGGTCGAGGGCGGGGTCACGTTCATCGACACCGCGGACGTGTACGGCGACGGGCGCAGCGAGCGACTGGTCGGTCAGGTGCTGAAGGAGTACGACGGCCTCACCGTGGCCACCAAGATGGGCCGCCGGGTCGAGCAGGTGCCGTCCAACTACACCCTGGACAACTTCCGAGCGTGGAACGACCGCTCCCGCGCCAACATCGGCGTGGACACCATCGACCTCGTCCAACTGCACTGCCCGCCGACGCCGGTCTACTCGATCGACGCGGTCTTCGACGCCCTCGACACCTTGGTCGACGAGGGCCGGATCGCGTCGTACGGCGTGAGCGTCGAGACCTGCGCCGAGGCGCTCACCGCGATCGCCCGGCCGAACGTCGCGTCGGTCCAGATCATCCTGAACGCCTTCCGCCTCAAGCCCCTCGACGAGGTCCTCCCGGCCGCGCAGGCGGCCGGCGTCGGCATCATCGCCCGCGTCCCGCTGGCCAGCGGTCTGCTCTCCGGCAAGTACGACGAGAACACGGTCTTCTCCGCCGACGACCACCGCACCTACAACCGCCACGGCGAGGCCTTCGACGTCGGCGAGACCTTCTCCGGCGTCGACTTCACCACCGGCCTCGAAGCCGTCCGCCGCCTGCTCCCCGCCGTCCCCGCCGGCGCGACGATGCCCCAGTTCGCCCTCCGCTGGATCCTCGACCAGCCCGGAGTCACCGTCGTCATCCCCGGCGCCCGCAACCCCTCCCAGGTGGCCGGCAACATCTCCGCCGCCACTGTGTCCCCGCTCACGGCCGACCAGCTGGCCGCCGTCCAGCAGACGTACGACGACCTGATCCGGCCACAGATCCACGACCGCTGGTAGCGCTCTGTCCGCATACTGGACCGACTCCCGGGTTGGCGGGGTCGGTCCGGTGGTCGCCGTACCGTGGTTGTCGTGTTGATCATCGAGAGCGCGACGTACGACGCGATCGTCGAGCATGCCCGCAAGGACCACCCGGACGAGGCGTGCGGCGTGGTCGCGGGGCCGGCCGGGTCGGACCGGGCGGTGCGGTTCGTGCCGATGCTCAACGCGGCCATGTCGCCGACGTTCTACGAGTTCGACTCCGGCGACCTGCTCCGGCTGTACAAGGAAATGGACGAGCGCGACGAGGAACCGGTGGTGATCTACCACTCGCACACCGCCACCGAGGCGTATCCGTCACGCACCGACATCAACCTGGCCCAGGAGCCGGGCGCCCACTACGTGCTGGTGTCGACCCGGGACGGCGCGGACTCCCCGGCGTACGACGGACCCGTCGAGTTCCGGTCGTACCGGATCATCGACGGCGAGGTCGTGGAAGAAGAAGTGCGCGTGGTTGGTTCTTATAGAGAAACCGAAGGAGAGAACTGAGATATGGCGATCGAGCTGCGCGTCCCGACGATTCTGCGCACCTACACCAAGGGTGAGAAGGCGGTCAGCGGCGACGGTGCGACCCTGGCCGAGTTCATCGACGATGTGGACGGCACCAACCCGGGCCTGAAGGAGCGCATCGTCGAGGGCGAGCCGCAGGAGCTGCGCCGGTTCGTGAACGTGTACGTGAACGACGAGGACGTCCGGTTCACCGGCGGCCTGAAGACCGAGGTCAAGGACGGCGACGTGGTCGTCGTGCTGCCCGCGGTCGCCGGCGGCTGATCGTGCGTTTCGACAGCCTGCTGGACTCGGTCGGCGGCACCCCGCTGGTGGGCCTGCCGAAGCTCTCGCCGTCGGCCGACGTCCGGCTCTGGGCGAAGCTGGAGGACCACAACCCGACCGGTTCGATCAAGGACCGGGCGGCGCTGCGGATGCTGCTCGACGCCGAGAAGGACGGCCGGCTGCGGCCCGGGAACACGATCCTCGAGCCGACCTCGGGCAACACCGGGATCTCGCTGGCGATGGCGGCCAAGCTGCGCGGCTACCGGATGGTCTGCGTGATGCCGGAGAACACCTCCGAGGAGCGCCGCCAGATCCTGCGGATGTGGGGAGTCGAGATCATCTCCTCCCCGGCCGCGGGTGGTTCGAACGAGGCGGTCCGGGTGGCCAAGCAGGTTGCGGAGGAACACCCCGACTGGGTGATGCTCTACCAGTACGGCAACCCGTCGAACGCGGCCGCGCACTACGACGGCACCGCCCGCGAGATCCTGACCGACCTCCCGTCGGTCACCCATTTCGTGGCCGGCCTCGGCACCACCGGCACGCTGATGGGCGCCGGCCGGTTCTTCCGCGAGCACAAGCCCGAGGTTCGTATCGTCGCTGCCGAACCCCGGTACGGCGAACTCGTCTACGGACTGCGCAACCTCGACGAGGGCTTCGTCCCCGAGTTGTACGACGAGACGCTGATCGACGCGCGGTTCTCGGTCGGCCCGCGCGACGCCGTCCGCCGGGTCCGCGAACTGCTCGACAACGAAGGCATCTTCGCCGGCATCTCCACCGGCGCGATCCTGCACGCCGCCCTCGGCCAGGCAGCCAAGTGTGTCCGGGACGGTGAATCCGCGGACATCGCCTTCGTGGTCGCCGACGGCGGCTGGAAGTACCTGTCCACCGGCGCCTACGAAGGCACTATCGACGAGGCCGAAGATCGCCTCGAAGGGCAGTTGTGGGCCTGATCGTTGCTTCGGGCTCCTACGGTTGCTTGAAGAGGACCTTGCGTCCCAGTCGCGGATGCACGCCGCGGCCCTTGCAACTGTTGCACGGGCGTTGGGCGTAGCTGAAGAGCGCACCGCGATGGCGGCCGGCGCCCTTGCACCGGTTGCATTTCGCGTTCGGGTGCAGGGACAGCGAGACGACGTACAGAGCGAACGCCGCCACGGCCAGCACCACCATCATCCCCGTCGGCCCGAGGGACGCGGCGATGTCAGCGAACGTGCTGTGGGTGTCCGCAGCCTGATTCGCCGCCGTAGCGTCGTTCGGTTGCGGATGCGGTACGGCGGTGGTGCTCAACACCATCGCGATGTGGTGCGCCAGACTCATGGCATCACGGGCGGTCGAACAAACATCGCTCCAGAGTGGCCTGCATCACGCGAAAAGGCAATTCCATAACGTAAAGATGTGGACAACCTCGGCGTGTCGGATCGCCAGGTTAGGTAAGGCTGCCTTCGGACCTGCCCGCGACCGGACCTGTATAAGCTCTCCGGTGTGGCAGACGCACCGGTGGGGATCTTCGACTCAGGCTTCGGGGGACTCACGGTCGCCCGCGCAGTGCTCGACCAGTTGCCGCACGAGCCGATCTTGTATCTCGGTGACACCGCCCGCCAGCCGTACGGACCCAAGCCGATCGCCGAAGTCCGTGAGTACGCGCTGGAGTGTCTGGACCACCTGGTCGAGGCCGGCGTGAAGATGCTCGTCATCGCGTGCAACTCGGCCAGCGCCGCGATGCTCCGCGACGCCCGCGAGCGGTACGACGTTCCCGTGGTGGAAGTGATCCTCCCGGCCGCCCGCCGCGCCGTCGCCGCGACCCGGAACCAGCGCGTCGGCGTGATCTGCACCCGGGCGACCGCGCAGTCGCTCGCCTACGAGGACGGGTTCGCCGCCGCGCCGCAGGTGGAGCTGTTCACCCGCGCCTGCCCGGAGTTCGTCGACTTCGTCGAGCGGGGCGTGACGTCCGGGCCGGAGTTGCTCGAGGCCGCGCACGAGTACCTCGACCCACTGGTCGAAGCCGGCGTGGACACTCTCATCCTCGGGTGCACGCACTATCCGCTGCTGACCGGCGTGATCTCGTACGTGATGGGTGACAACGTCACCCTGGTCAGCAGTGCGGAGGAGTGTGCCAAGGACGTGTACGGCGTCCTGACCAAGACCGGCCTGCTCCGCCCGGACAACCTGCCCGAACCGCCGCACCGGTTCGTCACCACGGGCAGCCCGGACGAGTTCGCCGCCATCGGCTCGCGCTTCCTCGGCCCGGTGCTGTCGTCGGTCGACCAGTTCGCCTGGATCCGTTAGCCCATCAGGGATGTGATCCAGCTCGCACCGAAGGTTGTCGACGGCACCGGCCTTCCTGCGAACGGGGCAACCCGCCGGTAGTGTTCAAGCTATGAAGCTCACCGTGATCGGTTGCTCCGGGTCCGTACCCGGGCCGGACTCGGCCGCCTCGAGCTATCTGGTCACCGCCGAGGGTTTCCACCTGATCCTCGACCTCGGCAGTGGCGCGCTCGGCTCGCTCCAGCGGCACCTCACCGTCCCGGAGATCGGCGCGATCGGCCTGTCCCACTTGCATCCTGACCACTGCATGGATCTGTGCGGGCTGTACGTCGCGGCCAAGTACGCGCCGGGCGCGCCGATCCCGCGGATCCCCGTCTTCGGGCCGCCCGGGACAGCCGGCCGGATGGCGCTGGCCTACGACCTGCCGACCGATCCCGGGATGGAGGAGGAGCTGGAATTCCATGCCTGGCAGGAAGTTCAGACCATCGGCCCCTTCACCGTCCGGACCGCGCGGATGGTGCACCCGGTCCCGGCGTACGCGATCCGGGTTGAACACGGCAACAAGTCACTCGTCTACACCGGCGACACTGGTCCCAACGACGCGCTGATCGAGCTCGCCCGCGGCGCCGACGTCCTGCTGTCCGAGGCGGCGTTGCCGGACAACGATCCGCACAACCCGACCGACCTCCACCTGACGCCCGCCGACGCCGGCGAACAGGCCAAGAAGGCCGGCGTCAAACGCCTCGTCATCACCCACGTCCCACCGTGGTACGACCGCGAGACCCAAGCCGAGAACGCCCGTCGGACCTACCCCGGTCCGGTCGAGATCGCCACCCCGCATGCCGTTTTCGACATCTGACGGCGTGCGGTTGTGGACCGCAACCACCGGTACGCCGACCTCCGCCCCGCCCGTGGTCATCCTGCACGGCGGTCCTGGTCTCTGGGACGACTACGCCGTACTCGCGGAGATGCTGGACGACCTGACCGTCGTGCATCGCTTCGACCAGCGTGGTTGCGGTCGCTCGGATCCGTCGGACGAACAAACGATGGCTCGACTGGCGCAGGACATCGACGAACTCCGCGAGTACTGGGGGCACGAGCGCATCATCGTCCTCGGCCACTCCGCCGGTGCCACGCTCGCGGTGATTTATGCGGCGGCGTATCCCGGCCACACGGCTGGAGTGGTCTACCTGGGCGGCGTCGGAATCGGTGACTGGCGTACGCCGTACTACGCGGAGCTCGAGCGCCGGATGACGCCGGCCCAGCGAGATCGGCTGGACGCCCTCACCGGGAGCTCGCGGACTCCGGACGAGGAGATCGAGTTCCGGGTGCTGAGCTGGTTCACCAGTCACGCGGATCAGTCGATGGCTCTCACGTGGGCGCACGAGGAAGCGTCCGTCGACCTGCCGATCAACTTCGCCGCGAACCAGACGCTGAACGACGAGACCAAGTCCTGGCCGGCCAGCTACCTCGCCGGCCTCGCCGCCACCCTCCCGATGCCCGTCACGTTCGTCCACGGTGACGGCGATCCCCGTCCGGTCGCGTTCGTCCGGACGTTGGCGGCTCACGTCCCGGATCACACCTTCCACGTGATCCCGGGCGCCGGCCATTCACCGTGGCGAGAGCGCCCCGAACTGCTCCGGGAGGTGCTGCGCGCCGCGGTGAGCTAGACAGATCTGGATTCTGAGATCTACTCTCAAATTAGAGTTGATCTCAGAAAGGTGCCTGTCATGCCCGCAGCAACCCTCGACCCGCGCCGGTGGTGGGCGCTTGGGGCGATGTCGCTCAGCCTGATCGTGATCGGGCTGGATCTGACCGTGCTGAACGTCGCGTTGCCGACGCTGGCGACCGAGCTCGACGCGTCGACGAGTCAGCTGCAGTGGTTCGCGAACGCCTACACGCTCGTGCTTGCCTCACTGCTGCTTCCCGCCGGGCTGCTCGGCGACCGGTATGGCCCGAAGCGGTTGATGCTAGGTGCGCTCGTGGTGTTCGGGCTTGCCTCCGCGGCCTGCGCGTTTGCCGACTCGCCGGGCGAACTGATCGCGGCGCGGGCAGCGCTCGGCATCGGCTCGGCGTTCCTGATTCCGCTGTCGATGTCGTTGCTCAACCTCCTGTTCGCGCCAGAGGAGCGCCAGCGTGCGATGACGATCTGGCTGATGGCGAACTCGATCGGCATCCCGCTCGGCCCAGTGCTCGGCGGGTGGCTGCTCGACCACTACCGCTGGGGCTCGATCTTCCTGATCAACCTGCCGCTGGTCGCGATCGGCCTGCTCGCGGTGGCGCTTCTCATTCCGCTGACTCCAGGCCACCGTTCGCGGCGGATCGACGTACCGGGGATCCTGCTGACCGGTGCTGGGCTCGTGTCGCTGACCTACGGGTTCATCGAGGCAGGCGAGCGCGGCTGGGGCTCGGTGTGGGCGATCGGTGGGATCGCGGCCGGCGTCGTTCTGCTGGCGGCGTTCGTCGTGTGGGCACGGCGTACGTCGGACCCCTTGGTCGACCTGGGTCTGTTCCGATCGGCGGGCTTCACGTGGGGGACTGTGCTCGCGACGATGGCGTCGTTCGCGTTGGTGGGTCTGCTGTTCGTGCTGCCGCAGCTGTTCCAGGCCGTGCAGGGCGCGGACGCGTTGCAGACCGGGCTGCGGTTGCTGCCGATCATCGGCGGACTGCTGATCGGAGCGAAGGCCGCCGAGCGACTGGTCACCGTGGCGGGAGCGCGGGTCTCGGTGGTCGTCGGCTTCCTGCTGATGCTGCTCGGGCTGGCGATCGGAGCCTTGACCGGAGTCGGCAACGGCTATGGGTTCACGGCGGTCTGGGTCAGCCTGGTCGGGGTCAGCATCGGGTTCACGCTGCCGCCGATGAACGGGCTGGCGCTCGCGGCCCTGCCGATCGAACAGAGCGGATCCGGGTCCGCGCTGATCCAGGCGTGCCGGCAGGTCGGCGGCACGCTCGGTGTCGCGATTCTCGGGACGGTGCTGAACGCGGCGTACCGGAACCACCTGGACGTCGGCGGTCTGCCGCCGGCCGTGGCCGACGCGGCCCGCGAGAGTGCGTCGGCCGCGGTCGCGATCGGCTCGCCGGCTCTCACCCGATCTGCACGCGAAGCCTTCGTGCACGGCATGGACATCACGCTGTGGGTGTGCAGCGGGCTCGCCCTCGTCGGGATCGTCCTCGCACTGGCCTTCCTGCCACGCCGTACCTCGCCTGCCGAGCCGGAGCAGCAGGAAGTTGCCACAATCGGGGCATGACGACGGAGAAGCCGCCCGGGCTGCGGGAGCGCAAGAAGGCGAAGACGCGGGCGGCCATCCAGGAGCACGCGCTGCGGTTGTTCCGCGACCAGGGGTACGCCGAGACGACCGTGCAGGAGATCGCGGCCGCGGCCGAGGTGTCGCCGGCGACCTTCTTCCGGTACTTCGCGACCAAGGAGGACACCATCGTCCTCGACCGGCTCGACCCGCTGATGATCGAGCTGTTCCGCGCCCAGCCGCCCGAGCTCGACCCGACCGAGGCCCTTCGGGCGGCGATCCGGCAGAGCATGACCACCCTGTCCGAGGACGAGTGGGAACTGGAGTCCGAACGCCAGCAGCTCGTCATGAACGCCCCCGAGCTCCGCGTCCGGATGCTCGACCAGCTCTACGCCGGCATCGACCTGCTCGCCGACCTCGCCGCCGAACGCACCGGCCGCGCCCCCACCGACTTCGCCGTCCGAGCCTGGGCCGGCGCCGTCATCGGCGTCGTCATGGCCACCTACCAAGACGCCGCCGATTCCCCCATGCTCGACTACCTGTCCACCATCGACAAAGCCTTCACCCTCCTGCAACAAGGCGTCCCTCTTGCCGCCGTGACAGGATCGGGCCCACACTCACACTGAGACTGGGGCACGTGGGGGCGCGTGATTCGCGGGACGTGTGTGGGGGGTGGGGGCGGTGGTACGTCGCCGTACGGGGAAGACACTGGGGATCCTGCTTGCGCTGGCGCTGGCCGTGGCGAGCCTGCTGGTGATGCCGGGTCCTGCGGTCGCCGCGACGCCGGCGCATGTCCAGAGCCGGGCCAAGGAAATCAGTTCGGGCACGCTCAACAGCCTGGCGTTCTCGTCCGCGAACACGGCCGGGAACCTGATCGTCGTCTACCTGATCTGGAACACGAACGCGACGGTCACACTCACCGACACCAAGGCCAACACGTACGCCGCGGCGGCACCGGTGACGCGGTGGAACAACAACACCTGGAGCTCACAGGTCTTCTACGCAAGGAACATCGCCGCCGGCGCGAACACGGTGCGGGCCACGTTCTCGAGCTCGATCACCGCGTGGGCGGACCTGTACATCCACGAGTACTCGGGCTTGGACAAGTCCGGTCCGCTGGACGTATCGGCGGCCGCGGTCGGGACGGGCAGTGCGATGAGCAGCGGTACGGCGACCACCACCAACCCGTCGGACCTGATCTTCGGCGCGGGCGCGTCCACCGGCACCGTGACCGCGGCCGGCGCCGGGTTCACCAGCCGGCGCGCCAACTTCGGCAACCGGACCGAGGACAAGGTCGTCGGTACGGCGGGACCGTACAGCGCGACCGCCACCCAGAGCGGCGCCGGCTGGGTGATGCACATGGTGGCGTTCAAGAGCGACTCCACACCCGCTGACACGACGCCACCGACAGTCGCCGTCACGGCGCCGGTCAACAACGCCACGGTCAGCGACATCGTCACCGTGTCCGCGGATGCCGCCGACAACGACCGCGTCGCCGGTGTGCAGTTCCTCGTCGACGGTACGGCGAACGGGCCGGAGGACACGGCTGCGCCGTACGCACTGACGTGGGACAGCCGCACGGCCGCCAACGGCGCCCACACGCTCGCGGCGCGGGCTCGTGACGCGACCGGGAACACGACGACGTCGGTGATCGTCAACGTCAACGTCTCCAACACGAACTACTTCCAGAACGAGATCCTGGCGACCGGGTTCGACCTGCCGACGACGTTCGAGTTCTTGCCCGACGGCCGGATGCTGGTCGCGGAACTGCAGGGCCGGATCAAGCTGCTGGCGCCGCCGTACCTCACGCCGAGCCCGACGCCGTTCCTGCAGATCACGAACATCGGTCAGGCCGGTGTGCAGCAGGGCATCTACGACCTCGTCCTCGATCCCGCGTTCACGACGAACCACTACTACTACGTCTTCTACACACTCGGTACGCCGAATCACGACCGGGTCTCCCGGTTCACCGCGAACGCGGCCCTGGACGGCACGGTGCCCGGCAGCGAGTTCGTGCTGTACGAGGACCCGCAGGACGCGAACGCCGAGCACCACGGCGGCGCGCTGAACTTCGGCAACGACGGCAAGCTCCTGTTCACCACCGGCGAGCACTTCGTCCCGTCCGCCGCGCCGTTGCTGACCAGCCCGCGGGGCAAGGTGCACCGGATCAACACCGACGGGACCGCGCCGACGGACAACCCGTTCTACGACGGTGCCGGGCCGAACGTCGACACGATCTGGGCCCGCGGCCTGCGCAACCCGTACCGCGCGTACTACGACCCGCCGACCGGCCGCCTGTTCATCGGCGATGTCGGCGGCAACGATCCGGCCACCTCGAAGGAGGAGATCGACCTCGGCGTCCGCGGCGCCGACTACGGCTGGCCTGCCACCGAGGGACCCTGCGCGGCACCGTGCACCAGCCCGCTGTTGTGGTACCCGCACGGCGGTCGGGACGCCGCGGTCACCAGTGGCTTCGTCTACCACGGCACCGCCTTCCCGGCGGCGTACCGCGGGGCGTACTTCTACGCCGACTACACGCAGAACTGGATCCGCGGCCTCACGCTCGACGCCAACGGAGCCCTCACCGGCACCTTCAACTTCGAGCCCGCCGACGGCTCGGTGGACGGACCGTACGGTGACATCGTCTACCTGGCCGAGGGACCGGACGGCGCCTTGTACTACGTGGACCTGGGCTACTCCGACGAGAGCGGCACGTACGGCGTGAGCAAGATCCGCCGGATCAAGTACGTGCAGAACAACCAGGCACCCGTGGTCAACGCGTCGGCCACCCCCACCTCGGGCCCGACCCCGCTGGACGTGTCGTTCTCGAGCGCCGGGTCGTCCGACCCCGAAGGCCGGCCGCTCACGTACTCGTGGTCGTTCGGAGACGGTACGACGTCCACCGAGCCGAACCCGACGCACACGTACCCGACCGCCGGGGCCCACCAGGCCCGGCTGACGGTCTCCGACGGCGTCAACACGTCCCTCTCGACGCCCATCATGATCAGCGCCGGCAGCGTCCCGACGGCCACGATCCTCTCGCCGGCCGACGGCGTCCACTTCCGGGCCGGGGACGTGATCACCTACAGCGGTGCGGGCAACGATCCCGACGACGGCGCGCTGCCCGCGAGCGCCTTCACCTGGAACATCGACTTCCTGCACGACGGCCACGTGCATCCCGGTACCCCGATCACCGGGGTCACCGGCGGCACCTTCACCATCCCGGTGACGGGACACGACTTCACCGGGAACACCAGGTATCGCATCACCTTGACGGTCCGCGACTCGACCGGCCTGACCTCGACGCAGTCGGTCACGGTCTGGCCGGACAAGGTGAACCTGAGCTTCGACACCGTGCCGACCGGGCGGACGCTGTACCTGGACGGCATCGCGCGGACCACGCCGTTCGTCGCCGACACCCTGATCGGCTACAACCACGTCGTCGAGGCGCGTAACCAGACCGCGGGCAACACGTCGTACACGTTCTCGTCGTGGTCCGACGGCGGCGGTCAGCAACACACCATCACGGTGCCCGACACCCCGCAGAGCTACGTGGCGACGTACACCGCGACGCAACTCCCGACTGGACTGGTCGGTGCGTGGGGCTTCAACGAGGTCTCCGGTACGACGGCCAGCGACTCGTCCGGCAGTGGGAACAACGGGACGATGTCCGGTGCCGGTGTTACCAGGACCACGGCCGGCAAGTACGGCGGAGCCCTGTCCTTCAACGGCTCGTCGGGCAACGTGACCGTGCCGAACGCCGCCTCGCTCAACTTCAGCTCCAGCTACACCCTCGAGGCCTGGGTCAACCCGACCGCACTGAGCAACTACGAGACCATCCTGATCAAGGAGGTGACCGGCGGCTGCGGGTACTGGCTGCAGACGACCGGCAACCGCATCGCCAGCGGATTCAGCAACGGCGGATGCCGTGAGTTCGTCAGCACGACACCAACCGTGCCGCTCAACCAGTGGTCGCATCTGGCCGCAGTCTTCAACGACACCGCGAACACGTACACCCTCTACCTCAACGGCACGGCGATCCTGACCGCGGCGCAGACCGTCTCGCCGGTCCCCAACACCCAGGCACTGGTGTTCGGCCAATCCGCCTGCAGCAGTTGCGGCGGCGAACGCTGGCGCGGGCTGATCGACGACATCCGCATCTACAACCGCGCCCTGACCACCACCGAGATCCAGGCCGACCGGGACACCGGAATCAGCTAGCGCCGGTCACGCCGCGTACTCCACGGCAGTACGCCGCAGCGGCCGGTCGCCGGCCTGGAGCCCGAACCTGCCCGCAGCCGAGCCACCGCGCACCACCAACTCGACGAACCCCGTGCCCGAGCTGCCCACGATGAGGCCCGCGGCACCACTCGGTACGGCGGTCAGGTGGGAGTAGCAGGTGACGTCGACCTCGTCCGTGGTGCCGTCGGGGTTGCGGCGGGTGACGGGGAGGGACTTGCCGAGGGCGAAACCGAGGTCCTCGGGTCGGCAGGCGAGTTTGCAGTTGCCGAAGTTGTCGACGACGCTCACGGTCGGGTCGTCGTCGAGCGTGTGAGGTACGGCGGTCTCGGTCGCGGGGACCGCGTGCCCGTCGGCGACCCACTTGGCCAGCAGAGGCAGGTACCACAGGCTGCGGAACTGGGTGCCGACGATCTTGTCGATCTCCGTGGCGCTGAAGTCGGCCCACGCGCCGGCCGCCTCGACGACCTCGCGGATGTCGGTGACGTAGACGCGGTCGACACCGAGTTCACGTCGTACCAGGGACAGCGCGCGAGCGTTGAAGGTACTGGCGACCAGGTGGCGCCCGTAGGTGAAGAAGCAGAACGGGACGCCGTTCGGCCAGACGCCGTCGCGGGGCGCGATGTTCAGCAGCGTGATGGTGGGATGGCCGGCCTCGCCCAACGTGGTCGCGGATTGTAGACAATCCAACAGGGTGAGTGCGGCGAACGACTCCGGATCGGGCCCGTCGGCCGCGACGATGGTCGGCGACTGCCCGAACAGGGCGCCGATCCGGGTGCTGAGTCTGGCCCGGGCGTTACCGTCCGAACAGTCGGTGAGATAGGTGATCGGGTACATGAAGGCTCCTGGTGTCTGCAGCTGAGGACAAAAAGAGAGAGGCCCCCGACATCGGGGGCCTCTCGCTGCAAGCACATGCGCCTACGCCGCTAGAGTCCTCCGCATCGAGGGCTCAGCATTCGCACAGCGGCGTACCAGGTCATGTCGGAGACAGTAGCACCCTCACCGCGACTGCCCGTTGTCGAAATAGGTGACGAGGGCCGGGTCCAGCGCCGGGATGTCGATCGGGGTGCCGTTGGAGCGCAGCGAGGTGGTCGCGGCGTAACCGGCGGCGACCGCGGCACGGGCCGCGACCGGAGAGGTGAGGGTCGTCCCGCCGTCGCGGACGAACCGGATGAACTCGGCCACCAGGTGCGGGTCGGCGCCGCCGTGGTGGTCGGTCTCGCCGGAGATCTCGACGACCTGGTCGGCGTCCTCGCGGTAGCCGGAGCGACGGCTGTTCCAGACCTTCACCACGCCGCCGGCGGTGTCGCCGAAGTTCTCCAGCCGGCCGTGCGTGCCGATCACCGTGTAGTTGCGCCAGTAGTCCGGCGTGTAGTGGCACTGCTCGTAGGTGAGGAAGACCCCGTTGTCCAGCAGGAGATTCGCCATCGAGATGTCCTCGACGTCCATCACCGGCGCCAGGCCCTTCTGCTCCAGCGGCGGCCAGTTGCTCTCGCTGACGAAGTCGCCGAACCGCTGCCCCGACCGGTCGAGCCGATCCTCGATCCCGCCATAGAGGGTGAGGGCGCCCATGGCGTTGACGCGGGTCGTGTAACCGCCGGCCAGCCAGTGCATCACATCGATGTCGTGGGCACCCTTCTGCAGCAGCAGTCCGGTGGTCCGGCTGCGGTCGGCGTGCCAGTCCTTGAAGTAGAAGTCGCCGCCGTGGCCGACGAAGTGCCGGCACCAGATCGCCTTCACGTCACCGATCGCGCCGTCCTGGATCAGCTGCCGCATCGTCAGGACCACGGGCATGTGCCGCATGTTGTGCCCGACGTACAGGCGGGCGCCGGAGTCGTACGCCGCCTGCAGCACCCGGTCACATCCGTCGGTGGTGATCGCCAGCGGCTTCTCCACGAAGACCGAGACACCCGCCTTGAGGAAGTCGATCGCCGGCTCCTCGTGCAGGTCGTCCGGCGTGGTCAGGAAGACCCCGTCGAGCTTCTGGTCGAGCAGCTCGGTGTGGTCGGCGTACGCCGCCGCACCGGGGTAGCGCTCCACGGCAAGATCCCGCTGGCCCGCGACCGGGTCGCAGACTGCGACGATCGCGGAGCCCTCGCCGGGCTTGTGGGCGTACTGCGCGATCCGGCTCCGGGAGCCGAGTCCCACCAGACCAAACCGAAGATCACTCATCAGCTAGCAACTCCTGCACATAGTTGTTTGCAACACCCTAACTCCGAGCATTTCCGTCACTCAATGGTGATCCGATCCCCAATGCTCGGTTGGTGTTGACATGACGGCAACCTCGGTCTCACCGGGACCTCGCTCCGTGCCGTCACCGTGGCGGAATGTGAGCCTCCACTACGTGGCACTGGGGGACTCGACCACCGTAGGGGTCGGGGACCCGATGAACGGCAACAGCACGACCGACCTCTCCGGTGCCGGCGCGCGCCCGGGCGAAGGGTGGCGGGGCTGGGCCTCGCTGCTCGCCGACTCCCTGGCCAGCTCCCACCGTGTGACGTTCTCCAACTTCGCGACCAGCGGTGCGACCGTGTCCGCGGTGGCGACCGAGCAACTGCCCGAGGCCTTGTCCGCCGGTCCGATCGACGTCGCCTCCCTCATCGTCGGGGTCAACGACACCCTGCGATCCAGCTTCGACGCGGGCCGCATCCGGGACAGCCTGCAGCTGTGCGCGGAGCAACTCACCGCCCGCGGCGCATTGCTGCTCACCGTCCGCTTCCACGACCACGGCCAGGTGTTCGGCCTGCCGGTCTGGCTGCGGCGGCCGCTGTGGCAGCGGATCGAGCAGGTCAACCTCGCGTACGACGACCTGCACGCGAGGTACGGCGGGATCCGGCTGGACATGGCCGACTACCCCGAGGTGTACCGCCGGGACTTCTGGAGCATCGACCGGCTGCACCCGGGCGAACGCGGTCACCGCAAGCTGGCCCGGGCGTTCGCCGACGAACTCGCGCGGCGCGGGCTGCGGATCGACGTACGGCCGGAGCTGGACTGCGCGTACCGGCCGCCGAGCAAGTGGGCGGACGCGGTCTGGCTGGTCCGGGAAGGCGTCCCCTGGCTCGGCCGGCGGGCCAGCGACCTGGTTCCGTGGGCGGCCCGGATGGCCGTCACGCAGTTCCGTCCGACGCCCAGCCCGCTGGCGCTGCCGCCGTCCACCGGTTCGGAGGTCCAGCGCCTGGAGGCATAGGGTCTGATGCATGGCACGTATCGATGGACGTACCCCGGATCAGTTGCGCCCTGTCACCCTCACCCGGAAGTGGCTCGACCACGCCGAAGGGTCGGTGCTGGTGGAGTTCGGGCGGACCCGGGTGCTGTGCGCGGCCAGCGTGACCGAGGGCGTGCCGCGGTGGCGGAAGGGCTCCGGCCTCGGCTGGGTCAGCGCCGAGTACGCGATGCTGCCGCGGGCGACGAACACCCGCTCGGACCGCGAGTCCGTGAAGGGCAGGATCGGCGGCCGGACGCATGAGATCTCCCGGCTGATCGGCCGCTCGCTGCGCGCCGTGATCGACTACAAGGCCCTCGGCGAGAACACGATCCTGCTCGACTGCGACGTACTCCAGGCCGACGGCGGGACACGGACCGCGGCGATCACCGGCGCGTACGTGGCCCTCGCCGACGCGGTGTCGTTCCTGCGTGAGCGCAAGCTGCTGAAGAGCGAGCCGCTCACCGGCTCGGTGTCCGCGGTGTCGGTCGGCATCATCGACGGCGCTCCGATGCTCGACCTCTGCTACGAGGAGGACGTGCGGGCCGAGACGGACATGAACCTGGTCATCACCGGCGACGGCAAGTTCATCGAGGTGCAGGGCACGGCCGAGGGCGCGCCGTTCGACCGCGCCGAGCTGGACAGCCTGCTGGAGCTCGGTACGGCGGGCTGCGCGGAGCTGACGAAGGTGCAGCAGGAGGCGCTGGCGTGAGCAAGATCCTCCTCGCCTCGAACAACACGAAGAAGCTCGAGGAACTGCGCCGCATCCTGACCCCGATCGTGCCGGGCATCGAGGTGCTCGGGCTGGGCGACGTACCGGCGTACGACGAGCCGGCCGAGACCGAGCCGACGTTCGAGGGCAACGCGCTGCTGAAGGCGCATGCGGCGCTGGCGGCGACCGGATTGCCGTCGATCGCGGACGACAGCGGCATCTGCGTCGACGCGTTGAACGGGATGCCCGGCGTACTGTCGGCGCGCTGGGCCGGGCCCTTGAAGGACAACCACGCGAACAACCTGCTGCTGCTCGGGCAGCTCGAGGACGTACCCGACGAGCGCCGCGGTGCGTCGTTCATCGCCGCGGTCGCCTTCGTCCGGCCCGACGCCGCCGACGAGCTGGTGCTCGGCGAGATGCGCGGCTCGGTCATCCACGAGTTGCGCGGGACCGGCGGGTTCGGGTACGACGTGCTGTTCCAAGCCGACGGGTATGACCGGACCACGGCGGAACTGTCGATCGAGGAGAAGGACGCGATCAGCCACCGGGGCAAGGCGTTGCGTGCGCTCGCCCCGATCGTCGCGAAGGCGCTGGGAGGGTAACGCCATGTTGTTCGCCGGATCGGATCGCGACGGGGTCGCGAACGGAAAGATCACCGTTGCGTACCGGCGGTGGGCCGAAGCGCGCGTGGTCGAGGGCCGGATCTACCGCACCAACGCGGGCCGGATCGAGATCGACAGCGTCCGCCAGGTGAACCCGGAGCTGATCGCCGACACTGACGCCGACGTCGCCGACGCGGACCGCCGCAACGCCAAGGACGTCCGCCGTCGCCTCCGTGGCGACGACAGCCAGCCCACGTTCCTGATCCGCTTCCACCTCGTCGAAGGCCCTGACCCCCGCGAGCAGCTCGCGGCCCAGACGACCCTGACCCCCGACGACCTCGCGGAGCTCACCGACCGCCTGACCCGCTTCGACGAGGCCAGCCACCACGGCGCCTGGACCACGGACACCCTCCGCCTGATCCAGTCCCAGCCCGCCGTCCGGGCCGCCGACCTGGCCGCCTCGGTGGGCCGCGAGACCGCGCCGTTCAAACTGGACGTCCGCAAACTCAAGAACCTGGGCCTGACCCACAGCCTCGAAGTCGGCTACGAACTGAGCCCCCGAGGCACCGCCTACCTGGCGACCTTGGATTAGGAATTCGCGTCACGCGGGTGCCAGAGGCGGGACTCGAACCCGCACGCCCGGGGGCACCGGCACCTAAAGCCGGCGTGTCTGCCGTTCCACCACTCTGGCTGGAGGGGCTGCTCCCCCTCGGACAGACATCCTAAGGGGAGCAGCCTGCGTCAGCGGCTTTGCAGGGCGTCGATGAAGACCTGGCGGAGGTCGCCGGGGTTGCGGGCGACGTAGGACAGACCGCCGGTGGCCTTGGCCAGAGTGCGGAGCTCGTCCGGGTTGGCGTCGGGACCCATGCCCAGGGCGATGATCCGGACCGGGCGGGCCGGGTCGGTCAGGCCCTCGAGCGTCCGCACGGTTTCCTGCAGAGTCGGGCTGCCCGGGTCGTCGTTCTTGCCGTCGGTGAACAGCAGGATCGAGTTGACCGCCTTCGAGTCGTAGTTCTTCCGGACCGCGCGGACCGCCGCGATCGCGGTGTCGTACAGGCCGGTGCCGCCGTTCGGGACCGCGTGCTGGATCTTCAGCTGGCTGAGGATCTTGCTTCGCTGCACGGCCGACAGGGGAGCGATCGGGACCAGTTCCTTGTAGTCGGCGTCGTCCGGGCCGATCTTGGTCGAGAACGTCCACAGGCCGAGCGAGGCGCTGTTCGGGAACAGCGACAGGCCGCCACCGGCTGCCTCGATGGTCAGCTGCATCCGGGTCTTGCCGAGGACCTTCTCCGCCATCGAGCCGGAGATGTCGATCACCGCCAGCGAGTGCGTGGACAGCGACAGCCGGGTCCAGTTCAGCAGCGTCTTGTCGATCGCCTCGGCGGTCGGCTTGGCCAGCTGGTTGACGTCGCCGACGCCCCGGCCGCCGCTGAGCGGGCTCTGCGAGGAGTCCCGGAAGCCGGCGTCGTCGCGAGCCTGCCCGAACGCGTCGGACAGCATCTCGCCGGCCAGTGCGTTCGCGGCCGAGGTGGCCTGCTCGGTCTCCGACTTCGCGGTGACGACGATCGGGTAGTCCAGGAAGAGCGTTCCGGTGCCCGGCACGATCGCTTTGAGCTGCGCCTCGGGGTGCTGCTCCTGGTACTGCACGAAGCTCTGCTCCGACGCCGGGATGACGGTCTGGCTGTCAGCCTGGGCGGCGCGGCCGAAGACCACGTTGACGTCGGTGTACGGCTTGGCCATCGAGCCGAGGCTCTGCGCCAGCGGCACGACCAGCTGGTTCACCAGGGTGTCGGGCGCGGACGTCTTCTGCCGCTCCGACTGGATCGCCAGCAGGGCGAGCGCGCCGGGTGAGGTGCTCAGCGGGTCCAGCAGGGCCGGCGCCTTGACCCCGGCGAGGCTGCGCAGCCAGGACGAGGTGTCGGCGAAGTTCGAGTTCCGGCCGACGAGCACCAGCGGTGAGGTCGCGATGGACGGTACGGCGATGGTCGGGACACTGTCGCCGTCATCGGCCTGGGCGACCCACAGCGACGAGTCCGGGACCCACAGGTCGGGCCGGCTGTCGGCGCCGTTGGCGACGTCCTGGGCGACCTTCGACGAGGGAGCCGCGGTGATGGTGAACTGCAGACACGGAGTGCCGTCCTTGCCGCCCTTGCTCGACAGCGACTTGGCGGCCGCTTCCAGCGAGGACTGCATCTCGGGCGTCGTGGTCAACTGGATCTGTGCCGGGTCGTCGCACGACTTGGAGCCGCCGAGGAAGCCGTCGGCTCCCGACTCGGATCCGAAGGAGCGAACCACGAACACGGCGCCCAGAGACAGCACCAGTAGCCCGATCGCGGTGATGTACACCGACCGACGGTTGTTGTTGTTACTTCGCGTGACCGCAGAGGAATGTTTTCCCATCGCGGCAGGTCCCTCCCTCCCAGAGGCTGACTGCGCGCGCAGATTACCCGGTTTCGGCTGGTCACGGCGAAGGTCCCGGCCGTTCTTGACACACCCTTCGCTGGACGCGGGTGGTCCGGGGAGTATCGCTCTTTCGCAGGAACGCTGGAAAACTCACCGACGGTAGTCCTTCGGCTGCGGTCCGGTGAGATCAGCGTGTGACCCAAATCACACGAACGACTTGGCTCAAACGACCGTTCCATGGACCACGCACATGAAACGGTCGAAGGTTTCCCTCCGGACTACGTCCTGACAAGGTTGTCTTTCACCGCCTGGCTTACAGACCGAGGTCGCGCCGGAGCTTGGCGACGTGACCGGTCGCCTTGACGTTGTACTGGGCTACGGCGATCTTGCCCTCGGGGTCCACGACGAAGGTGGACCGGATCACGCCGGTGACCTTCTTGCCGTACATGGTCTTCTCGCCGAAGGCGCCGTACGCCGTCAGGACGTCCTTGTCCGGGTCGCTCAGCAGCGGGAACGTCACGCCGTCGCGCTCCCGGAACTTGGCCAGCTTGGCCGGCTTGTCCGGTGAGATCCCCAGTACGGCGTACCCCGCGGCCTGCAGCGAGTCCAGCGAGTCGCGGAAGTCGCAGGCCTGCTTGGTGCAGCCCGGGGTCATCGCGGCCGGGTAGAAGTACACGATCACGTTCTTCCCGCGCAGGTCCTTCAGTGCCACTTCGTTGCCGTCGGCATCGGGCAGGGTGAAGTCGGGTGCGGTGTCGCCGGCGGACAGACGTTCGGACATCAGGCCCTCCACAGGGGGATCTAGTGAACTGCTCGCAATGTTACGTGCGGAATAACTGCCGAGCCGTCAGGGTGCGAGCGGAGCCGGAGTGGGTGAAGATGCGCAGATGAGCGAGCGGAGCGAGGTCATCATTCAACACAGCGCCCTTCGAGCCTCATCCGCGCCCGGAGCGAAGCGAGGACGTGGATGAGCAACGCATCCGCCCGCCCCGCGGGTCCCCAGTTGTTCGACGGGTATCTGGACCCGCGCCGCCCGCACGCCGGTGCGTACGACGAGATGTTCGACCCGGTCGACGGCGTCCGTACGGCATACAAGCGGCTGCACGACTCACTCACGCCACTGCAACCCGCCGACCTCACTACCCGGGCCGATGCGCTCGACCGGGCGCTGGTGGACCAGGGCATCACGTTCAGCCTGTCCGGGGAGGAGCGACCGTTCCCGCTGGACCTGGTGCCGCGGGTGATCACCGCGTCGGAGTGGTCCCGGCTGGACCGCGGCATCGTGCAGCGGGTCCGGGCACTGGAGGCGTTCCTGGCCGACATCTACGGCGAGCAGCAGATCGTGGCGGACGGCGTTCTGCCGCGGCGGCTGATCACCTCGTGCGAGCACTTCCACCGGCAGGCGGCGGGTATCGCGCCGCCGAACGGCGTCCGCATCCACGTGGCCGGCATCGACGTGGTCCGCGACGAGCAGGGTGACTTCCGGGTGCTGGAGGACAACCTGCGCAGCCCGTCCGGGGTGTCCTACGTGATGGAGAACCGCCGGACGATGGCCCGGGTGTTCCCGGACCTGTTCGCCAAGCACCGGGTGCGGGCGGTCGGCGACTACGCCGTACATCTGCTCAGGTCGCTCAGGGCTGCGGCTCCGCCGAGTGCTACCGATCCCAACGTCGTGGTGCTCACGCCAGGCGTCTACAACTCGGCGTACTTCGAGCACTCGCTGCTCGCGCGCCAGATGGGTGTGGAGCTGGTGGAAGGGCGGGACCTGCTCGCCCGTAACAACGTGATCTACCTGCGCACCACCGAGGGCGAGCAGCGGGTGGACGTGATCTACCGGCGGATCGACGACGAGTTCCTGGACCCGGTGCACTTCGTACCGGACTCCGTGCTCGGTGTCGCGGGCCTGGTGAACGCGGCCCGGGCCGGCAACGTGGTGATCGCCAATGCGATCGGCAACGGCGTGGGCGATGACAAGCTGATCTACACGTATCTGCCGGAGATTCTGAAGTACTACCTGGGTGAAACGCCGCTCCTGCCGAACGTGGACACCTACCGCTGCTGGTTGCCCACAGAGCAGGCGGAAGTGCTGGACCGGCTGGACGAGCTCGTGACGAAGCCGGTGGAGGGCTCTGGCGGCTATGGCATCGTCTTCGGGCCGGACGCGTCGACGAAGGACCTGCAGGCCCAGCGGCGACGGATCAAGGCCAACCCGCGCGGCTGGATCGCGCAACCGGTCGTTCAGCTGTCCACCGTGCCGACCAAGGTGGGTGAGCGGCTGCAGCCGAGGCATGTGGACTTGCGGCCGTTCGCGGTGAACGACGGCGACTCCGTCTTCGTACTGCCCGGTGGGCTGACCAGAGTGGCGATTCCCGAGGGCAGTCTGGTTGTGAACTCGTCACAGGGCGGCGGGTCCAAGGACACCTGGGTGCTGGCGCCCAGAGCGTCCGGTGAGGACGCGGAGCTGCGCGGGCAGGGCCTGGGAGCGACCGGGCTCAAGTCCGACGAGGCGTCCACGCCAGAGCGCGGTCCGGAGCTGAACGTCGCCCAACAGCAGCAGCAACAGTGATGGGGAGGTGCTGACGATGCTCGCACGCAACGCCGAGTCGCTGTACTGGATCGGCCGGTACGTCGAACGCGCGGACGACACCGCGCGGATCCTCGACGTGTCGGTCCACCAACTGCTCGAGGACGCGACCGTCGACGCGGACACGGCCAGCCGCACGCTGCTCGCGGTTCTGGGCATCACGCCACCCGACGGAACCCCGCTGGACGTGTGGGGACTGACCGAGCTGGTCGCGATGTCGCCGGAGTCCGGCTCGATCGTCTCCTCGATCGGCAGCGCCCGCGAGAACACCCGGGTCGCCCGCGAGGTGGTGTCCAGCGAGCTGTGGCAATGCATCAACGCCATGTGGAACGCCGTACCCGAGCGGCAGCGAGCTGCGCGCCGGGTGGGGCCGCACGAGTTCTTCACGTTCGTGGAGGACCGGGCCGCGATGTTCGCCGGGCTGGCCGACTCCACGATGAGCCGGGACGACGGATGGCGATTCCTGGTCCTCGGACGGTCGGTGGAGCGGGTGGACATGATCGTCCGGCTGCTGATGTCGCGTGTGGGTGACAAGCCGACATCGCCGGGCTGGGTGACAGTCCTGCGTTCCGCTGGTGCACATGACACGTACCTGCGGACCTATCGGGGTGCACTGGATGCGTCCCGGGTGGTGCAGTTCCTGTTGCTGGACAGACTGTTCCCGCGGTCCGCGTTCCACGCACTTATGCAGGCGGAGTCCTGCCTCGAAGCGCTCGACCATGGACCCTCCGCCCGGATCGGTGCGGGAGCCGAAGCCTCACGGCTGTTGGGTAAGGCCCGGAGCGATCTGGAGTTCCTGCGACCGGCCGAGCTGCTCGACGACCTTACCGGCAGACTGCAGGCGCTCCAGACCACAGTCCGCGAGGTGGGCGAGGCAGTGTCGCGTCAGTACTTCCATGCGGTGCCCTGGATCGAGTGGAACAACGCGGAGGTGAACCTGTGAAGACCGGGGCGGTGGGGCGGGGAAGGAATCAAGCATGGCGTCTCCGGGTAGTCCACACCACCGGCTACCGGTATGCGACCGCCGTCACGCAGTCCTACAACGAAGCACGGCTCACGCCACGCAGCGATGCCCGGCAGAACCTCATGGTCGCCCGGCTGGAGACGGTTCCCCCGACCCGTGCGTACAAGTACACGGACTACTGGGGTACCGAGGTCAACTCGTTCGACCTGCACACTCCGCACACCGAGTTGAAGGTCGTCGCGGCGTCCGTGGTCGAGACGACCGCGGAGCCACCGCCGGCCGTCGACGCGAGCTGGCCCGACATCCGGGCCCACGAGACCCTCGACAGGTACGCCGAGTACCTCGAGTGGACCGACTACGTCCCGAAGCACCGTGAGCTGGCCGCGGTCGCCAGGTCCCTGCGCACCGGCCGTACGCCGCAGGACACGGTGCTGGCCGTTTCCCAGTGGGTGCACGACACGCTGAAGTACCAGCGCGGCACCACTGGGGTGCACTCGTCCGCCATCGACGCGTGGCAGGCCGGTGAGGGCGTGTGCCAGGACTACGCGCACCTCACGCTCGCCATGCTGCGCGCGGTCGGCGTACCGGCGCGGTATGTGTCCGGCTACCTGCACACCAAGCCCGACGCCGCCGTCGGTGAGACGGTGGTGGGGGAGAGCCATGCCTGGGTGGAGGCGTGGACCGGTGACTGGTGGGGCTTCGATCCGACCAACGACATCCCGATCGGCCACCGGCACGTGTGGGTCGCGACCGGCCGCGACTACGCCGACGTGTCGCCGCTGAAGGGCATCTACTCCGGTGGCGCGGCGACCGCCATCGAGGTCACCGTCGACATGACCCGGTTAGCCTGAGCGCATGCGGGCCATGACAGTCACGCCGGGGAAAGCCGACTCGGCCAGGGTCGAAGAGGTACCAGCGCCACCCGACGGTGATGGATCGGTCCTGGTGGAGGGCCTGTTCACCGGCATCTGCGGGACCGACATCGAGTTGGTCTCCGGTGCGTTCGGGAGCGGTAGGCCGGGCGCCGACCATCTTGTCCTCGGCCATGAGTCGCTGGGCCGCGTGTTGGAGGCTCCAGCAGGTTCTGGCTACGGCAGTGGGGACCTGGTCGCCGGTGTGGTTCGCAGGCCCGACCCGGAGCCCTGTCCGGCCTGTGCACGCGGTGAGTGGGACTTCTGCCGCAACGGGCTGTACACCGAGCGCGGCATCAAGGAGATGGACGGGTACGGCGCTGAGCGGTGGCGCGTGGACCCGTACTTCGCCGTACCGGTCCCCGGTGAGCTCGGGCACCTCGGCATACTCGTGGAGCCGGCCAGCATCCTCACAAAGGCTTGGGAGCAGGTGGACCAGGTCGGCGGGCGGTCGTGGTTCGGGCCGAAGCACGTGCTCGTCACCGGTGCCGGACCGATCGGCCTGCTCGCCGCACTGATCGCCAGCCAGCGTGGGTACGACGTGCATGTGCTGGACCGGGTCGTGGACGGGCCGAAACCGGAGCTGGTGCGGGCACTTGGTGGGACGTACCTGACCGACCTGAGCGACCTGGACGTCGTACCCGATGTGGTGATCGAGGCGACCGGGGCCGGGCAGGTGGTGTTCGACTGCGCGAAGCTGCTCGCGCCTGCCGGAGTGATGTGCCTGACCGGCATCTCACCCGGACCGGCGTCGATCGACGTCCAGCTGGACGCACTGATCCGGCAACTGGTGGTCCGCAACGTGGCTCTGGTCGGGTCGGTGAACGCGGGTAAGCGCCACTACGCGGACGCTGTGGACGTGTTGCTCGCGGCCGACCGGTCCTGGCTGGAGCGGCTGATTACGCGGACCGTGCCGCTGTCGGACTGGCCGTCGGCACTGGTCCGGGAGCCGGATGACATCAAGGTGGTCGTGGACTTGCGGGGATGACCTGCGAGGATGGGAGCAGACAGGGGCAGGCCCGGCCATCCCGGGGCAGGCCCGATAGGTACGGTGTTGTTTTGTAGATGGGAGCGTCGACAGGTGTCGGACACGAAGGCTCGGACCGCCGAGCAGATCGAGGCGGACATCGCCGCCACCCGGGCGCGCTTGGCCTCGACCGTGGACGAGCTGGTCGACCGGGCGAACCCGAAGAACGTCGCGCTGCGCCAGGTCGAGCAGGCCAAGGCCCAGGTCTTCGACGAAAGCGGTCAGTTGCGCACCCAGAAGATCGTCGCGGTCGGTGGCGCCGCGGTCGGCGTGATCGCCGTCCTGCTGCTGATCCGCCGGCTGGTGGGTCGCCGGTGACTTCTCGCAAGCGGCTGTCCGACGACAAACTGCCGATCCGGATGCTGCACGACCGGGTGCTGGTCTCGGTCGAGCAGGAGGGCGAGCGGAAGTCGTCGGCCGGCATCCTGATCCCGGCCACCGCGCAGATGGGCCGCCGGCTCGCCTGGGCGAAGGTGGTCGCGATCGGCGCCAACGTCCGGACCGTCGAGGTGGACGACCGGGTCCTGTTCGACCCGGAGGACCGGGCCGAGGTGGAGGTCCGCGGCGACGACTACATCCTGCTCCGCGAGCGCGACCTGCACGCGGTCGCGGCCGGCCGCCTCGAGGACGGCCAGACCGGCCTCTACCTGTAGGTCATCTGTCTCGTTGCCCGCAGCACACACTCGTCACTGTCACTCGATCCCGTACAGCCGCTGGGCGTTGTGGCGGCCCCATAGCGTCGCGACTCGATGGGCATCGGTGGCGGACCAGTCGCCCTGCTCGACGAACCCACCGAGGACAGTGTCGACGGCCCGCCGCCACAACAGGGCGCCGAGGTAGTGCAGCTCGGCCGGACCGGCGGCGTCGGAGGAGTAGAGCAGCTTCGCGAACGGCGCTAGTTCCAGCCCCTCCGCGATCACGGCGGACGCGCGTGCTCCGACGTACATGGTGGTGAGGCCGAGGTCGAAGCTCACGTGGGGGAAGGCATGCGCGAGGTATCCGGCTTCGCGGTGGAACGGGTAGCAATGCAGCAACACGACCTGTGTGCCGAGTGGCTCCACCAGTCGCAGCCATTCTGTCAACAGGAGCGGGTCGGCGGTCCGTAGGTTCAGATCCGGGTCGCCGAAGCCCACGTGCAGTTGCAACGGGAGACCGCGTCGCGCTCCCAGCCAGAGCAGCCAGCGCAGCAGCACTGGGTCGGTCACGCGGTCGGCACCCGCGGAGTACCAACGGTCCAGCGCGGCCTGGACCTCTGCGGCGCTCGGCTCGGTCGGATCGAAGTCGAACCCGTGCCGGTAGGCCACGATGCTCTTCAAGCCCACCGCGTCGGCAGTCCGAGTCTCGAGCCGCCGTACCAACGCATCTGGTACGCCGGACGCCGTGGACTCGTGGGCGGCGACGTACTCGAGTTCCGTCTCGAGGCGGACGATCTCATGGGTGCGTGCCCCGCTCACCTTCGCCAATCCGTCCATGTCACCCAGGTATCCGGTGTCGACGAGATAGTCGCTGACACCTGCCGCCCTGAGGAAGACGCCCTCGTCCTGCTGGGCCCGAGCAGCCAGGTAGTCGTCGGCCGACGCATGTGGCTCCAGTCCGAGCAGGGGAGCGCAGTACCGGCGGATGGCCAGGCCCAGCTGAGAGTCGAACGTCGACATCCAGGGCGGGACCGGGCGGTCGGACTCGGTGATCAGTTGCTCGAAGCCCGCACGGTCGAAGGGGCCCTGGGCCACCCCGTGCACGTGGTGGTCGATCAACGCTAGACCGTCGGTGAACAACGCTAGACCCCCGCGTGGCTCGCGAGGCGGAACCGTGCCGGGACAGTGCCCTCGCCGAGAACCAGGTCCCGGACGAAAGCGCCGACCAGCGGTACGAACTTGAAGCCCTGGCCGCAGAAGCCGACCGCGACCGTGATCGGGCCGGCCCGGTCGATGACAAAGTTGTCCGACGGTGTGTTGTCGTACAGGCAGCTGATCGCCGTCGAATTCCCGGTGTCCAGGCCGGGGAACCACTCCTCGACGTACTGGAGCAGCTTGGCGTCCCGCTCCGGCTCTACCGCGAAGTCACGCATGTCCGGGTCGACCACCGGACCAGTTGCGTGAAGTCCGACCTTTACACCGGACCCGGGCTCGAACAACCCGTAGCTGCCAGGACCCGAGTGCACGAAGCTCGGCCAGTCCAGCTCGTCCGACACCGGCGCGAAGAACCGTGGCTGTTCCTGCGTCACCGTGAACTCCGGCAACGGCACCAGTCCGGTCAGCAACTTGGGAGCCCACGACCCAGCCGTCACCACCACGTGCCGCGCCCGCACCGCACCACCCGGTACGTCGAGCTCCACCAGGTCGTCGTGGACCCGCACCGCTCGCACCGGCGACTGCACCCGGAACTCCGCACCCAGCCGGGTTGCCACGGACTGGAGTGCTCTGACAGTGCGATCGGCGTACAGGCGTCCCGAGTTCGGCTGATAGAGCACCGGCGTCTCGAACCGGAAGCCTGGCCAGCGCTCCGTCGCTGCTTCCGGGGTCAGCACCTCACCGGTTGCCGCGTGCAACGACCGGAAGGCCTCGACCATCGCGTCATCCGCGCCATGGTCGATACCACCGGTGACTTCGAAGAGCGTCTGACCGGAGTCCTCCTCCAGCTCGCGCCACAGCGGCCTGGCCTGCTCGGTCAGCCGCGCCACCTCCGCATGGTCCGCGGACGGCCGGAACAGCCGCGTGCCGCCGTGCGACCCACCACGGTCGTGCCCGAGCGTGTACTGCTCCAGTACGACGACCTCACGCCCGGCCGCCGCCAGAGCACGCGCCGCCGCCGACCCCATCGCCCCGGCCCCCACCACCGCCACGTCGTACGTCATCCCTCACCCCTTTGCACGGTCGTGTGCGGCAATCGTCCCTCCGGTCGCCCTCGGTCCGGTTCTGACGCATCTTCACCTTCGCGGTGGCCTGCTCTGCGTGCAGGGTGAACGCTGCCGCTTACTCCCGGCAGAGTAGGACGCTATGACGGAGCAGGACGTGGCAGGTGGCTCAGAAGCTGTTGGGGCCGAAACGGAGGATGGCCACCAGCGCGGCCAGGATCAGTACGACAGCGTTGATCACGATCGGCTGCGGCTCCTTGCGGCGGCCGTGCGTGATGATCGCGCCGATCATGATCACGCCGAGCCCGGTCGCGGCGAGCGGGACCACGATCGGGGCGATGTCGAGGGCGCCGGGCAGGATCAGGCCGAGCGCACCGAGCACCTCGGCGGTGCCGATCAGCTTGATGGTGCCGGCGGAGAAGTCCTCGACCCACTGCATGTTCGGATTCGCCAGCAGCTTGCGCCGGCTCTGGGTCAGCTTGGTCGCGCCGGCGGCCAGGAAGAAGGCGGCCAGAACTCCGGCGACGATCCACAGAAAGATGTTCATGTCTCACTCTCGGTCATCAGTTGATGCGTCAACCCAAAGGTAGCTCGGGTGACTTGAAGCGTCAACTAAGTCGGTATGCTGGTCTCGTGGAGGGTGAACCGCGGTGGTTGGAGCAGGACGAGCTGGCGACCTGGATGTCGCTGGCCGCGTTGATGTTCAAGCTGCCCGGAGTCCTGGACTACCAGCTGCAGCGGGACTCCGGCCTGACCCACTTCGAGTACCTGGTGCTCGCCGGGTTGTCGGAGTCACCTGACCGGTCCCGCCGGATGAGCGACCTGGCCGGCTTCGCGAACGGGTCGCTGTCGCGGCTCTCGCATGTGGTCAAGCGGCTCGAGAAGCGCGGTTTCGTCGAGCGCCGGCCGGCCGAGGACGACGGCCGGATCACGGTCGCCACCATGACCGACGCCGGCTACGAGATCCTGGTTGCCGCGGCCCCAGGGCACGTCGCGACGGTCCGCGAGTACGTGATCGACACGCTCACGCCGGATCAGCTCGCCCAGCTCAAGGTGATCGCCGACCAGATCCTAGACAAGGTCGATCCCGGAAAGCCGTGCTGACACAATGGCGCAGTGATCTTCGAGACCTCCAGCCGGTTGCCTGATTTCCCGTGGGACAAGCTCGCCCCGTACAAGCAGAAGGCGGCCGAGCATCCCGACGGCATCGTCGACCTGTCCATCGGCAGTCCGGTGGACCCGGTGCCGGACCTGGTGCAGAAGGCCCTGGCCGACGCGGCCGACGCCCCGGCGTACCCGACCACCATCGGTACGGCGTCCGCCCGGCAGGCAGCCGTGGACTGGATGGCCCGGCGTCTCGATGTCACCGGAGTGGACCCGCAGACCGGCGTACTGCCCGTGATCGGTACCAAAGAGCTGATCATGCTGCTGCCGACGCTGCTGGGCATCGGAGCGGGCGACACTGTCCTCATCCCGGATCTGGCCTACCCGACGTACGAGGCGGGCGCTGCACTGGCCCGTGCCACCAGCGTGCCTGTTGCGGACGTGGCGACGTACGACGGTCCGGTCCGGGTCGCGTACTTGAACTCCCCGCGCAATCCATCCGGTGAGATCACCTCGGCCGACGACCTGCGGCGTGCCGTCGAGTGGGCGCGGGCGAACGACGTACTGCTGGTCAGTGACGAGTGCTACGCCGAGTTCGGCTGGGACGCGCAGCCGGTGTCGGTGCTGCATCCGGAGGTGTGCGGTGGCAGCTTCGACAACCTGCTCGCGGTGCACTCGCTGTCCAAGCGCTCCAACCTGGCCGGCTACCGCGGTGGCTTCGTGGCCGGTGACACGTCGGTCGTGGCTGAGCTGCTCGCCGTACGCAAGCACGCTGGACTGATGGTGCCGTCCCCGATCCAGGCCGCAATGGCGGTCGCTTTCGCGGACGACGCGCATGTGGAGGAGCAGCGTGCGCGGTATCTGCGTCGGCGGGCGGTCCTCCGCGACGCGCTCACCGACGCCGGCTGGGAGATCACCCTCTCCAACGGCGGGCTCTACCTGTGGGCCTCACATCCGTCGTACGACGCCTATGGCTCGGTCGGGGCACTTGCGGATCTGGGCATTCTCGTTGCACCGGGCGCCTTTTACGGCGCGGCGGGGGAGCGGCACGTGCGGGTGGCGCTGACCGGGACGGACGAGCGCATCGATGCCGCGGTGAAAAGATTGCAGAAATAACAGAACTTCCGCGTTGGGTGTGACGTCTTCTTGTGTGACTGCCTCTTATGTGGGTAGGTGGGTGAACCCAAGGAGGGGGAGGCATGCGGAAGACGTTGCGTTCTATGGGAGTGGTTGGCGTCCTGCTGTTGGGGGTGCTGCCGGCTGGTGCTGCCCAGGCGGTCGACGACCCGTCGGTGACACCGCCGACCGTTGGTGTCGCGCCGTCCGGGACGCCTGACGTGGATGAGCCGACTCCTCCTCCGGCAGCCGAGACGCCAACTCCTCCAGCGGCTGAGGAGCCCACGCCGACTCCCACGCCGGCGGCGGCGTGGTCGATCACGCTGGATCAACCGGCCGCGTCCTGGGAGGACAAGCCGACGATCTTCACCGGGAAGATCAGCCAGCCGATCACCGGTTCGTACATCACGCTGTGGCAGCGCGTCCCGGGTGCCTGGGTGTTGCGCGCGTCCACGCGGACCACGGCCGGTGGGGTATACAAGTTCAGCTTTACCTGGCCGTACACCGGTACGTTTGCGTTCCGGACCATGATCGGGGTCAAGGACACCACCGCTCTGGCGATCTCGGCGTACCGGAGCGTGCCGATCCAGGACCGCAAGATCGTGATCAACACTCCGGCCGCGTGGTACGCGACGCTGACCGGAGCGTCGGTGACCGGCCGGATGACGCCGGCTGAGCCCGGCAAGGAGCTCGGGCTGCAGGAGTACCTCGGCAGCGGCAAGTGGCGAACGCTGAGCATCGCGAAGATGGATGCGGCCGGCAACTTCCGGCTCCGCGTCCCGGACGACGTACCGTCCACCCGGACCGTGCGCGTACTGACCCGCTACGTCAGCCAGCCCGCGATGGAGTACTCCGGCCTGGCCAAGATCGTGGTCAAGGCCGCACTGAACCCCAAGGTGTACGCCGTCTCGGCCGCCATGGTGCCGAACACGTACCGGGCCGGCTGCCCGGTCAAGCCGTCGTCGCTGCGACTGCTGCAGCTGAACTACTGGGGCTTCGACGGCAAGGTGCACCGCGGTGAGCTGGTCCTGCGGGACGCCGCTGTGGCGAAGATGATCACGGTCTGGACGGCGACGTTCAACTCGAAGTTCCCGATCCGGCAGATGGTGCGGGTGGACAGGTTCGGCGGCAGCGACGTCAGGTCGATGGCGGCCGACAACACCTCGGCCTTCAACTGCCGCCGGGTCACCGGTGATCCGTACTCGCTCTCGCCGCACTCCTACGGCTGGGCGATCGACATCAACACCGTGGAGAACCCCTACCTGGCCGCGAACGGTGTCTGGTACCCGTCGAACGGGCTTGCCTACCGCAACCGGTCGGTGTCGCGTCCGGGCATGCTCTTCGCGAGCAGCATCGCCACGAAGTATCTGATTGCCCAGGGCTACTTCTGGGGCGCGCGCTGGGCCAAGCCCGACTACCAGCACTTCGAGCCGAAGTGAAAACCCTGGTAGCCGCTGTGGGGCTGTCAGTGCTGCTGGCGGGCTGCAGCTCTGAGGCGGCTTCGGGGCCTCAGGCTGCAGCCCCCACGGCGACTCCGATTCCCAGCACGATCGGTGGCACGGTGCCGGTGCCGACCAACACGTTGAGCACCGCGAAGCCCACCGATGCCGCCGTCCCACCTGAGCTACCGGAGGAAGCGACCGCGCCACCTCCCGCCACAGCCGGTCCGCTGAGTGCACGCAACCTGCCGGCGCCCGACAAGCTCGGCGCCGGCTGGAAGACGTACGCCGATCCGGGCGGCGCGGAGGCGGGTTTCCTGGGCAACAACACCTGGACCCGCCGCCGCGAACCACACCAGGCCGCCTTCGAAGCCCTCCCCTCCGGCTGCTCCGGCCAGCCGGTCACCGGCTCGCTCCCGGTCCCGCAGTACGCCCTGGCCGGCAGCTACCGCACCCCCGACGCCCTCCCCGCCAGTGCGCTGTTGCTGCGCTTCGCGGACAGCGCCAAGGCGACCGCCTACTTCTCCGGCTACCAAGACCGCATGAAGTCCTGCGGCACTGGCGGCGACCTCGCCGTCAAACAACTCTGGTCCGACGACTCTGCGGCGACGGCCATCCGCACCTACGCCGGAGCCGAGTCCTACGTAGACATCTCAGTCCTCCAAAACACCACCGTCGCCCTCCTGGCCACCACCTCGACCGACCCCGAATCCCAGACCCCCTGGTCCCACACCACCGTCCAAACCCTCCAAACCACCATCGATTCGCCGTAGTCCCCGGCCTCGGCTGACCTCGTCCCCTCACCTCCGGGCGCCGCAGGCGCTGTGCCCTCCCAACACCTCAAGAAGTTGTATTACCTTTCAGTATTGTTTGTCCTACACTCCGGTTATGGGTGACTTCGACCGGTATGCCCGCCTGACCGCGGACCTCGACGCGCCGTACGCCGTCGTCGACCTCGCCGCGTTCCGCCGCAACGCCGACGATCTGGTCCGCCGCGCCGCCGGCACACCGATCCGGATCGCCTCCAAATCGGTCCGCTGCCGCGCTCTCATCGCCGCCGCCCTCGAGCGCCCCGGGTTCCACGGCGTGATGAGCTACGCCCTCCCCGAAGCCCTCTGGCTCGCCCGCAACGGCATCGACGACATCCTCCTCGGCTACCCGACCACCCACCGCACAGCGCTCCGCACCCTCTCCAACGACCCCGAGGCGGCCGCGAAGATCACCCTGATGATCGACTCACCCGAGCACCTGGCCTTCATCAAGTCCGTCGCCACCGGCAGCGCCCGCATTCAGGTCTGCCTCGACGTGGACGCGTCGCTGCGAGTCCTCGGCCAGCATCTGGGCGTACGCCGCTCTCCGCTGCGGACCCCCGCCGACGTCGCCGCACTCGCCCGTACGGTCACCGCGGACGACGCCTTCGAGCTGACCGGCGTGATGTTCTACGAGGCGCAGATCGCGGGCCTGCCCGACACCTCACCGGCCGTCCGCTGGGTCAAGCGCCGCTCCGCAGCCGAGCTCGCCGACCGCCGCGGCGCAGTCGTCGATGCGGTCAAGCAGTTCGCACCGGTCCGGCTCGTCAACAGCGGCGGCACCGGCAGCCTCGAGATCAGCAGCGCCGACCCCGTCGTCACCGAAGTCACTGCCGGCTCCGGCTTCTACGGACCGACCCTGTTCGACAAGTACGATGTCTTCCAGCCGGAGCACGCGGTCGCCTACGCGCTGGACGTCGTACGGCGTCCTGCCCCGCGGATCGCCACGCTGTTCGGCGGCGGCTACGTCGCCTCCGGCCCGGCCAAGAAATCGCGGTTGCCCTTGCCTGCTTGGCCGTCCGGCTTGAAGCTGTTGGGCACAGAAGGTGCCGGAGAAGTGCAGACTCCGGTCCTTGGAAGTTCCGCCGATGGGCTGCATCTTGGTGACAGGGTTTGGATGCGCTATGCAAAGGCGGGCGAAATGCTGGAGCGATTCGATGTCGTGCACGCGATCGACGGCGACGAGCTGACCGAGCTCACGACGTACCGCGGCGAGGGGAAGAACTTCGGATGAGCACCAGGCCGGATGACCTCGTCTCCGACCGAGGTGACGGGAGGATGGGATGAGCACCTGGCGGAACTGGGCCGGCACCGAGTCGGCGACCGGTGTGGAGCTCCTTCGCCCGACCTCGACCGACGAGCTCGCGGCAGTGGTGAAGGCCGCGGCCGAGCAAGGCAAGAGGCTCAAAGCGGTCGGCGCCGGGCACTCGTTCACCGGCTGCTCGGTGCCCGAGCAGGTGATGATCCGGATGGACGGATTGTCCTCGATCATCCATGCGGACAAGGATTCCGGCCTTGTGACCGTCGGCGCGGGCACCGGTCTGCGCAAGCTCAACGCCGGCCTCGCCGCCTTCGACCTCGCAATGGCGAACCTCGGTGACATCGACAAACAGACCATCTCCGGCGCGATCTCCACCGGCACCCACGGCACCGGTGCGCGCCTCGGTGGTCTCGCCACGCAAGTCGTCGCGCTCGACCTTGTCACCGCGGACGGCTCGATCCTGCACTGCTCGGCAGAAGAGAATCCGGACATCTTCGCCGCGGCCCGCGTCTCCGTCGGCGCGCTCGGCGTGATCAGCGCGCTCACTCTGCAGTGCGTTCCGGCATACCTCCTGCGTGCCCAAGAGATGCCGCTCCCGCTGGGCGACGTCCTGAACGGATTCGATGAACTTGCCGATGGCAACGATCACTTCGAGTTCTACTGGTTCCCGCACACCGACATCGCGCTGACGAAGCGCAACAACCGCGTCGCGACCGGCGTCGGCGCGTCTCCGGTCAGCCGGATCCGCGGCTGGGTCGACGACGAACTCCTGTCCAACAAGGTCTTCGAGCTGACCAACCGGCTCGCGGTCCGGCGTCCCGGCCTGGTCCCGCGGATCAACCAGCTCGCGTCCCGTGCCCTGTCAGCCCGCGAGTACGTCGACGCGTCGTACAAGGTGTTCTGTTCCGAGCGCAACGTGGTCTTCCGCGAGTCGGAGTACGCCGTACCGCGGGAGCACGTGGTCGACGTCATCCGCCGCCTCCGGGATTGGATCGACAGCTCGGGCTCACGCATCCCGTTCCCGATCGAGGTCCGGGTCGCCGCGCCGGACGACATCTGGCTCTCGACCGCGTACGGCCGCGACACCGCGTACATCGCCATCCACCAGTACCATCGCCTGCCCCACGACCCGTACTTCCCCGCCTTCGAGCGCATTGTCGCCGACTACAACGGCCGACCGCACTGGGGCAAACTCCACACGCTCACCGCTGCGGACCTCCGCACCCGCTACCCCCGCTTCGACGACTACCTGGCCGTCCGAGACCGCCTGGACCCGCAACGCACCTTCGAGAACCCCTACACCCGACAAGTCTTCGGCTAAGGCGTTCGAGAACCCGCACACCCGGCAGTTGACCTCTTAGAGAACCTCCACGCTCGGCACATCTTCGGCTGACCCCTTTGGGCAAAGATGTTTCCGGGCTGCCGTGGTGCGGGCTAGCCTGCGGACATGAATGCTGTGGAGGGGCTCGAACCGGTGATCGAAGACTGGCAGAAGGCGCTGGCGGTGGTCGCCCACCCGGATGACCTGGAGTTCGGGTCGGCGGCGGCGATCGCGCGATGGACCAGGCAGGGCAAGGACATCGTGTACTGCCTGCTCACCTCCGGCGAGGCGGGCATCGACGGTGTCGCACCGGATGAGTGCGGCCCGTTGCGGGAAGCCGAGCAGATCGAATCCGCGCGGATCGTCGGCGTCTCATCGGTCGAGTTCCTCGGCCAGCCGGACGGCACCATCGAGTACGGCGTTGCGCTCCGCCGCGCCATCACCGAGGTGATCCGCAGGCACCAGCCGGAGATCGTCATCACCAACAACTTCCGCGACACCTGGGACGGCGACGTACTCCTCAACCAGGCCGACCACATCAACACCGGCCGCGCCACCCTGGACGCCGTCCGCGACGCTGCCAACCGCTGGATCTTCCCCGAGGCCGGCGAGCGCTGGGGCGGCGTACGCCAGGTCTGGGCCTGCGGCTCACCCGGGTCCCGCCACGCCGCCGACACCACCGAGACCTTCGCCACCGGCATCGAGTCCCTGAAAGCCCACAAGGCCTACATCGACGGCCTCAACTGGCCCCACTTCGACCCCGAAGAATTCCTCGAAGGCGTCGCCCGCCCCGCCGGCACCCGACTAGGCACCAAATACGCCACCCGCTTCGAAGTCTTCACCCCCTAACCCCAACCCCACAGGTGAGTGGGGCTCCCGGTCGCGGGGAGGTGAATGTTGCTCCCACCCCATGGACGAGTGCGCGTGTCGGGGGATGTTTCCCTCCGCCCCGCAGCCGGGTGGGGGTGTGTCGTGGCGGAGGTGAGTGTTGTCTCCACCCCCCGGCCGAATTGGGGTGTCAGTCGTGGGGGAGGTCGAGGGCTGCGTTCAGGTGTGGGGGTGTGGGGTTGGGGCGGCGCGGTTCGCGGTCGCCTGCGGTGCCGGGTGGGTCCTGCCGGGTGTGCCAGGAGCGGATGAGTGTGCGTCCCTTGCGGGACAAGCGGTGGAGGTCGATCTGCTGCACCTGCGAGGCCGGGAAGCCGAGCTGAGCAAGGCTCCGGTTCGCCATGCCACACGCCTCGTCGTGCTTGCGCGCCGCCATCTTGTGCTGCAGCACAATCGCGACACTTCCATCGGGCAGAGCCTCAACCCGCTGGAACCGCATGCCCTTGTCCAGGGCACACGACCTCAAGGCGAGCTCGAGATAGTCGGAGTCAGACAGGCGTCGATCAGTCTTCGCGCGAGCAACCACTTCATATCGGCCCATACCCCGATCATCCGTCGCCCCGCCTTCGTTTTCCAGAAACCCGAGGTCCCGGCCGCACTGGGGTGTGGAGTCCGGCGTGGCTACCCTCCGCGAGGGCAACTTCCCGATGGCGCTCGTGCGGCCCGGCTCGTGCGGCCCGGCTCGTGGGGATGTCGTGGTGCGGGTCAGGACCCCGAGCGTCTGGACCGCCCCGGCGACTAGGCGGGCGTGAGGGTGTTGATGGCGGCGGCTACCTCCGCGGGGTTGGAGATGGGGGTCAGGTGGTTGGCGTGGGGGATGAGGGTGGGCGCGGGGGCGCCGATGCGGGTGGCGGTTTCGGTCGGGTTGCCGCCGTTGGTGTCGAGGGCGCCGAAGACGACTGACTTGGGAATCGGGAGGTCGCGGAGGTGGGCGAGGCGATCGGGGGAGACCGCAGGGATGCCATCGGCGGTCATTTGCCAGATCGCCTTCTCCGCGCCGGGTTGGCGGAAGGGACGGGTCCACTGGTCGACTTCCGGCGCGGGGCAGTCCGGGGCGCACGTGTCGTTGTAGATCTTGCGGATCAGCCGGTCTGAGCCGAGGACGAGGCGAAGGATCGTCGTGCGGTACGGCGGAACGACCACCCGTCGTACTCCGGAGTCACCACCGGGCAGCGGCAGACCGTCGCCGTCGAGGAACATGATTCCGCCGATGCGCGCCGGAGCCTCGAGCGTGGCCTCGGCGGCGATGCCGGCGCCCAGGGAATGGCCGACCAGGATCGGGCGCGGCTGCCCGGGACCGCCGAGGTGCATCGCGTCGAGGAACTCCAGGAGTTGGCCGGCAAGGCGTTCCACGGTGTACGGCGCTTTGCGCTCGCTGTACCCGTATCCGGTGATGTCGTAGGCGTAGACCCGGTGATTGGTCGCCAGCAGGGGTACGAGCCGGGACCAGGCGTCGACTGATTCGACTGCGCCGTGGATGAGCACCACCGGTGTGCCCGTCGTACCCCAGGTGTCGTAGCGGGTTTTGATGTCACCGGTCTGTACGAACTTGAGCCCGGGTGGGGGTGTGGCGGTTCCGTTTGTGAAGGCGTTGTAGCCGAGTGATGCTGCCGTGACGATCAGCCAGAAACCGAGGATGGCCAGCAACGCCCGGCGCAGGAACCGTTTCACGCCCCAAGTCTGACCGCCGCCCCCAGCCCGATCTGTGAGGTGCGGCGGTGTCGGCGCGCGCGGCGTCCGCGAGTACGCCGAGGTCGGCGGTGCGGCGACCTTACAGCTGGAGGGTGCGTTGGGATTCGGTGAGCACGGCTGGGGAGGCGAGGGATTGCCAGCGAGGGATTTGTTCTTGGAGGAACAGGCGGAGCTTGGGGGCCAGGGCGGGGGCGTGGTCCAGGACGTCGAGTTCGTTGACGATCGTGAGGTCGACGAAGTCGCGGAGATCGGCGGTGCTGAGCTCCTCGGACGTACCGGTGAAGCGGTCGGTGACCGTGTGGTGTTCAGCGAGGTCGCGCCAGGTGGTCTCGCGTTCGCAGGAGCCGTAGCGGTAGACGATCAGCTCCGCCTCGGTGCCGATGACGGATTCCAGCATCGGGCGCTCGGTCTGCCAGTCGAACAGGTGGGTCGGGAAACCGTCGGTTCCGTACGCCGCGTGCGCGAGGCCGGCCAGGGCGAGCGTGTCGGAGGCGCCGAGGGAGGTGAGGCGCTTGGCGACGCGGTGGAGGTGGACGTACAGACTCCCGCCCGCGTGCTCGAGCTCATCCGCGCCGCGTACCAGCAGCAGCGATCCCATGTCCTGGAAAGTACTCATCTGACCCCTTCGGTTCGGAGCGGTCAGGGCCCGGTGGGATCGGCCCAGAAAAACACGGTAAGGCTTAGGTCATCGCCACGCCCAGCAATCCGGCGCGGCGGGTTCATCACATTTCCACCGGTACGTCACCGTGGTAATAGCCGGCGGGTTATGTCTGGGGTGTGGGGTTGAGGTGGGGCCACGCACCCCGGGGCGTGGCGAGACGCTCGGCCGGGGTGCGTGTGGTTTGGGGCTCCGCAGGGGGTTAGTCCTCGAGGTCGGCGAGGGCTTTGCGGGCTGCCTCCAGCTCGGCTTCGAGGGCGGCGACCTTGGCGGCTTGCTGCTCGCGGGCGGCTTCAATGACCTCGTCGATGGGGGTGGAGAGGTCCTCGTGGAGTTCCTTCGCGGCGCGGGAGACGGCGGCGGCTGCGACGGCCAGGCCGCGGGCCAGGTAAGTGGTGCCCTGCTTGAGCTCGGCGTGCCATTCGCCGTCGGCGGTGCCGGTGACGGTGAGGGTCAGCTCCAGGGTCTTGGTCTTCTTGGCGGCCGCCTTCTTGGCGGGAGCCTTCTTGGGCTTGTCCTCGACGGGAGCGTCCGGTGCCGGCGTGCTCTCGGGGGTTGCGCTGTCGACAGATGGGACCAAGGCGTCGGGAGTGTCGGCGTCGGTCGACGGCGCTTCTGCTGCCAGAGTGTCTACAGTCATCGTTGCGGCGATCTCCTTCGGAACATCGCCCGCCGTGAGCGGGCTGGCGCTGAGAGTTTATTAGAACACACGTTCGACTCCCAGCCAAACCGCCCCGCGATCGCCCCGCGATCGCCAGCCGAACCGCCCAGCGCTCAGTGGCCCTTCACGCCGAGCAGCTTCACCAGGAATCGGTCGATCTGATCCTGCAGCGGCGGAAGATCGGCCTCCGGCTCGTTGATCCGGATCGACACCGCGCCGTGCACGGCCGCCCGCAGATCGAAAGCGACCGCGGCGGCGTCGTCGGCCGGCGCGAGGCCGGCGTCCATGCAGCGCTGCACGGCGGCGACTGCACGCGTGGCCAGCTCCTCCTTGAAGGCCAGGTGCATCCGTCGATTGAGCGTGCTCTCGTGCAGCACCTTGTAGAGCCCGGCGTACTCCCGGACCCATGTGCCGAGGAACAGCAGCCGCGCCCGTAGCTGCTCCACCGGATCGTCGCCACCGCTCGCCTCGGCCTGGTCGAGGTTGCGGATCAGGTCCGCGGTGCACTGCTCGAGCGCGGCGAACACGAGCTCGTCGCGGTCGGCGAAGTGGATGTAGACCGAGGTCGCCGCGATCCCGACCTCGCGGGCGACGGCGCGCAGCGAGAGGGCCTCGTCGTCGCCCAGCTCGTTCAGCATCCGCAGTGCGGCGTCGATGATGTCGCGCCGTAGCAGCTCCCCCTGGCCCCGGCGATTCCGGTTGCGGGTCGGCGAAGCGGTCGGCGTGGTCGCGTCCATGAAGTCGATTGTATTGCAACGAGCGTTGCCCTACAGTCGTAGCACTACAGCTGTTCACTTAGGGAAACGGACCCATGACCACCACCCTCGAACGCAACAAGCAGACCGTTCTCGACTTCTACGAGGTCGGTCTCAATCAGAAGGACTTCCCGGCCGCCGCAGCTCTCCTCGGCGACCGCTACCGACAGCACAACCCACGGATCGCGGACGGGATCGACGGCTTCGAGGCGTTCCTCGGGACGCTGCGCCAGGACTTTCCCGAGCTCCGCGCCGAGGTCAAGCGGATCTTCGCCGACGGCGAGTACGTGGTCGCCCACGTGTACGGCGTCCGCGTCCCGGGCCAACCGGGTACGGCGATCGTCGACATCTTCCGCCTCGACACTGACGGGAAGATCGTCGAGCACTGGGACGTCATGCAGCCGATTCCCGACGAGTCCGCCAACTCGAACGGGATGTTCTAGCCATGGCCGACATCACCAGGTCGGAAGCGGCTGCAGAGACGCAGCAGGTGCCGGACGTGCGGCGATGGTGGGCGTTGGCGGCCGTCGCAACGGCGCAGCTGATGATCGGCATCGACCTGACCATCATGAACATCGCACTGCCGTCCGTGCAGCGATCACTCGGACTCGCGGACTCCACCCGCCAGTGGGTGATCACCCTCTTCGCCCTCGGGTACGGCGGCCTCCTGCTGCTCGGCGGCCGGATGAGCGACCTGATCGGGCGTCGGCGTGCCCTTCTCATCGGCCTGACCGGCTTCGCGGCGGCCTCGGCCCTCGGTGGTGCCGCAACCGGTCCGGCCATGCTGCTCATAGGTCGTGCTCTGCAAGGAGTCTTCGGCGCGCTCCTCACTCCCGCCGTACTGGCGACCCTGGCCGCGTCCTTCCCCCTGCCTGCCGAGCGTGGGAAGGCGTTCGGCATCTATGGCACCGCAATGGGAAGTGCGTCCGGTCTAGGTGTCCTGATCGGCGGTGTGCTGACCGACTACCTCGACTGGCGCTGGTGCATGTACGTCAATCTCCCCGTCGCTGCGTTGGCGGCCGGCGGCGTGCTGTACGCCGTCCGACCGGTGCAGAGAGCGGATGGGGTGCGCGTCGACATCGCAGGTGCACTGCTCGCAACCACCGGCTTGATGGGACTGGTGTTCGGCTTCGCCAGAGCGGAGCCGGATGGCTGGAGTGCACCCGCAACCTGGCTGCCCCTGACCGCCGGAGTCCTGTTGCTCATAGCGTTTGTCGCAGTCCAGTCGCGAGCCAAGGCGCCTCTGCTGCCACTGCGGGTCGTCCTCAACCGCAGGCGCGGTGGGTCGTACTTGGCGGTGTTCAGCCTGGCGATCGGCATGTTCGCCGCATTGTTCTTCCTGACGTTCTACCTGCAGAACATCCGGCACTACTCACCGGTGCGAGCCGGCCTGGCCTTCCTGCCGCTGACCGTAGGCCTGATGGCTGGCGTGCGCGCAGTGAGCCCACTGTTGGCCAAAGCAGCAGTGCGCTCACTTATCTGCCCAGGGCTGGTCACCATCGCAGCAGGACTGACGCTGCTGGGGTTCCTCAAGGCAGACAGCAGTTACTGGCTACATGTCATGCCCGTGTTCCTGCTGGTCGGACTGGGCACGGGTTGGGTGCTGGTCACGGCGAACAGCACCGCTACCCTCGGCGCCGGCCCCGACAGTGCGGTGGCCGGCGCCATGGTGATGACGTCTCAGCAGGTAGGTGCATCACTCGGTACGGCGCTGCTCAGCACAGTCGCCGGGACCATAGCCGCCCACTCCGACGCCGTACACGGATTCACCGTGGCAAGCCTCGGAGCGGCCGGCTTCCTGTGCCTCGCGGCAGTCGCGGTCTACTGGGTCGTTTCGGAGCGGTCGCCGGACCACTCCAGGTGGAAGGTGCCCTCACGGTCGACCCGCTTGTAGGTGTGTGCACCGAACAGGTCCCGCAGACCCTGGATCAGTGCGGCCGGCAAGCGCTCGGCCCGCAGTCCGTCGTAGTACGACAGGGCCGCTGAGAAGCCAGGAGCAGGTACGCCCACCTGCGCCGCCGTCGCGACCACCCGTCGCCAGGCCTCCTGCCCGTTGGCGACCGCTTCCTTGAAGTAGTCGTCCACCAGCAGCGAGGGCAGCGCCGGGTTCCGGTCGTACGCCTCCTTGATGCGGTCCAGGAAGCGGGCGCGGATGATGCAGCCGCCGCGCCAGATGGTCGCCATCGCGCCCAGGTCGATGTCCCAGTCGTACTCCTCGCTGGCCGCCCGGATGGCGTCGAAGCCCTGCGCGTACGCGACCAGCTTCGACGAGTACAGCGCGTGCCGCACGTCGTCGATGAACGCGTCCCGGTCGACGTCCGCCTTGGTCTCGGCCGGCCCCGGGAGTACGCCGGCTGCCGCGGAGCGCCGTACGACGTCACCCGACAGCGACCGCGCGAAGACGGCCTCGGCCATACCGCTCACCGGGATGCCGAGGTCGAGCGCGGACTGGACGGTCCACCGGCCGGTGCCCTTCTGCTCGGCCTGGTCCAGTACGACGTCCACGAATGCCCCACCGGTGGTCGGGTCGGTCTGGCTGAGCACCTGGGCGGTGATCTCGATCAGGAACGACTCGAGGTCGCCGGTGTTCCACTCCAGGAACACGTCCGCCAGCTCGGCCGGGGACAGCCCGAGCACGTGCCGGAGCAGGTCGTAGGCCTCGGCGATCAGCTGCATGTCGGCGTACTCGATGCCGTTGTGCAGCATCTTGACGAAGTGCCCCGCGCCGTCCGGTCCGACATGCACGCAGCATGGCTCGCCGTTCACGTGCGCTGAGATCTTGGTGAGCATCGGCTCGAGCGCCGCGTACGACTCCGGTGATCCGCCCGGCATGATGCTCGGGCCGTTCAGCGCGCCCTCCTCGCCGCCGGACACGCCGCTGCCGACGAAGTGCAGCCCCTGCTCGCGGAGCGCGGCCTCGCGGCGCCGGGTGTCCAGGAAGTGCGCGTTGCCGGCGTCGACGACGATGTCGCCCTCGTCGAGCAGCGGCACCAGTTCGTCGATGACCGCGTCGGTCGGCGCGCCGGCCTTGACCATGATGATGATCCTGCGCGGCAACTCGAGCGACTCGACGAAGCCGGCCAGGTCGGTGGACGGGACGAAGTCGCCCTCGGAGCCGAACTCCTCGACCAGCGAGTCGGTGCGCGCCTGGGAGCGGTTGTGCAGGGCGACACGGAACCCGTTGCGCGCGAGGTTCCGGGCCAGGTTGCGACCCATCACCGCGAGGCCGGTGACGCCGATCTGGGCTTTGGCAGAACTCATCGAATCTCCCGCAGTCTCAAGTTGTGTGCGCACCCAGTCTGCGTCCATCGACCAGCGACAGGTCCAGCGGGTGCCACCTCGTGGACAGCAAAGTCGTCGCCGCCGACCTCTTCTCAACCACGGTGAATCGATGGTAGGTATCTCAGAAATCGATTTCCCATGACGTCGGAAAGGCCGCCCCATGCTCCGTCGTGCCGTTGCCCTCCTTGTCTGTTCGTTGCTAGTGCTCACCGTCCCGGTCTCGGCGTCAGGCAGCACAGCCGCGGGAAACGACAACGGACCGGTCGGGTGGGAGGTGTATCGCAACCTCGACCGGCTGCCCGAGCTGCAGACCGGCGTACGGACCAAACAGTTCTCCAGTTTCGGCCGCGACGGCACCAACAACGACGGGTTCGACGGCAAGTACTCCTGCCTGCGTACGACGGACGCCGGGTGTGTGATCGCGGAGGACTCCGGCCCGGGCGAGGTCGCGTCGATCTGGTTCACCCGCGACGAAGGCAACGTCACCAAGACCGGCACGATCACCGTCGAGCTCGACGGCAAGCAGGTCCTGCACGCCGCACTGCAGGACATCGTCGACGGCAAGCTCGGCGCGCCGTTCAGCTACCCGCTGGTCGCCAACGGGGTGCAGACCAGCGGCGGTGTCTACATCCGCGTCCCGATGCCGTACCGCTCCTCGATGCGCATCACCACGCAGAGCAATCCGTACTTCTACCACGTCGACTACCGCCAGTTCCCGGACGCGAACGGCGTGAGCACGTTCGACCCGAGTGACAAGGCCGAGGATGTCATCGCCCTGCTCAAGGCCGCCGGCACGAAGGACCCCAAGCCCGCGCAGCCGAACAGCAAGACCACCGCAACTTCGGTGAACCTTGCCCCCGGCAAGCAGCTGACCCTGGCCGATACTGCCGGCCCGGGTGAGCTGACCGCGCTGCGCCTCAAGCTTCCCGAGATCGTCGGGCTCGACCTGAAGAGCTTCGCCGACGACGGCCGGGCGTTCGTCGGGAGCAGCAAGTTCACCGTGAAGGTCGACCCGGCCAACACCGGCGTGAAGCTGATCCGCCGGATGGACCTGCGGATCGGCAATCAGCGCGCGAAGGTCCTCGTCGACGGCGTTCAGGCCGGCGAGTGGGCGCCGCTCAAGGCCCAAGGTGCGCAATGGCTCGACCAGGTCGTCGAGCTGCCCGCGAGCGCGACCGCCGGCAAGTCGCAGCTCACGATCACCAACGAGTTCGGTGAAGCCGTCCGACTCGTTGCTGGCCGGCGTCCGCGTGCAGGTGACCATCGACGGACAGAAGCGGGTCGACGCCCCGATCGGCGAGTTCTTCGGCTCCGGCCTCGGTGAGAACCCCGTCCGCTCCCTGTTCTTCGCGATGGACCCAGACGGCTGGTACTCCTCGTGGTGGCCGATGCCGTACGCCGCTCGCGCCAAAGTCACTCTGGTGAACACGTCGGCGTACCCGCTGACCGGCCAGCACGAAGTGACCGCGTCACGTGATGCACGCAAGGCGGTCGACTTGGTGACAGGCAAGACCGGCTACTTCAGCGCGATCTCGCACCGGGGCGAGACCACACAGAGCAGCGACTGGACGTTCGCGGACGTCACCGGTCGCGGCACCTTCGACACGCGGCTCACCTGGACAGTCCAGGGCGCCACGAACGCGCCGGTCTGGGAGGTCGCATTGAACGTCGACTCGGCGTTGCCCGTCCAAGGCGACCCCGGCGGGTTCGGTCGCGACGGAGACGTTGCGGGCCTGCCGAGCTGGTCGATGGCGACGGGGACTGGGCCTCAGCGTCGTCACGGCGTACCGGCCGGGCTCAGCCTGGGCCGAGGACAACCACTGGTACGACCGGTCGAACGGCGCGGTCGCCTGGCAGCCACTTGGCAACCGGGTGGGCGCCCGCTCCCACCCGGTTCGTACGACGGCGGCAGTTGGCGGCTCGGATTCTCGGGCACCGAGCAGGACGTGGCCTTCGCGGAGAACCTGGCCGCCGGTCTGAACTAGTGTCGGTGCCGTGACCACGCTGACCCTGCATCCTCGTCGTACGGCGCTCGTCCTGATCGATCTGATGCCGCGGATCATCGCGCTGGACACGGCGCCGCTGGCCGGGCCGGAGGTGCTGGCGCGCTGCGTCGCGCTCGCGAACGCGACCCGGTCGGTCGGCGGGCTGGTCGTGAATGTCCGGGTCGAGCGGCCGGGGGTCGAGGTCCAGCCCGAGGGGAGCGGATTCGCGCCGGAGGTCGCCCCGCGGCCGGGCGACCTGGAGATCGTCAAGCGGTCGGTCGGCGCGTTCGGCCGATCGCCCCTCGATCCGGAGCTGCAGGCCCGGGGGATCGGGACCCTGGTGCTGGCCGGCATCGCGACCAACTTCGGCGTCGAGTCCACCGGCCGCGGCGCGGACGACCTCGGCTACGAGACCGTCTACGTCACGGACGCGATGACCGGCCTCGACCAGGACGCCCACGACTTCGCGGTGTCGTACGTCTTCCCGCGCTTCGGCACCCTCTGCACCGGGACGGAGTACATCGCGGCCCTCAGCGCGTCCGCCTGAAGCGAGACAGTGCGCTCAGACGGCGAGGCGGCCGCCGTCGATGGGCAGGGTGGTGCCGTGGATGAGGGCGGCCTCGTCGGAGGCGAGGAAGACGATGCCGGCGGCGACCTCGGCCGGAGTACCGACCCGCTGCAGTGGCGTCGTACCGGCCAGGCCGTCCAGGTTGTCACCGAGTACGGCGGTGCCCTCGGTCCGGGTCGGGCCGGGGCTGACCGCGTTCACCCGCACCCCGGCCGGGCCGAACTCGGCCGCCCACGACTTGGTCAGCAACTGCAGTGCCGCCTTGCTCGAGCCGTACAACGCCATCCCGGCCATGCCGAACGACGCCACCATCGTGGTCAGGTTGACGATCGAACCGTGACCGCGCTCGGCCATCAGCGGCGCGAGTTCGGCGACCAGGTAGAACGGTGCCCGCACGTTCACGGCGTACACCTCGTCGAAGTCGGTGTCCGGAACCTCGGCGGTCGGCGCGAACGGGAAGATCCCCGCGTTGTTCACCAGTACGTCGACATGCCCGTCGCCGAGCGCGATCGCCTGCTTGGCCAGCGATCGCACACTGTCCAGGTCAGCGAGGTTCGCCTGGACGAAGTCGGCCCGGCCGCCGGCCACCCGGATCTCCTCGACCGCTTGGTTGCCCCGGGCAATGTCCCGGCCGCTGATCACCACGTGCGCACCCCGCCGGGCGAGCTGGTTGGCCACCTCTCGCCCGATCCCGCTGTTACCGCCGGTCACCAGTGCGGTCCGGCCGGCGAAGTCCTGCGTCATATCGAGTCCCATCGGGTAGTTGGAGTAATTGCTCCAATAGTCGCCATCCAAAATTGGAGTATCAACTCCAAAATCGGTACGCTGAAGACCGTGGACAAGCGACTGACGAAGAAGGGCCAGGCGACCCGCGACAGGATCGTCACCGCGGCCGCCCAGCTGATGCTCGAACAAGGCGTCGCGCGGACCACGATCGAGGACATCCAGGCCGCGGCCGGCGTGAGCCCGTCGCAGCTCTACCACTACTTCCCGGGCAAGGACGCGCTGGTCCGCGCGGTCGTCGACCACCAGACCGGTCGCGTGCTGGACGTTCAGCAGGAGGGTCTCGACCACCTCGACAGCATCGATTCGCTGACCCGCTGGCGCGATCTGATGGTCGGCATCCTGACCGAGGTGCAGTGCGTCGGCGGGTGTCCGCTCGGATCACTGGCCAGCGACCTCGCCGAGAGCGACCCGGTCGCCCGGGTTCAGCTCGCCAACGCGTTCGGCAGTTGGGAGGAACTGATCCGTGACGGCCTCGTCAGCATGCAGAAGCGCGGCGAGCTGAGCGAATCCGCCGACCCCGGCGAGCTCGCGGTCGCGATGCTGGCCGCCGTCCAGGGCGGCCTGCTGCTGAGCCAGGTACGACGCGATCCCGCGCCACTGCGGACGGCGGTCGACACGATGATCGCCCACCTCCACACATTGACCAAGAGCTAGGCGAACAGGCCCGCGTTCTCTCGGACCCAGTCCTCCAGCGTTCGGGGCGCGCGTCCGGTGATCTGCGCGACGGTGTCGTTGACCGACGTCTCGTCGATGGTGCCGTCACCGAAGAAGCCCTCGATGGCGCTCGCGTACTGCGGCGGCATCGAGGCATGCAGCGCGTCGTGAGTCTCCGAACGGCTCATCGGGTACGCCGTCAACGCCCGGCCGATGCCCGCGCCGAGAATCGCGACCTGTTCGAGCGGTCTGAGGGCGACCGGACCGGTGAGCCGGAGAACCTCGCCGTCGTGCCCATCCTGGAACGCACGCACCGCGACGTCCGCGATATCGCGCGGATGAATCGTGGACACCGGCACCTCGGGGAACTGCACCCGGATGACGTCCCCCGCGCGTACCTGGTCGAGCCACCGCAGCGTGTTGGACATGAAGGAGTTCGGCCGCAGGAACGTCCACTCCAGCCCGGACGCCTGCACCGCTTCCTCGGCCGCGTGGTGATAGGCGGCGACCGCGTTCGAGATGTCGGCGCTGTCGAGTGAGCTGCTGGACAACAGCACGACCTTCCGTACGCCGGCCCGCACCGCATTCCCCAGTAGTTCCTCGACCCGGTCGTACCCGCTGAGCAGGAAGATCCCGGTCACCCCGGCCAACGCATCGACGAACGAGTCCGGCTGGTTCAGGTCGCCATACACAGGCTCGATGCCATCCGGCAGGGCAGTTTCCGACCGGATCAAAGCGCGGCCCGCAAGACCCTGCGCCGCCAGTGATTGCACCACCGCGCCACCCGCGTTGCCCGTCGCGCCCGTGACCAGGATCATCTGCGCCCCTCCTCGGATCAGAGCGCACAGCCTGCCACACGCCCAGAGTCATGAACCGGATCGAATGCTGATCCGTAGAGGAGGGCAAGGAGAGGGGACCATGATGACCGGCACCGACACCGAGTGGGTCGCTCCAGCGAACGCGGACCAGTTGAAGGCGTGGGACACCACGGAAGGCGTGTTCTGGGCGGAGCAGGCGGAACTGTTCGAGCACAGCCTGGAGCGGTACGACGACTGGCTGCTGCGAGCGGCCGCGATCCGTGAGGGTGACCGGGTCCTCGATGTCGGCTGCGGTACCGGTAGTACGACGCGCGCCGCGGCCTGGCTGACCGGATCGGGTACGGCGCTCGGCGTCGACCTGTCCTCACCGATGCTCGCGGTCGCGGCCGATCGGGCCCGGGACACCGGTGCCGGGAACGCGACGTACCTCCAGGCCGACGCCCAGGTGCACCCGTTCCAGTCGGACTCCTTCGACGTACTGCTCAGTCGCACCGGCTGCATGTTCTTCGGCGACCCGGTCGCCGCCTTCACCAACCTCGCGCGAGCGACGAAGCCCGGCGGACGCCTCGCCCTCCTGGTCTGGCAGCCGCCGAGCCAGAACCCGTGGTTCACCGAGCTCACCACCGCGCTCGCAGCCGGCCGAACGCTCCCCACGCCGCCCATGGAAGCCCCGAGCCCGTTCGCCCTGGCCGACCCGGCACGGGTCGCCGACATCCTCACCACAGCAGGCTTCGCCACCCCGGAATGCGAGGCTCTCAAGGAGCCCATGTACTGGGGTCCGGATGTACCAACCGCCCTCCACCTCACCCTGGGCGTGCTGGGCCGGCTGCTCGACGACCTCGACGCCGACGCCCGGACCCGGGCGCTGACCAATCTGCGCAGGACTCTCGTCGCGCACTACACCTGGGACGACGGCGTCACGTTCCCGTCAGCGGCCTGGCTGGTCACCTCCCGCAAACTCGCGTAGGGCTGCTCGCAGTTCTGATCCGGTGCCAGGTGCGGGCACCCGACTTGATCACTACGTCGGTGCTCAGGTCCACGGTTCCCGCCGGGTCGTCCGTACGGACGCCGTTGATGGTGACGGCGCCTTGGCGGATCAGCCGGCGGAGCTCTGAGTTGCTGTCGCTCGGTCGGGCAGCGCGCAGCAGGTCCAGGGCTGTCGCGGTCGCGTCGGGTACGACGACCTCCGGGATGTCCTGGGGTTGGGACCGCTCGGAGAACGTCCGCTTGAACGCGTCCAGCTCGGCCTTCGCCGTACCCGCGCCGTGGTAGCGCGTCACCACCGCCGCGGCCAGCCGGAGCTTCGCGTCCCGTGCCTGCGGACCGCCGTGCGCGGCGGCGGACTCGAGCGCGGCGACCGTGTCCAGGGGCAACTCGGTGTAGACGCGAGCGTAGGGCTCGACCAGCGAGTCGGGGATGCTCATCAGCTTGCCGAACTTGTCCCGTGGGCTGTCGGTCAGGCCGATGTAGTTGTTCAGCGACTTCGACTGCTTCGCGCGGCCGTCGATACCTGGGGTGATCGTCGTCGTGATCACCACTTGCGGCGGTGCGCCGAGCCGCTGCTGGAAGTGCCGCCCGAGTTGCTCGTTGAACAGCTGGTCCGACCCCACGATGGTGAGATCGCTGCGCATCGCGAAGCTGTCGTAGCCCTGCAGCACCGGGTACACCAGCTCATGGACGCCGATCTCGCGCCCGGCCGCGACCCGGTCCCGGAACATGTCCCGGCTCATCAACTGGGCCTGCGTGACCTGGGCGAACAGACCCAACAGCTCCGCCACGCGCATCCCGTCGTACCACTCCGAGTTCCGCCGTACCTCGAACACCGCGGGATCCGTCCGCAGCACGAGTGACACTTGCTCGAGGAACGACGCCGCGTTCGCGTCGATCTCCTCCGGCGTCAGCACCGGCCGGGTCTCGGAGCGGCCGGTCGGGTCGCCGACGCGCGTGGTCAGATCGCCGAGCAGGAACACGACCTGATGGCCGAGGTCTTGCAGTTGCCGCATCATCCACAGGTTGACCGCGTGCCCGAGATGGAGGTCGGGTGCGGTGCAATCGACGCCGTACTTGATCCGCAGCGGCCGTCCGGATGCCAGCCGATCGCGCAGATCGTCCGCGCCGATGATGGAGTCGGTGGTACGACGTAGTCGGTCGATGACCGTGTTCACAGGGGTTTCCTCTCGAGACGAGGCACCCTCGCGATCGACAGCGCCTCCGGGCAACAAAAAAGACACAGGAACCGGGGGGTCCTGTGTCGGAGGCTCTGGGTGGAGCGAGGTGCGGGGACTACCGAATGCCGGCTCCTCCCAGAGCCGGTCGATACGCCACGCGTCGCTTGATCACCACGTCACAGTAGCAGCGCCGAGCCGGACGAGGTATTGGGTTAACTCCAGCCGCTGCTGGAACAAGTCCGCCAGTTCCGGTGTCACCGGTTCGGCCAATCGCCCGACCGGCAGCGACAGCAACGCACTCCGCAGCAGCAGCGACCCGTCCAGTCCGGCCCGTACGTCGTCCGCCGTGACGGATCCGAATCCCTCGGCGACGAGCCCGGCGTGATACCGGTCGATGACGAGCTCCCGCAGTACGGCGAACTCCTCGACGCCGAGCGTTCCCTGGTGGGCCCGGCCGATCAGCAGCTGGCCGAGGTCGTCGCCGGCGGCAACCATTCCGCCGGGGGACCAGTCGACGGCGACGATGCTCTTGCCCTGCAGGAGCAGGTTCTGCGGGCAGGCGTCGCCGTGGCTGAGGACCTGCTGCCGGTCGGCGAGTTCGTCCAGGAGCGTGGGGATGTACGCGGCCAGGTCGATGAGACCACGGCGTACGTCGTCCGCCCCGGCGAGCAGGGGATGCGTCCAGGTCGCCTCGTCGAGCAGTGGCGGCAAGATGAGCGGGCGGACGAGTCCGTCGATCATGGCTCGCGTCAGGCGTTCCGGCGTACGGTCGACCGGTGCGGGGAGGGCGTCGTTCTTGGTCAGCCGGGCGTTGAGCCGGCCGAGGAGCTCGGCGGCGTCGCCGTACCGGTCGTGATCCCACTGTGAGTCGGTCGTCTTGACGTCTTCGAGGACCAGGATGACGTGATCCGGGTCCGGCTCCTGGACGTCGTACAGGATGGGGAGACGGAGGCCGGCCGGGAGCGAGGAGGCCAGGCCGTCGAGGTAGACGTCGGCCTCGTAGCGCCAGAGATCGGTGTCGAGGGCCAGGCTGCGGAACTCGTCGGGGAGCAGGGGGAGCACCTCCCAGTCGCGGTACGAGCGCAGCACCTTCACGAACCGCCCGTGACCGCGGTACAGACCGGCGGTTGTGGGCGAGCTCACGTCGTACGGCACCGGCTCGAGGCTGCTGAAGTCCATACCACCGTTCTACGGGCGGACCGGCCTTGCCCACATCGGTAGGAATTGCCTATTCCGACTAGGCTCCGGAGTGTGACGGAGGAACGAGTTGTGCTGCTGGATGACGGTGGGCGGGCGATCGGGACCGAGGCCAAGGCGACGGTTCATCACGCAGCGACGCCGTTGCATCTGGCGTTCTCCGGGTACGTGGTCGATGCGGCCGGGCGGGTGCTGCTGACCCAGCGGGCGGCGGACAAGCCGACCTGGCCGGGCGTCTGGACCAACAGTTGCTGTGGGCATCCACTTCCGGACGAGCCGGTCCACGACGCGGTCCTGCGGCGGCTCGCCGACGAGCTCGGGATCGTCACGGACAGTGCCGAGCTGGTGCTGCCGGAGTTCCGGTACCGGGCCGAGATGCCGACCGGCGTGGTGGAGAACGAGCTGTGTCCGGTCTACCGGGTCCGATGGACCGGCGAGCCCACGCTCAATCCCGCGGAGGTGGCGTCGTACCGCTGGGTCGACTGGGCTGCCGTGCGTGACGTCCCGGGTCTGTCGCCATGGTGCCTCCTGCAACTCGACGAGCTCGACCGGCTAGGTCCGACGCCCGCGGACTGGCCGCTCGCGGACCCGGCGCTGCTGCCGCCGGCCGCCCGGCTATAGCTCCCGCTCGAGCAGATCCGCGTGCAGTGCGACGGCCGCGGTACTCGCGTGACCCGCCGCTCCGATCGCGAGCAGCGCCGGTACGGTCGTCGTGCCGACCGCGTAGACACCGGGAACGCTGGTCCGGCCGGCTTCGTCGGTTGCGACCGCACCGTCCGCGATCCGGCACCCGAGCCGCTCGGCGAGATCACTCTGTTGATGCTGCCGGACGACCATGAACACTGCCCGCGGGTCCAGCGCCTCGCCGGTCGCCAAGAGCACGCGGACCTGGTCGTCGCCAGTCTGGACCGCCTCGACCCGCTCGGTGCGGACGAGGACTCCTGCCTTGCCGAGCCTCGCCAACTGCTCGTCGGTGAGCTCATCGCCGTCAGTGCACAAGGTCACGGCGGTGCTCCATCGGCTGAGGAGGAGCGCCCGGGCGACCGACCGGTCCGGCAGACCGCGCATCCCGAGCTGCACGAGTGGCTGGTCGCGCACCTCCCACCCGTGGCAGTGCGGACACGCCACCACCAGGCGGCCCCAGGAGTCCCAGACTCCGGGCACCTCCGGCAGCTCGTCCCGCAGGCCGGTCGCCAGCACAACAGCCCGCGCCCGCACGCGACCGGACCCGTCACCATCGGCGCCGACCACGAAACCGAGCCCGTCCTCGTCCGGTGCCGCGTCCTCGACCCGGCTGTCCCGGACGTCCACGCCGTACTCCTCGAGCTGCCGGCGTCCGATCGCGAGCAGTTCACCCGGTGACGGATCCTCCACACCCAGGTAGTTGTGCACGTGCGCGGCCGCCCGGTTGCGCGCCCGACCGTCGTCGAAGAGCACCACCCGCCGCCGTGCCCGACCCAACGTCAGCGCGGCCTGCAGCCCCGCCACACTCCCACCGATGACCGCCGCGTCATACAAAACCATTCGCCCATCATGGCAATCTGAGCAGATGGGCGTGATCGAAATTCTGCCGGTCGAGACGGACGCGGACTACGAGGCCTGGCGCCAGGTGCGGATCGCGGTCCTGCCGCACGAGCGGTGTCCGAGTGTCGCCGAGATGCGGGCGATGGAGTCGCCGCAACGCCTCCTGCTCCTGGCCGAACGGGACGGCGTGGTCGTAGCGAACGGACTGTCGGACCGCTCCGACGAGGGCGGTCGTGGATTCGTCGCGCCGAGGGTCCGTCCGGACGCCCGACGGCAAGGTGCCGGCACACGGATGCTGCGCGCGCTGGCCGAGCACGCGGCGGCCCAGGGCTATACCGTCGCCGGCGCCGGGGTGGAGGACGAAGGGTCGCTGGCGTTCGCGGAGCGGTTCGGATTCACCGAGACCGGTCGTCAGGTCGAGCAGGTCCGCCCGATCGGCGCCGAAGCCTGGCCGGAGCCGCCCGCGTCGTACGACATCGTGACGGTCGCGGAGCGGCCGGAGTTGTGGGCGGCGGCGTACGAGCAGGTGGCGTTGCCGACCTTCCCGGACATGGACCTCCCCACGCCGTTGGAGGCCACGGCCGAGGAGTGGGCGACCGAGTGGATCAACGATCCGGCGGCGATGTTCCTGGCGGTCGTCGGCGACGACGTGATCGGGGTGGCGGGCCTGATGCTCGACACCGACCGGCCGGAGCGGGCCGAGGTCGCCTACACCGCCGTACGACGGGAGTGGCGCGGCCAGGCCGTCGCGTCCACGCTCAAGCGCACGAGCATCGCCTGGGCGGGGGAGCACGGGATCACCGAGGTCTACACGTGGACCCAGCAGGGCAACGAGAACATGCGCCGGCTCAACGAGCACCTGGGCTTCACCTACGGCGCCGTGAGTATCAACCTCCGGGCGGACCTACCGCTGAAGTTCGCGGAGGAGGTCAGGGCCTGACCACGCGCGGCGGTTCCCTTCGGCGTCGCGGATCAGGGCGACGAGCTTGTGGTTGACGGGCGCCGGGCGGCCGAGGGAGTCGGCGAGGCGGACGACTTCGCCGTTCAGGTAATCGATCTCGGTGGGACGGCCGGCCTCGAGGTCTTCCCACATCGATGTCCGGGCGAGCGGGTCGATCGCGAGCATCTTCGCGGCGAGGCGGCGGAAGAGGAAGTCCGGCAGGCGGAGGATGGCGGGGAAGCGGCGCATCGGGACCGCCAGCAGCTGGGCCGGCTCGATGCCCGCGGCGGCCAGCAACCCGAGCGTCTCGGCCTGCGCCGCGGCCAGGCAGCGACGGTAGGCACGCTGCGAGAGCTCGTCGCGCAGCGGCAGGTTCGACAGCGCGTTGATCGGGTTGTTCAGGTTCAGCAGGAGCTTCGCCCACTGCACCGGGAGGATGTCGTCGTGCTGCTCGAGTGGCAGTCCGGCGCGCTCGAAGGCGTCCAGGTACGGCGCCAGCCCCGGATGACGCTGAATGTCGAGAGCACCCTCGGTGCCCTGGTGGAACACCCCGCCACCCCGGTTGAGCACGTTGAACGGGACCATCCCGGTCAGTACGACCTGATCGGTCAGCCGCTCCCGCAGCAGCTCACCGTTGCGTACGCCGTTCTGGAAGCTGACCACGATCGCTCCAGGCTTCAGTACGTCGGCCAACTCGGCCGCCGCCCCCTCGGTCGCAGCGGACTTCACCGTCACGAGCACGAGATCCGCCTCCGCGGCCGCCGCCGGCGAGGTCTCGTACCGGACGGTGTCGACCCGCAGATCCGCGCCGAGGTAGTCGGTCAGCCGCAGCCCGTGCTCGGCCAGTACGTCGGCCATCCGCTGCCGCCCGACGAACGTCACCGGGGTCCCAGTCGCGGCAAGCCGCCCGCCGACATAGCACCCGATCCCACCCGCGCCGTACACCACGATCCGCACGACCTCACTGTACGGAAGGACGTGTAGTGGTCGGGTTCCCGCTCCTGCCGCACGCTCAGCGCCTGCGGGTGAACCTGCCTGCCCATCCACCACTACCCGTTCTTCGGTACGCCGCTGCCCCGCGAACGCTAGTCTGAAGCGGTGGCGGAGGGGAATCTCCCCGTGCGGTTGTCGAGTTTCGTCGGTCGGGAGAGTGAACTGGCCGAGCTGGCGGAGCTGGTCGGGAAGCATCGGCTGGTGACGCTGACCGGACCCGGGGGCGGGGGCAAGACCAGGCTGGCGGTGACGCTGGCAGACCGGGTGCGCCCCCGGTACGCCGGAGTGCGCTGGCTCGGCCTGGCCACGACCAGCCCGGGCGACGGCTCCGCGGGTGTGCTGGCCGCCCTCGCCGACGTCCTCGAGTTGCCGGAGGCAACGGTCGCGGCGGCGACCAGGCGGCTGTGCAGCGGTCCCTTGCTGCTCGTCGTGGACAACTGCGAGCACCTGCTCGATCCCGTCGCCCCGCTGATCGGTGAGCTGCTACGGACCTGTCCGAAGCTCACCGTGCTGGCGACGAGCCAGGAGGCGCTGGGGATCGCGGGTGAGGCGGTGTTCGCCGTACCGCCGCTGGCCGAGGCGGCGACCCGCTTGTTCGTGGACCGTGCGCAGGCGGCGTCGTACACGTTCGAGCGGACCGAGGGAAACGCGTCGGACATCGCCGAGATCTGCGCCCGGCTGGACGGCGTACCGCTGGCGATCGAGCTGGCCGCCGCGTGGATCCCGACGTTGTCTCCGGCCCAGATCGCGAGCCGCCTCGACGACAGCCTGGCCGTGCTGACGCGGGGCGATCGGGAGGCGATGCCGCGGCATCGCACGTTGCGGGACGCGCTGGACTGGCGTTGGGGTCTGCTGGATCCGCCGGAGCAGGAGTTGCTCGCGCAGCTCTCGGTGTTCCCCGGGAGCTTCAGCGTCGACGCGGTCGAGGCAGTCGCCGTACTGCGCGGACCTGACGTGCTGCAATCGCTGTCCCGGTTGATGAATCGTTCGCTGGTGATGGTCCAGCAGGGCGACGAGGTGCGGTACCGGTTACTGCAGATCGTCCGCCAGTACGCGGCGTACCGGCTCGGTTCGGACCTCGGTCCGGCGCGGCGGCTGGCGGCCTACGCGCTGGACCTGATCGAGCGGGCGGCCGATCGGTTGGAGGGCGAGGAACAGCAGGAGTGGCTGGATGTCCTGCTGGCCGAGCGCCAGAACATCCGGGCCGTGCTGACCTGGCATGTGCAGCGCGAGGAGGCCGAGGCCGCGACCCGGATCGTGGTCGGGATGTGGTGGGCGTCGTACCTGCTCGGGTGGTACCGGGACGCCCGCGACTGGCTGGAGCGGGTGCTGGCGATGCCTGGCCCGGTTCCGCCGGAGCTGCGGGCGGATGCCCAGATCGCCCTCGGCACGATGGCCCACCTGCAGGGCGACGCCGAGCTGGCCACGGCCCAACTGCGGGCCGGATTCATCGCACAGAAGGCTGCCGGGGATCCGACGGCCGAGGCACGCGAGCTGCACTGGCTCGGTGGGGCCGCGATGCGACGTGGCGAGTACGACGAGTCCCGCCGACTCGGACAGCGGTGTATCGAGCTCTGGCGGAAGTTGGGCATCGAGTCGAACCTCTCCCGCGCGATCGACTACCTGGGCATGCGTGAGCTGCTCGCCGGGGAGCTGGACTATGCGGAAGAGCTGCTCCGTGACGCCCGCGCCCGCTACGAGCAGGACGGTGCGGGCGAAGGACTCGGGTGGACGACTGCTCTGCTCGGCGCGGTGCAGCACTACCGCGGTGACTCCGCGGCCGCCGCAATCCTCCTCACAGAGGCTCGCCAGATGGCCGAGCGCACGCGCCAGACCGTCACCCTGGCCTGGGCTCTCCACCTCTTGGGCTTGGAGGCACGCAAGTCCGGTCAGCTCACCGAGTCGAGAGACCTCCTCACCCAGAGCCTTCGTCTGCACCACGACTCCGGCAACCGCTGGCGAGTAGCCAGCTTGCTCGAGTCCCTGGCCACCACCGCCCTGGCTGAGAAGGACATCAGGCAAGCCGTCCGGTTGCTGAGTCATGCGGCCGCACTGCGGGAGAAGCTGGGGACTCCGGTACCGGCAGTCGAGGCCGCGGACGTCTCGACCACCCTGGCGGTGGCCCGCGACGCCCTGTCACCGGACGATTTTCGTACGGCGTGGACCGAGGGGGAGGTGTTCACGGTCGACAAGCTCACGGGGATCGAGCCAAGCGCTCGCCGGTCGGTGGTACCCCTCACAATCGCGGACACCCGAGTCGAGTCACTCCACGTGCAGGCCCTGGGTGCATCCGAAGTACGGCGCAACGACAGCGTGCTGGATGCCGCGGCCTGGGGCTATGCGAAGCCGCGCGAGCTGTTCTTCTATCTGCTGGGTTCCGGTCCGGTGACCAAGGACCAGATCGGCGCGGAGCTCTGGCCGGACGCCTCCGCCCAGGCCCTGCGGAACAGTTTCCACACCTGCCTGCACCAGGTACGCCGTACGCTCGGTCGCTCGGACTGGATCACCTTCCGCGGCGGCCGCTACGAGTTCAACCGGACCCTCGAGCACACGTACGACGTCGCGGACCTGGAGGGAGCCGCTGCAGCCGGGGACCTGGCCCGCGTGATCGCGCTCTACCAGGGCGACTATCTGGTCGACGTCGCCGGCGCCGCGTGGATCGACGACCGCCGGGAGGCGCTCAGGCAAACGTTCGAGCGATCCCTCCTCACGCTCGCCGACGCCCGCGCGACGGAGGGACGCGTGGAGGAGAGCGTCGACCTCTATCAGCGGGCGGTCAGCCATGACCCCCTGCTCGAATCGGCACACCGCGCCCTCATCTCGCTGCACCTGATCCAGGGCGACCGTGCCGCCGCCGTCCGCCAGTACAACGTCCTGGCCGACCTGCTCGCCGCCGAGCTCCAGACCACCCCGAGTCCCCAGACCACAGCACTGCTCAGCTGAACCCCTAGCACTTCCCACAGCGCCGCCCACCAGAGTGTGCTGGGGGGATTTGAGATCTATCTCGGGGGTTTTTGATGGAGTTGCTGGAGCGGGAATGGGCGGTTCGTGCTGCCCTGACCGCGGTGGACGCGGACCATGGGTCCGTCGTGCTGCTGACCGGAGAAGCGGGGATCGGGAAGACGAGCGTGGTCCGTGAAGTGGCCGGCCGGCTCGGCCCGGCCACGCGGATACTGCGGGGTGCGTGCGACGACATGCTCGCGCCGCCACCGCTCCAACCATTGCGCGACGCCGTACGTGGGACTGATGGGCCGTTGGCCCGGGCGCTGGCAGGTGGCCTGGACCTGTATGAGCCGGTGATCCAGGAGTTCGGCGGGTCGACGCCGACCGTGCTGGTGATCGAGGACGTGCATTGGGCCGACGACGCCACGCTCGACCTCCTCAGGTACCTGGCGCGACGCGTGGATCAGCTCCGGCTAGTGGTGATTCTGACCTACCGTGACGACGAGATCGATGCGCGGCACCCACTGCGCGTCCTGCTCGGCGCGTTGACCGATGTCACGGTGCATCGCGTCGTGCTGCGGCCGCTTTCGGAGGACGCCGTACGGTCGATGGCCGTCGACGCCGGCCGTGACGCGGACGAGCTGTTCCGCCTCACCAACGGGAACCCGTTCTACCTGACCGAAGCGCTCGCCAGCCCGGCGGACGCCGTACCCGCGACGGTCGTGGACGCGACGCTGGCCCGGCTGCATACGTTGGACCAGGAGAGTGTCGGCGTGGTCGAGCTGCTCTCGGTGATCCCGCGGCCGCTCGGCCTCAAGTACGCCGAAGTTGTCGTCGAGGGCCGGACCGACGCCCTCACCCGCGCCGAGCGCCGCGGCATCCTCGAGGCACGCACAGGCGCGGTCGCGTTCCGGCACGAGCTGGCCCGGCGGGCGATCGAGCAGGCACTGCCAGTGATCCGGCGCCGCGCGCTGAACGCGCGGATCGTGGAGCTGATCCTGGGCACCAACCACGAGCGGCTGCTCTATCCACTGGTGCACCACGCGGTCCGAGCAGGTGACGCCGACACGATTGTCGCGTACGCGCCCCGGGCGGCGCGCGACGCGACCGCGGCCGGCTCGCACCGCCAGGCGCTCGCCCACTACGAAGCCGTCATCCCGTACGTCGGTCGGCTGCCGATCGCCGAGCAGGCCGAGGTGCTGGCCGGGTTCGCTTGGGAGCTGCACATCGCGCACCGCTTCCCGGAGGCGGTCGCCCGCTGTGCGGAGGCCGTGGACCTGTACGAGCAGCTGGGTGACGTCGTGCCGTTGACGGAGACGCTGCTGCAGCAGTCGCGGCACTGCTACCTGGCCGGCGCCACCGACGCGGCGCTGGCCGCGGTCTAGCAGGTGCCACGCGCGTCGTGCGGCGTCCCAGCCCGGGTCGCCCGGCAGCACGACCGGGCCTTTGATCAGTTCACGTAATCCATTCATGCCTTCGTTTGTACGGCGATGCCCACGCCCGGCTCATCGGCAAGAACTACCTATCTCTAGTGCAGGCGGACCCGCGGATCCAGGACGGCGTACGCGATGTCGACCAGGATGTTCGCGACCACGACCGCCGCCGAGGCGAACAGCACGATGCCGATGATCACCGGCAGGTCCTGCTGGTTGATCGCGACCACGGCGGTCTGGCCGAGCCCCGGCAGGCTGAACACGGTCTCCGTCACCACCACGCCGCCGATCAGCTGGCCTAGGTCGATGCCGAACTGCGTCACCACCGGCGTCATCGCGCTGCGCAGGCCGTGCCGGACGATCACCCGGCTCTCCCGGATGCCCTTCGAACGCGCCGTGCGGATGTAGTCCTCGCCGAGCACGTCCAGCATCGATCCGCGGGTCAGCCGGGTATAGGTTGCTGCCAGCAACAAAGCCAGCGCTATCCATGGCAGGAACAGATGCTGGAACCACGCCCCGGCTCCGGCGGACAACGGCGAGTAGCCGCCGGCTGGGAACCAGTGGTATCCGGCCAGCGTGAGCCGGAAGTAGAGGAAGTACAGCAACAGCAGCCCGAGCAGGAACGACGGGAACGAGTAGAAGAACAACGCGAACAACGTCAGCCCGCGGTCCGCCAGCGACCGCGGATGCACCGCCGAGATCACCCCGTTGAAGACGCCGAGGGACAACCACAGTACGGCGGCGCCGAGCGCCAGCGACACCGTGATCGGCAGCGCCTGCCCGATGATCGTGGTCACCGGCACCTGGTGGTAGTAGTCGTACCCGAGGTTGCCCTGCACCGCGTTCTCGACGAAGTGCAGGTACTGCTTCCAGACCGGCAGGTCCAGCCCGAGCCGGTGCTTGATCAGGGCAATGGTCTCCGGCGTCGCCTGCCGGCCGGCCAGCGTCTGCGCCACGTTGCTCGGAGCAACGAAGAACAGGCCGAACACCGCGATCGTGATCAGCCACAGGACCAGGATGCCGTGCCCGATCCGGCGTAACAGAAAGACAGCCATGACTAGGTCCGATCCGCGCGTGGGTCGAAGGCGTCCCGGACACCGTCGCCGAACAGGTTGAACGCGAGCGTCGTGATCAGCAGTGCCAGACCGGGGAACAGGATGAACCACCACGCGGTCGTGTAGTAGTTCTGCGATGCGCTGATCATCCCGCCCCAGTCGGCGGTTGGCGGCGGCAGTCCGAGCCCGAGGAACGACAACGTCGCCTGGGTCACGATCACCACCGGAATCAGCAGCGTGGTGTAGACGATCACCGGCGCCAGCACGTTCGGCAGGATGTCGACGAACATGATCCGCTTGTCACCCGCGCCCAGTGAGCGCGCCGCCTCGACGAACTCGCGTTCGCGCAGCGATAGCACCTGACCGCGCACGATCCTGGCGACGGACGCCCAACTGAAGCATCCGATCACCAGGACCGTCACCGTCAGGCTCGGTCCGGTGACCGACACCAGCGCGATCGCGACCAGCAGGAACGGTACCGACAGGACGACGTCGATCAGTCGTGCGAGGACTGTGTCGGTGATCCCCCCGAGGAACCCCGCCGCGAGCCCGAGCACGACTCCGATCGCCACGGTGATGGCGGTCGCGATGACACCCACGAGCAGTGACACGCGAGCGCCGTACGCGATTCGTACCAAGATGTCCCGGCCGAGGTCGTCGGTGCCCAGCCAGAACGTTCCGTTCGGTCCGCGTGGCAGGCCGTCCGGTGTCAGCCCGATGTCGCGGTACTGCTCGTTCGGCGGGTGCCCGGTGATGGCGGCGAACACCGGCGCGAAGATCGCCATCAGCACGATCAGCAGGATCACCACCAGCGAGATCATCGCCACCTTGTCCCGCCGCAACCTCCGCAGCGCCAAGACGAACGGACTACGCCCTTCGATCGCCGGTGCCTCACCCGTGACATCAACCATCTCGATCGCCGTGGTCATGGGGCCTCCCGGCCTGGACTGAGGAGTGGAGGGAGCGAAGCGACCGGAGCGACGAGGGAAGGCCGGGAGGCAAAGCCCCATGACCCCGCCGGTGCCGAAGGCCCGGCCAAAAGCACAGTCATGATGCCTTCAAGTCCGGTACGGCTGTGGACAAGTCCTCGCCCAGGGTCAACGGGTAGAAGCACGCGGTCCGGTGGTTGCCGGAGTCATCCAGGACCGGCTGGAGTGGTGGTTCGCCGGATGCACAGTCGGCTCGGGCTTTCGGGCACCGCGTGTGGAACCTGCACCCCTCCGGCGGGTTCGTCGCGGCCGGGATGTCGCCCCCGAGGATGATCTGCTCACGGCTGTCGGCCGTGTCCGGATCGGCCACCGGCAGCGCGGACAGCAGCGCGCGGGTGTACGGATGCCGGGTCTGGCCGAACAACTCGTTCGTCGGCGCGAGTTCGACGATCTTGCCCAGGTACATCACCGCGATCCGGTCACTCACGTGCCGGACCACGGACAGGTCGTGCGAGATGAACACGTAGGTCAGGTCGAACTCCTTCTGCAGATCGGCGAGCAGGTTGATGATCTGAGCCTGGATCGACACGTCCAGCGCCGACACCGGCTCGTCGCAGATCACCAGCTTCGGCCGCAGGGCCAGCGCCCGGGCCACCCCGATTCGTTGCCGCTGGCCACCGGAGAACTCGGCCGGGAACCTGTTGTAGTGCTCAGGGTTCAGCCCGACCAGCGCCATCAGCTCCTGGACCTTCCGCTTCCGTTCCGCACCCGACGCGATGTTGTGGATGGCGAACGGGTCCCCGATGATCGAGCCGACCCGGCGGCGCGGGTTCAGCGAGCCGTACGGGTCCTGGAAGATCACCTGGACCTCGCGCCGGATCGGCCGCATCGCCCGGCGTGACAACGTGCTGATCTCGGCGCCGTCGAACCACACCGAGCCGGACGTCACGTCGTACAGATGGGCCATGCAGCGGGCCAGGGTCGACTTGCCGCACCCGGTCTCGCCGACCAGGCCGAGCGTCTCGCCCTTCTTCACCTCGAGAGACACCCCGTCGACCGCCCGGACCACCTCCCGCGCCTGCGTGGGGAACTCCTTGCGGACGTCCTCCACCTTGAGTAGTACGTCGTCGTTCATGACGCGATCGCCTCGTTCTGTTCGTGGGGCAGCCAGCAGGCCGACTGGTGCCTCGGATCGCGGGCGACGTCGGTCAGCGGCGGTGCCTCGGTGCGGCACTTGTCGAACACGTGCGGGCAGCGGGACGCGAACGGGCACCCGGCCGGCAGGCTGATCAGGCTGGGTGGCGTGCCCGGGATCGGGGTCAGCCGGTCGCCGCTGCGGGCCGGCAGCGAGGCCAGCAACCCTTGGGTGTACGGGTGATGGTTGCGGTAGAAGATGTCGCGGCGCGGCGCCCGTTCCATCACCGCGCCGGCATACATCACCACCACCTCGTCGGCCATCTCGGCCACCACCCCGAGATCGTGGGTGATCAGGATGATCGCCGTACCGAACTGCTCCTGCAGCCGGCGCATCACGTTCAGCACCTGGGCCTGCACGGTCACGTCGAGTGCGGTGGTCGGCTCGTCCGCGATCAGCAGCGCCGGGTCGAGCGCCATCGCCATCGCGATCATCACCCGCTGCCGCATCCCGCCGGAGAACTGGTGCGGGTAGTCGTCGATCCGCTCGGCCGCGCGCGGGATGCCGACCAGGGTGAGCAGCTCGGCGGCCCGTTTCCGGGCCGCCTGCTTGCTGATCACCCGGTCGTGCGCGCGGATCATCTCGACGATCTGCCAGCCGATCCGGTAGTGCGGGTGCAGGCTGGACAGCGGGTCCTGGAAGATCATCCCGATCTGGGCCCCGCGCAACCGGCGCAGGGTCGACTGATCGGCGGTGATCAGGTCGGTTCCGTCGAAGAACGCCGTACCGGAGACCTTGGCGCCGCGGGTCAGCCCGACGATGGTCTGGGTGGAGACGCTCTTGCCGGAACCGGACTCGCCGACGATCGCCAGCGTCTGCCCGGCCTCCACGTCGAACGACAGGCCCCGGACGGCGCGGACGGTGCCGTCCGGGGTGTCGAAGGAGACCCGGAGGTCCCTTACTTCAAGCAGTGTCATGAGATCTCCCGGCCAATAGCGCGGTCATGGGCCCTCCCGTCCTGGACTGAGGAGCGTAGGGAGCGCAGCGACTGGAGCGATGAGGGAAGGACGGGAGGCAAGGCCCCATGACCCTGCCGGCGCCGAAGGCCCGGCCAAAGCACAGTTCTAGCCGCCCTGCTTGCCTGTGGACAGCCACACGTTGGTCGGGTCGAACATCTGCAGCGCCGGCACGTAGACGGCGTTGTTGACCTGCGGCGCGTGGTAGTTCGCGTTCTTCGGGTTGGTCAGCGGGAAGAACGGCGCGTCGGCCATCACCTGCGCGTCGGCCTTGGCCCACAGGTCCGCCGCCTGGTCCTCGCTGGGCGCCTTCTCGGCCTGGTCGATCAGCGCGTTCGTCGCCGAGCTGCTGTACAGCCCGAAGTTGCTGCCGATCGGCGGGTACGACGGCTCGCCGGAGAACAGCGGGTTGAAGAACGACAGCGCCGCGTTGCCGTACCAGTCAGCACCCCAGCCGGCCAGCGACAGGTCCCAGACCCCACGCTGCGCGACCGTCGGCACCTGCAGGTACTTCACGTAGAAGTCCGCGTTCGGCGACGGTACGCCGACCACCGTGATACCGGCCTTGGACAGGTCCTGCTGAACCGTCTGGAAGGACTTGCTGCTGCCCTCGGACGCGTTCCGGTACAGGAACTTCAGCGTCAGGTGCGGGAAGCCCGCCTCGGCCAGCAGCTGCTTGGCCTTGTCCGGGTTGTACGGGTAGGGATCGATCTGCTTCGAGCCGACGATGTTGTCCGGCAGGACGTGCGTCAGCGGCGGGTTGATCGTCGGACCGCCGAGGACCTGCAGGATGTGGTCGCGGTTGATCGCGTAGCTGATCGCCTGCCGCACCTTCACGTTCGCCAGTGCCTTGTTGTTGTTCGGCGACGCGGTGTTGTAGATGACGTACGGGTTGCTGGACGCGGTCATGCCGAGGTTCAGGTTCTTGTCCTTCTTCGCGATCAGCCCGGGCAGCTGCGACGGCGGCGGCGGGACGTCCCACTCGAGGTCGGCGGTCGGGGTCCCGGTCTGCAACTGCTGCTGGATCGAGTCCTGACTGACCGTCTCGTTCACCACGATCTTGTCGACGTACGCCTTGCGGACCGGGTCGGTGGACGCGTTCCAGGCCGGGTTGCGCGAGTACGTGATCGACTTGGTCGGGACCCAGGAGTCGACCTTGTACGGGCCGTCGGACGGGTAGTGGTTGCCGAGCTCGGTACTGGCCGGCAGGTACTTGAGCGACTCGACCGGAGCCGGCGAGAACGCGGTCAGGGTCAGCATGTCGACGAAGTACGTGGCCGGCTGGGTGAGGTGGAACTCGACCGTGGTGTCGTCCTTGGCGACCACACCGGGCAGCGGCGTCTTGTCGATGTAGGCCTGGATCGCGGCCGGCGTCTTGGCCACCTTGGCGAAACCGTCCGTGAACGCCTTGTACCCGACGATCAGGTTGGCGAAGTCGGGGATGCCACCGAACGGCTGCACCGGGTTCGCGGTCCGCTTGACTCCCCGGACCATGTCCGCGGCGGTCACCTGGCGGGCCGGCGTGGTGTTCCACTGCGCGCCCGGGCGGATCTTGATCGTGTAGGTCTTGCCGTCGGCACTGATCCCGCCGTTGGCCGCGGTCGGGATGTCGGTGGCCAGGTCGGCCACCGGCTTGGTGTTGTCGGTGCCCGGATCCGCCGGGTAGGTGAACAGCTGCCGGCTCCACATTCGCAGGTTCAGGTACCCGACGGAGTAGTAGCTGAGGTTGGGATCCATGTAGTCGACATCGCCGGCCCCGAGCATGTTCAGGGTGCCGCCGGTGACCGGCGTGGCAGCGGTGCCTCCGGATCCGGATGCCGATCCGCCGTCGTTGCTGCAGGCGGCGAGCACGAGACTCGCCACGGCGGCAAGGGATACTGCCGCCAGCCGTCTTCTGGCCATTGGTCCTCCTCCGGGACTCGATAGCGCCGAAGTTAGGACTCCCGGGCGCGGCCGGATCCGCGATCACGCAACCGTCAACGAGTTGTCACCTCGGGCGCGCGGGGACATGACGGTTTCATGACGCTCGTAACCCCGGCGGTGAGCGACACTGGGGGCGTGGCACACAGCCTGCTGTTGGTCGACGACGAGCCGCGCATCCGGCGGGTGCTGCGGCTCGCCCTGGAGGACGAGGGGTACCAGGTCGCCGAGGCGGCCAACGGGTACGACGCTCTGGCCGCGCTTCGCCGGGTCCAGCCGGACGTGGTGCTGCTGGACCTGATGCTGCCGGACCGGGACGGATTCACGGTCTGCCGCGAGATCCGCCGTACCAGTGACGTGCCGGTCATCATGGTGACCGCGCGGACCGACAGCCACGACGTGGTCGCCGGACTGGAGGCGGGAGCAGACGACTATGTGACGAAGCCGCTGGTGGCCAAGGAGCTGTCGGCCCGGATCCGGGCGCTGCTGCGGCGGGTCGAGCCGGGCAACGCGCGGCAGTCCGACCTGCTCGAGGTCGGCGACCTGCGGATCGACGTTCCGGGGGCGGAGGTGACCCGCGACGGCGCCGTACTGCCGTTGACCCGGACCGAGTTCAAGCTGCTCGCCGAGCTGGCCGGTGCCGAGGGCAAGGTGCTCTCCCGGGAGCAGTTGCTGTCGAAGGTGTGGGGGTACGGCTACTTCGGTGACAGCCGGATCGTCGACGTCCACATCCGGCGTCTCCGGCTGAAGATCGAGCACGACCCGGCCAGCCCGAAACACCTCGTCACCGCCCGCGGTCTGGGCTACCGACTGGTGAGCTGACCTTGCTGGGACGGTTGAGGGGTCGCGCCCGCGGGGCGGCGCGTAGCAGGCGCCACGACTTGGTGCGACCCCTTGGCCTGCGCGGTCGGGTCATGCTGGCGTACGGCCTGCTGGCGCTCGGGCTGTCGACGGCTCTGGCGCTGGTCACGTGGGGCGTGGTCTCGAACTACCTGACCGAGCAGCGCGAGTCGTCCGCGGTGGTCGAGACGGCGGACAACGCCGCGGCGCTGCACTACGGGCTGTTCGGCGCGCCCCAGCCCTGCCACCCGGCCCGCGAACGCGCGGAGTGCGGCAGCCCGACGCCGAACCCGGACGTCAGCGTGATGGATCTGCTGAACACGCTGCCGTCCACCGACTCCGCGGCCTCACTGCTGTACTTCGACGATCAGTGGTGGTCCCTGACCGGCAAGCCGCCGGACCTCCCGCCCGACCTGATCGCGACTGTGCGGGCCGGCGCTACCGCGCATCGCCGGATCGACGTGAGTGGGCAGCAGGTGCTCGCGGTCGGCGTACCGATGACGCGGCCGGGGGAGGCGTTCTTCGAGTGGCATCCGCTCGACAACCTGGACAACACGCTGCGGACGTTGAAGATCACGCTGATCGTCGCCGCGCTCGTGACCGCGCTGATCGGCCTGGCGGTCGGCCGGCTCGCGAGCACGCTGGCGCTGCGGCCGCTGGCCGAGCTGACCCGGGTGGCGGACGCGGTCGCGCGCGGGAAGCTCGATGCCCGGCTGCAGGCCGAGAACGACCGGGACCTGGGTGGGTTGGCGAGGTCGTTCAACCAGACCGCGGCCGACCTGGAACGCCGGGTCGCGGCGGACGCGCGGTTCGCGGGCGACGTGAGCCATGAGTTGCGGACGCCGCTGATGACGATGCTGAACTCGATGCAGCTGATCCAGAACCACCGCGCCGAACTGCCCGCGGCGGTGCGGGAGCCGGTCGAGCTGCTGGGATACGACCTGGACCGGTTCCGGCGGCTGGTGATCGACCTGCTGGAGATCTCCCGCGACGACGGTGGTGACCAGGGCAGCCGGGAGATCGTCCGGATCGCCGACCTGGTCCGAGCCGCGGCCGACGCCACCGCCGGGCGGGAGGTGACCACGGTCGAGCCCGAGGCCGAGGGGTTGATCCTGCAGGCCGACAAGCGGCGGCTCGAGCGAGTGATCGCGAACCTGGTCGAGAACGCCGAGGACCACGCCGGCGGCTGCAAGGGCGTCGGTGTCGAGGCCGGCGGTCTCGGCGTCATCATCACCGTCGACGACGCCGGCCCGGGCATCGCCGCCGAGGACCGCACCCGCATCTTCGAACGCTTCGGTCGCGGCGAAACCTCCGGCCGAGGCCGCGGCGTAGGCCTAGGCCTGGCCATAGTCGCCCGCCACGTCCAATGGCACGCCGGCACCATCCGCGTCGAAGACCGCCCCGGCGGCGGTGCACGCTTCACCGTCGAACTCCCGGCGAAAATCAGCTGACGGTTCTTGTCCGCCCAGCTACCGTGAATGCATGGCTACTTGCCTCTGTGTCTAGCTGTGGACCCGCTTCCGCGCCAGAAGTGTGTCCTTTAGCTATCACGGAGAGTAACCATGATCACCGTTCGCGGTGTAGATATTCGCGTCGGCGGCCACCTGCTGCTGTCCGACCTCTCGTTCCACGTCAGCCCGGGCGACCGCGTCGGGCTCGTCGGCCGCAACGGCGCCGGCAAGACCACCCTGATGAAGACGCTGGCCGGCGAAGAGCGCCCGGCTGCGGGTTCGATCACCGTGTCGGGTTCGATCGGCTACCTGCCGCAGGACCCGCGCGCCGCCGACCCCGCCGTCACGGTCACGGCACGCATCCTGTCCGCGCGCGGACTCGACGTCGCCGTCCGCAAGCTTCGCGAGGCCGAGTCCGCGATGAGCACGGCCGTCGGCGAAGCCCAGGAGCGCGCGATGGCGGCGTACGCCAAGGCCGAGGCGCAGTTCCAGGCCGGGGGCGGGTACGCGGCCGAGGCCGAAGCGGCCCGGCTGGCGGCCGGCGTCGGCCTGCCCAACCGCGCCCTCGAGCAGCCGATCGGCGAACTGTCCGGCGGCCAGCGCCGCCGGGTCGAGCTGGCCCGGATCCTGTTCGCGCAGCACGACACGCTGCTGCTCGACGAGCCGACCAACCACCTCGACGCCGACTCGGTGCTGTGGCTGCGGTCCTTCCTGCTCGGCTACCCGGGCGGCCTGATCGTGATCAGCCACGACCGCGAGTTGCTCAAGGCAACGGTCAACCGGGTGTTCCACCTGGACCCGCAGCGCCTCACGATCGACCTCCACAACACCGGCTGGACGAAGTACCTCGAACAGCTGGAGACCGACGAGCGCCGCCGGACCCGGGAACGCCACACGGCCGAGCGCAAGGCGGCGGTCCTGCACGCCCAGGCGGCGAAGATGCAGGCCGGCGCCAACACTGCCGTCGCCGCCAAGAACATGGCCCGGCGCGCGGACAAGATGCTCGCCGACCTGGAGCCGGTACGCCGGTCCGCCCGAGTGGCCCGGATCCGGCTGCCCGAGCCGGCGCCGTCCGGAAAGACCCCGCTGACCGCCGTCGGCCTGAAGAAGGCGTACGGCGCACTGCAGGTCCTGGACGGCGTCGACCTGGCCGTGGACCGGGGCAGCCGGGTCGTCATCCTCGGGCTGAACGGCGCGGGCAAGACCACCCTGCTCCGGCTGCTCGCGGGTCGCGAGGAGCCGGACGCCGGCCAGGTCGTCCCCGGCTACGGGCTACGGCTCGGGTACTTCGCCCAGGAGCACGACACCCTGGACCTGGCCGGTACTGTCCGGCAGAACCTGGCGTCGGTCGCGCCCGGCCTGACCGACGGCGAGGTCCGCAACGTGCTCGGTTCGTTCCTGTTCAGCGGTGACGACGCGGACAAGCCGGCGCATGTGCTGTCCGGTGGGGAGAAGACCCGCCTGGCGCTGGCCGGTCTCGTTCACTCCGGCGCCAACGTGCTGCTGCTGGACGAGCCGACCAACAACCTGGACCCTGCCTCCCGCGACGAGGTCCTCGGGGCGGTCGGCAGCTACCCCGGCGCGATCGTCATGGTCACCCACGACGAGGGCGCCATCGAGGCCCTCCGCCCCGACCGGGTCCTGATCCTCCCGGACGCCACCGAGGACCTCTGGACCGACGACTACCTGGATCTGGTCTCCCTGGCCTGATCCTCAACCCTGGGGTTGAGACCCGGTTCCACCCGGGTCTCAACTCCGGGCTGACGTGTACGGCGTCCTTTCCGAGGAGTGTTGTGACCGGCAACGAAACTCCTCGGAAAGGACAACCGGATATGTCGGCCAGCCTCGTGGTGGGGATCTTGGTGGGTCTGTTGGTCTTGGTGCGTGTGGTCGGCCGGCAGGTCACCGGTTCGCTGGTGACCCAGCGATCGCTGGTGCTGATGCCGGCGGTCCTGACGCTCGTCGGGGTGTACGCGATCTGGTCCACCGTCGACGGGGCGTCGACCGGGGAACTCGCGTTTCTCGGGCTCGACTGCGTCGTACTGATCGGGGTCGGGCTCGCCCGCGGTGGCAGCATCCGGCTCGAGCGGCGGGAGGCGGGTTTGTGGCAGAAGGGGACCGTCGCGACACTGCTGCTCTGGGTGCTGACGATCGCGCTACGCGTCGGTGCCGCCGCGGCGTCGGCCGCGCTGTGGCCGGACAGCAAGCTCGGCCAGGCGACCCTCGCGCTGACGATCGGCCTCACCATTGGGGCGCAGAACGTGATGATCTACCGCCGGGCACTCGGGCTGCGGATCCCGTTCGCCGTCGAGCGGGCATGATGGCGGTATGAACCAGACGCTCTGGGACCGGGCGAAGGCCTCGCCCCGCCCAGGGATCCTGCTCCGGTCGGCGCCCGGGGTTCTGGTGATCGCCGCGCTGCTGCCGACGGCCGCCCGTGCGGACGAGCGCCGCTTCCCGTTGCCGGTGCTGCTCGTGCTCGCCGTATTCGTTGTCCTGGGCAACTTCACGCTGCTCCAGCTGCGGTACGGCGAGCAGCCGCGCCGGGCAACTGCCGGCCTGCTGGTCTTCACCGTGGCCGGTGGGCTGCTGTGGTTCGCGTTGCCGCAGAGTCTGTTCATCGTGCTGCCGTTCTGGGCCGCGCGGGTCGCCGTCCGGTACCGCCCGCCCGGGCAGCTGCAACTGGTCGTCGTGTTGCTCGGGATCCTCGGTGCGAGCGTGCCGATCTACCTCAACACCCACTCGGTCGCGGGCGCGGTCGGTACGGCGTTCGGCGTCACGGCACTGGTGCTTGCCTCGATCAACCGTCGTACCCGCGAGGAGCAACTCGATCAGCTCGAGGTCTCGGTGGCGCGCAAGCAGGCGGCGATCGAGGAACACAGTCGCGCTGCCGCGCTGGCCGAGCGGGCGCGGATCGCTCGCGACGTGCACGACGTACTCGCGCATTCCCTGGCCGGACTGTCGTTAAGTCTGCAGGGGGCGCGGCTGATGCTGGTTCGGGACGGCGCGTCGTCGGAGGCGATCGAGCAGGTGACACGGGCGCAGGGTCTGGCAGCCGAGGGACTGGCCGAGGCCCGGCGGGCGGTGGCGGCCTTGCGTGAGGATGCGGTTCCCGACGTACGGGCGCTGGACGATCTGGTCACGGCGTACCGGCTGGAGAGCGGGGCGACGGCGGAGTTCGAGGTGAGCGGCGGCGAGCGGGAGCTGCCGGCGGACGTGATGAGCACGCTGTATCGCACGGTCCAGGAGGCGCTGGTGAACACCCGCAAGCACGCGCCAGGTGCGCCGGTGGTCGTGAAGCTGTCGTACGGCGACGAGGTCCGGCTGACGGTCGAGGACCGGCCGGGGAGGCGCCCGGACCGGGCCGCGCCCGGGGGTTATGGTCTGCTCGGTATGCGGGAACGGGCCGACCTCATCGGCGGCACACTGGAGGCCGGACCGACGTCCGACGGTTGGCGGGTGGAACTGAAGGTGCCTGGATGAGTGCGGTGCGAGTGGTGGTCGCCGATGACCAGAGGGTCGTCCGGGACGGGCTGGTCACGTTGCTCAAGCTGCTGCCGGGCATCGACGTGGTCGCGGCTGGATCTGACGGCGAGGAGGCCGTTCGGTTGGTTGCCGAGTACAACCCGGACGTCTTGCTGGTGGATCTGCGAATGCCGAACTGCGACGGCGTGGAGGCGACCCGCCGGATCCGCGCGGACCACCCGGGCACGGCGGTCGTCGTACTCACGACGTACAGCGATGACGACTCGGTCCTGTCCGCGCTCCGGGCCGGTGCGCGCGGCTACCTGACCAAGGACGCCGACGCCGAGTCCATCGGCCGTGCCCTGCAGGCGGCGGCCGCCGGCCAGTCCATCGTCGACGCCGAGGTCCAACGCCGCCTGATCGAAGGCGCCGCCACCCCCAAACCCGCCGACCCCGCCGACACCGGTCTCACCCCGCGCGAGATCGAGGTGCTCCGCCTGATCGCCGACGGCCTCTCCAACACCGAGATCGCCCGCCACCTGGTTGTCAGCGAGGCGACGGTCAAAACCCACATCAACCACCTCTTCGCCAAAGCCAACCTCCGCGACCGAGCCCAAGCCGTCGCCTACGCCTACCGCCTCGGCCTCGCCTGAGTGATCGCATCCACCAGCAGGTCGAGGTTGCCGGCAGCACCCGGGCGGACGCCTCGCTGTCGGAGGGACCGCCCATGCTCGGTTCGGCTCGGAAAGTGCTCGCGGTGGTCGTCGCCGGGGTGCTGGCCGCCGTTCAGCTGGGATCGGGTTGCCCTCGGCAACTGGGCGGTCTCGGTGCTGGTGGCAACGACTGGCGGCTATGCGCTGGCGATCCTGCGACCGAAGTACGCCAAGATCATCAACGGCGCGCTGCTGGCGACCCTGTTCATCCCCGGCGTCATCTCGCTGGTACCGCTGTACCTGACGGTGCTCGACGTACCGATCCTCGGCGGGTCGTTGATCAACACCTACTGGGCGATCTGGCTGCCCGCCGGGGCGAGCGCCTTCAACGTGATCATCACCGGCCGGTTCTTCGCACAGCTTCCGCCCGAGCTGTTCGAGGCGGCGAAGATCGATGGCGTCGGCAACTTCCGGATGTTCACCTCGCTGGTGCTGCCGTTGTCCGGCCCGATCATCGGCGTGGTCTCGCTGCTGTCGATCATCGCGGCCTGGCGTGAGTACCTCTGGCCGAAGCTGGTCCTACCGGACCGGACCAAGCAGCCGCTGTCGGTGATGCTGCCGTCCATCCGCGACAACGTGCAGCTCAATCTGTTCATGGCGGGTCTACTGATCTCGGTGGTGCTGCCGATCGTCATCTTCCTGCTCTTCCAGCGCTATTTCATCCGCGGGGCCGGTCTGGCCGGCGGCATCAAAGGCTGATCAGCCGACCTCGAGAGGAATCACCATGCCCTTGTTCGACAAGCCGTTGCCGGAGCTTCGCGAGTACCGCCGGAGCGCACCGAGCCGGCCGACTTCGAGCGGTTCTGGCAGGAGACGCTGGCCAAGGCCGAGACCGATCCGCTCGACGCGTCGTTCGTCCCGTACGACGCAGGCCTGTCACTGGTCGACGTGTGGGACGTGCGGTTCACCGGCTTCGGCGGGCATCGGATCGCGGGGTGGTTCCTGGCACCGCGGGGGATGCAGGGTCCACTGCCGACGGTCGTCCAGTTCCTCGGGTACCAGGGTGGGCGGAACTGGCCGATCGACTGGCTCGTGTTCCCGGCCGCCGGGTACGCCGTACTGGTGATGGACACCCGCGGTCAAGGGACCGAGACGGCGGATCCCGATCCGGGCGCGAACCCGCAGGTGCCCGGATTCCTCACCCGTGGACTGGTCGACCGCGACTCCTATTACTACCGCAGGGTCTTCACCGACGCGGTCCGGGCGGTGGACGCGGCGCAGAGCCATCCGGTCGCGGACCCGGCCCGGATCGTGGTGGCCGGCGGCAGCCAAGGGGGAGCGATCGCGCAGGCGGTGGCCGGGTTGCGTTCCGACCTGGCGGCGGCGTTGATCGACGTACCGTTCCTGACGCACTTCCGGCGGGCCGCCGAGATGGCGGGGGAGAGCGGGTACGGCGAGATCGCCGACTATCTCGCCCGTCGGCGCGTGCCACCCGAGGACGTGTTCTCCGTCCTCGACTACTTCGACGGTGTGAATCTCGCCGCCCGGGCGACCGCGCCGGCGCGGTACTCGGTCGCGCTGATGGACGCCGTCTGTCCACCGTCGACCGTCTTCGCGGCGTTCAACCACTACGGCGGTACGGCGGAGATCGACGTCTGGCCGTTCAACGGGCACGACGGTGGCGCACAGGTGCAGCGGATGCGGCAACTACGGTGGCTCGCTGACACGCTGTAACCGGCGGCACGTTGCGGGGCGCGAGTGGGTCCTCTACTGTCGACGTATGAAGAGTTCTGCAGATGTGCAGCTCGACTCCTGCAACATCCGGTTGGTCGACCCCGAGCGGGTGGCGAGCGTCAACGCCAGGATGCCCGCGGAGGGCGACATCGTCGATACGGCCGACGTGTTCGGCCTGCTCGGCGATGCCCGCCGCCTGAAGTTGCTGGTCGCGCTGCTCGACGGTGAGCTGTGCGTCTGCGATCTCGCCGCGATCACCGGTCTGAGCGAGTCCGCCACCTCGCACGCCCTCCGGCTGCTCCGGGCCCACCGGGTGGTCGCCGTACGGCGTGACGGCCGGAACGCCTTCTACCGGCTGGACGACGCGCACGTCCGGATGCTGCTCGACCTGGCCGTCGCCCACACCGAGCACACCGACGTCATCCACCCGGAAAGGTCGGAATCGTGAGCGCCGAAGGACACGGCCATGGCCACGGCCACGGCCATGGCGTGACCTCGAGCGCCGACCGGAAGTTGCTCAGTGGTGCGCTCGCGCTGATCGTCGGCTTCATGGTGGCCGAGGTCGTCGTCGGCCTCGCGGCCGGTTCGCTGGCCCTGATCACCGACGCCGCGCACATGCTCACCGACGCGATCGCCATCGTGCTCGCGCTGATCGCGATCCGGCTCGCGGCCCGCCCGCCGGCCGGCGGCTTCACCTACGGGTTCAAGCGGGTCGAGATCCTGTCCGCGCAGGCGAACGGCATCACGCTCCTGCTGCTCGCGGCGTACTTCGTCTACGAGGCGATCAACCGGATGATCGACCCGCCCGAGGTGAAGGGCGCGCTGGTGCTGATCACCGGTGTGGTCGGCATCGTCGTGAACCTGTTCGCCACCTGGCTGATCAGCAAGGCCAACCGCTCGAGCCTGAACGTCGAGGGCGCGTTCCAGCACATCCTGAACGACCTGTTCGCGTTCATCGCGACCGCGATCGCGGGTCTCGTCGTACTCCTCACCGGCTTCGCCCGGGCGGACGCGATCGCCGCGCTGGTGGTCGCCGCGCTGATGCTGAAGGCCGGTGTCTCACTGGTCCGTGACTCCGGCCGGATCTTCCTCGAGGCCGCGCCCGCCGCCATTGACCCGCAGGCGCTCGGCACCGAGTTGTGCGCGATCGACGGCGTGGTCGAGGTGCACGACCTGCACGTCTGGGAGATCACCTCCGGCGAGCCGGCCGCATCCGCGCACATCCTGGTCGCCGAGGGACTCGACTGCCACCAGATCCGGATCGAGATCGAGGCACTCCTCGCGGACCGCTATCACCTGACGCACTCGACCCTCCAGGTCGACCACGCCACCGGCGACGACCTCTCCGCGCACTGCTCGGATGCCCACGGCACCGTTCATCGCTCGATCACAACCGCTGGGCGAGCACCTGACCCGGCCACTCCGAACCATTGACCGGTACGGCGAACGTCTCGGTCCGCGTGAACCCCTGCTTCTCGTAGTACCGGACCAGCGCACCGTCCCCACCGGCGAAGCAATCCACCCGGAGCAGCCCGACTCCCGCCTCACGCGCCAGTTCGCGCGCGTGATCGAGCAGTACGCCGCCGATGTTCTGCCCGGCGGACTCTCGATCGGTGACCAGCAGCCGCACGTACAGCTCGGGCTCCTCGGCCGGCCGCACGTACGGCATCGCGTCCCCGACGGCGAGCGCCCCGACGACCCGGCCGTCCGCTTCGGCCACCCACAACCCGTCGTCGTCCGCGAACGAGGTGATCTGCGCGATCCGCCGCGGACTCGTCGAGTGCGGCTCGGTGCCCCACTGGTCGGTCAGCCCCCGCGCGACCAGCCACTCGGTCGCCCCGTCGAGCAGTCCCAGCACCACCGGCACGTCGTCCCGCCCCGCGCGGCGGATGTTCATCTGCACTTCCCCAGAATAGTTTGGCCAGGGATGTCGAAACCCGTCCGCCAGTCTCTACCTAGGGGTGTAGAGAGGAGCTCATCGTGAGCAACAAGACCGCAAAGCTGGACAAGACGTTCACCGCGCCGCTGCTGAAGAGCGACGCCAAGGGCGGCTGGACCTACGTGCAGATGCCCGGCTCGGCCGAGTACTTCGGCACCCGCGGCCTGGTCAAGGTTCGCGGCACCATGGACGGCCACCCCTTCGAGAGCTCGTTCATGGCCCTCGGCGACGGTACCCACAAACTCCCCGTCAAGGGCGATCTCCGGGACCTGATCGGCAAGGCGCCCGGCGAGGAGATCACCGTCCACCTGGAAGAACGCCTCGGTTGAAAGTCACCTCCGCCGGCCCGGTCGCAGTTTGAGACCGCCGTCACACAGCGTCATGTCCTGAGTAAGGAGTATGTGAAGAATCAGTCCTGACGGGCCGCTCGGGTGGGGATCGTCCGGCAACGGACCGTAAGTTCGATGGTGGGTGGTCCGTCGACGTCAGGAGTGAACGAAGTGCAACGGGGCTCACGGGGTATGCCATCGGCATGCCCACCATCAGCGGAGCCGGTCTCACCGTGACGATGCTGAACAAGATTCTCGGTATCGCCGGAGTGGTCCTGGTCTTCGCCGGGGTGCTGCTCGGCTTCCGGTCGGTCTCGTCGGCCGGGGTCGACTGCGGCTCGTCCTTCCGGCCCGCGGCGGGGATCACGCCGATGACGTGCGACAACGCGCTGAACGGCTCGAGCACGCTGGTCACGATCGTGATCAGCGCGGGTGCGCTCTGCCTGATCGCCGCTGTCACGGTCAAGGTCGTCCGCGACAAGGCGGACAAGGTCAACGCCTGAATTCGGATGCGGTCGCGCGGCTGCCGCGAGACCCTGCCGGGGTGACTGTCGACGAGTTCCACCTGGACGTGCCCGAGACCGACCTGGCAGACCTTCGAGCGCGCCTGGACCTGACCCGCTGGCCGGACGAACTACCCGGTGTCGGCTGGGCGTACGGCGTACCGCTGGGCTACCTGCAGGACCTCGTCGAGTACTGGCGGCACGAGTACGACTGGCGCAAGTCCGAGGCACGGCTCAACGAATGGCCGCAGTTCACCACCACGATCGACGGCGCGAACGTGCATTTCGCCCACGTCCGCTCGCCCGAACCGGACGCGACCCCGCTGATCATCACCCACGGCTGGCCCGGCTCGTTCGCCGAGTTCACCGAGATCGTCGGTCCGCTGACGAACCCCCGCGCGTACGGCGCCGACCCGGCCGGCGCGTTCCACCTGGTCATGCCGAGCATCCCGGGCTTCGGCCTGTCCGGACCAACCCGGGAGCCCGGCTGGGAGTTCCTGCGAGTGGCCCGTGCGTGGTCCGTCCTGATGACCCGGCTCGGCTACGACCGGTACGGCGTCCAGGGCGGCGACTGGGGTGGCGGCATCTCCCGTGAGCTCGGGCGGATCCACCCCGAGCAGGTGATCGGCGTACATCTCAATCTCCTCCCCAACTCCGGCGCCACCTCCGAACCGACCCCGGAGGAGCTCGCGCCGCTCGACCAGGCCGAGCGGGATCGCACCTGGGCCTCGTGGCGGCGCTTCCAGCAGTGGCGCAAGGAACAGCAGGGGTACGCCGACCTGCAGTCGACCCGGCCACAGACCCTGGCGTACGCCCTGACCGACTCACCGGTCGGACAGCTGGCCTGGATCGCGGAGAAGTTCGAAGCCTGGTCCGATCCCGCGTCCGAGATCGACCGCGACCACCTGCTCACGAACGTGATGCTCTACTGGCTCACGCGCACCGCTGGATCCTCCGGTGCGATCTACTACGAGCGTGCGCACGCGTCGTACTGGGGCCGGCCGACCGAGCCGTCCACCACGCCCACCGCGCTGCTCGACCTTGCCCACGACAACTTCATCCCGCTGCGCCACAAGGTCGCCCACACCGACAACATCGTCCGCTGGACCAGCCACCCGCACGGCGGCCACTTCGCGGCCCTCGAACAACCCGACATCCTGGTTGCCGACATCCGCGCCTTCTTCGCGACTATCGAATCCTGAGTATGAGCTTGCCGGTGCTCCGGCGGGCGAGCAGGTCCTCGTGCGACCGGCGGGCGTCCTCGAGCGGATACTCCACGCCGACGAGTGGCCGGAGCTTTCGCGCCGCGGTCAACGCGAGGAGCTCGGTCAACGGTTCGGCGTACCCACCCGGCAGGTCCATCGCCGGCACCAGCCAGAATCCGGCGACCGAAAGGTTGCGCTGAGCAAGAGCACTGGGATCGACGGACGGCCGGCCTTCGCGTCCGGTGTTCCCGTAGTTGACCAGCCGGCCGAACCCGGCCAGGCACTCGAGCCCGGCGAGCATCGTCGGTCCACCGGTCGAATCGAGGACGACGTCGACTCCGCGATCGTTGCTCGCGGCCCGGATCCGATCGGCGTACCCGTCCGGATCGTTGTCCACCGCAACATCGGCGCCGAGCTCCAGCGCCAGCTCGCGCTTGGCTGGTGTGGAGGCCGTCGCGATGACCTGTCCGGCGCCGAAGTGTGCTTGGCGAGCTGAACCGCCAACGAGCCGACGCCGCCGGCCGCCGCGTTGACCAGCACCGACTCACCGGGTGCGAGTCGCGCGCTGTTCCGCAGTACATGCCACGCCGTCAGCCCCTGGATCAGCAACGCGAGCGCCTGCCCGTCACCGACCTCGTCGGGTACGTCGACCACCCGGTCCGCCGGCGCGACGGCGTACTCGGCGTACCCGCCACCGGTCTCGAAGATGGGGGAGAGCACCCGCCTACCGGCCTCGGTCCGGCCGACGATCTCGACACCGGGGACGAACGGGAGCTTGACGCCGCCGCGATACGAGCCGTCGGTGCGATGCGTGTCGGCGAAGTTCACGCCGGCCGCGCTGACCTCGACGAGGAGTTGATCCGGGCTCGCGACCGGGGGTTCGAGCTCTGCAGGAACCAGGACCTCGGGGCCACCGAGCTCGGTGACCTGAAATCGCGCGCATGGTCGTCGAGCATAAGCCAGCGGCGGTGCGCCGGCCCGCGCCTGGTCTTGGCCGACGCACCTGCCCGGAGCCCTCCTGACCGAGCCCGTACCCAACTACGCCCGAAGTATGCGTGCCGAACTATCGTGGACCGCATGAGCTTCACCGGGTTCCCGGCCGCCGCGCTGGACTTCTACGACGATCTCGAGATGGACAACACCAAGACCTTCTGGACGGAGCACAAGCACGTCTACGAGGAATCGGTCCGGGCGCCGATGGCGGCGCTGCTCGGGGAGCTCGAGGCGGAGTTCGGGACGGCGAAGCTCTTCCGGCCGTACCGCGATGTCCGGTTCGCGCGGGACAAGACGCCGTACAAGACCCATCAGGGAGCCTTCATCGACGTGGCGCCGTCGACCGGGTGGTACGTCCAGGTGTCGGCGCCGGGCGTGCGGGTGGCGGCCGGCTTCTACGAGGCGAACTCCGATCGACTGGCCCGGGTCCGGACCGCGATCGACGACGACCGGCGCGGGAAGCAGCTGGAGAAGTTGCTGGCCAAGCTGACCGCAGCCGGCTGGACGGTCGGCGGCGACCGGCTCAAGACGAGCCCGCGCGGGTACGACGCCGAGCACCCGAGGATCGAGCTGCTCCGGCACAAGTCCCTGACCGTCAGCAAGTCCTACGGCTTCGAGCCGATCATCCACAAGCCGGAGCTGGCCGAGCAGGTCCGCGCGGACTGGCGGGCCACCAAGCCACTCATCACCTGGCTGACCGACAACAGCTGAAACGCTGATGCGTCAGCGCTCGAACTCCTTCAAGATCCCGGCGAGGATGTCGCGGGTCTTGTTCGGCGGCGGGGCCGCCACGCAGAGGGACTCCATGGTGGCCGTGTAGCTGTCGAGGTCCTCGAGCTTGTCCAGATAGAGCGCGCTGGTCAGGTGCTCGATGTAGACGATGTCCGGCAGGTCCTGCTCCGGGAAACGGAGAATGCTGTACGCACCGCCGGTGGCGGCGTGGCCGCCCGACTTGAACTGCATGACCTGGAGCGTCAGGTTCGGCAGGTGGGTCATCTCGATCAGGTGCTCCAGCTGCAGGCACATCGGCTTCGTGCCACCGATCGGCCGGCGCAGCACCGACTCGTCGAGCACGGCCCACAGGCGCACCGGGTCCGGACGGGTGAGGATGTTCTGGCGGTTGACCCGCAGCGCGACGCGGCGCTCGACCTCCTCGGCCGGGATCAGGCCGCGGCCGAGCTGCACCACCGCACGCACGTAGTCGGTGGTCTGGAGCAGACCGGGGACGAACTGCAGCTCATAGGTACGGATCAGCGTCGCGGCGGCCTCGAGGTCCAGATAGGAGTGGAACCAGCTCGGCAGCACATCGCCGAACCGGTGCCACCACCCGGGGTTGTTGGCGTCCCGGGCCAGCGACAGCAGCCGCTCGCGCTCCTCGCCGTCGTCCAGGCCGTAGAGGGTGAGCAGGTCGCGGACATCGCGCTCCTTGAACCCGACCCGGCCGAGCTCCATCCGGCTGACCTTGGACTCCGACGAGCGGATCTCCCAGCCGGCGTCGGACCGAGTGATCCCGGCGGCTTCCCGCATTCGCCGCAGGTGCGCTCCGAGGATGATTCGAAGCGCAGTCGGTCCGCTTTGCGCGCCCGACTCCGTCACGTTGTCCTCCCAGGCAGGCCCCACAGCTCAATCAGCGGCGACTTCGGCCGCGAATGCACATCATCGCACGCCTGGCAGGCAATCTGCCGAACTTCTTACACAAGCTCTCCGAAATCGTGCCGCTGATCACACAGTGTCATTTCGGACCATCGCGTACCGGTGAGTTTGTCAGGACAAAGCCATGTCACCATGCCCGTGCGAACAGTGTTCGCCCGGCCCGATCGGGCTCCCCGCAAGCCGGGTACGGGCGACTTCGGGTCACGAACTGGAAACCGTGCGGATGCACGTGCATCGGGCGCTTGCATTCGCAGCGTGCCGACGCCATGATTGATTCATGCACAGAAGGTGAGCTGGATCTCGCGAAAAGTGACAGCGCGCGATCCAGTAGGCCGGTCCTACAGACCCGTCAACGGCCCTCCCGTTGGCATGACTGGTTGGGGAACCCGAGTCGATGAATGACAACGACAGTGAGGCAGCCCAGCACACCGCCGACGTGAGCGGACGTGCGCCCGACGAGCTGACCGAGCGGGAGATCCAGGAACTGGTCGCGCGTTGCCCTGAGCAACAGCGCTGGGCCTTCGAGGGCTGGTTGCGCGGAGTTCGCCACCTCGACGGCGACCCGATCGTGAGCCTGGCCCCATGACCACCGACAGAGCAGTAGGAGGCCGAAAAATGGTGCGGATCTGGCTGGGAGACCACCTGATCGCCGAGTACGTTGCCGAGCCCGACCGCGCCTCGCGGTACCAGCGGGTGATGACGCCGAAGTTCACCGGATTGCGTATCACTGTGGACAATGCGGCCACCGGCAAGGCTTCCGAACTGCCCAGCGAACAGCTCTGGCCGCTCACCGTCCAGTAGTCCGCTCGCGCTCCAGCAACACCAAGGCCGACCCTCGTTCGAGGGTCGGCCTTCGTCGTCTCGGTACGGCGCTCGCCCGGTCGGCGATCGATCGCCCGCGGGCGATCGCCTGGGCCGGCCGGCCGCACGTGAGGTTTGTCGCCGACCGTCGTACCCGGGCTCTGGATCGAACACAAAGGAAGAGGCCCCTTCGTCACTCGCCTGGCGAAGGGGCCTCTTGCTTCCGGGGTCGCTCAGGCGAGGTAGTCGAACTCGCCGTCGTGAACGCCGCCGAGGAATGCTTCGATCTCGGCCTTGGTGAACACCAGTGCCGGGCCGTCGGTGTGACGCGAGTTCCGCATCGCCACGCCGCCGTCCGGCAGCTTCGCTACCTCGACGCAGTTGCCGTTGGGGCCACTCCGCTGGCTCTTTCGCCAGATCAGCTCGCTGATCGAGTCGCCGGGCATGCCGTTGTAGACAGCAGTCATCAGCTGCACCTTCCGTACGTCCTTGGCATATGCACGTGCATTTGGCCTTGCATTTGCATCGTACACGCTCCAGAGGCCCGTGTCCGCTCCCTTACGTGTAGTGATCGTGTTGCGGTCAAACGACCGTTGGCCCACTGGTTTCGGTTGCGATCCGTAGCGACGCGCCGATCTGGAGGGCGGACGGCGGCAGCGGCACGCAGCCGGGCGGGCGGCCTCGTCGTGCGCGCCGGCGGCGGTGTTCGCGAAGGCTGGGTGCGCGTCGTTAGCGATTGACGGCGCCCGGGTGGGGGAGGGTGGCAAGTGACCCTCATCCGAGGGTGGTATGTCAGGACCTGAAGTGAATCCGAAAAGCCTTATCTGCTTGACGAATCAGGCACTCCGGGGAAGTTTGGATTCGACACTCACGCCGAGCCGAACCACTGGGTCGGCAGGTCTGCAACTGCCCTACGATGACATCAAGAATTCCCGACAAGAAGGCTGCGCCGATGGCGACTTCAGACGGTCCGGATGCGACTCCGGACTTCGACACTTCCCAACCGACCATCGCCCGCGTCTACGACGCTCTGCTCGGTGGTAAAGACAACTTCGCCGCCGACCGCGAGGGCGCGGCACTGTATTTGAAGTACGTGCCGGACGCCGGCCGGTGCGCGATCGAGAACCGCGAGGCCCTGGTCAAGGGCGTGCACTATCTCGTGCGCGAGGCCGGGATCGACCAGTTCCTCGACATCGGCAGCGGTCTGCCGACGCAGAAGAACACCCACGAGGCGGCGCAGGAGATCAACCCGGACGTCAAGGTGGCCTACGTCGACAACGACCCGATCGTGCTCGCGCACGGCCGGGCGCTGCTGGCCACCAACAACAGCACCATCGTCGTCACCTCCGACCTGCGTCAGCCGCAGGCAATCCTCGACAACGAGGAGATCCGGAAGCACCTGGACTTCGGCCGTCCGATCGCGTTGATGATCGTCGGCATCCACATGCACTTCCACGACGACGAGAAGCCGGACGAGTGGGTCCGCACACTGATGGACGCCCTCGTCCCCGGTAGCTACCTGTTCATCACCGACTTCGTCGACACCGGCGAGCCGCTGCAGAAGGGAATGGAGCGGGCCGGACTTGAGAGCCTCGGCAACGGCTGGATCCGGACCCCTGAGCGGATCGAGCAGCACTTCCTCGGACTGCCGCTGGTGCCCCCTGGCGTGGACTTCCTGGCCCGCTGGTTCCCGGAGGACCCCGAGGGCGACGTTCCGGCCGCGGCGGACCTGGAGCCGTGGCAGCGGATCCTGATGGCGGGTATCGCCAAGAAGGGCTGATCTCACCCTCTGCGACGACAAGGCGCGCATCCCCGACGGGATGCGCGCCTTTTCGTATGCATGACTTCGCGCAGGGTGGGTACGACTTGAGATACGCAGGCATGACCGTGGTTCAGCTAAGTGCCACGCCGTGACGACAGTCGCGAGGTCATACCCATGGTTACGAGCATCACAGAGCGGATTTCTGTCCGCTGTTCTACTCCGGCCGATCGGGCCGCCAGAGAAGCAGCCACCCGGGAACTGATGGAACGCAGGGCTGCCAGCACCGACGACCACGAGCGGCAACAACTGCTCGAAGAGGTCGTCGAACTCAACATCGAAATGGCCCGGGGGATCGCGCGCCGCTTTCGCGGCCGCGGCGCCGAGGCCGACGACCTGGAACAGGTCGCGTACCTCGGCCTGGTCAAGGCCGCGCACCACTACCGGCTCGAGGCGGACACTCCGTTCATCGGGTTCGCTATCCCGACCATCCGGGGCGAGGTGAAACGGTACTTCCGCGACTGCGCGTGGACGGTCCGGATCCCGCGCCGGCTCCAGGAGATGCAAGGCACGATCGCCGCCAAGGTGCCCGAACTCGAGCAGGAGCTGAACCGGGAGCCGACGCCGGCCGAGATCGCCGAGCACCTCGAGGTCGAGGTCATCGAGGTCGAGCAGGCGCTCGCCGCGAAGGGCTGCTTCAATGTCCTCTCACTGGACCGTCCGGCCGAGGTCGACGCCGAGCTGACGCTGGCCGACGTCGTCGCCGATCTGGACGACGGCAGCATCGACCAACTGGAGACAGTCGAGATGCTGCAGCCGGTACTGGCCGATCTGGGCGAGCGCGAGCGGCGGATCCTGCAGCTGCGCTTCGTCGAGGGCTGGACCCAGTCCGAGATCGGCAACGACATCGGCGTCAGCCAGATGCAGGTCTCCCGCGTCCTGCGGAAGATCCTGGATGATCTGCGCGACAAGCTGGCCCCGCTGCCGGCTGCCGCCTAGTTCACCCCAACGCACCGGCCGTCGCGGCCTCGGCAACTTGTTTGCCTGCGGCGAAGTCAACCCGAGGCTGTGACGGTCGGTGTGCTTTGTCCATTCCCAGAACCTCGAGGTTCCGGCAGCCTGGTGACGACTCGCCTGTGCGTGAATGTCACACACGGAGCGACGGACCTGCACAATGGGGGAGGACGAGGGGATAGGTCGTTGCTGTTGGCCTTGCGGATGATCAGGACGGTGCCCGCGGACGCGCTTGCTGTGGTACGCGCGTATCCGCCGATGGTGGTGTGCTTCGCGGCAGCGCTGACCGGTACCGCCCTGGTGTTCGACGTCTTCTATCTCGTCGCGAGCCCGGGCCTCACGCTGGCGCTGGTCTATACGGTGCCGGTGCTGGCAGGCCTGATCGCGGGCTTGGTGGCGGCGGCCGACGACGTCGACCTCGCGCAGGGGGTGCTGGTCCGCACCAGCGGTCTGGCCGTTGCCCTCGGCATCACCAACGCGATCGTGGTGGCGATGATCGCCGCGATGAACCGGACCGACCCGTCGAACTGGGCGGCCGGTGGCCAGGCGGTGCTGTTCGCCGGGTGCACGGTGTTCGCGGTGGCCCTGTCGATCGTTGCCTGTCGCAAGCTGATCGATGCGCTCGGCATCGAGCTGCGGACGAAGCTGCCGCGCCGCGCGGTCCGGAAGCCGGTCGCGGCCGCGTCGGTGGCGAGGATCGCGGCACCTCGGCCTCGGGTGAGTAAGGAGTCCGCGGCGCGGGCCAAGCCGGCTCCGGTCGTCGAGGCCCCGCCGCCATCGCCGGATGACGAGGAGACCATCCCGGTCTTCGTACCGCGGCCACCGAAGGTGGTCGACCTGGACGAGGCTCGTCCGGTCACCTCGTCGAGTCAGTTCAGCGGACTGTCCGAGAGGGCGATGCCGCGCCCGCGTCGCACCGGATCTCGGCGTAACAACAAACCGGGGAAACGCCCGGGGACATAGTAGGGAGAGAGCCGCGGAGCCTGACGCGGTGCCTCTAGCATCTCGCGGATCACGCTGCTGCCACACTGGGATGGGTCGCAGGGGAGGTCGCTGTGTGGGATCTGGTGGTCGTCGGAGCCGGGCCGGCGGGGGCTTCGGCCGCGCTCGGGGCGCTGGCCGCCGACCCGAGTCTCGCGGTGCTGCTGCTCGATCGGCACGACTTCCCCCGGGACAAGGCGTGCGGCGACGGCATCGCGCCGCACGTGCTCGATCTGCTCGCCGGGGTCGGCGTCACCGGACTCCTCGACGACTGGACGCCGGTACGGCGGTTCGCGCTGACCCGCGGCGACGTCGGAGTGGACCGCGAGATGGCGCGCGCGAACTGGGTGGTGCCGCGAACCGTCTTCGATCAGCGGCTCGTCGAGGCGGCGCAGTCGGCCGGTGCACGGCTCGTCCGTCGGCGGGTCCGTGGTCTCGAGATCGATCATCGGTCGGTGCTGGTGGACGGCGAGCTCCATGCCCGGTTCGTCGTGGGCGCCGACGGTGCGCATTCCGTCGTACGGCGGGATCTTGGGGTGAAGCCGGGGCCGGCGGCGCTGGCGATCCGCGGGTATGCGCCGACGCCGGTGGCGCGGGCCGCTAGTCAGGTGATCGCGTACGGTCCGGGGCGGCAGCCGTCGTACGCGTGGTCGTTCGACCGTGGTGACGGCTGGTCGAATGTCGGGTACGGCGAACAGTTGACGAGCGACCGGCCTCGCCCGACCCGGGCCGAGCTGCTCGCACACCTGGACGCATTGTTGCCGGGCGCAACGGATGGCGGGGAGTCGTGGTGGGGACACCATCTACCGCTGTCCGGGTGGTCCTGGCGTCCGGAGGCGGGTCCCGTGATGCTCGCGGGCGACGCTGCCGGGCTGATCAATCCGATGACCGGCGAGGGCATCTACTACGCCGTGGCGACCGGCCTGCTCGCCGGACGTGCGGTCGCCGATGCGCTGCGGGCGGGCAGTTCCGATGCGGGTACGCCGTACCGTCGCCGGACGACTCACCTCCTGGCGCGGCATCTGCGGCATACCGCGCTGACGGCGCAGCTCACCCGCTCCGGTCGCGTGCTCGATGCCGGGATCCGCGCGGCCGCCGGCCACCAGGGCATCTTCGACGACCTGGTCGAAATCGGCTTGGCCGATGGCCTGATCACCCCGCGACTGCTGCGGGGACTGGTCAGCGGAGGGCGCGGAGCTGGGCCGGAGTGAGCCGGGCGTGGTTGGGGATCGCGCGATAGGTGTCGTCCAACTGGTCGAGTACGACGGGATCGCAGTACTCGGCGTATTTGGTCGCGTTGGCGAGGGCATCGGTGATCCGGGTGGGCGGCCAGTCGAGGGCGGTGGCCAGTTGGTCCGCGGTGAGTGGGCGGGCCGCGTGCAGGAGGGCCGCGAGGAGTGTGAACGCGTCGTCGATCACTTCGAAGGCGGGGCCGCCGGACATGTCCTCGCCGAGGCGGTGGAAGAAGTCGGCCATCTGTGTGAGGCGTTCGCCGGCTGGGGTCTCGCGGCCGAGCAGGTCCGCGCCTTCGGTTGCGGTCTCGGCCCAGTTGAGGTTGGTCCGGGCGCTCACCTGCCAGGCCTTCAGCCACACCTCTTCGGCGATGACGTAGTGCTGCAGGCGGCGGTGCGGGTCCGGTTCGCGGTGGACCATGCCGACGTGTTCGAGATAGCCGATCGCCTTGGAGATCGACGCGGGGCTGACGCGGAGCTCGCGGACCAGGTCGGCCGCGGTCAGGCTGGCGGAGTCGGCGGTATAGAGCAGTGCGAGGACGCGCGACGCCATTCGGGGCAGACCGCCGTCGACCATCATCGCCGCGAACCGCTCGACGTACTCGCGTCGCCGGCGATCGGCGCCTGAGGCCTGCTGGGCATCGGCGCCGGCAGCATCGACTCTGGCATCGTCGGTGGCCGGCTTGCGGCGGCGGGCTCGGGACACCGTCGCGTAGTGGGCATGGTCGGCGCGGTATCCGTGGGCGCCGCCGTTGCGGGCGACCTCGCGGCTGATCGTCGACGTGGGGCGATCGAGGTCCCGGGCGATCTCGGCGTACCCGCGTCCTTCGGTCAGGCCGGTCGCGATGTCGAGCCGGTCCTGGTGGCTCAGCCTGCCTCCGGGCATCGGGGATCCTCTCTGCGTTCACCGTCAGCTCATTGCAACGAGTGTCAACCTGGGTTGCATTCTGCGTCAGGCTCATTGCACAGATTGCCAGGTTTCCCGAGGCTTTGCACTCCTTTCGGGCTTGACCGGGATTGCCGGTGTGGTGAATGCAACGTAGCTTTCAGGCACTTGTGAAGGAGGTGGACGATGGTTCTGGCGGTCGACGGTCTGCGGATGCGGTACGGCGGCACCGAGGTTCTGCACGATGTCTCGTTCCGGGCCCGGCCGGGTGAGGTGGTCGCCCTACTCGGGCCGAACGGCGCGGGGAAGAGCACGACGATCGAGATCCTGGAGGGGTTCCGGCTGCGGTCTGCCGGGAACGTCGCGGTGCTCGGAGTGGATCCTGCCGAGGGCGACGAGCGATGGCGATCCCGGCTCGGCATCGTGCTGCAGTCCTGGCGCGACCACGGCAACTGGCGGGTGCGTGAGCTGTTGCATCACCTCGGCTCGTACTACGCGCCGTACTCGAGTGCGACCGCCGTACGGCCTTGGGAGACCGGTGAGCTGTTGGAGGCGGTGGGACTCGGCGCGTACGCGGCGCAGAAGATCAAGACGTTGTCCGGTGGGCAGCGGCGCCAGCTCGATGTCGCGATCGGGATCGTCGGGCGGCCGGAACTGCTGTTCCTGGATGAGCCGACCGCGGGGTTCGATCCGGAGGCGCGGTACGAGTTCCATGATCTGGTGCGGCGGCTCGCGGTCGAGCAGGACACCACGATCCTGCTCACGACACATGACCTCGACGAGGCGAGCAAGCTGGCGCATCGCATTCTCATTCTGACCGGCGGCCGGATCGTCGCGGCCGGGACGACGGCCGAGCTGACCACGCTGATCGCGGGGGAGGACGAGGTCCGGTGGATTGTCGACAATCAGCACTTCCGAAAGTCGACACCGGACTCGACCGAGTTCGTCCGCGACCTCTTCGCGACGTACGGCGCCGCCGTCCGCGAGCTCGAGGTCCGCCGGGCCTCACTGGAAGGGACGTACCTCGCACTCGTCCGAGGACAGGAGTTTGCGTCATGAAACAAGGAGGAACCGTGGAGCGGACGGCGTCGGGGGCGGGCGCGCGGGGGATGTCGCCGCGGGCGGCGGCGGTCCGGGCGGGGTGGCGGCGTGGGGTGATCGAGTTGCGGCAGTCGTTCACCAATGGGGGTGAGTTGTTCAGTCACTTCCTTTGGCCGGTGCTGATGCTGGCCGCGCTGTTCTTCCTGCGACACAGGGATTTCGGCTCGACCGGGTTCCTGCTCGGCGCGCTGGCCCTGCCGAGCATCCTCGGAATGAACGCCGCGATGGGCATGGTCAGCATGAGCCAGCAGCTCACCGCCGATCGCGAGGACGGCACCTTGTTGCGGGCCAAGGCGATCCCGAACGGCATGCTCGGCTACCTCGTCGGCAAGGTCGTCTCGGTGGCCGGCGGGCTGCTCGCGGATCTCGCCATCCTGCTGATTCCAGGATTGTTGATTGTCGACGGTCTCGCGCTCGGATCAGCGCACTGGCCGACCCTCGGGTGGGTGCTGCTACTCGGTCTGATCGCGACATTGCCGATCGGGGCGATCCTTGGCTCGGTCTTCACCACCGCCCGGGCACAGGGCCTGATCCAGTTGCCGGTGCTCGCGCTGATCGCGATCTCCGGCATCTTCTATCCGATCACCGCGCTGCCCGGTTGGCTGCAGTGGATCGGGCATCTCACCCCTGTCTATTGGATGGGGCTGGGCATGCGGTCGGCGCTGCTCCCGGACAGCGCGGTCGTCGTCGAACTCGGCGACTCGTGGCGTCACCTCGAGACGGTCGGCGTGCTCGGGATCTGGGCCGTGGGTGGGTTGCTCCTGGCACCCGTCGTACTGCGCCGGATGGCTCGCCGGGAGTCCGGCTCGAAGATCGCCGAACACCGGGAGCGGGCCTTGCAGCGCGTCGCCTGAGATCGTTGGTTCATGGCCGATCTGATGGATGTGTGGGCAGTCGAGCGGCCCGGCCCGATCGACGACGGGCCCTTGCGGCGAGTACGTCGTACTGTGCCGGAACCCGGATCCGGCGAGGTGCTGGTGAAGGTCGAGGTCTGCGGAATCTGCCGGACAGATCTGCATCTGTGTGAAGGAGACCTGGAGCCGCGGCGGCCGGGCGTCGTACCGGGGCATCAGGTTGTCGGTGCGGTGGTCGATCGTGGACCGGGCGCGGACCGGTTCGCGAACGGCGACCGGGTGGGGATCGCCTGGCTGCGCGGGACCTGTGGGGTGTGCGAGTTCTGCCGGGCCGGAGCCGAGAACTTGTGTCCGCGGTCGACGTACACGGGCTGGGATGCGGACGGTGGATTCGCCGAGTACGCCGTCGTGCCGCAGGACTACGCGTACGCACTGCCGACCGACCGTCCGGCGGAAGAGCTCGCGCCGTTCCTGTGTGCCGGGATCATCGGCTACCGCTCCCTGCTGCGAGCGAACCTGCCGCCGGGCGGTCGCCTCGGCCTCTACGGGTTCGGATCGAGCGCGCACCTCACCGCTCAGCTCGCGACCGCGCAGGGCGCCGAGCTCTTCGTGCTGACCCGTGGCGAACAGAATCGGGAGTTGGCGCGCGCCTTGGGTGCCGCGTACGTCGGGGAGACCGCCGACCGACCGCCCGTGCCGCTGGACTCGGCGATCGTGTTCGCCCCGGCTGGTGAGGTGGTGCCGTACGCGTTGGAGGCGCTCAAGCCCGGTGGGACGGTGGCGGTCGCGGGGATCCACCTGAGCGACGTGCCGGTGCTGAACTACGAGCGTCACCTCTTCCATGAACGCGACCTTCGCAGCGTCACGTCCAACACCCGCCGCGACGGGGAGGAACTGTTCCGGCTCGTCGCTCGGCTACCGGTCACGGCCCACGTCAATTCGGTGAGATTCGACGCGGTGGATCGGGCGCTCGCCGACGTGGCCCACGGCAGGGCGGCCGGCTCCCTGGTCGCCGTACTCGACGCCTGAACCAACCTCCGCCCAGGGTGAACAGTTCGCGCCCGGAGATCGTTAGAACTGAGTGAAGATTCGATCAGGGGCTGGGTCCGGGCTTCAGCGGAGGCTGCTAGCTGCGTTAGATTTGATCAAATCTTAGGTGCTAGCCAGGGAGCGTGAGGGCCGTATGCGGGATCTGACCAGGCAGGTGTGGTCGGTCCTGGCTGCCCGATGTGCCTCCCCGCGAGACGGGCAGTGCTGAGCAAGGTTCTCGGCGCGGTGGGTGTGGTCCTGCTGATCGCCGGGGTGGTCTTCGCGGTTCGTCCGGTCCACGTCAACGGTGAGGCCTGCGGTTCGGTCTTCCAGCCCGAGAAGGGCATCACGCCGATGCAGTGCGACGCCCGCCTGCGCAGCCGCGGCGATTTCGTCACCGGCTTCGGCGCCGGCGGAGTCGCCGTCGTCCTGACCGGCTTCGCGGTCGCCGCCATCCGCGACCGCCGCACTCGCGTCACCTCCTGACCCGGACCTGCCGCACTCACCAACCTCACCAGCCTCGCCGGCGGCGACCGTCGGCCGGCTCCTGAGCGGGACCCGGTGGACACTTGATGAGTGCCGGAGGTCCGCTGTTGACCTTGACACTGTGTCAACCGGGAGGGTGGAGGCATGTTCACCATCGGAGACTTCGCGGCGTTCGGGCAGGTGTCTGCCCGGATGCTTCGGCACTACGACGCGATCGGGCTGCTCCGGCCGGCGGTCGTCGACGGCGCGACCGGCTACCGGTACTACTCGGCTGAGCAGTTCAGCAGGCTGAACCGGATCATCGCGCTGAAGGATCTCGGCTTCACGCTCCAGCAGGTGCACGAGATCGTCGACGCCAAGCTGTCCGCCGAGGAACTGCGCGGCATGTTGCGGCTGCGACAGGCCCAGCTCGAGGACGAGCTGGCCCGCAGTTCGGCCCGGCTGACGAGTGTCGAGGCGAGGCTCCGGCTCATCGAGAGAGAAGGTCAGATGCCTACTGATGACGTCGTCCTGAAGCACATCGCCCCGACCCGGATCGCCGAGTTGTCGGCGATCTCAGCGAGCTACGACGGTGCGGACATCGGTCCGGTCCTCCAGCCGTTGTTCGGCCAGCTGTTCGAGCGCCTCGGTGCCGCCGGCATCAATCCGTGCGGTTCGCCGGTCGCGTACTACGAGGATGCCGAGAACGAGACGATCCGCGTCCACGCCGCCGTACCCGTCGATGCGGGTACGGCGGCGGACGTCGAGATCACCGAACTCCCCGAGCTCGCGCAGGCCGCGACCATCGTGCACAAGGGCGACATGATGGAAGCCGAACGCAGCATGCAGACGCTGGCCAAGTGGATCGAGGACAACGGCTACCGCAGCCAGGGCTATGCCCGGGAGGTCACACTCCAGTTCGACATGGAGAACCCGGCGAACTGGGTGCACGAGTTCCAGATCCCGGTCACACGGCCACACTGACCGTCGCGAAGGAGTGCGGCGGTAGGGTGACCCGCAGTCCGCGGGGCTCTGGTTCCAGCCCGGTCAACGGGACCGGAGCCACCGCGGCCGGGTCGCTCGTCGTGTTGTACGACTGCGGCTTAGATGCCGTCAGCAACCGTCCCACAGGTTCACGGACGTCGGCACCGCGCAGGTCCAGTACGACGTCCAGTGACGCACCGGGATCCAGGTTGCTGACCGACACCAGCGCCCGCCCGTCCTTCACCGACGCCGAGGCCGACACCAGCTCCATCGCCTTGCCGTCCAGCTCGTACGGCGTCGGTTGCTCGACGACATGCACCGGTACGGCGACCGCGTCGTGGTGCCCCTTGTTCATCTCGAAAACGTGGTACGTCGGGGTCCGCACGAGCCCACCGTCTTCGTCGGTGAGCAGCATCGCCTGCAACACGTTGACCGTCTGGGCGATGTTCGCCATCACCAACCGGTCCGCGTGCCGGTGGAACACGTCGAAGTGCAGGCTCGCCACCAACGCGTCCCGCATCGCGTTCTGCTGGTACAGGAACCCGGGGTTCGTGCCCGGCTCGACGTCCCACCAGGTGCCCCACTCGTCGAGCACCAGGCCGACCTTGTGCTCGGGGTCGTACGCGTCCATCACTGCGGAGTGGCCGCGGATCACCCGCTCGATGTCCTGCGCCTTGATGATGGTCCGGTAGTAGTCGTCGAGGTCGAAGTCGGTCGCGCGGCCTTTGTTCTCCCAGGTCCCGGCGACCGTGTAGTAGTGGAACGAGATCGCCTGGAAGATGTTCTTCGGGTCGCGCCCGCAGCCCAGGCAGCTGATCGCCTTCATCAGCGCCTCGGTCCAGTTCAGGTCGTCGTCGGACGCACCCGCGGCGATCTTGTACAGCTTGTTGTCGCCGTGGTCCCGGCAGAACGTCGCGTACCGGCGGGCCAGATCGGCGTACGCCTCGGCGCGCATGTTCCCGCCGCAGCCCCAGGTCTCGTTGCCGATACCCCAGAACGGCACCTTCCACGGCTCGTCGCGGCCGTTGACCTTGCGCTGCCGGACCATCGGGCTGTCACCGTCGCGGGTCAGGTACTCGACCCATTCGCTCATCTCCTGCACGGTCCCGCTGCCGACGTTGCCGTTGACGTACGGATCCGCGCCGAGCAACTCGCACAACGCCAGGAACTCGTGGGTGCCGAAGTGGTTGTTCTCCTCGACGTTGCCCCAGTGCGTGTTGATCATCGACGGCCGGTCCGCCTTCGGCCCGATGCCGTCCTTCCAGTGGTACTCGTCCGCGAAGCAGCCACCCGGCCAGCGCAGGTTCGGGATGTTCAGCGCCCGCAGCGCCTCGACCACGTCGAGCCGGATCCCGCCCTCGTTCGGCAGGCCGGAGTCCTCGCCGACGTAGAAGCCGCCGTAGATGCACCGCCCGAGATGCTCGGCGAAGTGCCCGTACAGATGCCGGCTGATGGTCGGACCCGGTACGTCGAGATCGATCACGACCCGGGCAGAAGATGCTGAAGACAACGAACTCTCCTTGTGCTAGATGCTGCGGCGTAAATCCAGTGCGACAGGCGCGTTCCGGTCGCAGACGAGCCGGTCTCCGTCCGCCCACAGTACGGCGACATGGACGTCGGTCAGCCGGCGCGGATCGGCTACACCCACGCCGGAGGTGCGATGGGTGAAGTAGAAGATCCACCCGACGTGCCGACCATCGGCGTCCCGGCCCACGACAACATCGGCGTGGTGACCGAATCCGCGGTCGGGCTCGTCCAGGATCCGGCCGGCCGGCTCCCACGCGGTCAGGTCCCGCGACCGGTGGACAGCCTGTCCGCGCCAGTCGTCGGTGATCATCCAGTAGAACTCACCGAGCCTGAACACGTTCGGCCCTTCGTGAGGAGCCCCACCGATCACCTGGACAGGCTCCGACCACGCGGTGAGGTCCGGCGAGTCCACCGACCAGGTCGTCGAGCCGTGCGCCTCGTCCTTGTACCAGAGCCGCCACCCACCGGTCGGCAGTTCGTAGGCACACGCGTCGATGACCCGATCCGACGACAGCGGCAGCACACCGTCGTACCGCCAATCGGTCAGGTCCGTCGAGGTGTGGTGCAAGATCGTGCGCGGGTGACCTGCCCACTGATCCGGTACGCCGGTGATGTAGCTGGTGAACATGTGGTACCGATCGCCGGCCAGGATCACCTCGGGCGCCCAGAGTGTGTTCCGGCCCGGATGCGGATCGATGCCCGCGGCAACACCGTCGTACTGCCAGGTCAGGCCGCCGTCGAACGAGCGCGCGACGCCGATGTCCGTGCCGTGCACCCAGCGGTGCCCGTCGTCCGGCTCGTGCGCGCGGCGCTGCGTGTAGAACATCCACCATGAGCCGTCCGGCCCGGCGATCAACGCCGGATCGGTCGGCGCCAGATGGACCGGATCCGTGTAGAGCATCAAGACTTCACGCTTCCTGCCAGGAGGCCGCTGACGATGTGGCGCTGCGTGAGGATGAAGAAGACCACCATCGGGATCAGCACCAGAACGCTCATCGTCATGAACGCCGGCCAGTCGGTCGAGAATTCGCCGACCGAACGGTAGACCTGCAGCACCAGGGTGGCCTTCTCCGGCGAACTCAGGAACACGTTCGGGGTGATGAAGTCGTTCCAGATCCCCATCGTCTGGAAGATCCCGACCGTGACCAGGATCGGCCGGATCAGCGGCAGCACGATCCGCCAGTAGATCTGGAACGCCCCGGCGCCGTCGATCCGCGCCGCCTCGATGATCTCGAACGGCAGCCGGCTGATGTACGCCTGGATCAGGAAGTAGCAGAAGATCGCGCCGCCGGAGTAGATGATCACCAGCCCGCGCAACGTGTCGACCAGTTCCGCCCCGACGAGCATCCGGTACAGCGGGATCAGCGTCGACTGGCCCGGCACGATGAACCCGAGCAGCAGCAGTGCCCCGAAGATCCGGTTGAACCGGCTGGCCCGCATCGCCATCGCGTACGCCGCCGTCGAGCCGACGAACAGCTGGACCAGCAGCGCCGCGATCGTGACCAGCAACGTGTTCAGGAAGCTGCGCCCGAGCGGCACCGTCTCGAAGATCCGCTGGTAGTTGTCCAGGAACAGCCGCGTCGGCAACGCCAGCGGCGACCGGGTCATCTCCTCCTGCGTCTTCACCGTGTTGACGACGATGTAGTACAGCGGTACGCCGACCAGACACGCCAGCGCGATCATCACCACGCTGGTGATCGGAGACCGTCGTTGTTTCACAGCACTCTCCGTTCGATTCGGCGGGAGGCCCAGAGTTGGGCGACCGCGACCAGGGCGACCGCGAAGGTGAACAGGACAGCCAGGGCGGACGCCAGGCCGTAGCGGCCCTGTGCGACGCCGCTGGTGATGATCGACTGCGTGATCGTGTACGTCGAGTACCCCGGACCGCCCTTGGTGAGGGTGAACGGCAGGTCGAACACCTTGAGCCCGCCGGTCATCAGCAGGAAGTTGCTGATGACAATCGCCGGCGTGAGCAACGGCAAGGTGAGGTGGAAGAACTGTTGCCGCGCCGAGGCGCCGTCGATGGTTGCCACCTCGTAGTAATCGGTCGGAATCGACTGCAGGTAAGCCAGATACAGCATCGCGTGCCATCCGGCGCCACCCCAGACAGCGACCACGATCACCGACAATCGCGCCAGCGTTGCATCCGACAACCAGGGGTACGGCCCGGCGTGGAACAGACTCTCCAGGACGGAGTTCAGTACGCCGGAGCCGAGCGGCGACAGGATGTAACCCCAGACCAGGCCCAGGATCGCGATACTCGGGATGGCCGGGAAGAAGAACACCGACCGGACGAAGTTCCGGCCGAAGAACTTCTTGTTCAGTACGACGGCCAGCGGGATCGCGCACGCCGTGATCAGCACCGCCGTACCGATCGTGTAGGCGAGCGTGAATCCGAGGCCGGCCAGCATCGACGGATCCGTGAGGACCTTGTGGTAGTTCGACAGCCCGACGAACTTCACGTCGGCCGAGTAGCCGGTGAAGTCGGTGAAACTCCAGTAGAACGTCTGCGTCAGCGGCACCACCAGGAGCACCACGAAGACCAGGGCCACCGGCACCAGGAACAGCTGGTTCGCCGACGTCGCCCGCGCCTTCTCCCAGCTGAACCCGGGACGTGGTCGTTCCGCTCCGGCCCGGACCTGGGAGGTGGTCCGGGCCGGAGCGAGTTGGCTTGTGGTCACGACGTACTCGCGAGCTTGGTGTCGAGGGCGGTCGCGACCTGCTCGGGGGTCGCCTTGCCCTGGACCAGCAGCTGCAGCTGCGCGGTCGCCTCGACGTTCAGGATGTCCTCGGCCCGCTTCCATGCGATCTGCGGGAGGTAGACGTTGCCGGCCCGGACGTCCTTGACGATCGGGCTCAGCGCCGGGTCGAGCGTTGGCTCGAAGTCGGTGGTGACGGTGATCGCGCCGGTCGCCTTCTGGTACAGGGCCATCGCCTCGGGCGTGTCCAGGAACGCGAGGAACTTCTCCGCGGCCTCCGGGTTCTTCGCCTTCGCGTTGATCGCGTAGCCCGGGCTGGCGGCGCCGGCCAGGTACGGCTTGCGGTCGTCGATCCCGGGGATCGGCGCCATCTCGATCTTCAATTTCGGCGCCGCCTTGCGGACCCCGGGGATGTCCCACGGGCCGGCGACCATCATCGCGACCTTGCCGGTCGCGAACTCGGTCCGGACCTGGTCACCAGTCAGGCCGACGACCGCCGGCGTGACCAAGCCTTCGGTCCACAGCCGCGACCACTGTGTGAGCGGCTCGACCCAGTAGTCCTTGAACTTCGCGGACCCGTCGAAGATCTTCGTGTCCATCGAGTTGCCGTCGGCCGCGCTCTCCGCGCCCAGGAACGCCGACAGCGGCGTGGACATCGCCTGCACCGACTCCAGGTACGGCGTGACCCCGGCGTTCTTCAGTTTGTGGCACAGGGCAAGGAACTCGTCCCAGGTCTGCGGGATCGTGGTCGCGCCCGCCTTGGCCAAAAGGTCCTTGTTGTAGAGGATTCCCGCGCCCCACGACGCCACCGACAGGCCGTACACCGCGCCGTCGGAGCCGGAGTACGTGGTCTGGTTGAACTTCGGCACGTTCTTCAGGAACGGCTTGTCCTTCAGATCGACGACATGCTTGCCGTTGATCAAGTTGGTCTTGTTCTCGGCGGCGATCGCGAACACGTCGGCCGCCGTACCGGACAGGATCCGCGACTGCAGCGTGGAGATGTACTCCGCGACCGGCGGGGCGTTGGAGAACTCGACCTTCAGGCCGGGATTGTCCTGCTCGAACTTGGCGATCAGCGGCTTCATCGTGTCTTCTCCGTCCCAGGAGAAGAAGGTGAGTTTGCCGCTGCCACCGCCGCTGTCCGACGAACCGCCACAGGCGGCGAGCGGGACGGCGAGCGCGACGGCAGCCAGGGCGGCTACTGTACGGCGCAGTTTCATCGCGAACTCCTTACGTAAGGTTGGGGCCATGAACAAACCGGGGCGGCTGGGTGGGGTAGGCAAGAAGCGGCCATCCACCGTGGTGACGATGGCCGACGTCGCGCGGACCGCGGGGGTCTCCACGATGACCGTGTCGAACGTGATCAACGGGCGGCCGCGGGTCGGTGCCGCGACGCGCGAGCGGGTGCTGGCCGCGATCAGCGACCTCGGCTACCAGGTCAACCTGGCCGCCCGGCACCTGCGCGCGGGCCGCACCGGAGTGGTCGGCCTCGCGGTCCCGGAGCTCGAGCGCCCGTACTTCGCCCAGCTGGCCGGCCGGCTCGCCGACCGGTTCGAGGCGCACGGGCTGCGGATCGTGATGGAGCGCACCGGCGCCAGCCGCGAGGGCGAGCTCGACGCGGTCGCCTTCTCCCGGCTGCGGATGTACGACGGTCTGATCCTCAGCGTGGTCGACATCGACCCGGCCGAGCTGACCCAGATGCACCCCGACGCACCGGTGGTGATGATCGGCGAGCGCGCGCTGCCGTCGCGTTTCGACCACGTGATGATGGACAATGTCGACGGCGCCCGGCAGGCGACCGCGCATCTGCTCGCGACCGGCGCCCGCCGTGTCGCCATGCTGGGCGGCAACCCGGAGTGGACCGCGAACATGCCGGCTCTGCGCGCCGAGGGCTACGCGCTTGCGCACACCGAGGCCGGCGTACCGATGGACCCCGAGCTGACGGTTCGGTGCAAGTTCACGCTGCAAGAGGGGTACGACGCGATCCGGTCGCTGCACGAGCGCGGGATCGGCTTCGACGCGGTGTTCGCGCTCACCGACGTAGTTGCCCTCGGCGCGCTTCGAGCGCTGGCCGATGCCGGACTGCGAGTGCCGGACGACGTCCAGGTGATCGGCTTCGACGACATCGACGAGGCGCCGTACCTGGTCCCGGCGCTGTCGAGCATCAATCCGGGACACGAGGAGATGGCCGACGCGATCGTCGCGCAGCTGATCGCCCAGATCAACGGCGGACCGACCGGCGAACCGCAGGAGCTGGTCGCGCCGGCGCGGCTGATCCTGCGCGGCACCACCAAACCTGTCGACTGAGACCACGGCCTACCTCGTCACGCAGCAGTGAGTTTGTTGCGCAGAGGTATATCGATAAACCTCGCCGGTGGCAAGACCTCGGCCCGGAACCGGTCCCTGGACGGTTGCCGGGCCGAGGGGGTCCCCGCCTAGTCGGCGAGCAGCTTGGCGATCTCCTTCAGCTGGTCGTCGCTGAGCGGACCGAGGGCCATCGCGCCGGCGTTCTCCTCGGCCTGAGAGACCGTCCGGAACCCAGGAATCGGCACCGTCCGCGGGCTCCGAGCCCACAGCCACGCCAGCGCGCCCTGCGCCAGCGTCCGCCCGTCGCTTTCGAGTACGTCGCGGATCGCCGACACCTTGTCCCACCACTCCGGCGCGGGTACGCCGCCCTCGTCGAAGAACCGGAGCCAGGATGGCGGCAGGGTGCGGATGTCCGCGCCGGTCGCCGGCCGATCCGCGTTCCGCCGGCCGAGGATGCCCATCCCCAGCGGCGTCCGGTTGATGCTCGCGAGGTCGGCCCGCTCGCACAGCGCGAAGAAGTCGGCAGCGTCGTGCAGAACGCTCGCCTCGTGCTGGATCGCCGCGCAGTGCTCGCCTTCGGCGAAGAGCTCGGCGCTGTGCAGTGTGTCCGTGCTCCAGGCGTAGCTGCGGATCAGCCCTTCCCGGACCAGGTCCTCGCACGCTTCGCGGAGTGGAAGCGCGATGTCGTCGGTCGTGTCGAAGTGCAATTGGTAGAGGTCGAGGTAGTCCGTGCCGAGCCGTTCGAGGGACGCCCGGACGGCCTTGTGCACATACTCGGGTGTCTTGTCCTGGTGATGCATGACCCGGGTCGACTCGTCGAAGGTGTTGCCCCACTTGGTCGCGATCACCACCTGGTCGCGCCGGCCCTCGAGCGCCTTGCCGAGAACGCGCTCGCTGTGGCCGGCGCCGTACACGTCCGCGGTGTCGAAGAACGTCACCCCGAGCTCGATCGCCCGCCGGATCGCCCGGACCGACTCGTCGTCGTCGACCTCGCCCCACCCCAGCGGCTCTCCGGCCGGATTGCTGAACGGACCGCCGATCGCCCAGCATCCGAACCCCACCGGGCTGACCTCGATCCCTACTCGTCCCAACCTGCGCATCTCCATGCCGTCAAGCCAATCAGCCCGCCTCTCATCCGGTCCAATGCATCTTTGTGGCGCTTTTGATGCATGCACTGCATGGATGTCGCTGCGGTTTACGGCTCAGTACCCGGTAGCTCGGGCGGCGAGGGCGTGGTTCATGGCGACGAACTGCGGCTTGATGGTGTTGTTCAGGATCGACCGGGTGAACGGGATCGCCACCCCGCGGAACTTCTCCTCCTGGATCAGCCGGGTACGCCCGTCCGGCAGAGCCTCGAGCCGGTACGAGTGCTCACCGTCGAAGATCCCGCCGGGTGGGACCTTGCCGACCCAGCGGAGCTCCTTGTTCGGCTCGACCGCGAGCAGCGTGGGCGTGAACTTGGTCTCGGCGCCCTTGGTGTCGCGGAGCACGTTGGTGATCTTGGCGCCCTTGGTCAGTTCACCGGTCGAGGAAATGATGAACGGGTTCCACTCCGGGTACGCCTGCCGATCCGTGAGTACCTTCCAGACCTGCTCGGGACTCGCGTCGATGTCGATCTCGGTGTGCAGGACGAACGGCCGCGCGATTGTGTACGTCGTGTAGCCGGCCAGCAGCACCACGACAGCGGCGACAACGGCCAGTACCTTGCGGGACTTCTTGATCTTGCGGGACTTCTTGGGTGACTCCAGCTTCATGACTGCTCCGGATCAGGTCCGAGGGTGCTGTGCACCAGCTCCCTCACATAGGCAGAAGTGATCGGCTCGCCGGTGATGAGGAGCCGGTAGTACAGCGGTCCGACCGTCTGGTCGACCAAAACTGCGGGGGCGGCATGGCAGGGCACGAGACCATCGGCCTGGGCTTGCGCGACGACTGCGGTGACAGCGGCGTGCCGCTCACCCCAGAGGCCGCGCACGCTCTCACCGACCCGCGGCTCCCGGGCTGCAGCCGCAGCGAGGTCCGCGATCAGGGTGGTTGGTATACCGTTCAGCGTCTCGGCGATCCCGGTCACCAGCTCGGTGAGATCGCGTCGCGGGTCGCCGCTCGGTGCGAACGGTACGGCGGAGCGCAGGCCGGCGATCATCGCGATCACCAGCTCGGCCTTGGTCGGCCAGCGCCGATAGATCGTGGTCTTCGCGACCCCGGCCCGTTCCGCGACCCGGTCGACCGACATTCCGTCGTACCCGCCGGCCCGCATCTCGGCCATGGCGGCCTGCAGCACTCGTCCCTCCACCCCGGCATCCCGCGGCCGCCCACGTCCCACCATCGTCGCTCCTTTTCGCTACTGTGGTGTCGAAAAGAACTGTACAGCCATTTACGCAACTGCGGTAGCGGAAAAGATCACTGCCACGAACTGTCAGGTTTTGCTGTGACCGTAGACGGGTGACCCAACGACACAAGCTGCTGTTGCCGGCAGCCTTCATCACGTCCCTCGGAAACAACATCCAGCTGATCGGCGCCGCGCTGCTGCTCGTCCGCGCGCAGGGGTCGATGCTGGACGTCGGCTGGCTGTTCATCGCGGTCGCCGTACCGCAGGCAGTGCTCTCGCCGTATTTCGGTCGCCTCGCGGACCGCTTCGATCGGCGCCGGCTGTGGATCGGGTGTGATGTGCTGAGCGCGGTCGCGGCACTGTGCCTCCCGATCGGGCTGGCGCTCGGCGGGCCGCAACAGGCGCTCGTGTACGCGAGCAACTTCGCGCTCGCGGTCATCGCCGCGCTCTTCGTGCCGACCAGTGCGGCTCTGGTCCGCGAGCGGGTGCCGGGCTCGGAGCTCCGGCGCTTCAACGGGCACTACGAGATCGCGCTGCAGTGCGGGATGTTGCTATCGGCATCGGTCGGCGGATTCGCCTTGCAGTACTTCGGTTCCACGCCACTGTTCGTGTTCAACGCGACGACGTTCGTTGCCTCGGCGCTCTTCGTTGCCGCGGCCGGCCCACGCCGCCGTCCCGCCGAGCCGGCCGTCCCGGCCGCGACCGAGTCGGCTGGATCGACTGGGTGGGTCACCGGGGCTGCACTGCCGTTGGCGCCGCTTGCGCTGCTCTTCGGGCAGGGGCTTGTGGTGGTGACGGTGTTCAACGCGTTGTTGCCGGTGCTGCTCGTCGGTGAGTGGCACCGTGGTCCGGCGATCCTCGGGATCGTGGATGCGGTCGGAGGCGCCGGATTCTTGCTGGCTGCGATCGCGTATCGGCGGAGCGCCGTACGGTTCGGCGATCTTCGGGTCGCGCTGGCGGGGTTCCTGGTGTGCAACGTATTGCTCCTGCTGCAGCCGCTCTTCGGGGTGGGTGCGCTGATGGGGCTGGTGCTCGTCGGGGCGTTCGTCTTCGGGCAGGCTCGGATCGCGACGCGGTCGTTGCTGATGACCTCGGTCGACGAGTCGCGGGTCGGGCACGCGTTCGGCGTCGCCAACGGGTACGGGCTCGCCGCCACGGTCGTCGTCATGCTGGTGACCTCGGTGGTCACCGGGCGGACGGACACCCGGTACGGCTTCGCGACCCTCGTCACGATCAGCGTGCCGGCCGCCGTACTGGCCGCGCTCTGGATCAGGCGGTCAGCCTCCTCCCGGCCGGCCGCTCAGCTCGAAGCAACAGGACTTATATAAGTGCTGTTATGATTCCGCCATGGACGATCCGACCGAGCAGAGTCAGTGGCGGGGCCTGCACCAGTTGCAGGCGCGGATGGACGCCGAGATCGGGCGCATCTACACCGATCGGCAGATCAAGGGACTGAAGCCGAGCTACGTGATGGAGCTGCTCCGGCTGCACGCCAAAGGTCCGATGACGATCACCGAGCTGGCCGAGTCGGTCGGCCGGACGCATTCGGCGCTCAGCCAGAAGGTGTCGGCGATGCGGACCGCAGGGCTGGTGCGGACCGTGCCGGGGACCGATGCCCGGAGCAAGAAGGTCGCGCTGACCGCGAAGGCGAAGAAGATCGTCGAGCTGCTCGCGGCCGAGTGGCGGGCCACCGAGGCGGCGATCACCGAACTGGAGGCAGAGCTCCCGTACCCGATGACGCAAGTCGTCCGGGATGTCGAAGAAGCGCTGGCGCGGAAGAGCTTCCACGACCGGATCGCCGAGAAATTACAAGAGCTCGGCGCACCGAAGTGAAGGGGGCGCTCGGCGTACGGCGGGCGTTGATCGACCTCGAGCCGTTGCGGGCCTCGCCGGTGTTCCGGCGGCTGTGGTTCGGTCAGGTGCTGTCGACGTTCGGTGGGCAGTTGGCGTTTGTCGCAGTGATGTTCCAGGTGTGGGACCAGACGCAGAGCACCGCGTGGACCGGTGCGGTCGGGTTGTCGCAGGCGGTGCCGTTGATCCTGCTCGGGCTGTTCGCGGGGGCGGCCGTTGATCGGTTCGAGCGGCGTCGGTTCTACCTGATCACCACGTGCGGGCAGTTGATCACGTCGGCCGTGATGGCGAGTCAGCTGGTGATCGGTTCGGTGCCCGTCGGCGTACTGCTCGGGCTCGTCGCCATGCAGGCGTCGTTCGCGGCCGCGGCCGGGCCGGTCGCGCGGACCGTTCTGCCGCAACTGCTGCCGCGGGAGCTCCTCGCCGCCGGGATCGCGCTCAACCGGATCGCGTTCCAGGGGGCGATGCTTCTGGGACCGGCGATCGGTGGTCTGGTGGTGGGCGCTTGGGGTACGGGCGCCTGTTACCTGATCGACTGTCTCAGTTTCCTCGCCGCGCTGTACGGCGTACTCGGGCTGCCTCATCTCCGGGTCGAGGCTGTCGTGAAGGCCGGATTGCGGGGAGTGTGGGAAGGGCTGGCGTTCGTCGGGTCGACACCGGTGATCCGTGGTGCGTTGATCACCGATCTCGCGGCGACTGTGCTGTCGATGCCGGTCAGCCTGTTTCCGGTGATCAATGCGGAACGGTTCGGCAACGATCCGCGGACGCTCGGGTTGTTCCTGACCGCGATCGCGGTGGGTGGGGTCACCGCGTCGTTGCTATCCGGCACGTTCACCCGGCTGCCGCGACATGGAGTGGTGATGCTGGCGGGGTCGGCGGGGTGGGGGATCGCGCTGGCGCTGTTCGCGTTCTCGCCCGCGCCGTGGCTGGCGTTGGTGTTTCTGGCCGTGGCCGGCGCTGCGGACACCGTGGCGGTCGTCTCGCGGAGCACGATCGTCCAGCTGCACACGCCGAGCGAACTGCTCGGCCGGGTCAGCGCCGCTGAGCAGATCGTCGGCCAGGCCGGCCCCGACCTCGGCAACCTCCGCGGCGGCCTGGTCGCCCAGCTCACCTCGCCCGTCACCGCCCTCGCCTCAGGCGCCCTGCTCTGCGTAGCCGCCGTAGCAACAGTCGCCGCCACCACCCCCGGTCTGCGAACCTCCGAGGTACCTAACGACAGGAGGTAGTCCGGCTTGCCAGGCGGTCTTCCGTCTGAGCTGCTCGACCGGGGCCGCCGCTGGCCCACTACCTCCTGTCCTCAGGCTCACAGAGCGACGGTGCGGAAGCCGGTGTTGCCCATGGAGGACTCGGGGGTGTTGGAGGAGCGGGCGGAGTTGCGGTAGCGGTTGCAGTAGGAGTCGTGGCAGAGGTAGGAGCCGCCACGCATCACCCGGGCCGCGCCGAGGGACGGGCCCTGGGGGTCGGCGTCGGGGGAGAACTTGTAGTACCGCGGGCCGAACCAGTCCGCGCACCACTCCCACACGTTGCCGACCGTCTGCCACAGGCCATACCCGTTCGGCGCGAAACTGTGCACCGGCGCGGTGGTGAGGTACCCGTCCTCTTCGGTGTTCGTCCGGGGGAACACGCCTTGCCAGATGTTGCAGCGCCACTCACCGTCGTCGCCGAGCAGGTCGTCGCCCCACGGATAGCGCGCACTCTCGAGACCGCCGCGGGACGCGAACTCCCACTCGGCCTCGGTCGGCAGGCGACGACCGGCCCACCGGCAGTAGGCGACGGCGTCGTTCCAGCTCACGTGTACGACAGGGTGGTCGTCGAGCCCGTCCAGATCCGACCGTGATCCACCCGGATGCCGCCAGTCGGCTCCGCGTACGCCGGCCCACCACGGCGTACCCGATGCCGGGCCCATCACCTCATCCGGCTCCGCCTGCAACGCCAGGTGGAACACCGCGGAGAACCCGAAGGTCTCCGCCTCCGTCCGATACCCGGTCCCGTCGACGAACCGCGCGAAGTCCGCATTCGTCACGCTCGTCGCGTCAATACTGAATGCAGCGACCCGAACCCGATGCGTCGGCGTCTCACCGTCACCAGGGTTGCCGTCCCCGGTGCCGTCGCCCATCACAAACTCGCCGTCCCCAACCACCACCTGCTGAACCCGATGCGCTGCGGCGGGGCGCGCGTCCTGCATGGCCCCGGCATCCGCCGCCGCTCCCGCGTCCCGCGCCGGCTGGGCGTCCGGCGTGGGCGCGGAGGCCGCCGGTCTCGCCGGTGCGCAGCAGGACGGGTGCTCGTCGGTCATGCCCCCAGGATCTCAACTCAGCCAGTCCGCACATCATCCGGGCTGAGGGGAGATCGGTCAGCTGAGGGTCGGGGGGCCTTGCTCTATCCGGCGGAGGACTGGGTCGAGGCGGTAGAAGTCTGTGCCGGTGATCAGTTGGCGTTCGTCCCACCAGGTGGCGCCGGCTTCGGCGAGCGGCTCGATCAGTGCGCGCGAGCGAGCCGGGTCCGCGGGGCTGATGCCGCCGACGATCACGTCGTACGGCGTGGTCCGGTCGCCGCGCTGCTCACGGAGGAAGGCCATCAGGTCACGCAGCTCGTTGACGGGTGGGGCCTCGCCGTGGTTGGCGTTCTTGAACAGCGGTACGGCGCCGTCCCAGCGCGCGGCCCGTCGCATCGGCGCCTTCCGCGGCCAGTAGCCGGCGATCCACACCGGCGGCCGCGGTTGCTGAGCGGTTGCCGGCAGCAACGTAACGTCGTCGACGCGGTAGTGCTTGCCGTCATGATCGACCGTCGAACCGGACCAGTACGCCGCCAGCAGGTCGAGGCCCTCGTCCAGTTTCTCGGCCAGCACCTTCGGATCCGTCTCGTCGCCGAAGCTGCCGAACTCGTCCTCGATCGGCCCGCCGAGCCCGGCACCGAAGATCACCCGCCCGCCGCTCATCGCGTCGAGCGTCGCGACCTGCCGCGCCAACTGCTCGGGTCGCCGCCGCGCCACCGGCGTCACCAACGGGCCCAGCTTGATCCGCGACGTCGCCAGTGCGGCCGCGGTCATCAGCATCCACGGATCACCGAACGCCTGCCCGGGCCGCCGCTCCTTGCTGTGCACGACGTGGTCCCACACGAACAGCCCGTCCCACCCCGCCTCCTCGGCCGCGGCGGCTACCCGCGCGACCGTGTGAGCGTCGGCGAAGTCTCCGAAGTTCGGCACGTTGATCGAGAAGCGCATGCCCGCAATCCTCACTCATCGAGACGCAGTTCGACGAACGGAATAGTGTCGCCGGGCAGCAGGTACGTCTCGACCTCGACGAACCCGTGCGCCCTGGCGAACCGCAGTCCGTCCTCGTTGGAGGCGAGGATGTGCGTCTCCACCCCCGCAGTGCTCAACTCCCGCGCACGGGCAAGGCAGCGCTGGTAGATCGCCTCCCCGAATCCACGGCGCCGGTACTCCGGCAGCACCCGAGCGATCACCGTCGCCGCGGTGGTGTCCTCCGACGGCGGCCGTACGGTCGAGTTGCCCACCAGGAGATCGCCGTCGTACGCGACCTCGAGGACGTTGCGGCCGGCTCGCTCCCGGATCTCGTCCACCGACAACGGTGCGGTCGGGATGATCTCGTTGTGGACGCGCTGCCAGTCCAGCAGGGTGGAGTCGTCCTGCATGGTGTTGTCGTCCTGCATGGTGTTGTCGTCCTGCACCGGCACGATCCGAAGCCCAGGCATCACCTCGGCATAGTAGCGTCCGGGGTGTGCGCATTCTCTTTGTCGGTAACAGTTTCACGGCGCGGAACAACCTGCCTGGTTTGCTGAAGGGTCTGGCGGGAGCCCGGGGGATCGACCTCGAGCACAAGCTGATCTCCGCGGGCGGCGCGTCGCTCCGGCAGCACCTCAACGCCGGGGCAGCACTCGAAGCGATCGCGTCCGGCGGCTTCGACACCGTCGTACTGCAGGAGCAGAGCACGCTCCCGATCAAAAGCCCGGCGCGGTTCCGGGAGAGCGCTCGCGACTTCGACGCCGCGATCAAACCGGCCGGCGCCCGGACCGCCCTCTACGAGACGTGGGCGCGACGGAACGCTCCGGAAACCCAGAGAGCGCTCACCGACGCGTACGCCGGGAGCGCGGTGGAGCTCGGCGCGACGCTCGTACCCGTCGGAATGGTCTGGGAGCGATTCCTGGCCGATCACGATGAGCCGGTGCTGCACGACGCGGACAACAGCCACCCCGCACCGGCCGGCAGCTACCTCGCGGCGTGCGTGTTCCTGATCGCGCTCCTGAACGAGGACCCGGTCGGCATCGACGTACCGGTGAAGGGCCTCGACGCCGACACCTCGGCTCTCCTTCGTCAGGCAGCCTGGGACATCTGCTCCGGGTTGGCGTCCGCCGGATAGACCACCGCGCTGTGGTCCGGAAATCGCGGCAACATGTTGCCTAACCGTGCGTCTCCGCGGGCCTCGGACCGACGGTATACCAGCCACTCCTGCTCAGCCGGGGCATCGACTTCACCGACGAGGCCGGGCGCAAGTCCCTGCTGGACACGCCTGAGGCGATCGGCGTGTTCCAGGACCTGGCCGATCTGATGTACAAGCACCGGGTCGCGCCGACCCCGGCCCAGCTCGGCAACAACGCACCCAGTACGTCCACGACAACCCGACCAAGGTCGATCTGTTCAGCTCCGGTCTGTGGATGCCGCTGGAGAAGCGGTACTACACGGACCAGCAGGACATCGACGTCTGGACCAAGAACGACGCGCACCCGGCGGAGTACAAGACCGCCGCGATCGACTACACGGTCAACAACTCGGCGCCGTACTTCTACCAGAAGCTGCGCAACATCGAGGCGATCGACAAGGTGCTGACGCCGGCGATCCAGGTCATCCAGCAGGGCAAGACCCCGGCCGCGGAGGTGCTCAAGCCCTTGGCCGCCAAACTGAACGGCGGCCTGCTGCAAGGCACCTACCCGGTCAACGGCAGCTGATGAGCACAGCAACGCAGACGGAGACGGTGCCGTCCCAGCGGACGATGCCGACCCGGCCAGGTCGCCCGACAGAACTCGGCCGGTCGGAGGCACGCTGGGGATGGTTGCTCGCGATGCCGGCGATTCTGGGCTTCCTGATCTTCACGATCGGGCCGATGGTCGCCTCGCTGTTCTTCAGCCTGACGGACTGGCGGATCGGGGCGCCGGCCCGGTTCGTTGGCTTCGGCAACTATGACCGGCTGGCGCACGACCACCTGTTCTGGAAGTCGTTGAACGTCACCACCTACTACACCCTCGGCGTCGTACCGTTGACGCTGCTGGTCGGATTCGCCGTGGCGATCCTGGTCAACCAGGGCGTGCGCGGGCGGTCAGCGTGGCGGACGATCTACTACCTGCCGACGCTCGTACCGGCGGTGGCGAGCTCGGTGCTGTGGATCTGGATCTTCAACCCCGACTTCGGATTGCTGAACAGCCTCCTCCGGCAAGGCGGGCTGCCGACGTCGACCTGGATCTACGGCGAACGGAGCGCCGTACCGTCGCTGATCCTGATGAGCACCTGGGGATTCGGCAACACGATGGTGATCTTCCTGGCCGGGTTGCAGGGGGTGCCGCGGCAGCTGTACGAGGCGGTCGCGATCGACGGCGGCGGGACGTGGGCGCGGTTCCGGCATGTGACGTTGCCGTTCATGACGCCGGTGATCTTCTACAACCTGGTGACCGGGGTGATCGGGACGTTCCAGGTGTTCAACCAGGCCTACATCATGACGCAAGGCGGGCCGAACAACGCGACCGAGTTCTACATCTACTACCTCTACACGAAGGCGTTCACCGACAGCGAGATCGGGTACGCGAGCGCACTCGCCTGGGTGTTGTTCGTCGTGGTCCTGGTCATCACCGTGCTGTTGTTCCGGAACGCGCGCCGATGGGTGTACTACGAGATGGGAGCCGCCCGATGACGCGTCTGGAGGTCATCCGCCGTACCGCGGTCTGGGTGCTGCTCGCGGCCGGCAGCCTCGTGATGCTCATGCCGTTGGCCTGGCTGGTGCGCAGCGCGCTGATGGACGACAACCAGATCTTCGTCTCGCCACCGGAATGGATCCCGCGTCCGTTCGCATGGGGGAACTTCAGCGGTGCGCTCGGGTCGCAACCGTTCGCGCGCTACTTCCTGAACACGATGATCATCGAGGTGCTGGTCGTCACCGGGACCGTGCTGACCTGCGCGCTGGCGGCGTTCGCCTTCTCCCGGCTCCGGTGGCGCGGCCGCAACCTGATCTTCGGCCTGCTGCTGACCGGCGTGATGCTGCCGTACGCCGTGACGCTGATCCCCACGTTCGTGATGTGGGGTTCGGTCGGGGCGCTGGACACCTTCGTCCCGTTGACCGTGCCCGCTTGGTTCGCCGGCGCGGGTGGCGGGGTGTTCAACATCTTCCTGTTCCGGCAGTTCTTCCTGACCATCCCGTACGAGCTGGACGAGGCGGCGTACATCGACGGCGCAACGCCGTGGAAGGTCTTCTGGGGCGTGATCATGCCGCTGTCGAGACCGGTCATCGTCGTCGTGGTGATCTTCACCTTCATCGGCGTCTGGAACGACTTCCTGGGTCCGCTCCTCTACCTGACCGACGACAGCAAGTTCACGTTGGCGCTGGGCCTGGCAGGATTCCAATCCAGCTACACAGCCCAATGGGGCTTCCTGATGGCCGCCTCCCTGGTAGTCATCCTCCCCATCATCCTCATCTTCTTCGTCCTCCAGCGTTACTTCGTAGAAGGCGTAACCCTCACCGGCGTAAAGGGCTAAGGCCACCGCCGTCGGCGGCGGCTGTTCTCTCGCGGCGCCTTCGGTGCTGGTCCGCGGAGTGGTGGCGGGTGCGCTGGTCGGCGAGCGCCACGCGGACACGCGCGAAGGTGATCAGCCCAGTGGTTTGTCGCCTATGAACCGGGCTGCGTACCTAAGAACGGGAGGTGGTCCGGTTCTGGGCGGTTGGCTTGGCCGAGTCACGCTCAGCCGGGGATATACGTAGACGACTACGTCCCGTTCTTAGGTACGCCGATCAGCGCAGGGTGGTGCCGTGGGTGCGGGTGAGCAGGTAGAGGTCGGCGCGGGTGGCGAGAGATTCTCAGTCGCCGAGTGGGTGAGGCCCTCGTCGAACCACTCGTGCCAGGTGTCTGGGCTGTGCCCTGGCTGGTTCTTGGGCCGATTCGCCGATTGCAAAGACTCGCCGTGATCTGGCCGGTTTGCTGCTTGCCGACGGCATCCATGACAGCCGCAACCGAAGCGCGGGTAAACTCCACACGACGCCTCGCTGGCTCTTCCCGCTGCGCCGACGGGAAGACCAGCCGCCGAGACGGCGGGGCGGGTCCGTGCGGCGGGGTGAGTGGTTCAGGTGATGGGGACGCCGTCTTCGCAGAGTGTTGTCACGCCCTTGTGAGCTGCGTCGATTGCGGCGGAGATGCGGTCGGCCAGGATCGGTTTCAGCAGCCTTCTTGCTTGCTTCAGCGAGTAGAAGCCGGCAGATACGATCTCGCCGTCGGCCGGCACGAACCTCGCCACGTCGTTCTCGTTGAGCACACCGCCGTCGGATACGAACATCACGCCTTCTGGTCGGAAATCCTGCGGCCGGACGTAGTCGACCACAAGCAGTCGGCCCGTTGGTCGGTCGATTCCGAGCTCTTCGACCAGCTGCCGGGCCGCTGTGCACCACGGCGATTCGTTGGCTTCGACAGCCCCGCCCGGGATCTCCCAATTCGGTTTGTATGAAGGCTCGACCAAGAGGATCTGATCTGACCGATCACGGAACAACAGACCAGCAGCCATCCGCTTTCGAGCCAGCCCGGCAACGTACTGCTCTACTGGTAGAACCGCGGTCGACCGCGACGATGAAGATCCGGTCACCCCGGACACCTTAGTCGAGCCATCGGGTCTGTCCCTTTCGCAATAGCTGCAGGGCTCTTTCAGTTCGCGTCAGAAAGGCACCACCTCCTCTGCGGCTGGCCCTCAAATTGTCGCCTACGAGTCGGGTTGCGTACCTAAGAACAGGAGGTGGTCCGGTTCTGGGTGCTGGGCTGGGCGGATTCACGCTCAGCCCGGGGTATGCGTAGACGACTACGTCCTGTTCTTAGGTACGCCCTTAGGTACGCCAGTCAGCGCACCGCGGTTTCTGTGGCTGGGGAGGTGGAGGTCGGCGCGGGTGGCGAGAGATTCCCAGTCGCCGAATGGGTGAGGCCCCATCGAATCATTCGTGCGGCGGTTTGGACTGGTGCCAGGTGTCTGGGCTGTGCTCGCCGAGCGCGGCGCTCCTGATCACCGGTGGGCGACTGCCACCGAAGGTGGCCGAAGGAACTGCCGCGGCCGGAGGCCGTGCCGTGGGTGTGCGTGGTCGGGTGTTTGCGTTGCATCGCCGACTGCAGTAGTCCGCAATGCATGTGGCGACTGCCACCGGAGGCGGCCGGAATGGCAGCCGCGGCCTGAGGCCGTGTCCTTTGGGCGAGGCTGTGTTTGAGGGCTTGTTGTTTTACTTGGCGTCGTGGAAGACGAGGCCTAGGGTGTGGCGTTGGCCGGTGTGGATGGGGGAGACGCCGTGGCGGACGGGAGAGGCTGACCAGCCTCGGGTGGAGGGGACGGGGCGGTCTCGGGTGGTGAAGACGAGGCCGTGGCCTTGGGGGATGAGGGTTGCGGTACCGCGGGATTGGGCTCGGGGGCGTTGCTCGACGAGGAGGAACTCGCCGCCGGTGTGGTCGACGCCGGGGTCGTTGAGGTTGATGACGACCTGCAGGGGGAAGACCTTGTCGCCGTACAGGTCTCGGTGCAGGGCGTTCCAGTCGCCCGCGCTGTAGCGCAGGAGGATCGGGGTCGGGCGGGGCTGCCCGGCGCGGTGGCAGATCTCGAGCCACTCGTCGAGCGTGTCCGGCCACTCCGCCTCACGACCGAGCTTCAAGTACCAATCACGGGCTATCGGCAACAATCGCGGATAGAGCGCCTGCCGTAACGCCTCGACGGCCTCGGGGAACGGCCGGTCGAAGTACCGGTACTGGCCTTCGCCGAACCGATGCCGGGCCATGTCGATCGTGGCGCGGAAGTGCTCGACCTCGTCGTACAGGGCCGCGATCCGCGCCGCCTCCGCCGGCGTGAGCAGGCGGGGCAGCAGTGCGCACCCGAGGTCGTTCACCTCGGCGGTCACGGCGTCCCAGTCGGCTTTGGCCACTCGCTGCGCGTATCTGTCCATACAGAGGGAACGGATCAGCCCGCCGGCGTGTGAGTCCAGCACGCGAGACACCGGACGGACCCTATCTCGATCCGGCCGACTGGTACGTCGTCGCCGCGAACGTGCTCGGTGGTTGCCAGGGGACCACCGGCCCGTCGAGCGACGCGCCGGAGGGGCGGCCGTGGGGGAGCAGGTTCCCGGCGATCACCGTCCGGGACCAGGTCACCGCCGAAGCCGCGCTGACCGATGCCTTGGGCCGTGCACACTGTCACCTCGCCGTACGGTCACGACGGCTTCCTCATCGAGCTCGACCAGGTAGGTGACCTGATCGCCAGGTCGCTGGCTCGGGTCAGCTCGGCTTGACGACCTCGAAGCGGAAGTTCATGGCTTCGGCCGTGAGGAGTTCGAGCTTGGTTGGCTCGACGCCGGGGCTGTCGTAGAAGCGGACGCCCTCGCCGAGCAGAATCGGGACGATGTGCAGGACGATCTGGTCGACCAGTCCTGCTTCCAGAGCCAGCCGGGGCACCGCGCCGCCGGTGACGACGAGGTTCTTGCCATCCGCCGCCTTCAGGCCGCCGGCGACCACGTCGCGGATGTCGCCGGACACATAGGTGAACTCCGGGATCGGGTTGGTCGCTGGGTCTTTGTGCGTGTAGATCAGGACCGGTCCGGTCCAGGAACCGCCGTACGGCCGGTTCTCGCCGACGGCCTCCACGAGCCGGCCGCCGCACAGGAAGGCGCCCGTGGTCCGGATGACCTCGGCGGCTAGTTCGGATGGCTCGGTCGAACCGAAACTCCAGTCCAGTTGGTCGTCCCGGTCGCCGATGAAGCCGTCGAGGGACATGGTCATGTGCCAGATCACTGTGCCGGTCATGACTCACACCTTGCCCGGATCAGACGTATGCGTCTAACGCCAATCTGAGGTGGGAAGTATAGATAGCATCGATGCATGCTTGATCTGGTTCGGCTGCGGGTGCTGGCTGCGGTTGCCGCGCACGGTTCGGTGACCGCGGCGGCCGACGCGCTGCACTACACCCAGCCCACCGTCAGTCACCACCTCGCCCGCCTGGAGGCGGCGACCGGCGCGAAGCTGGTCCAGCGCGTCGGGCGTGGCATCCGGCTCACGCCCGAAGGTGAGGTGCTCGCGCGCCGGGCGGTCGAGATCATCGGCCGGGTCGACGCGGCCGACGCCGAACTCGCGGAGCTGGTCGGTCTGCGGTCCGGCCGGGTCCGGGTCGGGGCGTTCAGCTCGGCGTTGAGCGTCCTGGTGCCACCGGCCGCCGCCGAGCTGCGCCGGGAACATCCGAATCTCGAGCTCGAGCTGTCCGATGTCCACCCGAACGTCGCGACGCGGGCCTTGCGCGCGGGCGAGATCGACCTGGCGATCCTGTTCCGGTACGACGACGACCTCCCGGCCGACGGTCTTCGGTACACGCACCTGCTCGACGACCCGGTGCACCTGTTGAGCCGCCGTACCGGGGAGTCCCTCTCCGACCATCGCGACTCGGCGTGGATCGCGGGGTGCGTGAACTGCCGGCAAGAGCTGCTCCAGCACTGCGAAAACGCCGGATTCACGCCGAATATCGCATACACCAGCGACGACATCATCGTGAAGCAGGCTCTGGTCGCGGCCGGTCTCGGAGTCACGACCATGCCCGGCCTGGCCCTGCGATCCCATCACCTCGAGGGCGTGCAGACCACCGAGCTGCCCATCGTCCGCCGGATCTACCTCGCGACGTACGGCGAACCTCCGGACCCCCCGGCCACGGCGGCCCTCATCGAGGCGCTGTGTTGAGCGGGGGCCCGATGGGCACTAGTAGCGCATGCGGGAGCGCCTGGAGTCGCGGTACAACCAAATCTGGACAATTGCCGTAGGGCTGCTGGCTGTCCTCGGGGTGGCCGCCGCGCCGCTGTTCCTCAGCCTGACGACGAATCTGATCGCCTTCCTGGCTTCGGCGTTCGTGGCCGGAGCGATCTGCCTCAGCGTGGGATTGTCGTACGAGCGCCCGACGGCAGAGCTGATCCACATCGTGCCTCGCTGGGCCGGCCGCGGTGGCCTGACGGCGCTGGCGATCAGCGGGTACGCCGCAGCCGCGGGACTGAACACGCTCATCCTGCTCGGGCTGATCATCGCCTCCTCCCCGCCGGTGGTCGCTCGCGTGCGGTCCGCCCGGCCGGCCGAATCCACGAAACCTGCCGGCGGCAAGCGATCGGTCACGGCACGGGCCCCCCGGACGCGACCCGACACGGCGCAGCCACCGCTCATCGACTTCCCGGTTCGTCCATATCTGTTCGCCGTACGGCAGACTCTCGCTGAACTGACCGACGCGGAGCTCTGTCTGGCCTGGCGGCGCAGCTTCCGGCAACTGCAGGTGGCGGCCGGAGGCGAGCGTCGGATCGTGATGGCGGACGTCCGCCGCGCGTACCTCGACGAACTCGAGCGGCGCCGGCCCGCGGCGTTCGCGGCATGGCTCGAGTCCGGCGCGCGGGCCGCCGGCAATCCGGGCAAGTTCTTCATCCCTCACACCAACTGAACACTGTGCGCAGGTCCGCGCCGATCAGCTCGACCGCGTGCCGGCCGGCGGACAGTACGGCGGGGAAGTTGAGGAATGCGTGCATTGTGTCGGCGTACTCGACCAACCGCGCCGGTACGCCGTCCCGCGCGAGCCGGCCGGCATAGGTACGAGCGTCGTCGCGCAGTGGATCACGTCCGGCCGCGAGGACCAGCGCGGGCGGGAGACCGGCGAAGGTTTCGGCCCTGAGTGGCACGGCGGCAGCGGGCAGCTCGCCCTCGGGGAAGTACTGCGCGACGGACCACCGACCGGAGGCGATGCTGAGGAAGGTGCCGTCGAACAGCCGGTACGACTCGGTGTCCTGGTCGACGTCGAGGCTCGGGTAGCAGAGGATCTGGCGGTCGGGGAGCGCCGTACCCTCGTCCCGCGCGAGCAGGCAGGCGCCGGCGGCGAGTGCGGCACCCGCACTCTGCCCGCCGACCGCGATCCGGCCGTCGCCATTCAGCTCGAAGGCGTGTTCGCGGAGCCAGTCGAGGGTGTCCCGGACGTCGTGAAGCCCAGCTGGATAAGGGTTTTCGGGTGCGACGCGATAGTTGAGTGAGACAACGATGACGTTGCCCGCGGCAGCGATCCCGGACGTCGCGTTCTCGATGTCGCGGAGGTCGCCGCCGATGAAGCCGCCGCCGTGCAGCCACAGGACGATCGGTCGAGGCTCGTGGTTGATCCGGTAGACCCGAGCGTGCAGGGTGCGGCCCGGCAGGTCGATGGTGAGATCGTCGGCGCTGGTGCGCGGGTCACGCTCGCCGGCCAGCTCGGGATCGGGGAGTTCCTCGCGGTCCAGCAAGAGGGCCTGATAGGGATCGAGGTCCGGCCCGTCGGGTTGGTTCGCGAAGTACTTCAGGAGTGCGTCGGTCTCGGCCCCGAACTCCGGGCTGGCGACGATCTCGGGCGTCATGCGGACACCGGCGCGGGCTGGAGGTGACGGGCCGCGTGACCGAAGACGACGCCGTCCGGAGGAGTGGAGGCGTACTCGGCGAGAGCGCCGATGCCGCCGTCGAACCCGCCGCCCGTCGACGGGTCCGCCCACGACTTCTCGTCGTACTGCTCGATCTCGGCGAGCAGGGCAGCGCCGACGCTGTCGAACCGGTGCCGGAGCAGATCCGACGGGAGGTGGCGACCGGCCTCGACCCCGCCGACGTTGAGAGCGCGGCCGATCTCGGCGGTCTCCCAGCGCGGGTCGAGACTCCAGTGGAGACGACCCGCCTTGGCGTCGCGGAGTACGGCAAGAGTGATCTCGTCCCACATCAGGATGTGCGCGATCAGGTCATGCAAGGAGTCGCAGAAGTCGCCGAGTGGTCCGGCCGTCACCCGGTACGGCGCTCGCAGCTCAGCCTCGGTCCGTCCGTCGACCCAGCTCAACAGCAGGTCCTGGTCGACCCGGATCAACCGGGCCGCCTCGACCGGAGAAGTCATCGGTGTACGCATGTCCCGAATCAACCAGTTCCCGCGTCGCACCCGCCGTGGATTGAAGAAAGTCTTCAATCCACCCGGCTCGCGCGGTACTGCGCCATCTTGGCGCGGGCGCCGCACAGGTTCATCGAGCACCAGCGACGTCGGCCGGCCCGGCTCTCATCGACGAACAGCAGGGAACAGTCGTCGGCGGCGCAGGTCCGGATCCGGTCCGCGAGTGGCCCGGTGAGGAGGTCGATCGCATCGCGCGCCAGCACACTGAGGAGGTTGGCGGCGTCGGTCGTGATGGGCTCGGCGCGAAGGTCGCGGGTCAGGCGGGGACCGGGGAGCGGCCGGGCGCTCCACCGGTTGACCACGTCGACGTCTTCGGCGAGCGGCGTACCCGCGAGGAGGCGGTAGAGCGCTTCCCGGAGAACCAGGGCCTGGGTGAACGTGCGTCCTGAGACCGTCACGGACTGGTCGGTGAGGCCGGCGTCGCGGAACCAACGGCTCAGGTCGGCGGCGGCCGGGATCCGCTCGATCGGGGTCTGCAGCCGCTTGCCGAGCGTCGCGGTGAAGTCGACCGACGAGCGACCGCCGACCCAGGTGAAGCGCGTCGTCATGATCGGTAGTCTATCATCGCTGTTACCAGATAAACCGGTAACCGAGGAGTGGGGCTGTGAAGATCGCGATCATCGGGGCGGGTGGCGTGGGCGGATACTTCGGTGCCCGTTTGGCCGCGGCCGGGCAGGACGTCAGCTTTGTTGCGCGCGGCAAACACCTGGAGGCGCTGCAGTCCCAGGGACTGGTGGTGCGGAGCCCGGGCGGTGACCTGGAGCTCCCGGTGCGGGCGACCGCGAACCCGGCCGGGCTCGGTGCCGTCGACTACGTGCTCGTCAGTGTGAAGACGTGGCAGCTGCCCGAGGTGATCACCACGATGGCCCCGCTGGTCGGCGCGAGTACGGCGATCGTCACCGTGCAGAACGGCGTCGAGGCGCCGGACCAGGTGGCGGAGGTGTACGGCCGGGCGGCGGTTCTGCCCGGAGCGGCGGAGGTGATCGCGTACGTCGACGGGCCGGGGATCATCCGCCATCTCGGCAACGGCAAGTTGAGCTTCGCCGAGTGGGACAACCAGCCGTCATCTCGTACCGACCAACTGCGTGAGGCTTTCGTCGACGCCGGACTGCAAGCGGCCGTCCCGGATGACATCTGGGCGGCGCTGTGGACCAAGTTCCTGTCGGTCGTCCCGAGTGGCGGCCTCGGTGCAGCGAGCGGCGTCGGGTACGGCGTACTCCGGTCGAGGCCCGGTACGCGCCGGCTCCTCACCGAGGCCACCACCGAGATCCGCGACGTGGCCCTCGCGCGAGGGATCGCTCTTGCCGAGGACGTCGTACCGCGGACCCTTGCCTGGATCGACCAGCTTCCCGCCGACGGGACGACGTCACTCCAACGGGACCTGATCGCCGGTCGACCGTCCGAGCTGGACGCCTGGACCGGTGCGGTGGTCCGCCTCGGCGCCGACGCCGGCGTCCCCACCCCGGTCAACACGTTCCTCTACGAGCTGGCGGCCGCCCGAGCGGCCGCCAGCTGATCCGTCAGTGGTCGACGCGAGCGCGGAGACGAAAGCCTGACCGGACCACTTTCCGGCCGGCGCCGCGCTCACCGGACAGCGCGGCGCCGGCGCCTGACCTGGTCGATCACGATCAGCACGACGCCGATCGCGGCCGGTCCGAAGAACGACCCGAGAGTCCGCACGAGCGGCCCCACAAACATGTCCGCGGACTGCCGCTGGCCGACGAAGTAGCTCGTGTTCTGATCGGTGCACACCACCTGCACCGTCTGTGCCGGCACCCGCTCCACCGAGTGAGCCACCACGTAGTACAGGTCGCCCGCGTCGTCCCACTGCTCGTGACGGGACGGCACCTCCAACGCAATCTCGTTGCCGCTCGCATCCTTCGCCGTACAACTCTGCACCGCATCCCGGTCCGTCGAAAAGATCGTCAGCCCCACCCGCTCCAACCCCACCGGCCGCCCATCCACCCGCGCCGGCGACCCCGGAATGTTCCCCAGAAGTTGCACCATGAAGAACCCACTGACCACCAGCCCCACCACGACAATCCCAGCTCCGATGATCGTCAGAACGGGTCGTGAGTTCTTTTGTGCGGGCCGTGGTGCCTGGGCCGGATAGCTCGTCATCCGAGAACAGTAGTGTTCACAAGCGTCGTGGGGCCCGTTTCAGTTCGCCGATCACCACGTCGAGACCGAGATACTCGAGCAGCATGTACTTGAGGTTCGTGCCCTCGATCAGCTGGATCCGACCGTGCTCGGCGCTCGGCGGCGCGTCTGGTCCAGATCAGTCGTCCGCGAGGCGTTGGAGGAGGTGGATGAGGGTTGATTGTTCGGTGGGGGTCAGGCGGGTTAGTTGGGTGGCCATGGCTTCGCGGCGGTTTTGGCGGAGGGTGGTGAGGATCTGGGTGCCGGCGGCGGTGAGGGTGACCAGGGTGGCGCGGCGGTCGTTGGGATCGGGCCGGCGGGCGAGCAGGCCGGCGGACTCGAGGTCGTCGACGACCGAGGTGGCTGAGCGAGGGACGATGCCCAACTGGGCGGCCAGTTCGCTCAGGCGCAGCGGCCGCTCGGCGCGGTCGAGAGTACGGAGCACGCGGAACTGGCCGTGGGTGACGGTGTCGCCCAAGCCCTCCCTGGACGCGCGCCGCTGGCGGCGGACAATCCCGTCGAGCAAAGCCGCAATCTGTTCCGCGGCATCATCCGGAGCGTGCATGCGCAGAGCCTAGTTGCAGGTCAGCCGGAGGGGCGGCACGTGGCGGCCGCGGCGACAGACGTCCGTGAGCGGGAAGAAAACAGGCATCTTGTGAGGTTAGCTCATAGTGAGGTAACCTCAGTATGTTTGGTTTCTGATCGGAAGGGGCTGTATGTCACAGATTTCTGGAATGCCGGGTGGGGGAGGTGGCGGCGGGCGTGCGATGCGGTCGTTGCTGAAGGACTCTTCTGTTCGGCACCACAAGCTCTCCGCGGGCACTTTGCGCCGGATCGCCGGGTTTGCCAGGCCGTACCGCGGCTATCTGGCCGTCTTTCTTGTTCTCGTTGCTTTCGACGCCGGCACCGGCGCCGTCACCCCCTTGCTCTTCCGAGCGATCATCGACCGCGGGATCGTCCCGGGCGATGCCCAGGTCGTGGTGTGGCTGGCCCTCGTCGTCGCACTGCTTGCGATCGCCAACAGCGCGATCACCTTGGGTGAACGCTGGTTCTCGGCCCGGATCGGTGAAGGGCTCGTCTACGACCTGCGTACCGCCGTGTTCGACCACGTGCAGCAGCTGCCGGTCGCGTTCTTCAGCCGGACGCAGACCGGTGCGCTGATCCAGCGCCTGAACGGCGACGTTCTCGGTGCCCAGCAGGCGTTCACCTCGACCCTGTCCAATGTCGTCAGCAACCTGCTCAGCGTCGCCCTCGTACTCGCCGCGATGTTCGTGATGTCCTGGCAGATCACCCTGCTCGCGCTGGTCGTGCTGCCACTGTTCGTCATCCCCGCCCGGCTGCTGGCCGGGAAGTTGCGCGAGGCAACCGCAGAGACCTACAAGCTGAACGCGACGATGGCGCAGACGATGACCGAGCGGTTCAATGTGGCCGGAGCCGTCCTGGCCAAGGTGTTCGGCCGGACCGAGGACTCGTCCCGGGACTTCGCCGGCAAGGCCGCCCGGGTCCGCGACATCGGCGTCACCACCGCGATGTACGCGAGCATCTTCCGAGTCTCCCTGACCCTGGTCGCCGCTCTGGCGGTCGCTCTGGTGTACGGCGTCGGCGGCGTGTTCGCGGTCGCGGGAACCCTCGGGATCGGTACGGTCGTCGCCCTGACGGCGTACCTGAACCGTCTGTACGGCCCGCTCACCGCACTGTCCAACATCCAGGTCGACGTGATGACGACGCTGGTCAGCTTCGAGCGCGTGCTCGAGGTACTCGACCTCCCGCCGATGGTTGCCGATCGCAAGGACGCGAAGGAACTGCCGGCCAGCGCCGAGCCGTCGATCGAGTTCGACCACGTGTCCTTCCACTACCCGTCCGCCAAGGACGTGTCGCTCGCCTCGCTCGAGTCGGTCGCGACCCTGTCGGCCGAGACCGGCGAGGAGGTCCTGAAGGACGTCAGCTTCACCGTCGAGCCCGGGCAGATGGTCGCCGTCGTCGGCCCGTCCGGCGCCGGCAAGACGACACTCTCGTCGCTGGTCTCGCGGATGTACGACGTGACCGGTGGTGCCGTACTCGTCGGCGGCCACGACGTCCGCGAGGTCACTCAGCGCTCGCTGCGCGCGGTGATCGGCGTGGTCACCCAGGACTCGCACATGTACCACGACACGATCCGCGCCAACCTGCTGCTCGCCCGCCCGGAAGCGACCGACGCGGAACTGCACGAGGCACTCAAAGCCGCGCAGATCTCCACTCTGGTCGACAGTCTGCCTGACGGTCTCGAGACCGTCGTTGGTGATCGCGGCTACCGGTTGTCCGGTGGTGAGCGCCAGCGGCTCGCGATCGCGCGGCTACTGCTCAAGTCGCCGTCGCTCGTCATTCTCGACGAGGCGACCGCCCACCTGGACTCCGAGTCCGAGGCCGCGGTCCAGGCCGCTTTGGCCAATGCGCTCGTCGGTCGTACGTCGCTGGTGATCGCGCACCGCCTTTCCACGGTCCGCAACGCCGACGTCATCCTCGTCCTGGACGACGGCCGCATCCGCGAACGCGGCACCCACGACGAACTCCTCGCCAACGGCGGCCTGTACGCCGACCTCTACGCAACCCAGTTCGAGAAAGCCGCCTAAGCCGGCGAGCGGAGGCGGCGGCGGGTGCTGGGGGCGCTCGCCGGGCTGGCCAGGCCGAGGGCGCCGAGGAACTGCTCCAAGGTGAACGCCGCCATGCCCAGCGACACCGGGTTGCCGGGGACGTGGGAGGCCTCGACGGTGAGGCCCGGGAGGGAGCCGGGCAGGACATGCACGGGCAACTCCTCGCGGACCGCGGGGATCAGCCACTCGGACAACGCCACGGTGGTCCAGCCGGTGAGGGTGATGTGCGGAAGGTTCAGCAGGTTCACCAGGTCGCCGAGCGAGGCCGCGAGGTAGTGCGACGTACGCCGGGCGAGCTCGATCAGCGCCGGGTCGTCCTCGGCCAGACCATCCGCGACCGCGTCGACGAACCCGCGCTGCAAAGGCTGCCGCAGCGCTGGATGATCCGGGTCGATCTCGGCCAGCGTGGTCTGCAGGCCGTGCACACCGAGGTAGGCCTCGACGCAGCCGAGCCGCCCACACCGGCACGGCCGCCCGTCGAGCTGGAGCAGCGTGTGCCCCCACTCGCCCGCGTTGTTGGCCGCACCGCGCAGCAGCGACCCGTCGATCGCGATCCCGGCGCCGACCCCGGTGCCGAGGTTGACCACGGCCATGCTCTTCGTCACCCGGCCGACACCGAACCACATCTCCGACAGCGCAACGGCCTTCAGCGGGTTGTCGACGTACACCGGCATGCCGAGGCGTTCCTCGAGCAGGGCCTCGATCTTGACGTCGTGCCAGTCCCAGTTCGGCGCGAACACCGACACGCCGGCGTCCGGGCGGACCTGGCCGGGCATGCTGACGCCGGCGCCGATGATCCGCTTGCGGTCGGTGCCGCTGGCCGCGACCGCCGCGTCGATCGCGGCGACGATGCCGTCCACGACGTACGCCTGGCCGTTCTGGTGCTCGTCGAGCGCGACCTCGCTCTGGCCGAGCGGGCCGAGGGTGACGTCGTACACGGTCGCGTCGACGTAGGTCTCGGCCACGTCGATGCCGAGGATGCGGCCACGGTCGGGGTCGATGGTGAGTCGCTCGTACGGGCGGCCGACGGTGTTCTGCTCGACGGTCGCGATCCGCAGCACGCCCTCGGCCAGGAACTGGGTCACGAGCGTGGCGACGGTCGCCGTGCTCAGGCCGGTGTGCTTGGCGATCTCCTGCCGGGTCGACGGCCCGAGCGTGAAGAGTGCGTGCAGGACCTCGAACCGGCTCTCGTTGCGCAGGTCACGGGATGTCTGCCGCGGCACTCTGTCCCCCTTCTAAGTCGACTCCAGCCGTAGCGTACGTAGCTCAGGCGTGGCCGGACCCTCGACGCCCCGCACCAGCAGCGTCAGCCCGGACCAGCCCGGCGGAATCCACAGTACGTCGGGATCGCCGCCGGAAAAGGCCGGTCGGTCACCGAGCCACACCCTCCCCACACACTCTCCGGACGCCCAGCCCGTGACGCGCAACTGGGTCCCCTCCGGCCGGAGTACAAGACCATTCTCCAACGTTGGAAGCTCCACGTCGAGCCAGGCCTCCTCGCCCGGTTCCAGCGTCAACGGAAGCCCGATCGCCGAGCCCGGAGCGTCGTGGCCGGCGAAGGCCGTCAGCAGCTCGTCGTCCTGTACGGCGCACGCCCAGTCGACCACCGGATTCAGCGAGAGCAGCTCGGCGCGGAGACCGCCACCGCTCGGGTGATGGGGGACCGTCACGGAGATCTGCTTGGTGCCCGCGGGCAACAGCGCCCATGGGTTCTCGGCGTGCACGGTGAGCGGTTCCCCGTCGTCCACGGTTACCGTGACCGGCTCGCGGACGCCGTTCAACTGCAGAGCCGTCGGGGTGTCTGTGTCGATACGGCGCGTGTACGTGGTCGGCGTACCGACGCGGGTGCTGCTCCAGCCGGTGAGGGTGCGCAGCGGCGCCGGGTCGCCGGCCCAGTGGCCGTCGACCGTCCACAGCGCGGAGATGTCCCGGGACTCGACGATCGTCCACACCGTGCCGAGACCGCGGAGCGCGCCGAGACGGAGCGCAGGCAGCCGGGAGTCGTCGAAGTTCGCGTGACCCCAGATCTCCACGGTCGCCTGGATCTCGCCACTGAGACCACGAGTGTCGATGCGATGGGTCGCACCGAATCCGGCCAGCGTCTGAACACGGCCGCCGATCGACAGGTCCACGATGTCCGTCGCACCCACGAGCAGCAGTTCGTCAGTCAGTTCCGTGGTGGTCGTGTAGACACCACGGCCGCGGAAGACGCCGAGGGACTCCAAGGCCGGCGGAAGCTCATGCGTACCGGCCGGCTTCGAGGGAGCCGCCGAGGTACGGCGGAGAACCGCCCCATGCTCCACACCGGAGGTCTCCGGCTGCGTGACGCCGGGCCTAGGCTCGACGGTGACCGCGACGTCTTCGACCACCAACGACGATCCGACCGCGATCTCCACCGAGGTGTTGCCGATGACAACGGTCACCGGGACGGCCGAACAGAACACCAGACCGTCATCGGAGAGCTCCACCAGATCCGCCGACGCCAGCGACAGTGTCGTGTCCCGAAGCGGCAGATCCACCAGCATCAGCGGACACGAGTCCGCGCCGACCGCCACCGACACCCCGTTGACGACAGCTCGCCCGTCATCCGCGCCCAGGTTGGGTACGGCGACCAGCCGCCCACCACCGTCCAGCTCCAGCACCGAAGGAGACGAGCTGGTCGGGAAATCGGCGACCACCGCCACCGCCTCGCCGGGTGCCGCCACCGCCAACCGCGGTCCCAGCGCTCCGAGCACCCGGGCGAGCACCTGCGCCTCGGCGTACTCGGGCCGCTCCGCGCCCGTCGACGAGACGTACCCGGCGAAGTCGTAGCCGTGGCTCATGAAGTTGCCCGGCTGACCCCAGTTCCCACTCGACGGCGTGTAGCCGAAGTTCCATCCCGACGACTGCAGGTACGGCGCGAGCAATGACGCACCGCTCGCCAAGAGCCGGCGCAGGGTCCGGTGCCGCCGGTTGGTCTCGGTGATCAGCAGCGGCAACCCACGATCCGCGAGCAGCGCCGCGTACCGCCGTACTTCCTCTTCGACAAAAGGCGAATCGTCGTTCGGATAGAAGTTGCACGCCGGTACGACGCCCTCGACGTCGCCGGTCGCGCCGTACAGATCTCCTTGCCCGGCGCAAGCGATCAGCGGTACGCCGATGCCGTGCGCAACAGCCTGGTCGCGCAGAGCGGTCAGGTATCCGGGGCGGTCCGTGCAGTCGAAGAAGTCCAGCTCGTTCTCCAGCTGGACCATGATCACCGAACCGCCCGCGCCGTACTGTCTCGAGGCAAGCATCGGCAGGACTTGATCGAACCAGGCCGTCGCCGCGGCCAGGAAGCGCGGCTCGTTCTGCCGGACCCGCAACGACGGGTCCAAGCCGAGCCACGCCGGCAGCGCGCCGCCGTCCCACTCCGAGCAGATGTACGGCCCGGGCCGGGCGATGACGTGCAACCCGACCTCGGCCGCGAGGTCCAGGAACGCCGCCACGTCACGCCGGCCCTCGAACGACCACCGGCCGGGGGAGAGCTCGTGGAAGTTCCACGGCAGGTACACATCCACGCAGGTGTAGCCGGATGCGCGGACCTGTTCGAGCCGAGCGCGCCACTGCTCCCGGGGCAACCGGAAGTAGAACAGTGACGCGCACAGCACGACCGCCGGCTTGCCGTCGACGACGACGCCCTGGCTGTTCAAAGAAATCGAGCTCACTTGACTCCCGCACTCCCGCCGCTGATGTCCATCTCGTACAGATACCGCTGACCCAGGTAATAGACCAGGATCATCGGCAAGGTGAGCAAGATCGAGCCGACCATCACCAGGTTCCACGGCGGCGCCTGGAGGGCGGCCGACGTACTGGTGATGTACTGCACGCCGAGGGCGAGCGGCATCTTGGCCTCGTCGTTCAGGTAGATCAACGGACCCATGAAATCACCCCAGGTCGCGGTCAGGGTGAAGATGCCGATCGCGATCAGCACCGGTGCGAGCATCGGCAGCATGATCCGGCGGTAGATCCCGAAGAAGCCGAGCCCGTCCACCATCGCGGCCTCGTCGATCTCACTCGGCAGCCGGGACACGAACTGCCGGACGAGGAAGACGTTGAAGGCGTTGGAGAAGAAGTTCGGCACGATCAGCGGAAGGTAGGTGTTCACCCACCCGAGCTCCTTGAACAGGATGAACTGCGGGATCATCGTGATCTGCGCCGGGATCATCATGGTCGCGATCACGATGATGAACAGCGCGTTCTTGCCCGGTGCGCGCAGCCGTGCGAACGCGTACCCGACCAGTCCGCTGGACAGCACCTGCCCGATCACCGCGCCGGCCGAGATGATCACCGAGTTCAGCAGGAACCGCTGCATCGGCAGTTCGGTGCTGAACACCCGGGTGAAGTTGTCCCAGCCGAACTCCCGCGGAAAGATCGTGAAGGTGTTCGCGTTGACGGTCTGATCGCTCGACAGCGCGATCGACACCACGAACACCAGCGGTACGGAGAGCACCGCGGACACGATGATCAGCGTCGCGTAGCTGAACGGCGTCGCCCGGAACACCCCGATGATCCGGTCCTTGCTGGGGGTCCGCTCCGGTCCGGGCCCGGACTCCTGCTCCGGTGGTGCGACAGCGGAGATGACGGTGGTCATCACTTCACCTCGGTTTCGTAGAACACCCAGCGCCGGGCGGTGCGGAAGGCGAGCAGGGTGAACACCAGGATCACCGCGAAGAGCAGCCACGAGATCGCCGACGCGTAGCCCAGGTGGTAGAAGGAGAACGCCTCGTCGAACAGCAGCGGCACCATCATCTGGCTGGCGTTGTTCGGCCCGCCCTTGGTCAGGATGTAGACCTGCGAGAACACCTGGAACGCGCCGATCAGTCCCATCACCAGGTTGAAGAAGATGATCGGGGTCAGCTGCGGGACGGTGATGCTCCAGAACTGCCGGACCGGTCCGGCACCGTCCACCTCGGCCGCCTCGTACAGCTCCCGCGGGATGCCTTTCATTGCCGCGAGCAACAGTACGGTCGCGCCACCGGCACCCCAGACGGACAGCAGGATCAGCGCCGGCTTCACCCAGCCCGACTCCAGCAACCAGGACGGCCCGGGGATCCCGAACCAGCCCAGTACGTCGTTCAGCGGCCCGGACGGCGCGAGTACCATCTTGAAGATCATCGCGGTCGCCACCAGCGGGACCAGGGTCGGCAGGTAGATCAGCGTCCGGAACACCTTGCGGGCGCGAACCTGCTTGTTCAGCAGGTTCGCCAGCCACAGGCCGATCACGAGCCCGAGCGGGACCGAGATCGCGGCGTAGTAGAACGTGTTCCACAACGCCTTCCAGAACACCGGATCCTCGGTGAGCAGCCGGGTGTAGTTGTCCAGCCCGACCCACTTCGGCGCCGTGAACGAGTCCCAGTCGGTCAGCGAGATGTAGACCGACGCGAGCATCGGGCCGAGCAGGAAGACGACGAACCCGATGATCCACGGCGACGCGAACAGGTAGAACCAGAGCGCCTCACGGCGGCGCAGCCTCGACATCAGCCCGGCTTGACGATCGACTCGAGCCGCTTCTGGACCGCGGTCAGCGCCGTCCGGGCGTCCTGCTTGCCCAGCCAGAAGTCGGCCAGCCCGTCGTCGAACGCCTTCTGCATCTCGTTCCAGGCCGGGATGAACGGCGCCCGGTAGATGAAGTCGCTCGACTCGCCGAACACATCCATGTTCACCGGCTTGGTCATCCAGGCCGGCTTCAGGAACGCGTCGCTCTTCTGCACCTCCAGGCTGGCCGGCACGTCCTGGCCGGTTGCGATGATCTGCTGCTGGGCCTCGGGCGAGGTGAGGAAGTCGATCGCCTTGAACGCCGCCTCCGGGTTCTTCGCCGTCCGGGAGATGGCCAGGCCGCTGCCGAACGCGGTCACGGCCTGCTGCTTGCCCTTCCACAGCGGCGCGATGTCCCACTCGATCTTGGACTTGGTCAGGCCGCTGATCCCCCAGAAGCCGGTGGTGTTGACCGCGACCTTGCCGTTCGCGAAGGCCTGGTCCCCGCCGACGTCCGCGCCCATGTCGGCGTACTGCTTCTGGGTCGGTACGACGCCGTGCTTGAAGATCAGGTCCCCGGTCCACTGGAGCGCGTCGATCACCTCGTCACTGGCGACCGCGGGCTTGCCGCTGTCGTCGATGATCTTGCCGCCGTTCTGGTACACGAAGCTCCACCACTGCGCCCACCAGCCGCCGCCGGCGTAGCCCCACTGCTTGCCGGGGACGGTCAGCTCCTTGAACGCGCCGAGCGCGTCGTCCCAGGTCCAGTCCGCGCTCGGCGCCTTGATGCCCTTGGCATCGAACAGCGCCTTGTTGTAGAAGACGATCATGGCGCCGGACCGGTCCGGGATCGCGTAGACCTTGTCCTGGTAGGAGTAGAGCTTGCCGATCGCGCCGAACCGCTTCTCCAGGTCCAGTCCGGCCTTCGAGGCCAGGTCGTCCAGCGGCTGGATCTGGTTCTTGCTCGAGTAGACGTTGACGCTCTCCGCGACCTGCATGATGTCGGGGCCCTTGCCACCGGCAATCATCGTCTGGACCTTCTGGGCGTACCCGTCGTTCGGGATCAGCTGCAGCGTGATCTTCAGCTCCGGGTACTTCTTGACCAGCAGGTCGATCCGCTTCTGGTACGTCGTCTTGTCGTTCTCCCCGCCCCACACCGTCATCACCAGGTTGGCGGCGGTGGCGTTGTTCCCCGACGTCGAGCCCTTGTCGTTGTCCGATCCACAGGCCGTCAGCGTGATCACGCCGGCCGCCAGTCCCATGCCGAGAAAACCTCGCCGGGAGAACCCTGTTCCCATCGCACACCTCTTCCGCGCAGCCCCGCTCGATTAGAGTGGCGGTTAAACTAACCATTGGAATAATCTCTGACAAGACCTCGCCGCCCGGGTGTCCAAACCGTGACCCCGCACGCTGCTGGAAGATTGGCGGATGAGCTTCGTCATCGGGGTCGACATCGGCACCGCCAGTACCAAGGCCGTCCTGACCACGCCGGACGGGACGGTGCACGCGGTCGCGCGGCGCGATCACGCGCCCGACCTGCCCCGGCCCGGCTGGGCCGAGATGGACGCGGACCGCGACTGGTGGGGTGATGTCGTCCAGGTGCTGGCGGAGCTGACCTCAGCGCAGCCCGACGTCGCCGCGGTCTGTGTCTCCGGTCTCGGGCCGTGCGTGGTGCAGACCGATGCGGAGCTTCGGCCACGCCGGCCCGCGATCCTGTACGGCGTCGACACGCGAGCGACCCGGGAGATCACCGAGATCACCGAGCAACTCGGTGCGGACGCGATCCTCGAACGCTGTGGCAAGGACCTGTCCAGTCAGGCGATCGGTCCGAAGCTGGCGTGGTTGCGGCGTGCGGCGGGGGAGGCATGGCGTCCGCAGGACCGGTGGTTCAGCGCGCACACGTACGTCGTGGCCCGGTTGACCGGTGAATGGGTGCTGGATCACCACACCGCGAGCCAGTGCGATCCCTTCTACGACATCCACACGCAGGACTGGGCCAGGGACTGGGCGCACGCCGTACTGCCGGGCCTGGCGCTGCCGCGGTTGGTGTGGCCTTCCGAGCAGGTCGGGGTCGTGCACGGCGCGGCGGCTGCGGCGACGGGTCTGGCTGAGGGGACTCCGGTTGTTGCGGGCACGGTCGACGCGTGGGCGGAAGCCTTCAGCGTCGGCGTACGGCGTCCTGGCGATCTGATGCTGATGTACGGCTCCACGATGTTCTTCGTGCAGGTGCTGACTGCACCGACCAGTGTGCGTGGGCTCTGGACTACATCCGGCGTCGAGCCGTCATCCCACACGCTGGCCGCCGGCATGGCGACGTCCGGGACGATCACCACCTGGCTGCAGGACCTGACCGGCGGCGTGCCGTTCGAGACCCTGGTTTCGGAGGCCGCCGCTGTTCCCGCGGGCAGCGAGGGACTGGTGATGCTGCCGTACTTCAGTGGCGAACGGACGCCGATCTACGATCCGCTGGCGCGTGGCGTGATCGCGGGACTCACCCTGCGGCACGGACGTGGTCACTTGCTGCGAGCGGCGTACGAAGGAATCGCCTGTGGGGTGCGGCAGATTGTCGACAACTTCGAGGTGGCCGCCGGGCGGCCGGAACGCATCGTCGCGGTCGGCGGTGGTACGCAGGGCGGGTTGTGGACGCAGATCGTGAGCGATGTCTGCGGGGTCGAACAGCAGTTGCCCCGGCAGACGATCGGAGCGTCGTACGGCGATGCGCTGCTGGCGGCGATCGGGATCGGCTTGGTCTCGCCGGACACAGACTGGGCGAAGCCTGATCACGTGGTTCGGCCCGATCCGTCGACGGCTTCGACGTACGCTGAGCTCTTCCAGACCTACACGGAGCTGTATCCGGCGACTCGTGCGCAGATCCACCGGCTGGCACGCTCAGGTGAGATCGCGGATGTGTAGGACGCTGCCGTTGTCGAGGTCGCGGTCGAGCAGCGACCAGACCGTACGGGCGACGTCCTCCGGCTTGGCCAGCAGGCCCTTGGCGTCCATCTCGCGGAAGCGGTCGGACTCGGGGACCTGATCGTCGCTACACGCGCGCAACTCGGCCTGCATGTCGGTGTCGACCGCGCCAGGCGATACCGAAATCACCCGGCAGCCCCGATCTCGCCGGTTCTGTTCCAGGCCGGTCGTGCGGACCCACTGGTCGATCGCGGCCTTGCCGGCGCAGTAGCTGGACTCGCCTTCGTGCGGACGTCGGGCGGCACCCGACGACATCATGATCAGGTGCTGCTCGCAGTCCCGCCCGGACACCGCGCTCAGGAACGCGTGACCGAGGACCTGGGCCGCGGCCGAGTTGAGCAGCACGTTGCGCGTGTACTGCGCGGTGTCGACCCGGTCGGCCGGTCCCAGCGGGGTCAGCGTGCCGGCGTTGTGGACGAAGATCACCATGTCCGCGGGATATTCATCCATCCGCTGCCAGAAATCCTTCTCGACCACGGGCCACGAGGCCGGGTCCGCGAGATCGACCGCGACGTGGTGGGCCCCCGGCGTACCACCGCGGCGCGAGATGTCCACGACTTCCGCGTCGAACGGGATCGTCGCCGCCAGTGCGGCGCCTAGTCCGGCCGACGCACCAGAGATCCAGACCAGAATCCGTCCCAACCCGATCACCGCATCCACCTGCCCAAGGGCAGGCCAAAGTCGAGCATCACGCAGTTCCCCCCTGCAGCCCCAACGGTCCCCCCGCAGCAGCAGCAGCCTACGTCGCTATCGCGTCAGATCGAACCCCTGTCGGCGTTTCTGACTACCAGCGACGACGCCATTGCTATCAGCACCGGCGCGCACCGCAAGAACGCTCGCCTTGCCATCGAGCTCACAGCGAATTCTCAGCCAGACAAGGCGGATCGCGTGCGTGGACCAGACACTTGTGTCCGCGAGACCTTGGATCAGCAGCGACGCTCGAGCTGGTCGGCGTACGTGCGACACCGACACCTGGCGGTTGGAGCCGGCCGGCGGGACCTACTTCGTCAAGAGGTACTGGACCGAGACCGGTGGGCAGATCGTCCGGTGCTGATCGACTGGGACCGATCATCCGGGACCACGTGAGCAGGGTGACCGATCCACAGCCCGGACACAACTCGGGTCTGCGTTCGCGTCGACAGCGCCGCCCTCGAGGCCGGTCGGGTCGCCAACAGCTTCCTGCGCCAACTGTCGACCGAACTCGGTTAGAGGCGGAAGAGTGTGCCGTAGCCCGTTGGTCTGGCCGCGGTTTGGGCGGCGTGGAGGAGGCCCCACAGGAGGGAGGCGTTTGCTGTGAGGACGGGGCGTTGGAGGTCCTCCTCGAGCGCGGCGATCACGCCGACCGTGCGGAAGCCGTTCCCGCCGATGAAGACCGCTTCGGCGTTGTTCGGGGTGTTGGCGACGACCCAGCTGAACAGCTCGGCAGGGTTGATGCTGCGCTGACCGCTCGGCAGATTGCAGGACCCGTGGCGTACGACGTCCAGCCCCTGGGAGACGAAGTACTCGGCTCCGAGCCGGTCCAGCTCGGCATCGAACCAGGGTGGATCGACGAGTGCCATCCGCTGAACCTTCAGCGCCTGGAGCCCGGCGACCGCGGCGGCGCAGGTGGCGACGACGGGGATGCCGGCGCTCCGCTGCATCAGCCGCTCGACGACCTTGCGCTCGCCCTCGACACCGACCACGTATGACGAACTGGTGAACCCGATCCCGATGGCGGCGATCGGTGCGGCTGCGAGCAACGCCGTGGCCTCGTCGATGGCCGGTGTTTCGACAAACGCCCGTACGGGCGCCAGCGGGATCGTCGGGTCCATCGTCCCACCTGCTGCCATCGCCCCGAACGGGACGCGGGCCGCATGCACGCGAACACCTTCCGGAGCCATTGCCTGGAGCTCGGACTCGGGACCGACGTCACCGTGCGGGGTGAGTACACCGATCCGCGCTCGTACATCCCAGCCATCTGGTTGCCACATGCCCCCTCCCTTCCCCACTGCCGAGTGTGCGCTGGATATTCGTTCGACGGGAGGGTGTGGGGCATCGATAGCATCGCGGGATGGACTCGACCGGGTGGAACTGGAAGTGGGATCCAAGCCTGTACGCCGGGAGCGCCGAGCATTACGCGGTCGGGCGGATGGCGTACCCGGCGGCGTTGGCGGATGCGGTACGCGACGAACTCGGTCTGGACGGTCGCGGGCGGTTGCTCGACGTGGGGTGTGGTCCGGGGTCGCTCACGCTGTTGCTCGCGCCGCTGGTCGAGGAAGCGGTGGGGGTGGACGCGGACGGCGACATGCTCGCCACCGCCGTGGGGCGTGCGAACCAGGCCGGGCTGACGAACACGACCTGGCGACAGTTGCGGGCGGAGGAGTTGCCGGCCGATCTCGGGAGCTTCCGGGTGGTCACCTTCGCGCAGTCGTTCCACTGGATGGATCAGGCGCTCGTCGCCGATCGGATTCGCGGGATGCTGACGCCGGACGGCGCTTGGGTGCACGTCGGCGCCACCACGCATCGCGGTGTCGAAGGCACGGACGCTCTCCCGCATCCACGCCCGCCCTGGGACGACATCGACAAACTCGTCGCCCGGTATCTCGGTCCGGTCCGCCGCGCTGGTCAGGGCACGCTGCCGACCGGCACGCGCCCAGGTGAGGAGGAAGTCATGCGCTCCGCCGGCTACAGCGGCACGACCCGCATCGTCGTCGGCGGCAACGAAGTCGAGGAACGCACCGTCGGCGACGTCACCGCCTCCGTCTTCTCCCTCTCCAGTTCGACCCCACACCTCTTCGGCTCAGACCTTCCCGCCTTCGAAGCCGACCTCCGCACCCTCCTGACGGACGCCTCCGACGCAGGCCACTTCTCCGAACGCCGCCGCGAAATCGAAGCCGTCATCTGGCGCTGGAGCCCCTGACGGCCAGTAGTGTGAGCCGCTCGGTCTGTCACGTCGTGCTGGGGTGATGTGTGAGAAGTGGTGAGCTGATCGCCGGGCGTTACGAGCTGATCGAGCGGCTCGGACGCGGTGGGATGGGCGAAGTCTGGACCTGCCGGGACCGCGAGCTCCGCCGGGAGGTCGCCGTCAAGTTCCTCGCGCTGGACGACGCCGTACCATCCGATCTGCAGCAACGCTTCGAACGCGAGGCCGTCGCCGCCGCACAGCTCAACCATCCGAACGTCGTGGCCCTGCACGACCGCGGCGTCGACCAGGACTACCTGTTCCTGGTGATGGAACGCGTCGACGGTACGACGCTCGCCGCGCACGTCCGCGACTCCGGTCCGCTCCCGCCTGGCCGGGCGCTCGAGATCGCGCAGGAGATCTGCGCCGCGTTGGTCGCCGCACACAAGGCGAGCGTCATCCACTACGACGTCAAGCCGCTGAACGTGATGCTGACGACGGACGGCCGGGTGAAGGTGGTCGACTTCGGCATCGCCGGGTTCATCCAGACCACGTTCACGGTGGCCCGCTCGGCCGACCTGCCGACCGCCGGCACACCGGAGTACGGCGCTCCCGAGCAGTTCGGCACCGAGCGCGGGGACGAACGCTCCGACCTGTACGCGCTGGGCGGCGTGCTGTTCACGCTGCTCACCGGGCAACCGCCGTACACGGGTCCGAACGGGTTCGCCGTCGTACGCCGCAAACTCGCGGAAGACGCGCCGTCCGTTGCTGGGCTGCGACCTGACCTCCCACCCGCCCGCAGTATCCGGCGGTCCGCACGGACGGCAGCGTCCCGCTGTATGTCCTCGGCCCGCTGACCGAGCAACAACACGCCGACCTGGTCGCCGCTCTCGCCCGGCACGCTGGGCAGCACTGGCGTCCAGAGATCGGCTACCTCTACGGCTCGGTCTGACGCCTAATCGCGGGGGCCTAGACCCCTGCTGGGGGGCGTAGACAAGCAATAACCTGTTCAAGCCCACCGGTTCCTGTGCCGGGCCACGGAAGGTGCCGGAGTAGAGACCGCGCACCGATCCCGCACAAGCCGGCGGACCGCAACCCCGTCGTGACATCGGTGAAATGTCCGGAGTAGTTGAAGGTGACATAAAAAAGCTGACAGGTTGCCGCCACGACCGGGAGGGACTCATGGGTCTCAGTCAGCCGACGGACGCCGAACTGGATGTGCTGATCCGCGCGCGTCTTGCCTCGATCGGTATCGATCTCGATCAGCTGCCCACGGGCAGCGCGCCGGACCCGGACACCGGGAGTCCGGGCCTGGATTCGGTGCTCGCCAGTCTCCGTGGGTTCATGCGGACGACAGTTCTGCCGTTGAGCGCCTACGCGTTCGCTGCCGACGCCGCACTCGCCCAGCAAGTCGCACCGCCGAAGCTGTACCCGTCGATCGATGTCGTTCGGGAGGACGCGCGATGAGCACGCCGCAGGACGACCAGGTCGACCGGCGATCGTTCCTCTACCGCGCGGGCGCCTTGGCGGCCGCAACAACCGTCGGCACTGTCGCGCTCCCGTCGATCGCGCACGCGGCACCGGCGACCACCGGTGCTGCGACGCTTGTCGATGTCCCGGTCCGGCCGGTTGACGTGAGCGAGCTGACCGTCGCCGAAGCGGCCACGCTGATCCGCAAGGGCCGGCTGACGCCAGAACAGTTGCTGGAAGCATGTTTGGACCGGATCCAGCGGTTCGATTCGACGTACCAAGCGTTCAACCTGGTGCTCGCGGACGAGGCGCTCGCTCGGGCGCGGGCGCTCGGCCGCACTCGCGGCGGTGCGCTGCACGGCATCCCGCTGGCGATCAAGGACAACTACTACACGCGCGGCGTGACCACGACGGCGAACTCGTACCTGTTCGCGGACTTCGTCCCGCCGTACGACGCGACCGCCGTCCGGCGGCTGACCGCTGCCGGTGGCATCGTCCTGGGCAAGACCCAGATGGGGCCGTTGGCAACTACTCGTGCGACGACGCCGGCCGGACGGATCACGACGGTGAACGCCTGGACTCCGGCCGATCCGAGCACGGATCCCGGCGGTTCGTCGTCCGGGTCCGCGACCGCGGTGGCGTCCCGGATGGCGCTGTCGGCGGTGGGAACGCAGACCGGCGGCTCGATCACCGCGCCGTCGAACGCCCAGAACCTGACCGGGCTGAAGCCGACGATGGGCCGGGTCTCGTTGCACGGCATCGTGCCGCTGAGCTACACCCGCGATCATCCCGGTCCGCTGGCGCGCGACGCGATGGACGCCGCGATCATGCTGACCGCGATGGCCGGCGCGGACCCGGAAGACCCCAGAACACAAGGGCTTCCGCCGGTGCCGGACCTGGTGGCCGCCGCGACGCCGGTCGTGCGCGGCCGGGGTGTCCAGGCCCGCTGGCGGACCCGGATCGGTGTCATCCCCGGCTTCACCAGCGGTACGTCGGAGACCGCGGTGGCGCGCACGACGGCCCTCGGCGTACTCGCGGGAATCGACGGTCTCTCGGTCGTCGATGTGACCATGCCGGACGAGTGGGACCTGCTCACGAACGCGGCCTTCAACAACGTGCGGCTGCCGGAGCGGAGCGAGCCGTTCCTCCCGATGCTGCGGTCGGACCTGCGCGGCTTCGGCGTCTCGCTGACGGGCTGGCTGCAGGGCGCCTTGCTCGGCGCCAACGAGTACCTGATCGGTCAGCGCGCCAAGATGTTGCTGCTCGAACGAGTCCTCGAGGATCTCTTCGGCCAGTGCGACGTCGTCGTCCAGACCTCACCGACTCCGTTCGACGCGCTGGGCCTGCCCGAGCTCGCACTGCCGATCGGCTTCACGGCCGCCGGCCTGCCGATCGGCACCATCCTCGGTGGCAAGCCGTTCGGCGAGGACCGCCTCCTCGCCGTCGCGGCCGCCTACCAGGCTGTCACCGACTGGCATCACCGGCGCCCCGCGGATCCCGTCGTACCAGCGGCGAAGCTCCGGACCACCGCGGACCGTGGCCGCATCCTGGCCCATGAGGTCCCCGATCTCATGCAGTGACCCGGTCGCCTAGCGGGCGAACGGATTCTCGTCCGCCTGGAGGGCTGGGAGGAGGGAGTTCGCCAGCTTGCTGTACAGGTGGCGCTGGAACATCGGGCCGAAGGTGATCCGGGCGACGCCGCGGGCGGTGTAGTCGGCGAGTGAGTGTGCGCCCTGGCCGTAGGCGACGTTGACCGGGCCGGGGATCTCCTTGACCAGGATGCCGACGACGTCGAGATCGCCGACCGCGATCGGGTAGACGCAGTCGGCGCCCGCGGCGAGATAGCGCTCGGCGCGGTCGATCGACGTACGAAGTTGGTCCTCGGGCGAGCCCGCGTTGCGGATGAATGCGTCGGTGCGGGCGTTGATCACGAGTTCGGACCCGGCCGCGGCGCGAACCGCGGCCAGGAAGTCCGCCTGTTCGGCCGGATCGATCATCGCGCCGGTGGCCGGGTCCGAGTCCTCGAGGTTGAGACCGACGGCTCCGGTCGCGGTGAAGCGCTCGACGAGTTCGGCCGGCGGGAGCCCGTACCCGCGTTCGAAGTCGATGGTGACGGGAACGGACACCGCGCGGACGATCCGGGCCGTCCCGGTCAGTACGTCGTCGACCGGGGCCTGCTCGCCGTCGTCGTACCCGAGGATCGTGGACGTTGCGAAGCTGCTGGTCGCGACGGCGGGGTAGCCGGCCTGTTCGACCATCCGGGCCGAGGCCGCGTCCCAGGCGTTCGGCAGGACAAGGGGTGCGCCGGGCACGTGCAGCGCCCGGAGTGTAGTTGCGAGTGACATGACGATCTCCGTCTCAGCGGGATTGAATGAGGGGCAGCCCGAACGCCGGGAACAGCGCGGGCTGGTGGAAGGCGAGAACGGCCGCGATACCGGCCTTGGTCAGGGTCAGGACCTTGACAGAATGCGCGTGATACAAGGCGTCGTCGCCTCGGATGTACAGCGCGAAGGCGGGCTGTCCGTTCGCTGAGGTCTCGACCAGCATCCGCCGGTCCGGACCCGGCCGCAGCTTGGAGTCCAGGAGCCGCAGTACGTCGCGACGCCCGCTGAACCAGGTAGGGATCGGCGGCATCTCCCACCGGGTGTCCTCGGTGAACAAGCCCTCCAACGTGACCAGATCCTTGCTCTCCATGGCCGCCGAGAACTGGTCGAGCACGGCGCGTCGGAGCGGTTCGTCCGGCTCGCTCAGGTCCTCTTCGATCGGCCGGAGCCGGGCCAACTCGGCCCGGGCCCGCTGGAGCGAGCTGTTCACGGCGGCGGTCGTGGTGTCGAGCATCGTCGCGACCTCAGCCGCCGGCCAGGTCAGCACCTCGCGCAAGATCAGTACGGCGCGCTGTCGCGGCGGAAGGTGTTGCATCGCGGCAACCATCGCGAGACGAAGGCTCTGCCGATCGCCGACGACGGTGGCCGGATCGGCGCCGAGCAACTGGTCCGGGAAGGGCTCCAGCCAAGGCACCTCGAGCGCCTGCGGATGGAGCTCGTCCGGATCGTTGCCGGGGGCACCGAGCGCGGACGGGACCACTCGGCGGCTGCTGTGCTGCAGCAGGTTGAGGCACACGTTGGTCGCGATCCGGTAGAGCCAGGTCCGGACGGTCGACCGGTGCTCGAAGTCCGCGTGTCCACGCCAGGCCCGCAGGTACGTCTCCTGCACCGCGTCCTCGGCGTCGTGCAGCGACCCGAGCATCCGGTAGCAGTGCGCGACGAGCCCGCCCCGATGCAGCGCGAACTCTTCCTCGAGGTTCATCGCACTCCCTCCACCACCTCGGTGACGACCGGCTCGTCGGTACGGCGCCGGGCGGCGATGCCGAGGCCCGACAGTGCCCCGAGCAACGACAGTACGCCGCACCCCGCGAGGGCTCTCGTGAAACCGTGACCGGTGTACCCACCGGCCGAGGCGAACACCGATCCCAGGACGGCGACCCCGGCCACGCCGCCGAGTTGACGGGTCATGCTGTACACGCCGGACGCGATCCCCACGGCGTCCCGGGGCAGCGCTCCGACGCCCGCACTCTGTGCGGCTGGCATCGCCAGCGAGATCCCGCAGCCCGTGATCACGAGCGGCAGCACGAGCTCGCCGTACTGACCGGTGCCTCGGCTGACCCAGAACATGCCGGCCGTCTGGAGCACCATCCCGATCACCACCAGCGGGCGCTCGCCGACGCGGTCGATCAACCGGCCGGAGATCGGGGCGACGACGAAGAGCGTGGCCGTCCATGGCAACAGCTGCAGACCAGCCTTCAGGGGAGCCGACCCGAAGACCACCTGCATGTACTGGGACAGGAAGAAGACGGCGCTGAAGAGCGCGGCGCTCAGGAAGAAGCCGGCCGAGTTGGCCGCCGTGAAGGTCCGGTTGCGGAAGTGGGCGAGCGGGATCATCGGCTCGGCCGATCGGCTCTCCCGGACTCCGAACGCGGCGAGCAGGACGACGCCTGCCGCGAACGAACCGAGTACCTCGGCGCTCGACCAACCGGCGGTCTCACCCTGCACGACTCCCCAGACCAGACCGAGTACGGCGAGACTGATCAGGACCGCACCGACCAGGTCGAGCCGGCGTACTGGGCCGGTGCTCTCCGGGATCTTCCGCAGTACCAGGACGATCGCCGCCGCGCCGATCGGCACGTTGATCCAGAAGATCCACTGCCAGGACAGCCCTTCGGTCACCGCACCGCCGATCATCGGTCCACCCAGGACCGCCAGGCCGGTCACCGCGCTGAAGGCGCCGGTCGCCCAGCCGCGCCGCTCCGGAGGGAACGCCGCTCCCAGCAGCCCCATCGCCAGCGGCATCACCACCGCCGCACCGATGCCCTGCACGGCGCGCGCGGCGATCAGCCACGGCAGCGAGGTGGCCAGCGCGCAGATGACCGACGCCACGGTGAACAGCGCCAGGCCACCGGCGTACGTACGCCGCCGCCCCCAGCGATCACCGATCGCCGCGGCGGTCATCATCAGCATCGCGAAACTCAGGGCGTACGCGTTCACCGTCCACTCGAGCTGCTCGGCCGAGGCGCCGAGATCGGCCCGGATGGTGGTCAGCGCAGCCGCGACCACCAGCACATCCAGTGCCACCATGACCGACCCCAGCGAGGCCAGCCCCAAAACCCATCGTTGTTCGTTCGTTGTCCGCACGGGTCCTCCAGGAGATTGCTTTCACCTGTACAGACCAGCGCCGTCCCCCGAACTCATCGCTGCGATGAGTGCTTTTCTAGGTGGTCTCGGCGGCCCTCTTGATCGAGGTGGCCTCCGTCTCGACGTACTGCTTGGTCAGCGACCGCGACATCAGCCAGCCGATCCCGGACAGCCAACCGGACACTCTCAGGGCGAGGGTGAGCCGGCTCCCGTCGGGACGCGGCTCGACGACGTGCATGGCGGTGACGGTAACGCCGGACGATCTCGACTCCCAGGTGTACGACGACCCGTCGACCAGCTCGGTGACCGTCCACACCGCTGTGGGCAGCCGAGGCTGCTGCAACCGGGTCCGGGAGCCGACGGCCAGCGCTCCGGCGTCGAGACGCTCCACGGCTTCGACCGTCGGGATCCGCTCGGGCCAGCGCTCGACATCGACGACCACGGCCCACACCCGCTCGGGCGGGGCCGCGATGGTGATGGTGTGCCGCAGGCCCGGCATGCGCTGAGTGTACGACGGACGTCTAGGGCCAGAGGGAGATGAGGACCTTGCCTGAGGTGTTGGAGTCGGTGGCGATGCCGAAGGCCTCGACGGCTTGGGTGGCTGGGAACTCGTGGGTGATCACCTGCTCGAGTCGCGGGTCGGCGTCCAGGAGCCGGACCGCGTGGTCGATCTCGTTGTTGAAGCGGAGAGTGCCGCGGAGTTGGAGCTCGCGGTTGACCAGGGGGGAGAGGTTCACGCCGAGCGGCTCGTTGGCCGGGATGCCGACGAGCACCACGATCCCGCCCCGGCGAGCGGCCTCGAGGGCGGCGCTGATCGCCACCGGGACCGCGGTGCACTCCAGGACGACGTCGAAGTACGCCGAGGGGATCTCCTCGGTATCGACCTGGATGGTGCCGTGCACCCCGAGCTCCCGGGCTCGCCGCAGCGGACCCGGGAGGACATCGGTCGACACCACTTCGGTCGCGCCCGCGGCCAGTGCGGCCGCGGCCGTCAGCAGGCCGATCGCGCCCGAGCCGGAGACGAGTACCCGCCGGCCTTCGACACCGCCGGCGATATGGAGGGCGTGCAGGGCGACGGCCAGCGGCTCGGCCAGGGCCGCGCGGCGCAGCGGCAGCGTCGCGGGCAGGGCGCGGACCCTGTGCCTGCCCACGACGACGAACTCGCTCATCCCGCCCTGGGTATGCGGCCAGGTGGACGCACTACCGAGGTAGGCGCCGTCCGGCCAGAGGTGCGGGCGATCCTCGATCCCCGGCTCCAGGGTGCCGAAGGTGGCCGGATGGATCGTCACCGGCGTACCTGGGGCGAGCTCGCCGGACGGGTCGAGGTCGACCGTGCCCGAGAGCTCGTGCCCGGGGACCAGCGGCTCGCGGACGACGTACGAGCCGTTCGCGCCGTCGTGGTAGTAGTGCAGGTCCGAACCGCAGATCCCGCCGTACACCATCCGCAGCCGAACCTCACCCGGCCCCGGAACCGGAGTGGCAAGCTCCATCTCGACAAGCTGGAGCTTGCCCTGAATGACGATCGCCCGCATGTCTCTCCTCGGTCTGTCGGTGGCTCACTTCAGGACCGTCCCGACCGTTTCCAGGTGATCGCCCTCGGCCGGCGCGAGCAGGTTGAGGCGACAGTACTCGCGTCAGGTCATGGGGAGCGTTGCTGCGGTGGGGAGGGTTGGTTTGGGGGAGCCGCCGTCGGGTTCGATGGTGAGGCCGAAGGCGATCGCGCCGGTGACGGAGCCGTTGACGACCTGCGTGAGGTCGCCGGAGGCCAGGCCGACGGAGTGGGCGGTCTTGTCCGGGTCGATCATCCACAGCTGCCAAGTGCGGTCGTTCGGGAGCTTCGGGAGATCCCGCAGTACGACGACTGCCGAGTCCGCGCTCGCGGACGAGACGACTGTGGCCTGGCCGCCGCCGCTGACCGGCCCGTGGACGGTCTGTGCGTCGGGCTGCGCGAGTACGGCGGCCACCCGTTCGTTGGCCTGGACCGCGGCGGTCTTGTCGCGGTACTGGTCGATCGCGATGCCACCGGTGCCCGCCACCGCGAGTGCGGCCGCGGCCAGCGTCAGAACGGATCGCCGGGTGTAGCGGCGGCGGGCCGGCGGGCCGGCGGTGGTCTCGCCGGGGACCAGCGGGGGCAGCTGACGGACGTGGTCGATCGCGGCGAGCACGTTCGCCTTGAGCGCGGGCGGCGGCGGGGCCGCGACCTGAGTGGCGAGCTTGACCGCGGCTCCGCGCAGTTCGGCGACTTCGGTGGTGCAGAAGGTGCACTCGGCGAGATGCGCCTCGTACCGGTCCCGCTCGTCGGTCGGCAAGGCGTCGAGGACATAGGGGCCGGTGAGGGTGTGCACGTCTGGTTCTGTCATGGCGTCCGCCCCCCGTGGGTGGTTCCTAGGCAGTCGCGGAGCCGGATCAGGCCGTCGCGCATTCTCGCCTTGATGGTCGGCAGTTTCGCCCCGAGGCGCTGGGCGACCTCGGGGTAGGTGTAACCGTTGTAGTACGCCAGCTCGATCGACTCGCGCTGGAGCTCGGTCAGCGAGCCGAGGCAGCGCCGTACCTGCTCGGCCTCGAGCCGCGTGGTCACGGTGTCGGAGACCTGGTCGAAATCGACCTCCGCGGACCGGACGCCGGCGAGTTCGGTGCGATCGGCCGCGGCCTGTTCGGAGCGGACCCGGTCGACCGCCCGCCGATGGGCGATGGTGAGGATCCAGGAGTGCGCGGAGCCGCGGTCGGCGTCGAATCTGGTCGCGGTACGCCAGACGTCGATCATCACTTCCTGGGTCACCTCCTCGGATTGGGCGGGGTTGCGCAGGATCCGCCGGACCAGGCCGAACACCCAAGGGGTGACCCGATCGTAGAGCGCACTGAAGGCGGCGACGTCACCGCTGGCGGTCAGGACCAGCAGGTCGCCGTCCGTGACCTCGCCGGGTCGCTGGTGCGACCCGCCCGGCCAGGGCAGTGGGGTGTGCTCGTTCACGGTCAGTTCGCAGGTGGCATCAAGACAGGATCGATCAAGTACACCGTAGCGCTGGCGGTCCTGGACATGGCGTGTTCTCTTCCTGACGACAGCGCTGACAGCTGTACTTCGGTGCCGTCGCTAGTGCGGATGGGCTTCCGTTGGGTGGAAGTTGGCGGTCTCCGCCGGGTGGTCCGGCTCCTAGCCTGAGCGGGTGACAGCAGAGCTCACCAGCCAGCGGGTCATCAGCGAGGAGATCGAGAAGATCCACGCGGACGCTCGGTCCGGCGACGTACAGCCGCGGCTCGACTTCCCGCCGTACCGGAGCACGTTGCTGCGGCATCCGACCAAGGAGCTCCGGCACGCCGATCCGGAGGGGGCGGAGCTGGTCGCGCCGGTGTTCGGGCAGTCCGACGTCGGCGTACTGGAGTCCGATCTGACCATCCAGCGCGACGGCGAGCCGATCGGCGAGCGCATCCTGGTGCGCGGCCGGCTCGTCGACGGTGAGGGGCGCGCGGTCCGGCGGCAGCTCGTGGAGATCTGGCAGGCGAACGCGGCGGGCCGATACGTGCACAAGGGCGACCAGCATCCCGCGCCGGTAGACCCGAACTTCACCGGAGTGGGCCGGTGCCTCACCGATGACGACGGCTGGTACTCGTTCACCACCATCAAGCCCGGACCGTACCCGTGGCGGAACCATCGCAACGCGTGGCGCCCGGCGCACATCCACTTCTCGCTGTTCGGCACCGACTTCACCCAGCGCCTGATCACCCAGATGTACTTCCCGGGTGACCCGCTGTTCGCGCTCGACCCGATCTACCAGTCCATCACCGATCCCCAGGTCCGCGAGCGGCTGGTCGCGACGTACGACCACAGCCTGTCCGAGCACGAGCTCCTGCTCGGCTATCGCTGGGACATCGTCCTGACCGGTGGCCACGCCACCCTGATGGAGCGCGCGGATGACTGACCTCGCCGCGACCCCCGGCCAGACGGTCGGGCCGTTCTTCCACTACGCCCTGCCGTACCCGGGCGATCGGGAGCTGGTACGCCGGGGGACACCGGGCTCAGTGTGGTTGCACGGTTATGTGTACGACGGGGACGGCAACGGCATGCCCGACGCGCTGCTCGAGATCCGCCAGGCAGACGCTGCCGGAGTGGTGCCCGAGATCGAGGGGTCGCTGCGGCGGGACGGTGCTCGGTTCACGGGGTGGGGGCGGAGTAACACCGACCCGACGGGTCACTACTGGTTCAGTACGGTCGAGCCGGGTCCGGTGCAGCCGGGTGCAGCGGCGTTCTTCGCGGTCACGTTCTTCGCTCGCGGGCTGCTGAACCGGCTGTTCACGCGGATCTACCTTCCGGGGTCGAGTGATGTGCTGCTGGACGGATTGGCTGCGGACGAGCGGTCGACGCTGATCGCCGTCCGCGAGGAGGACGGGAGTCTGCGCTTCGACGTCCACCTGCAGGGGCCGCGTGAGACGGTGTTCCTGAGGTATTCGTGATGGCGTCGTTGCTCGAGCCAGGCTCACACCGCGCCGCGGGCGTGGTGGACGATGACGCGCTGGTGGAGGCGCTCGTTCGGGTCGAGGCCGCCTGGCTGCGGGTGCTTGGGCTTCCGGATGAGCTGAAGGCGGTCGAGCCGCCGGCAGCCGAGGTCGAGGCGGCTGGGAATCCTGTACTGCCGTTGGTGAAGTCGTTGCAGGCCGAGGGGGTGCACCGCGGTCTGACCAGTCAGGACGTGCTCGACACGGCTCTCATGCTGCTGGCGCGCGACGCTGTGACGCGCGTTGTCGGAGATCTTGATCGGGTGGCGGATTCCCTTGCTGGGTTGGCTTCTGAGCACCGCGGGTCGGTGATGGCCGGGCGGACGCTGACGCAGTACGCCGTGCCTGTGACCTTCGGACTCAAGGCCGTGCAGTGGCTCACCGGGGTGCTCGACGCACGCGATGCTCTGCAGGCAGTCACGTTCCCGGTCCAATGCGGCGGCGCTGCAGGGACGTTGGCTCTCGTCGGCGAGCTGCTGCCGGATCCGATCGCGGCCGTACGCGCGTTGGCCGCGGAGCTGGATCTTGTTGCGCCGGAGCTGAGTTGGCACACACGTCGTACGCCGGTCACGCGGTTGGGTGATGCGCTCGTCGAGACGTGTGATGCGCTCGGGCATCTCGCGGGGGATGTACTGCTGCTCGGGCGTCCTGAGGTCGGTGAAGTGCGGGACACCTCGGCGGGGGGATCGTCGACGATGCCTCATAAGCAGAATCCAGTGCTGAGCGTGCTGGTCCGGAGTGCCGCGTTGCAGACGCCGCAGCTGGGTGCGCAGTTGCATTTGTGTGCTGCCGAAAGCCAGGACGAACGGTCGCCGGGTGCTTGGCATGCCGAGTGGCCGGCTCTGCGCCGCTTGCTCGAACTCACGATCACGGCGTCGAGCCAGGCCGCCGATCTGGTCGAAGGTCTCGAGGTGAATCCAGAAGTGATGCGTCGTCGCGTGGAGTCGGCTGCAGCTGATCTGGTGAGTGAGCGCGGTACGTCCGGCGGCCCCGCGTCGTACCTCGGTGCGACTGACGCCCTGATTGATCTCGCACTCGCTCGGTGGAGGAAGTCATGAGCTACGACGAGGGCATGGCGGTCCGGCGGGAAGTGCTGGGCGACGCGCATGTCGATCGAGCCGGGAGCGACTTGAGCAAGGACTTCCAGGACCTCATCACGCGCTATGCATGGGGCGAGATCTGGACGCGGCCCGGACTGGACCGGCGAGCACGCAGCATGATCACGTTGACCGCGCTGATCGCTCACGGCCATTGGTCCGAGCTCGAGCTCCACGTGCGCGCGGCGCTCCGCAACGGTCTGACGCGCGAGGAGATCGCCGAGGTGATCCTGCAGTCCGCGATCTACTGCGGCGTTCCGGCCGCCAACCACGCCTTCGCGGTGGCGGACGCCGTACTGAAGGAGGAGGAGAGGTGACGCGCCGGCTCGGCCGTACGCAGGTCGGCATCGTGGGTGGTGGTCCGGCCGGCTTGATGCTCTCGCACCTGCTGCACGTCGCCGGCATCGAGTCGGTGGTGATCGAGATCCGCAGTCATGACGAGATCGAGCAGACGCCTCGTGCCGGCATCCTCGAGCGCGACAGTGTCCGGCTGCTGGTGGATTCGGGTGTCTCGGATCGGGTCCTGCGCGACGGTCATGAGCACCAGGGGATCGACCTGCGCTTCGGCGGAGTCAGTCATCGCATCGACTTTCAGGGACTGGTCGGCGCGTCGACCTGGCTGTATCCGCAGACCGACGTCTTCCTCGACCTCGCCGCCGCCCGCGAGCGCGACGGTGGCGACGTCCGGTACAGCGTTGTCGACACGCAGATTGTCGACATCACTACGGATCGGCCGGGGATGTTGTTCAGTGACGCGGACGGAGTCGAGCACGAGATCCGGTGTGACGTGCTGGTGGGCGCCGACGGTTCGCACAGCATGACCCGGTCCGCGGTGGCCGGTCGACGGGAGTACTTCGGGCAGTATCCGTACGCGTGGTTCGGCATCCTGTGCGAGGCGCCGCCGAGTAACGACGTACTGATCTACACGCGCTCCGATCGTGGCTTCGCGCTGATCAGCCAGCGCACCGCGTCCGTGCAGCGGATGTACTTCCAGTGCTCGCCGGAGGAGTCCGTCGACGATTGGTCGGAGGACCGGATCTGGTCCGAGCTGCAGTCCCGGCTCGCTGGTGCGGACGGCTTTGCACTGCAGGAGGGCCGCATCTTCAGCAAGTCCGTCCTCCCCTTCCGTTCCTACGTCTGCGAACCCATCCGCCATGGCAACTTGTTCCTGGCCGGCGACGCCGCCCACACCGTGCCACCTACCGGCGCGAAGGGTCTCAACCTGGCGCTCGCCGACGTCCGGGTCCTCGCCGAGCTGCTGGAGCGCGCCGTACTCAAGAAGGACGACTCCGCACTAGACACCTACACCGAGCGCGCGCTGTCCCGGGTCTGGAAGGCGCAGTACTTCTCGACTTGGCTGACCACATTGCTCCACACGCCCCCGGGTGCCACGGGCTTCGATGCACGCCGCCAACTGGCCGAGCTGTCCGCGGTCGTGGACTCCGAACACGGCGCCGCCTTCCTCGCCGAGTCGTACACAGGCTGGCCGTCCTGACCGAACACAGGAGTCAAGCCATGCGGGCGAGGGCGGCCTCCGTGAGTTGGTACTGCAAGGCGGACCCGGCGGCGTGGCGCTCGATCTCGGCGGCAACGATCTCGCCCATCTCGAGGTAGCACTCGACCGTGCCGGCGGCGCGGTGCGGGGTGAGCAGGACGTTGGGCAGCCCCCGAAGTGGACTGTCGCTCGGCAGTGGTTCGTCGTCGAAGACGTCGAGCGCGGCGTCGATCCGGCCGGTGCGGAGCTCGGCGAGCAACGCGTCCGAGTCGACCAACCACGAGCGTGCGGTGTTGACCAGGGCCGTGCCGTCGGACATCAGGGCCAGCTCGCGGGCGCCGATCAGCTCCCGTGTCTCCGGCAGGGTCGGCGCATGCAGAGCCACCACCCGACTGGTCCGGAGCAGGTCGTCCAGGTCAACCCGCCGTACGCCGAGCTCAGCCGCGCGCTCGTCGCTCAGATAGGGGTCGTGGACGACGACCTCGGCGCCGAGGGCAACGATCATCGCGATGTACTCGAGACCAGTCCGGGAGGCGCCGACCACGCCGATCCGGGAGCCGGTGATCCCGTGCTGGGGAGGCGCGTCGATGGATTCCTGCCAGGTCGCCCCGCGATGCAACGCGTGGTCGTACCGGTGGATCCGATGCAGCATGTTCAGCGTGAACGCCAACGAAACCTCGGCCACCGGACGCGCCATCGCCTGACCGGCCTGTGTGATCCGGATGCCGCGACGGAACACCTCGTCAGTGACGAAATGCCTCACCGATGAGGCGCTGTGCGCGATCAGCCGCAGCCGATCCGCGTGATCCAGCACCTCGGCCGTGAGCGGCGTCGCGCCCCACGACGTGATGAGTACGTCGGAACCCGGCAGTTCGGCCATCAGCGCGCCGGCGTCCGTCGGATCATCGAGGACGACGAGATCCCCGAGAGCATCGAGCCGCGCGATACTCGCGGCCGAGAACACCATGTCCCGAAACGACGGCGTCGCCACCAGCAGCATGCGGAGCTTCTCAGTCACGGCAAGATCTTATGAACCGCATCGGGCCCACGGACGGTTAGGGGGCGACTCTGACGTCGCATGGCCTGAGGTGCTGATGGTGACATCTGCCGTGTCAGCTGCGTCGAGTGATCGGGCTCGGTCAGGCGATCCTGCTGGTGCTCGGCGTACTGCTGGCCGGTCTGTTGCCGAGCGTGGCAGCCGGCGGCTGGCTCGCGCTCCTGCCTGCCGCCGGTCTGCTGTCGTTGCTGTGGTCCTTCGGTCGCGATGCCTGGTGGCAACTCAGCGCGAGAGACTGATGTCGTCAAGCAGGAAGGTCGTCGGCGTTCCGTCGTCCTCGGTGCTCGTCCAGGCCAGAGTGACGGTCCGACCCCTGTACGGCCTGATGTCGACAACCTGATCGCGGTACGACGGACCGCTCTGGGCAGCCGTGTAGGTGCGGACCACGTGACCGTCGACAGTCACCGTGAGCTCGTCAGGGGTGCTGACGTCCTCGCCGGCGACTCGCAACGCGAACCGCAGCGCGGGCTTGCCGAACGACGGAACGGTGACGCGCTGGCTCAGTGAGTCGGTGTGGGCAGTGCCGGTGCCGCCGAGCCAGGCATAGCCGAGGCCGTCGTGGCTGTACTGACCGTCCGCACGGATCACGTCCGTGGTCTGCGCCCAGCCACCGTTGCCGGCCTCGAAGTCGCCGTTGACCACGCCGCGCGCGCCCTGGCGAGTGCTGACGACCCAGCTGATCACGGTGTTGCCCCGAGCCTTGGTCGAGTCGGTCGCGGTCACCGTGACCGAGTAAGTGCCTGGCTGAGTCGGCCGGCCGTAGATGCTGCCGCTCGACGCGTCGAGCCGCAGACCAGTCGGCAGGCCGGTCGCGCTGAACCGGACCGAGCGATGTCCGGAGTCCGTCGCGCGGGCCCGGAGCAGGACGACATCACCGACCGCACTGAATTGCTGCGCCGGCGCGGTGACCGTGATGTGGTTGCCGGTGGTCGGCGAGGTGAGAGCGCGCGTGCCGTTCGGCGTACCGAGGCCGGTCGGGCCGTCCCAGCCGGCCTGCGCCGTACACAGTGGTGCGGGGGTGCAGGCGCCGTTGTTGCCTTGGACAACATCGTTGAGGTTGCCGGTGACGCCGTACGGATAGCTCGCCGGACGGGAGGCGGGGTCCGGGTCACCGGCAAGTGCGTAGATCGCGGCGACGATCGGTGCCGCCGCGCTGGTTCCGCCGTACACGGCCCAGCCGTCGCCGCCGGTGGTCTGGTAGACGGCGATACCGGTCGCGGGGTCGGCCACCGCGGACACGTCCGCGACCGCGCGCTGCGGGCAGACCGCGGCCGGGATGACCGACTGCCAACTCGGCTTGGTCATCATGCCGGAGCACCCCGAACCGGTGCCGTTGCCCGGAAAGCTGTTCCAGACCGTCTCGGTCCAGCCGCGCGCCGAGTCGTCCTTGGTCAGCGTCGTGCCGCCGACCGCGGTGGTGGCTTCGGAGCTCGCGGGATAGGAGACCCCGGCGTCGTAGTCGCTGTCGCCGGTCGAGGCCGCGTAGACCACACCGCGCTGGTTGAAGTAGGTGCTGTCGAGCTTGGCGAGGTCGGCGGACTCCGGTCCGCCCCAGCTCAGCGACACGAACTTGGCCCCCAGCCGGTTGGCGGTCTCGACCGCCTTCAGCAGGTCGTCGCTGGCGGAGTTCGCCTCGATCAGCGTGATGCCGCAGTGCGGGCAGACCGCCGACACCGCGTCGAGGTCCAGCGAGATCTCGCCCGACCACGAGCGCGAGGGGGCGGGCAGCGGGCTGGACAGGCCGTCCTGGTTGAGCTTCTGGAAGCAGCCGTTCTCCGTCGTACAGGCCGGCAGCCCGAACTGCGTGCGGTACTCGGACAGGTCCGGCTCGGCGGTCGGGTCGTCGTACGCGTCGACGATGTAGACACGCTGACCCTGACCGGCCGATGCCGAAGGCAACTTGTACGCCGACTGCAGGTCAGCCGGACCGTACCCGGCGGGCGCACCGGCGACCCGGGTCCGGAAGCCGAGATCGGCACGTCGTTGCGCGAAGCACGTGAAGTGTCCCGGCTCGACCTTCTGGTCGCAGCTGGCCACGACCTTCGGGGACTCCTGGACGTCCGCGGCCGCCACCGTGGTGGTGGCACCGACCAGGACCAGGGCCAGCGGGATCGCCAACCGGCGCAGTGAGATCACAGGTGTACTCCGATGATTCGAGAGTGGATCGGCGTCACGCCGGGACGACAGTGGTCTGCTGCCAGCTCTGGCCGGCATCGTGGGTCACCCAGAGCTGCGTGTCCGGGGTGTACGCCGCATCGCGCTCGACGAGCCACGCGGTCGTGCCGGACTGGAAGACCAGGTCGTGGATGTGCTCGCTGTTCTCCAGCCAGTTCTGATCGACGCGCCACGACTTCGAGAGCGTCGGGCGGTTGTAGACCAGGCTCGCGGTGACGGTGGTCAGCATGACCGCACCGTCGGGGGCGACCGCCAGCTGGCTGGCCAGGCCGAGTCCGCCGGGGATGGCGTCGTACCGGAAGGTCTTGCCGCCGTCCCCGGAGACGAGGAGCGTTTTGTCGGAGTGGCCGCGGCCGAAGTTCGCCATGCAGAGGGCGAAGACCCGGCCCGGGCCGTTCGTGGCGAGGTCGGTGATGGTGGCGTCCTCGGGGTCCGCGCAGGTCACCGGGCTGGTCGACAGGACTTTGCCGTTGTCCAGCGTGGACAGGCGCCCCGAGCCGATGAACGGTGCGGCCAGGAAGTAGACGGTCGACCCTTCGGCATCGATGCTGACGTGGTCGTCGGCCGCCACGGCGAGGTCGAGCTGCTTCCAGCCGGTCGACTTGCCGGCCGGTGCGCGCCAGATCTTCAGCGGGCGGTCGTCGCAGATGCCGGTCCCGATCGCACAGCCGGACGTGACGACGTACGTACCGTCCGGGGCGGCCAGCAGGTTGAGGATCTTGGCGTCACCGCCGGGCACCGGGACCTGGGTCCAGGTCCGGCCGCCGTCCCGGGTGACCTCGAGGAACGGGTCGTAGGCCCAACCGAACTTCTGGTTGGCGAACTGCAGGCTGGTCAGGCCGGGCTCGCCGCTCTTGGCCAGCCCGTTGTGCGTCCGGCCGGCGGTGGTCCAGGTCTTGCCGCCGTCGTGGGTGGCCTTGACCTCGGCCGGGCAGGCCGCCGTACCGCAGGCGACGCCGCCGAGCAGGTAGCCGTCGGTCTGCGTGGGCCAGACGATCGACTGCGGTGAGAACGCCGGTTCGGCGGGTTGGGCGGTTGCCACGCCGGCTCCCGAGCCGACCAGAACGGCGGTGGCGAAGGCGCCCACCAGGGCGATCGACCGGGGCGGTGGGGCGGGGAAGGCGTTCCATAGAGCACGACCAGCATGTAAACGCACAGTTCACTCCTCGGACAACGACGTTTCCTCGGGACACGCTAAGCCCTGACCGAGCCTGTGCGGCGCCGGATCCGGCCAAACGCCGATTGCGGCCAACTACCCTCGATCCGTGGCTGATTGGGAAGCGGTGGGGCTGTCTGCTCTGGACTCGCAGGTGTACCGGCAGTTGTTGCGTGATCCGGGGGTTCCGGTCGGGCAGTTGAGCGAGGCGCTGGAGGAGCCGGAGGCAACGGTCGAGGCCGCGGTCGGGCGGCTGATCGCGGTCGGACTGGTACGCAGCGGCTCGGAGGCCGCGCCGGCGCCGGTCGATCCGCGCTCCGGGCTCGGCATGCTGGTGCGCGAACGGCGGGCGGCGCTGGACGGTGTCGCCGCGATGACCGACCAGCTGGCCCGGGAGTTCAGTGCCGGCCAGTTGCAGGCCGAGCCGAGCCGCTTGATCGAGATCGCGGTCGGCCGGGACGCGATCGAGGCGCGGATCGACGACATGTTGCGTGGGGCAACCGAACAGGCGGTCGGCACCGACACCCCGCCGTACGTCGCCGACGGCAGCCACCAGGTGTCCGGCGCCGAGCTGGCCCTGCTGGATCGCGGTGTCCGGTTCCGGGCGATCTACGCGGCCGAGGTGCTGGACCATCCCGGCTGGGTCGAGCGGCTGGGGTCGATGGCCCAGCGTGGCGAACAAGCTCGAGTGCTCCCGCAGGTCCCGGTGAAGCTGCTGATCGTCGACGGCCGGACCGCGATACTCCCGCTGGCCGGTGACGGACCGTCGACGCCGGGTCAGGCGCGTGCCGTGGTGGTCACGGACTCCGCGCTGACCAATGCGCTGCAGGCGCTGTTCGACCAACTGTGGGGCCAGGCCACGCCGCTCCGACTGGCCGGGCCCGCCACCGCCCATCCCGACGCGACGCTGATCAACCTGCTGGCCAGCGGCATGAAGGACGAGGCGATCGCCCGCCAGTTGGGTGTCAGCGGCCGTACCTTGCGCCGGCGGATCGCCCAGGTCCAGGAGCAACTCGGCGCCACCAGCCGCTTCCAAGCCGGCCTCCAAGCCGGCCGTCGCGGGTGGGAGTGAGGCGCTCCGTCAGGACGACCCTCCGAATGTGACGACGACCAGATGCAGGCCCAGTGTGACGGCGAGGACGACGGCCGCGACGCCGAGCAGGCCACTCGGTGCGGTCCCGGCGGCCAGCGCGACACCGCCGAGCCCACTGCCGAGCGCCGAACCGAGCGAGATCGCGCTGCCGTTGAGGGCCATCACGATCGCGGGCGATTCCGGGGCGAGGCCGGCCAGGCGGACCTGCTGCGGTACGGCGGCGCCGCCGTTGCCGATGCCTTGGGCAAAGAACCAGATCAGGCCGAGCACCGCGACCACGACGGCCGACGTCAGCATCAGGCCGGCCACGCCGAGGATCGAGTTCAGCAGCAGCACGATCAGGACGACGGTGAGCACGCGCGGTGCCGAGAAGCGGTCCGCCAGCCGGCCGGTGATCGCATTGCCCACCGCGCTCGCGACGCCGTACCCGAACATGACCGTGATGATCATCCAGCCGGCCGGGAAGGACGGGCCGAGGATCAGGACGGCGTACGTGAAGCAGACGAAGCTGCCGCAGAGGATGCCGGTGGTGACGAGCAGAGCGCCGAGCAGCCGGGGCCGGCCGAGTGGGCGAAGCTGGTCGGCAAGCCTGCCCGCGGGGAGGTGCCGGCGCGGCAGGCCGCGCAGGATGCCGGCCAACGCGATCGTTCCCGTCACGGCGACCAGGATCATCGGGAATCGCCAGCTGGACTGTCCGATCACCAGGCCGACCGGTACGCCGAGCGCGGTCGCGGTCAGCAACCCGCCGAGCACGAACGACAACGCCTTGCCACGATGCCGGACCGGAGTCACCGCGATCACGTACCCGCTGACGGCGGCGTTCAGCAGGCAGCCGCCGAGCGCCGCCACGATCCGACCGCCGAACGCGATCGGGTAGTTCGTAGCGAGCCCCACGATCAGGTTGCCGAGCGCGAAGACGGCGAGCGCCGCGGCGATCGTCGTACGGCGCTCCCACCGCGAAGTCAGCGTCCCGAGCACCGGCCCGGCGAAGGCCGCGGTGAGCGCGAAGGCGGACATCAACTGGCCCGCGGCCGCCGCGCTCACCTGCAGGTCCGCGGCGACGGCCGGCAGCAACCCGGTCAGGACGTACCCGTCGATTCCCATCGAGAACGTCGCCACCGCCAGCCAGACCAGCGGCCGGTACGAGAACTCCTGCTCCTCAACAGTCTCCGCGGCGCACGTGTTCGTCACTCGACGGCGACTTTTGCGGCGGTGGTGGAGCGGGAGACGGTCAGGTGGAGGGTGACGGTGATGGCGAGGACGACAGCCGAGACGCCGAGCAGGTCGTTGGCCGCGGAGCCGGCGGCCAGCGCGGCGCCACCGAGCCCACTGCCCAGCGCGGAGCCCAGCGAGATCGCGCTGCCGTTCAGCGCGATCACGATCGTCGCGGAGTCCGGCGCCATCGAGGCCAGGCGGGCTTGTTGCGGGACGGCCGCGCCGCCGTTGCCGACACCCGCGGTGAAGAACCACAGCAGCCCGCAGGCCGCGGCGAGGGTGAGCGGGAAGAGTGACAGTGCGACCATGCCGACGATCGCGTTCAGCAGCAGTCCGGAGAGAACGACCGTCAGCACGCGGATCGCGGAGAAGCGGTCGGTGAGGCGGCCCGTGACCGCGTTCCCCAGCATGCTCGCGACGCCGTACCCGAACATGATCACGATGATCATCCACTCGGCGTGGAAGTGCGGACCGAGGATCAGAGTCGCGTAGGTGAAGCAGGCGTAGCTGCTGCACAGGATGCCGGTCGTGACCAGCAGGCCCGCGAGCAGCCGCGGTTGGCGCAGCGGGCGGAGGCGGTCGACCAGGGTTCCACCGGGGAGATGCAGCTTCGGGAGCTTGAGCAGGATGCCGGCCAGCGCGATGGTCCCCACGACGGCGACCATGATCATCGGGAGGCGCCAGCTGGTCTGTCCGATCACCAGGCCGATGGGTACGCCGAGCGCGGTCGCGGCCATCCACCCGCCGAGCACGAACGACAACGCCTTGCCGCGATGGCGCTCCGGCGTGAGCGCGATCGCGTACCCGGTGACGGCGGCGTTGAGCAAGCAGGCGCCCAGCGCCGCCACGACCCGGCCGGCGATCGCGACCGAGTAGAGCGTCGCGAGTCCGACGATCAGGTTCCCGACGATGAAGACGGCGAGCGACAGGGCGATCGTCGTACGGCGCTCCCACCGCGAGGTCAGCGTTCCGAGCACCGGCCCCGCGAGCGCCGCGGTCAGGGCGAACACGGACATCAGCTGTCCGGCGGCCGCCGCGCTGACGCGCAGGTCCGAGGCGATCGCAGGCAGTAGCCCCGCCAGGACATACCCGTCGATTCCGGTCGAGAACAGCGCTACCGCCAGCCACAGCAACGGCCGGTACGACATCTTCTGCCCATCCGTCGCACCGGCCGCCCGTATTTCCGTCATGTCGTTATCGAACCCTGACGGAGCCGTGCACGGCAAGAGGAAACTGAGCAAACTTGTCGCCAGCGGCTGCTACTTGTGCAGCTGCGGTCAACTCTTACTGCGGCTGGATGCCGTAGTCGTGGATCTTGCGGTAGATGGTGGCGCGGGACATCCCGAGGGATTTCGCCGCCCGGCCCTTGTGGCCGTCGTTGGCGACCAGGCTCCGGATGATCGCGTCGCGTTCGAGCGACTCGAGCTGGCTGAGGCTGCGCCGGCTGATCGCCTGGACGCGAGCCGGCAGGTCGGCGGGCGTGATCACGCCGGTCCGGCGTCGCCGCAGGACGACCTGCTTCAGGATGTGACACAGCTCCGCGGTATTCCCCGGCCACGACGAGCGCATCAGCTGCTGCATCGACTCCGGCGAGCAGGTCAGCTCACCGTGGCTCATCTGGTTGAGGAAGTGCGGCACCAGGTCCCGGACGTCCTCGATGTGGTGCCGCAGCGGTGGCACCTCGATTGTGAGTGGGAACAACGCCAGCAGGTCGGCGAGGTCCGCGGCCTCCTCGTCGTCACCGGTGAGCGTGAGTGCGATCCAGGGCGGCGCCGACGGCCGGCGTTCCTGCAGGGCGTACAAGGACTCGATGGCTGCGTCCACACCGGCGGCATCGAGTCGCTCGGCGTGCCGGATGACCAGCGCATGCAGGGAGTCGTCGGCCAGCTCGGCCTCCAGGTCCGCGCTGAAGCCGGCGCCCGAGATGGCGACGTCGACCACATGGAACAGGCCGCCGGGGTTGTTCTGGTGGTGTGCGGCGCGTGCGAGAGCGACCTTGCCCACGCCGCGCTCGCCGGTGAGGACGACCCATTGCCCGGCCCGGCACGCGTTGTCGACCTCGCGGCTGCTGCCGAGCCAGGGGGCACTCCGGCCGACCAGCCCCGGCAGCACCGGCCGGGACGGCGGGCGGTGCACAGAGCCCGGCGTCGGCCCGTCCACTCCGGCACTCAGCGCACTGACCTGGATGATCCCGGCTGCCTCGTCGTGCCGGCCGACGGTGACCGGCCGGCAGGTGATCCTGGCCCAGCCGCCGGTGGGCAGCTCCACCACCACCGCATCGGAATCGCCGCGCTCCAGCAGCTCGGCGGCGTGGCCGAGCACCGCGCGCTGGTCGGCGGCATCGAGGGACTGCCGGGCGTTGGCGTTCATCAGCAGGACGTCGTCGTCGACGGCGAGCACCATGTCGCCGAGCCGCCGGGCACTCTGCTTGTACGCGCGCAACAGCGCCAGCTCCCGCGTGGAGCTGTCGGTCAGCATCGCCTCTCGGATGTTGTCGGCCGTGATCTTGGCGAGTGCGATCAGTAGCGAGCCGGCGTCCTTGCGCCAGCAGGTCAGGTCGATGGCCCCGACGGTCTTGCCGGTGACCGGGTGCTTGATCGGTACGCCGGCGCACGCGAGGTCCTCGAGATCCTCGGCGTAGTGCTCATGACCGAAGACGTGCATCGGACCGCCGCCTTCGAGGGCGGTCCCGATCCCGTTCGTCCCGGCGAACTGCTCGGCGTAGCTGAAGCCAGGCGCCAGGAACACCTTGTCGAGGTGCCGGCTCAGCTCGGCGTCCGCGGTCAAACGTTCGAGTACCATCCCCGTCCGGTCGGTGAGGATGATGCTGATCGGCTGGCCGTCCAGATTCTGGTGCAACTGCTGCAGCACCGGACGGGCGCTGCGAGTCAACGGCAGGTCGAGATCCGGGTCCGCGACATAGGGCAGCGTGATCCGGTCGGCCGGCAGGTTCCATCGCCGCGATCGCACCCAGGACGCAAGGATCGGCGGCCGGACGTCCTGCGGGCGCACGGGATCGAGGGTGAGGAAGTTCAGCCGGGCCGTGGCGGCCCGCACGCTGTCGTCCGTCGCAGCGAGTTCGTCCACGGAGCCTCCTGAGGCCAGGCAGGCACGGCACCGCAGGGATTCGCGCGGCCCCACCCGGTCATCGCTCTTCGAGCCTAATACAGCCAGACGCAAGCGGTGTCTCAGATTGAGACGACCGGCGGCCGCTGACGGGCGTGTGATTGAAGTGGTGACCTGTGGAGGTTCCGATGGACAACGATGTCTTGGGCCAGGAGTCGTACAACCCGTGGACCATCGTGAATGTCGTCTTCGAATATCTGGCCGACGTGGGACTTCATCCCGTCCTCGGGGCCACCGGGCACCCGGGCGAACCGGCCGCGGAACTCCTGCGCTGCCTGGGTATTCAGCCCGATCCACAAGGCGACCAGCGCCTCGTCCAGCAGAAACAGGACCGCCTCGCGGAGCTCCGGGAGGCGATGTTCGGCGAGCCGTGATCGCCATCTCAATTTGAGACCTCAGTCACATCGCAGCGGCGATGTACTGCAAGAACAGTCGGCCAGTCGAGCGGGAGGAGTGCCATGAGTCGCCAGAGTGTGGCGAAGGCCCACCAGAAGATCCAGGAGTTGTCCTGGGAACCGGCGTACCACGAGCCGGTCTCCCAGTACGGAACCGACTACACGTTCCAGAAGGCACAGAAGAAGGACCCGCTGAAGCAGGTCCTGCGGTCGTACTTCCCGATGCAGGAGGAGAAGGACCACCGGGTGTACGGCGCCTCGGACGGCGCGATCCGCGGCAACATGTTCCGCCAGGTGCAGGAGCGCTGGCTGGAGTGGCAGAAGCTCTTCCTCAGCATCATTCCGCTGCCGGAGATCTCCGCCGCCCGGGCGATGCCGCTGTTGTTCCGGACGGTGCCGAACCCTGAGCTGCACAACGGCCAGGCGATCCAGATGATCGACGAGGTCAGGCACTCGACGATCCAGCAGAACCTCAAACGCTTGTACATGAACAACTACATCGACCCGGCGGGGTTCAACTCGAGCCTGCGAGACTTCCAGAGCGACTACTGCGGCACGATCGGGCGCCAGTTCGCCGAAGGCTTCATCACCGGTGACGCGATCACCGCGGCGAGCATCTACCTGACCATCGTGGCCGAGACGGCGTTCACGAACACGCTGTTCGTCGCCATGCCGGCTGAGGCGGCCGCGAACGGTGACTACCTGCTGCCGACGGTGTTCCACTCGGTGCAGTCCGACGAGTCCCGGCACATCAGCAACGGGTACGCGACGCTGCTGATGGCACTCGCCGACGAGGGCAACCACCAGCTGCTCGCCCGCGACCTGCGCTACGCCTGGTGGAACAACCACCGTGTCGTAGACGCGGCGATCGGAACGTTCATCGAGTACGGCACGAAGGACCGCCGTAAGGACCGCGAGAGCTACGCCGAGATGTGGCGGCGCTGGATCTACGACGACTACTACCGCAGCTACCTGGTGCCGCTGGAGAAGTACGGCCTCGAGATCCCGCACGACCTGATCGAAGAGTCCTGGAACCAGATCTGGAACAAGGGCTACGTGCACGAGGTCGCCCAGTTCTTCGCCACCGGCTGGCTCGCCAACTACTGGCGGATCGACCCGATGACGGACAAGGACTTCGAGTGGTTCGAGTACAAGTACCCGGGCTGGTACGACAAGTACGGCGCGTGGTGGGAGAACTACAACCGGCTGTCGATGCCGAACGGGCACAAGCCGATCGTGTTCGAGGACGTCGATTACGAGTACCCGCACCGGTGCTGGACCTGCATGGTCCCGTGCCTGGTCCGCGAGGACATGGTGATGGCCAAGGTCGACGGCCAGTGGCGGACGTACTGCCACGAGATGTGCAAGTGGACCGACGAGACGGCCTTCCGGCCGACGTACCAGGGCCGGCAGACGCCGAACATGGGCAAGCTGATCGGTCACCGCGAGTGGGAGACCCTCTACCACGGCTGGAACTGGGCTGACGTGGTCTCCGACATGGGGTTCGTCCGTGACGACGGCAAGACGATGGTCGCGCAGCCACACCTCGATCTGAACCCGGACAAGATGTGGACGCTGGACGACCTGCGCAAGTGCCCGCCGCTGGCGAGCCCGAACGTCCTGCTGAACGAGATGAGTGACGAGGAGCGGACCGCGTTCGCGGCTCGCTACGTGCGTGGCGGCCCTGCCGGAAGGGCACCGGCCGACGCCTGATCCCTTCCCGGGGCGGGTGGGTGCGCCGGGTACCCGCCCGCCCCGATCCATCCCCTCGACCAGCAGCAGGAGCCATGGGCGAGAAGCATGTCGTGAGATTCGAACCTGTCGGCATCGAGATCGAGGTCGACGAGGAGCAGACGATCCTGCGCGCTGCGGCGGAGCAGGGCGTGATGCTGATGCACGGCTGCAAGGAGGGACAGTGCTCGTCCTGCAAGTCCTTCGTCCTGGACGGGGATGACATCGAGCTCGACCGGTACTCGACGTTCGCACTGCCCGACTACGAGCTGGACGAGGGCTACACGTTGCTGTGCCGCGCCCATCCTTACGAGGACCTGACGATCGAGCTGCTCAACTACGACGAGGACATGATCCGTTCCGGGTTGCCGATCCAGGAACGCACCGCCGAGGTGGTCGCGATCACGCCGGTCACCCACGACCTGCGCCATCTCGTCCTGAAGCTGGTGGATCCCGGCGAGCTGAAGTTCTTCCCCGGCCAGTACGTCGACATCCAGGTGCCGGGCTGGGACGCCACTCGCTCGTTCTCGATGGCGAACACGTCCAGCCGGGAGAGCGGTCAGCTGGAATTCGTCATCAAGGTCTACCCGGGCGGCATCTTCTCGGAGTTCCTCGACCGGGAACTGCAGGTCGGTCACCGGCTGGAGCTGTCCGGACCCTTCGGGGTCTTCACGCTCCGGGACAACCTCGACGCCCGGTTGATCTTCCTCGGTGGCGGGGCCGGGATGGCGCCGATCCTGGCGCTGCTGCGGTCGATGGCCGAGCGGGGCATCGATCGGCCGACGACGTTCTACTACGGCGCTCGCACACGCCGCGACCTGTGCTTCGAGGCAGAGCTCCGCGGGCTCGAACAGACGCTGCCGCGGTTCCAGTACGTGCCGGCCCTGTCCGAGGACGAGTGGGACGGCGAGATGGGTCTGATCACCGACGTGGTCCGGCGGTGCGAGCCGGACCTGACGGGGGCCGACGCGTACGTCTGTGGGCCGCCGCCGATGGTCGAGGCCGCGATCCCGTTGCTCGAGGGCCTGGGCGTCGTCACGAAGCGCATCTACTACGACAAGTTCACCACGACCGGCGACGCCGGTGACTCGAAGGTGCTGGAGGCAGAAAGCCGATGACCACCACACAAGACTCCGCCGCAGAGCGGAGCGTGCCGAAGCCGGTCTTCACCGACGCCGAAGCTGGCGCTCGCGTGTTCCCGGACTCGTACTCACGGCAGTTCAACTATTACACGCCGCAGAAGCGCAAGCAGAGCCACTACGAGGACGTGACCGTCGAGGTCCAACCGGATCCGCGGCACTACCTCACGCAGGGCTGGCTCTACGGGTTCGCGGACGGGCGCGGCGGGTATCCGCTGGACTGGACCGTGCTGAAGGCGTGGGGCTCGGACAAGCCCGTGCCGAAGCGCGGACCGGGCACCGGCGGCATGATCGTCGAGAACTGGCCGGCGACCGGCTGGCACGAGTTCCGCGACCCGAACGAGGAGTGGGAGCTCTCGCTCTACCGCTACAACTCCAACGTCGTCCGCCAGATCAGCCAGAACATCGAGGCCGCCCGGCAGTCCAAGGCCTTCGAGCAGTGGAACACCAACTGGGTGCGCTTCGTCGAGCACCACATCGGCGCCTGGATGCACGTCGACCACGGTCTCGGCCTCTACCTGTACGCGAACGCGAACCGGCGCGCACCGACGAACATGCACAACAACGCGATCTCGGTGAACAGCATGCACCGGATCCGCGCCGCCCAGGATCTCGCGCTGTACAACCTGACGCTGTCCGAGGAGATCGAGGGCTTCGACGGCAGCGCCCACCTGGAAACCTGGAAGTCCGACCCGGCCTGGCAGGGTGTCCGCGAACTCGCCGAGCGGCTGACCGGGATTGACGACTGGTGCGAGGCGATCTTCGCCGCGAACGTCGTGTTCGAGCCGATCGTCGGCGAACTGTTCCGTAGCCAGCTGGTCCAGCAGGCCGCGCCCAGGAACGGCGACTTCGTCACGCCGACCGTGGTCGGCGCCGCCGAGTACGACTTCGCCGAGCGCGACCTGCGCTACACGACGGCGATGTTCGAGCTGCTCACGAACGACCGCGAGTTCGCCGACCACAACAAGGCGATCATGCAGGATTGGGCCGCGGACTGGACCTCGAGGGCGTTGACGGCAGCCCGGACCCTGCAGCCGCTGTGGTCGCAGCCGGACGCGAAACCGCCACGGTTCGAGGACGGCCTCGACCGGGTCAAGAGCCGGTTCAGCGGCATCGTCACCTCGCTGGGCCTCGAAGAACCGAAGGAGTTGGCACAGTGACCACGCTCAAGGCATCCGTCGAGAGCCCCTTCAAGTCGAACAGCACCGCGTCCAACAAGGCCGGGTTCACCCTGATGAACAATCAGGTCGGCGCGGTCGTCGCCGAGGTGATGAGCCACCTGGACAACGTCACCGTGACGCCGCTGCCGTCGATGATCCGGGTCGACGCGGTCGGCCGGATGGACGTCGTGTACGACGAGGTCTCCGAGGCGCTCGGCGAGGAGCCCGGCTACTTCGACCAGGCCGAGTTCGAGGAGAACATGTCGACGCACTACGGCCGAATGATCCACACCGACGACCGGACGATCCTGGTCGCCAATCCCGAGGACGCGGCCGAGTACCTCGGCTTCGACCTGACCGCTTCCAAGTAAGGGGGTCCGGACGTGTACGAGAAGAACGGCGAGAAGTACTACGTGGTCGACAGCCACATGCACTTCTGGAACGCGGCGCCGGACAACTGGGTGCCGGGCGCGGAGCAGTACGCGAAGGGGTGGATCGAGTGCTTCCACGCGTACATGAGCCTGGCGCCGAAGGAGACCCACTGGCCGATCGAGAAGTTCATGAAGTACTCCGAGGACGACCTGATGAAGGACGTCTTCGAGGACGGCTACGTGGACGTCGCGGTGTTCCAGCCGACGTACCTGAAGGAGTGGTACATAGAAGGGTTCAACACCACCGAGCGGAACGCCGCACTGGGTGAGAAGCACCCGGGCATGTTCGTCCACAACACCCGGTTCGACCCGCGCGACAGTGACGCCGGGCTGGAGGAGCTGAAGCGCAACGTCGACCGGTACGGCTCGCGCGGCGTCAAGCTCTACACGGCCGAGTGGAACAACGGGTCCCGTGGCTACAAGCTCAGCGACCCGGCATCGTACCGCTATCTGGAGAAGGCCCAGGAACTCGGGATCAAGAACATCCACGTCCACAAGGGCCCCACGATCTGGCCGCTGGACAAGGACGCGTTCGACGTCTCCGACATCGACCACGCCGCGACGGACTTCCCCGAGCTCAACTTCATCGTCGAGCATGTCGGGCTGCCGCGGATCGAGGACTTCTGCTTCATGGCGACCCAGGAGCCCAACGTGTACGCCGGTCTGTCCGTCGTCATCGGCGGCCTGATGCACGCCCGGCCGCGGTTCTTCGCCAAAGTGATGGGGGAGCTGCTGTTCTGGGTCGGCGAGGACAAGATGACCTTCGGCAGCGACTACGGCATCTGGGAACCGAAGTGGCAGGTCGAGGGGTTCGTCGACTGGGAGTTCCCGGACGAGCCGGAGTTCGCGGACTACCCGCGGCTCGGGGTCGAGGGCAAGAAGAAGATCCTCGGGCTGAACGCGGCCAAGCTGTACGACCTGAAGGTACCCGACGAATACCAGCTCAAGGAGGCCGAACCCGCCGCGCAGGACGACGCGAAGCTGGTCACGCAGTAATGACAGCAATGGTGACGGAACGGTCCAGGGCGGTGCTCACCGCCCTGGACGCGGTCCGGGACCCGGAGCTGGACGAGCCGATCACGACGCTCGGGTTCGTGTCCACCTGCGTGGTGTCGGCGGCGGGCGACGTGGTCGTCCGGCTGCGCCTGCCGACGTACTTCTGCGCACCCAATTTCGCCTTCCTGATGGTCGCCGACGCGTACGACGTGGTCTCCGCGCTGCCCGCCGTACGCGCCGTCGATGTCGCCCTGGTGGATCACTTCGCCGCTGACCAGATCAACGCCGGCGTCGCGGCCCGGGCCGGGTTCGTGGCCTCCTTCGCGGGTGAGGCCGAGGACGAGCTGGACGAGCTGCGCCGGACCTTCGTGTCCAAGGCGGTCCTGGCCGGCACCGATCAGGTGTGCCGGCCGTTGATTGCCTCGGGCATGGATCCCGCGGAGCTGGCAGGCCTGACGCTGGGCGACGTACCACCGTCGGACGAGCTGGAGCGGTTGCGCCGGCGGCGGGCCGAGCTCGGCCTGCGCGCAGACCTGGCGGCGCCGCTGCTCCTGGACCCCGGCACCGGTGACGCGATCACCGGTGCCGGGGCGCCTAAGTATCTGGGCAAGGCACGCCTCACCCGGACCGGGATCGAGGCCAACACCGGCATCTGTAGGGGAATGCTGCGGCACCGGTACGCCGAGACCGGGGCCGGCGAGGAGGGATCGGGATGAAGGCGGTTCGACTGCACGGGTACCACCAGCAGCCAGTGGTCGAGGACGTACCGGAACCGGTCGTCAAGGGTCCGCTGGACGTGATCGTCAAGATCGGTGGCGCCGGCGTGTGCCGCACCGATCTGCACATCATCGAGGGTCAGTGGGCCGAGGCCATGCACCCGACCCTGCCCTACACGATCGGCCACGAGAACGCCGGCTGGGTGCACGAGGTCGGCTCGGCCGTGACCAATGTCCAGGTCGGTGACACCGTCATCCTGCACCCGACCCCGACCTGCGGGCTCTGCCAGGCCTGCCGGGCCGGCAACGACATGCACTGCGCGAACAGCACGTTCCCCGGTCTCGACAGTGACGGCGGGATGGCGGAGTACCTCCTCACGTCCGCACGCGCGTGCGTGAAGCTCGACCCGACGACCCGGCCAGAGGATGTCGCGGCACTCGCTGACGCCGGCATCACGGCGTACCACGCGGTGCGCAAGGCGATTCCGCTGCTGCCGCCCGGTACGACGTGTGTGGTGATCGGCGCCGGCGGGCTCGGCCACATCGGGGTCCAGTGCCTCGCCGCACTGACCGCGGCCCGGATCATCGTGGTCGACCGCAACCCCGAGGCGCTGAAGCTGGCCGAGCAGCTCGGCGCGGACCAGACGGTGGTTGCTGATGGCAAACAAGTTGCCACCGTGCTCGAGCTCACCGGTGGCGCCGGGGCGAACGTCGTCCTCGACTTCGTCGCCGAGCAGGGTGCCGAGCAGGACGGGTTCGCGATGACCGCGCCGGCCGGTTCGTACTTCGTCATCGGGTACGGCGGCCAGGTCCAGATCCCGACCCTCGACATCATCTCCACCGAACGCAACATCGTCGGCAACATCGTCGGCACGTTCAACGAACTGACCGAGCTGATGGCGCTCGCCCAGGCCGGCAAGGTCACGCTGCACACCCGCACGTATCCGCTCGACGCGGCCGCCGAGGCGGTCGCCGATCTCGACGCCGGCCGGGTCCGTGGCCGCGCGATCCTCGTTCCGTAGGTTTCTTGACAGGTAGTAGACGACCGGGAGGGCACTCATGGCCAAGGAACTGCGATTCGGTGAGCAGGCGCGGATGCTGATGCTGTCCGGTGTCGACCAGCTGGCCGAGGCGGTGAAGTCGACTCTGGGCCCGAAGGGGCGCAACGTCATCCTGGAGAAGATCACCGGCTCGCCGGTGGTCACCAACGACGGCGTCACCATCGCCCGGGAGATCTTCCTCAAGGACCAGTTCGAGAACATGGGTGCCCAGCTGGTCAAGGAAGCCGCGATCAAGACCAACGACATCGTCGGCGACGGCACCACCACGGCGACCGTGATCGCGCACGCGATCGTCCGCGAGGGCATGCAGGCGATCGGGACCGGCGGCAACCCGGTGCTGGTGAAACGTGGGATCGACCTCGCGGTCGGCAGGCTCGTCGAGCGGCTCCGCGAGGTCGCCCACCCGGTCGTCACCGAGCAGGACTTCGCCCGGGTTGCGGCCATCTCGGCCAACGACGACGACCTGGTCGGAGCGGTGATCGCGAAGGCCCTGCACACCGTCGGCGACGGCGGGATCGTCACGATCGAGGAGTCGGCCACGCACGGCATGAGCGTCGACTTCGTCGAGGGATTCGAGTTCGACAACGGCTACCTGTCGCCGTACATGGTCACGGACCCCGGCAGCCTGCAGGCCGTTCTCGACGACCCCTACATCCTGTTGTGCAGCGAGAAGATCAGCAAGGTCCAGGAGATCATGCCGCTGCTGGACAAGATCATGCGCGAGCCGCGGCCGCTGGTGATCATCGCGGAGAGCCTGGAGGGGACCGCGCTCAGCATGCTGGTGCACAACCATGTGAACGGTCTGTTCCAGTGTGTCGCCGTCAAGGCACCGGGCTTCGGTGATCGGCGGCTGCACAAACTGGAGGACATCGCCGCGATCACCGGTGGTGCCGTTTACAGCCGGCACTCCGGATTCACCCTCGAGTCGATGACCCTGCACCAGCTCGGCCGCGCGGAGCAGGTCCGGGTGACCGCGGACCGTGCCGCCATCGTCGCCGAGCCCGGTCATGAACAGGAGGTCGCGTTCCGGATCGCGCAGCTGCGCGCCGAACTGGAGCGGGCCACCTTCGGAGTCGACGAGGACGTGCTCACCGAACGCATCGGGTCGCTGTCCGGCAAGGTCGCGGTCATCCGGGTCGGTGCGCCGACCCCGGCCGAGCTGAAGGAGCTCCAGCACCGGGTCGAGGACGCGTTGTCGGCGACTCGGGCCGCGATGGCCGAGGGCATCGTGGCCGGTGGCGGTATGGCCCTCCTGCATGCCGCGTCGGCTCTCGACGATCTCGACGTCAAGGGCGACTACCAGACCGGGGTCGAGATCGTCCGGCGGGCGCTGCGTGAGCCGGCGTACCTGATCGCGGCGAACGCGGGCTACAACGGCGCGGAGGTGCTGGAGCGGACCTCCCAGCTCGGTGTCGACGACGGCTTCGACGCCCTCGAAGGCCGCTACGGCAACATGCTCGAGATGGGCATCATCGACCCGCTCCGGGTCGCTCGCTCGGCCCTCCAGAACGGCGCCTCGGTGGCCGGTCTGCTGCTCACCACGAACACCCTGATCGCCGAGGAACAGACGCCGTGGGGCGGCAGCCCTGCCCTGATGACCGAGTACGGCGCCTTGGACGAAGGCCTGCACCAACCGTCACCCGACTCCAGCACCCCGCAATCGCTCGGTCTGGGCCCCTCCGTCGGCTGACACCCTCCGGGCCGCCCTCAGCTTCGGCTGAGGGCGGCCGTGGGTCACAGACCGCGGATGGTGAACGGTTTGCTGTAGCCGGCCTGATACTGCCAGCACCTCGGGAAGTACACGCGGTAGATCACGTTGCCGACGTACGGCGGTTGCGCGAGGACCGTGAATCGCCCGCTCTGCCGGACCACGGCCTGGCTCACCCCGCGCCAAACCGTCGCGCCGTACAGGCGCTGCAGGATCACCGGGCAGCTCGCGGGTGCACCGGCGACCGAGCCGTTGACGGGGACGATCGTACCGACCTTGACGCTTGTCTTGGACGGCGTCGCGGCGACGATCCCCGGCCGGGCGACCCACCAATGGAGCCCCGCGGTGTCGAACGCCCGGCCGCGCAACCGGACACAGTTCAGCGCGTCCGCGGCGCCGGCCGGGAAACTCCGTTCGACGACGCCTGCGGTATTGGTGAGGTAGCGGTCCCCGTCGTACTCGACACAGAGGTTGTCGAAGGTGATCTGGACGTTGATCCGGCTGCCGTACGGCTTGCCGGTCGTGGCGTCGGTGATCGCGACCCGGGCCTTGTACGCCGAACCGAACGGCACCACCTTCGGGATGATCGAGACGCCGATCTTCGGCAGGTGCACGCCGGTGACGGTGATCGTCGGGCCGGCGAACGGGGTCGGGGTCGTCATGCTGCCGTTGGAGCCGTCGATGATCTGGCCCTCCATGACTCCGTTGACCTTGAACGTCCCGTTCGCCGTCGACGGTACGTACAGGAAGCCCGTCCAGGTGCCGCTCTCGTTGGTCCCGGAGGCCAGCGTCAGGAGTGCCGCGACCATGTATCTCGCCGGCCCGGTGCCACCGGTGCGATCGAGGAACACATTGAGATAGATCGTGTACGACCCCGTCGTGGTGTACCCGCCGACCACCGTGACCGGCACAGCCACGGTGTTCAGTCCGGACACGACAACCGACGTACGCCCGAGCGTGACGCTCGTGACCTTCAGGTTCGGATCAACGAAACTCGTCATCTCCGGTACGGCGCTCGCGACCGGCGCCGGCATCGCCCCCAGCACCAGCGCTACCGCGACGGTCACAACCGCCCAGATCTTCGTCCTCATGTCCGCAGGGTGGCACGATGATTCCTTGTCGCGCTAGCCTCAGAATCCCTTTATTTGTTGGGGAATCCCGAAATCTCGCCGGGGCGCAACGATCGCCGGACAATCCACGGCCGGGCGCAACTTCTGGGTCCGAACGTGCATCTATAGAGGCCAGATGGACGCCAGCTGGTGCAGCGTGAGGGACTCCAACCGGAGGGGAGCCGTGGTGGTGAGTTGAAGGCCGTCGCCGGTGGAGGCGGTGTCGAAGTCGACGTTGTAGCACGCGTAGTAGGCGCCGTCGGCCGCGAAGATCGCCAGCTGCCCGCGGTCGACGAGGAGGCGGATGGTGAGGGTGCCGTCGGCAGCCAGCGGTACGCCGTCCAGCAGGGCGGCTCCGATGTCGTAGCTGACCTCATGGGCGGCCGATCCGCCGGACCCCGTGCGCAGCCGGAAGGTGAAGGAACCGGCCGGGGTCGCGGTGAGATCAATGGTTGCCTCGAGCTCGTAACTGGTGGAGGCGTCGTCGATGAGGAGGGGGGACTCCGCGGTGAGCTGTTCCGGGCCCCAGGTCTTCGTCGATCGACGCAGTGAGGCGATCTCGTCGACCGGCAGGCTGAACAGCCGGGGCCCGTCCGGCGTCGCGACCAACCGCTGCTGTACCGCGAAGCTCGCGTTGCCGGTCCAGGTCGAGCCGTGGTTGAGCCCCTGCCACGCCATTGTCACCACGCGTCCGTCCGGCAGGTTGTCGAACGACTGCGCCGCATAGTAGTGACCGGCCGCACCACCCGGGTTCACGGTGACCGTATGCGCCTCGGTCCAGTCCGTCCGGAACTCCCGCCCGTCGAAGTCGCCGACGACGTACGTGCCCCGTCCGTCCCGGAGCACCCAATGCACCGTGCCGTCCAACTCCATCGGCGTGAAGTCCGGGCACTCGAAGAACCAGTCCGCGACGTACCGTCCGGTCCGTTCCCACGTCCGCAGGTCGGGCGACACGAAGAAGTCCGTCCCGTTCCCGTCGTTGTCCGACCACACCACCATCGCCCAGGTCTGGGTCGGCTCGTGCCAGACGACCTTCGGGTCCCGGCTCTCGTGACCGCTCGGCCGGGCGATCACCCGGCCCTCGTCGTACGCCGTGAATGTCATGCCACCGTCGATACTGTAGAACGTCCGGACGCCCTGCGTGCCGGTGAAGACGAAGATCGGATCGTGGTCTCCGTCCTTCAGTCCGGACGTGTTCCGTACGTCGACCACGCCGCCGCCGGACCACAGGTCGCCCACGTGGACAGTGGGATCGAGAGCGTTGGGTTGTTGCTGCCAGTGCACCAGGTCGGTGCTGGTGGCGTGACCCCAGTGCATCGTGTCCCAGACCAGGTTGTTCGGGGCGTGCTGGAAGTAGAAGTGGTAGGTGCCGCGGTAGTGGAGCAGTCCGTTGGGATCGTTCATCCACCCGGCCCGCGGGCTGAAGTGGAACTGACCGCGGTTGGATTCCTGATAGTCGGTCATGGAAGCCCTTCTAACGTGGACGGCGGTGCTCGCGGGACGGAAGCGGTGGCAGGTCGTTCGCACCACCCGGCAGCTGGTACCAGTAGGCGACACTGGAGATGTCGTCGCTGCGTTCGAAGTGCCCGTGATCCCAGGCACCGATCTGCTGCAACGTGATCCGCAGTCGCTGGTGGAAGATCACCGGATCCGGCAGATGCCATCGGTACATGCCGTGCGACTGCAGCGTGCTGGTGACGAACGGCGAGTGGCCCGTGGTGTCCTCGGCCGAGTAGAACGGATACCCGCAGTACGGCGCACTGAAGGTGAGCGGCACGGGTGGGGGATTGGTCCGCAGCGCATCCTGGAAGGCCCACGCGCCACCGGCGTAGTCCTCGAGTCCGGTGCTGCACTGACTCGGGTAATCCTCGTCGTCGTCGAGGTAGAACTTCACCTCGCCCTCGCCCCACCAGAACCGCTCCAGCGCGGTCAGGCCGATGTAGGTGCCGACATAGTTGCCGCTACCAACGATCCCGTCGAGGATGACGTGGTCTTCACCCGGAGCGGTGGACGCGTTGCTGCGTCGCCAGTGCGCGTGGAACAGCGCGGTGTCGTCCGCGAGTTCGTCGTCCACCGTGCAGTCGATCTGGTAGTAGATCCCGCCGATGGTGCCCGGGTGCTCGTTGGTCAGCTCGATCCGGGCGTGGCGGTGGTACGGCATCGGGAAGTAGCTGTTCAGCCCGCCGGTCGGCGCGACCGCGATCGGCTCCGACGTGACGAGCGCGCGCTGGCCGAACCCGTTGCAGAAGAAGTCGCCGAGCGGTACTTCGACCGCCGGCTGCTCGTCGTCGTCCCACCACATCCGCAGCACGAGATCCCGCAGTACCCAGGGACCGGCCGCGGTCTTGTCCGGCACAGTCATCCAGAGGTGGCGGATCGTGCCGGGACCGGTGATATCGGCCAGCGTTGCCGTCTCGCCCGACTCCAGCGAGATCGCCGGCCGGCCTTTGCGGGAAGGGCCGAGCGCCGAAGCCGTCATGGCTGCCTGTCCGGGTGCGCCGGTCGGGTTCTCCGCGTTGATGGACCGGCTCCGGCGGCGGCCGGGCGATCGAGTCAGTGCAGACCAATCCGTCATGAGTCCCTCATTCGATCGATGACCGTGCGCTACCTAACAGGTGTTAGGTCCGCAGTGTCAAGGTCCGATCCGGAACCCGGGCGGGGTCGGCGAGCCGGGTCAGCCGGGCGGTGGTGTGGCGACGGTGCCGCGGAGCACGGGGACGCAGGGGAGGCGCTCCGTGCGGGGTTCCCCGGACCCCTTGCCGGCGATCCGGGCGACCAACTCCGCGACGGCACGTTGCCCCATCTCGCGGTGCGGCAGCGCGATGGTGGTGAGCCCGGGCGGGACCTCGGCAGCGAGGAACTGCTCGTCGTCGTACCCGACCACCGACAGGTCGTTCGGCACGGACAGCCCGAGCGATGCCGCGGCCAGGATGACCCCGGTCGCGCCACGATCGTTGGCGGCGAGGATCGCGGTCGGCCGGTCGGGGCTCTGCAGCAGTTCGAGCGCGGCCGCATGGTTGGAGCCGACGCTGTAGCTCGCCGGGACGATGGTGCCGTGGATCGGCAGGCCTGCGGCCTTCATCCCGGCGGTGAACCCGCGGACGCGCTGCACGGTGGCCGGCGCGTCGCTATTGCCAGTAATCAAGGCGATGCGACGGTGGCCGGCGGCGATCACGAGGTCGACGGCCGCGCGTCCGCCGCCTTCGTCGTCGGGAATGAACGCCGGCAAGGAGCCGTCGGCAACGAACGCGTTGGCCAGCACGAGCGGAACGCCTGGTGGTACGTCGATCTGGTCCAGCTGCCGCAGTCCGGCGTCGGCGTAGATCAGCCCGTCCACGTCCCGGGCACGCAGGGTCGCGAGCGCGCCATCGACGTACGACGGATGTTGCCAGGTATCGATGGTGAGGATCATGTAGCCGGCCTCGAGCGCCACATCACTGGCCGCCGACAACAGTGGACCGGCGAACGGCGCGCTCGCGATGGCGTCGGTGACCAGGCCGATGGTTGCTGTCCGCTGGCGGCGCAGGTTCACCGCGGATGCGTTCGGCACGTAGCCCAACTCGTGTGCGATGGCCCGGATCCGCTTCTGCTTCTGCGCGTCGACCATCCCGTCGCCACGCCCGTTGAGCACCAGCGACACCGCGGACCGCGAGACCCCGGACGCCTTCGCGATATCCGCCGACGTCACCCGCCGCTTGCTCATGGCGCCAGCATCTCACGCAGAATCACGTGGTTTCCGGGTGGGGAACAGGGGTGCGGTGAGAATCGGAGTACTGGATGTCGGGTCGAATTCGGCCCAGTTACAGGTGGTCGAGGCGTCGCCGGGTGCGCCGCCGCTGCCGACACACGCGGTGAAGCACGCCACGCTGCTCGGCGAGGCGATTCAGCCGGACGGCTCGATCACCGACGAGGGAGTCGACCGGGTGATCACCGCGGTCCGCGACACCGTGGCCGCCGCGCGGGCACTGCAGGTGGAACGTTTGTTCGCCTTCGCGACGTCGGCCGTCCGGGACGCGGTCAACGGCGGCGAGATCGCCGCTCGGCTGGAAGTCGAGGCCGGTATCAAGCCGAGGTTCCTGACCGGTGAGGACGAGGCGCGGCTGACCTACCTGGCCGTCCGGCGCTGGTACGGCTGGTCGGCCGGCCGGTTGCTCGTTCTCGACATCGGCGGCGGGTCGATGGAGATCGCGCTCGGCCGCGACGCGCGGCCCGAGCTAGCGGTCTCGCTCCCGTTGGGTGCGGGCCGGCTGACCAGGGCGTTCCTGCCCGACGATCCGCCGACGAAGCGGCAGTTGCGCGAGGTGCGGCAACACACGCGGTCGACGCTTCGTGAGGTGTCGGACCGGCTTCGGTGGGAGGGCGATCCCAAGCGGGTGATCGCCAGTTCGAAGACGTTCAAGCAACTGGCCCGGCTGGCCGGCGCTCCGTCGCAACGCACCGGTCCGTTCGTACGGCGTCGTCTGCGCCGTGCTGATGTGGCTGCGTGGATTCCCCGGCTGGCGGAGCTTTCGACCGCCGAGCGGGCCCGGCTTCGCGGTGTCTCCGAGGCGCGCGCCCGGCAGATCGTTGCCGGGGCCATCGCCGCGCATGCGGTGATGACGACGCTCGACATCAAGCGGCTGGACGTATCGCCGTGGGCGCTGCGGGAGGGCATCATCCTGCACCACCTGGAGACGGTGATGCATCAGGAGCAGCCACTCACCCTGGATTCCCTGCAGCCGGTCGAGGTGCTCGAAACCGCCGGCACCCCACCGGCCAACGTGACCCGGATGCCGTATGCGTCTTCGCCAAAGTCATCCTGATCAGCCGGGCTACTCCCGCCGGCGCCGTGGGAGTGGCTTCAGCTATGCCGATACCAAGGGCAAGGCGATCAAGGACACCGACGTCGTCGAGCGGATCCGGACCTTGGCCATCCCGCCCGCGTGGACCGACGTGTGGATCTGCCCTTACCCCAACGGGCACATCCAGGCGATCGGCACGGACGAGGCCGGGCGGCGCCAGTACCTCTACCACGACGACTGGCGGACGGCCCAGGACGCGGACAAGCACGACCGAGTTCGTCAGTTGGCGCGTAAGCTGCCCGCGTTCCGGGAGGCGGTCGACGCCGATCTGTGTACGGAGGGGCTCGACCGGCAGCGGGTTATCGCGGTCGCCTTGCGCATGCTCGACTACGGCGTCTTCCGGACCGGCAACACCGAGTACGCCGAGGAGTACGGCAGCCGCGGGGCCGCGACGCTGCTGCGTGACGACGTCCGCGTCAGCAAGGGCAACGTGGTGTTCGACTTCGTCGCCAAAGGCGGACAGGACCGGACCATCGAACTCGATGACGATCGGCTCGCAACCGCCGTACGGTCCCTGAAGCGTGGCCGGCACGACAACCCGCTGCTGCTCGTGTACCGCGACGACGACGGCTATCACGAGATCGATGCCGGCATGATCAACGAGCGTTTTCAGGAACTGGTCGGCGACGACTACACGGTCAAAGATCTGCGCACCTGGACTGCCACCGTGCACGCCGCCGTGGATCTGGCAGAGGCCGATCCGCCCCGCACGAAGAAGGCGCTGAACGCCGCGGTCAAGGAGATGCTCGAGGAGGTGTCCGAGCACCTGGGCAACACGCCGACCGTCGCGCGGGCGTCGTACGTCGATCCTCGCGTCGTCACGCAGTACGAGCACGGCCACACCATCGCGGACGCCGTCGACCGGGTCGGCACCGATCTCGACGACGAAAAGACCCGCGGCACCCTCGAACGCTCGGTCAATCGCCTGCTGGACCGAGACTCCCGCGGCTAGCGTTCGGGGTTCGGGGTACTGGGGATGCCGTGAATGATGACCGGCTCCTCGACCTGGCTCAGCGGCTCGCGCGGACGCTGACTCCCGGCGACCTCGATCACACGCTCAGTCGCATCACGGCGGCGGCGGTCGAGTCCCTGCCGGAAACCGACTACGCGAGTATCACCGTCCTGCACTCCGACGGCCGGCTGGAGACGGTCTCGCCCACCGATGACGTGCTGTGGGGCGTCGACGCCGCGCAGTACGAGTTGCGTGAAGGACCTTGCTACGAGGCGGCGGCTGATTCCGTTCATATCGCGTCACCTGATCTTGCCCACGATGAACGATTTCCGAAGTACGCCGCGAGCGCAGTGGCTGCCGGTATCCGGGCGCAGGCGGGCATTGCGCTCTTCACCGCTCCGAAGTCCCGGGGCGCCCTCAACCTGTACGCCCGCAAGCTCGGCGCCTTCCGTGATCTCGGTGCCATCGGCGAACTCTTCCGCCATCAGGCCGCGATGGCGATCGACTATGCCCGCGAGATCCACAACCTGCGCGAGGCGGTCGGCACCCGCACGATGATCGGTACGGCGGTCGGCATCGTGATGGAGCGCTACCACCTGACCGACGAACGCGCGTTCGCCTTCCTCACCCGCGTCTCCCAGGACGGCAACATCAAGCTCCGCGAGGTGGCCCGCCGCCTGATCGAGACCTCCCGCGACTGATCGGCGTGGCCGCGGGTACCGGTTTCGAATGGCACGAGCAGGGGAGTTGATCGCGGGCCGGTACCGCGTCGCCGAGGCGATCGGGCGCGGTGGGATGGGTGAGGTCTACCGCGCGACGGACGAGGTTCTGGGGCGGGAGGTGGCCGTCAAGCTGATGCTGCCGGTTCCCGAGACGCTCGCGGTCTCGGAGCGTTTCCTGCGGGAGGCGCGGGCGGCGGCACGGATCCGCGATCCACACGTCGTCGTGGCGTACGACTTCGGTGCCCACGGGGATTGCTCGTACCTTGCGATGGAGCTCGTGAGCGGTCGCACGGTGGGCGACGAGCTGAAGCGGACGGGGCCGTTTCCGGCGGAGCGGGCCGAGTACGTCGTACGGCAGGCAGCGGCCGGGCTGGCGGCGGCTCATCGGCAGGGGATCGTGCATCGCGACGTCAAGCCGGGGAACCTGTTGCTGGCCGAGGACGGGACGGTGAAGGTCGCCGATTTCGGCATCGTGCGTTTCCTTGACGAATCCACGACGACGATGACCTCGGCAGGTCACATTGTCGGCACGAGTCACTTTCTGTCGCCGGAGCGTGCGCTGGGTCAGCCGGCCGGGCCGGCGTCCGATATCTACGCGCTGGGTTGTGTGCTGTACCAGTTGGTGACCGGACAGCTCCCGTTCGTTGCCGATGAGCCCGCTGCGATCCTGTTCCAGCACGTGGAGCGTGCACCGGTCCCGCCGAGCGAGCTCCGTCCGGAGCTGGCCGGCGACCTCGAGGCACTGGTGTTCTGGATGCTCGCCAAGGACCCGGTCCGCCGCCCGACCGCGGCCCAGCTCGCCGCCGGCGCGAAGCCGCCGAACGGCATCGACCCGGAAGCCGACACGGCCGAGATCACAGCCCTTCCCGTACCCCGGACGCCCTCGAGAACCGTTTTCGCCGGAGTGGGGGCGGCGCTCGCACTCGCCCTGTCGGCCGCCGGCGGCCTCGTCCTGGACACCCGAGGTGTGGACCTCCCGGCAACCAGCGATTTGTCTCCGACCGAGACTCCCTCAGTCACTCCACGCACCACGCCGCCGCCGACCGCGACGGCCCCGACGGTCACCCACAAGACGACCATCACCAACCATTCGCAACCGCCACCTCGATCGAGTCCGGCCAAAGCCAAGCCGGCCCCCGGCGACCACCCCTCGCAGGGCAAACCGGACAAGCCGAAGGGGCCGAAGAAGCCCAAGCCCTGAGGTCAGCCGGGCAGTTTGCGGGTGTCGGCCTGCGGCGCGAACTGCACGACTGCATCGACGGTCCACCATGAACCCCAACCAGGCAGTATGTCAGCAGAGTGGTTACAGGCGGCCCTGCTCGGCCTGCTGGAGGATCTGGGTCGCGATCGAGGTCAGAGTCTCGCCGTCGTGAGCCGGCCATTCGATCAGCATCTGGTAGGCCTCGGCCATGTCGAGGTTGTACCTCTCGGCGAGGACGCCCTTGGCCTGTTCGATCACGATGCGGCCATGGAGCGCCTCGCTGATCCGAGTGACGACCTGCGGACCGGACAGGTCGGTGCCTTGGACGATCACCGCGGTCGCCATATCGGCGAAGGCCTGGGACAAGGCCAGGGTGGTGTCCTCGAGCGGGTTGTCGTTGCGGTGGAAGGTGTTGAGGGCGCCGATCGTTTCGCCCTGCCAGAGCATCGGACTGGTCTGGACCTGGGTGTAGCCGGCCGCGGTGATCGCCTGCCCGACCTCGCCCCAGCGCCGGATCATCTCCTCGGTCCTCGACACGTAGAGTGCCTGGCCGGTGTTCAGGGTTTCGAGGCAGGGTCCGGCGTCGCGCTGGATCTGGTACAGCTCGAGTTCCACGACGGCGTGCGAGGTCGCGGCCAGGAGTTCGAACTGCCCGCCGTCCGTGCGGACGAGAATGCCGAGGGCTGCCGCTCCAGTGAGTGATCTGCAGTCGTTGAGCAGGCCGTTCAGGGTTCCGGCCACGTCATGAGGTCCGACCATCGCCGCAGCGGCGTTGGCGAAGGCCTGGGATGCGTTCGCAGCGATCATGCTGGAGAAGTCCCCCCATCAGAATCAGTGTTGCTGTCACGAGGAGGCCGCGGAGGCGACGGCCGGGTCGTGTTGTCAGGGTCGGAGAAGCGCAACTCGCGGTTCACCACGAGTCGGGCGACGGCACCGAGGCTGAAGCCGTGCGTGAACGCGTGGGCCCGCAGCAGTGCGACAGCGTCGGTGGTGTTGAGCTTCAGTTGCACGACCACCATCCCGGTGGCTTGGTGGATGGTGGCCCGTTCGGACCAGCCGCGGCGGCCGAGGTCCTCGAGGTAGCTGTCCGGGTTGTGCAGCAGCGCCGTACCGATCGCGTCGGCCAGGAACTGCGCGATCTCCGCGTCCGGAAGGCCGGCCGACGACGTACGGTGAATGGTCATGACGCCGAGGACGTGGCCGGCCGGGCTGATCGGTACGGCGTGGATGATGAGTTCTCCGACCGCCGCCCGGGCAGTGGCTGCAAAGGTCGACCAGTCACTGGCCGCGGCATGCAGATCGAGAGTGGTGATGGTGTTCGATCGGTAGGCCTGCATGCTGGGTCCCTCACCGAGAACCTCGTGCAGCTCGTCCAGGCGAGTGGCCGCGGCGCTCGTGCTGTGCAGCATCATCCGCTCCGGGAGTCCGTTGGCCAGGGTCAGGGACACCCCGTCACCTCCGAGGATCTCGAGGTACGCCTGGCACAGGCGCGACTCCAGCGGATCACCGGTGGGATTGGCAATCGCCCGTGCCAACTGGGCCAGGAGCTCACCCTTGTCGGGTGCTGCCATGTAGAGGACCTTCTTCCTGCCGATCCGGATGCGGCGACCCGTCTCGGCGCGGCCCCCCTGGCCGTAACCGCAGTAAGATCCAAACACTACTCCTATCCGGGCCTCTTCGGGCTGGTATCACCCGGGCAGGCGGCGGGTATCGATCAGTTCCTGGGCGACGTCGCGCAGCTTGCGATTGGACTGTTGGGAGTAGCGCTTCAGGACCTCGAACGCCCGGTCGGCGTCCAGGTCGTAGCGCTCCATCACGATGCCCATCGCCTGTCCGATCAGCTTGCGCGCATCGATCGCCTGGAGCAGCGCGGCTTCCTGGCGCGCGGTCGCGATCGCGACCGAGGCGTGCTCGCCCAAGATGTGCGCCACCGCCAGATCATCGGCGTCGAATGCGTCCGGGAGCTGGCTGAACAGACTGAGAACTGCGGCGACACGCCCGGCGGCCAGCAGCGGCACGTGGACCACGCTGCGGATGCCCGCATCCCGGAGCCGGGTGCGCCACGCCGGCGACCACTGCGTGTCACTGGCTACATCGGTGACCACGACCATGCTGCCCTCTTGGATCGCGGTGATCACCGGGCCTTCGCCGGCGTCGATCTGCAGTTGGTAGAAGGACGCGACGTGGGGATCGGTGAGCGCCAGTACTTCCAGCCGCCGGGTGCTGCCGATCAGCGCGATCCCCGCATAGCTGCACTGCAGCGCGGACAGCGCGAACTGCACGACGGCCTCGACCGTGTTCTCCACGCCCTCGGCCTCATGCAGCTCCGTCGCCAGCCGTCCGAACACGTCGGCGCCCGCGCGATCGGCCGAGGTCCGGCGATCCGCGGCGGCGAGCGTGTCCGATTCTCGCGGCCCACCCATAGACCAATCATCCACCCGAGAGCCGCCGGGACGAGTTCGAATCCGTAACTTCCTGATGTCTTCCCGCCCGGGGCGCGGGAGTGGGCCGGGGAACCGGGGACGGCGTACGGTTATCGGACCGTGGATCGAGGTGTCAGGTGCGTCGCTGGGTGACGCCCGCGTTCCGTCTGCTGCTCGTACCGGCAGGCTGTGCAGATCGACGTCCTGTGACGCTGCCGGTGGCTGTTGCCCTCGGCAAGCAGCACCTCTGGAAGGGATCGCCCGCTACTGAGAACACCGCTGGGCTGGGGATCCGAAAGCCCTCGGACCCCCAGCCCGCGGCTGTCAGGGTGTCGCTGTGTACTGGACCACGTCGGTGCGCAGTACGTCGCCGGAGACCTTCACGATGCGCAGCGTGTGGGCCGCATCGTTCAGGCTGGTGCGGGTGAAGACCTCGCGGGTCGTGACACGCGCGGGGTTGGACAGGTTGACCTGGCCCGCGAGCTTGCCGTCGAGGTAGACGTCGGCTTCGCCCTGGTCCGGAGCCAGTGCCGTGGACCAGCTGACGCCGGTGCCCTTGAAGGCGAACTCGAAGGCCGCGCCGTTGGCTGTCGTGGCGTGGACGTCGTCGCGATAGTCACCACGGAAGCGGAAGTCGAGCTTCGTGGTGCCGGTCGGCTGGGTCGCGAGGTACGCCTTCTTGATCGTCACGGTCTGGCCGTCGACGGTGTAGTCGGTGCCCTTGACCAGGTCGGTGCCGGCGTTCGCGATCCCGGCCAGCTCGCCCGGGTCGCGACCGATCTGGGTGGTGACATCGGCCTGGGCGGACGGCTGCTTGTCGAAGGACGCCGTACCCGGGTTCAGCAAGCTCTCCTGCCGGACGACCAGCTTGTCGACCAGCATGAACTGACCCGACTTCTTGACGCCGCGGATCGTGTGGCTGCCGTTCGGCAGGTCCGAGATGCTGAACACCGTCTGCTGCGCGGAGCGTCCGTCGGCATGGGTGTCGACGGTCTGCTTGAGGGCGCCGTCGATGTAGATGTCGACCTGGCCCTGCGACGGATCCTTCTCCGTCACGTAGTCGACGCCGGTGCCGACGAAGCTGTAGCTGAAGGCGTCGTCGTTGGTCTCGGTGTACTGCACGTCGTCTTGATAGTCACCGAGTCCACGGCCCGTGCTGCGGCTCCACGAACCGGTGTAGACGATTCCCGGGTCATCGTTGTTCAGCTCAACCGTGCGTACGCCGGAAGTCGCCGGGTTGGATGCCGGGGGAGTGCCGGTGTCCGTCACGGTCACGGTCAGCGGCTCCGAGACCGCGGGAACCTCACGGTTGCCGTTGCGCTGCCAGTCGCCCTGGTACGAAACCCGCAGATCGTCGTCGTTGACGCGGATCGTCGAGCCCTTCTGCGGCGTGACCTTGAACAGCCGAACGCCATGCGGAGGTACGGTCGCCGCCGTGTAGCTGGAGGCGAACGTGCCGAGGTCCTTCTTCGCCCACAGGTCGCGCACCTTCGCGGAGCCGGTGAGTCCGAGGTCCGCCCAGTTCGCGGTCATGTTGGCCTCGGTGGTCCCGAGGTTGAACAGGGCAACGGTGTAGGAGCTGTCCGCGTTGAGGGAGTACCAGACCTGGCGGTTGGTCTTGGTCGACACCGGTTGCGCGGGACGGCCGGCCTGGTTGACCGCGATCACCTCGGGGTTCGTCAGCAGTTCGAGGCCGTACGAGTCGAGGTTGGTCATGTCGTTGCCGATGTAGAACGGAGCCGCGGACACTGCCCACAGGGTTGCCGCCGTACGGCGCTCGTCCTTGGTCAGACCGTCCATGGTGCCGTTGCCGACGTCGAGCGAGTCGAGGTCGTTCCAGCCGCCCGGTCCGCCGTGGCGCCACCAGTCGGCCACCTTCGGAAAGAGCCGCGCGATGTTCGGCCAGGCCGTCAGCGCCTCACCCTGGCAGTAGCACTCGACGTCCCAGTCCAGACGCCAGCCGTTCGCGACCGACCTCCAGTAATCGGCGTAGTTGATATCGAGCGCCCAGGACAGCTCGAGCCAGATCTTGTGGGTGGCGAGCGCCTGCGACCAGCCCTTGACCTCGTCGCGGGCGTCGAGGGACAGATCGTTGTGACCCGAGCCCGGCGTCACGCTGTCGAACTTCAGGAAGTCGACACCCCACGAGGCGAACACGTCGGCGATCGAGTCGATGTACGCCTGGGCGCAGGGCTTCGTCATGTCGATGCGGTAGCCGAAGCCCCAGTAGTCGCCCTGCTGGTGGGGTTGCACCGCCAGATCGCCGGTGGTGCAGCCGGGGTGGCCGTACACGGGAAGGTTCGCGTCCAGCAACGCCTGGGAGATCCCGGGGATGCTGTAGAGCCCGACCTTCTGGCCGTTGGCGTGGATGTGGTCGATCACGGCCTGCAGGCCGTTCGGGAACAGCGTCTTGCTCGGCACGGGCCGGCCGTACCCGTCGATGCCGCCGTTCCAGCCGGCGTCGATGTTGATGTACTTGTATCCGAACGGCTGGAGCTTTTTGTGCATCGCGTCCGACTGGGCGATGATCTGGTCCGCCGTGATCCAGCTGCCGGTCTTGTACACCTGCATGCTGTAGCTGCTCCAGCCCATGTAGGGCTTCTGCGCCGCCGCACCCGCCGGTCCGAGACTCGTACTCGAGGTCACGGTCGCCGGAGTGCTGATGGTCGCCGCGCTGGTGACGCTCGACTTCGTGGTGTCTCGGTGCGGCCCCTGCGGCGGCCCACTCGCGCCTGGAGCGGCCGACGACGTCGCGGCTGGGAGCAGCGCACCGACTGTGACAGCGGTGATGACGCCTTGCATCGCCTTCTTTCGAAGGGATCTGATCATGAGCGGTGACCTCTCTGATGATGCCGACAGCCGAGCGCCCCGGTCTCCGAAACCAGGATCCGATAGGATATTGGGCCCTTTACTTAACTCTGTCAAGATTCAAACGGCCAAAGCTGCCAACACCGCGTCACCGCCACGCGGGGGGCGTTGATGAGCTAGGTCAGTTCGGGGCCGCGCCTGGGTCGGGGAGGTCGTCGCGGATGTGGAAGAGGCGGTGGAGCATGGTGACGGTGATGGTGGACTTGAGCTGTGGGCGCAGATGGGCCAGGTAGAGGGTGCCACCGGCCGCCTCGGTCATGTTGTGAACGCGGACGAGGGCGCCGAGGCCGCTCGAGTCGCAGAAGGCCAGGTCTGCCAGGTCCACGACCAGTGGGCGTCCGGACTCTGCCAACGGCTGCACGACTCGCAGAAAGTCGGCGTTCGTACCGAAGTCCATCTCTCCGGAGACGCTGATCAGGATGTCCGGGCCGCGGTCCACCACCTCGACCGTCAGCTGATCGTCACCCATCGCCGCTGCCTCGCAGCTTCCGGGTGTCGATCAGCTCCTGGGCGACGTCGCGCAGCTTGACGTTGTGCTCCTGCGAGTAGCGCTTGAGGATCTCGAAGGCGCGGGTGTCGTCGAGGTCGAACAGGTCTCGCTTGCCGTTGACCCGGGCTTCGGTCAGTCCGTCGGTGTAGAGCAGCAGCATGTCGCCCGGATCGAGCGTGATGCGAGTCTGCGGGAACCGTGACGAAGGCAGGATGCCGATCAGCGTGCCGTCCGGACTGACCATGTAATCGCAGCTGCCGTCGGCACGAATCAGCAGTGGTGGCGGATGACCGCCCGACGCGAACTCAACCGCGACCTGGCCGGTCTCGAGGTCACTCCGCAGAGTCCCGAACACGGCCGTGCAGTAGCGATCGTCGCCGCCCGCGTACCGCTCGTGCAGTACGCCGTTCAGCGTGTCGAGCGCAGCAGTCGGGTCATGTATCGCGGCTGCCCGCAGGGTGTAGCGAGCCACCGAGGTCACCGCGGCAGCCTCGGGACCCTTGCCGCAGACGTCGCCGAGGAAGAAGCCCCAGCGCTCGCTGTCGATGGCGAACACGTCGTAGAAGTCGCCGCCGAGCTCGTCGGGCGAGGCCGTGTGGTAGTACGCCGCGGTCTCCACCCCCGGCACCGCCGGTATGGTTGCTGGAAGCAAGGACTGTTGCAGGAGCGAAGTGGGTCTCGTGGTAGAGCTTCCCGCCGACGGTCAACAGGTCGACGAACCGAAGTCGTCCCACCACCGCATCACGGGTCATACCGAGCCAGTCGAGCAACGTGCTGTTGACCTTGACGATCGTGCCGTCCATCGACGTCGACAGCAGTCCGCAGGGGGCGGTCTCGTACGCCTCCTCGGTGCTGTCGGTCATTTCAGGCCCGCGAGGAATTCCACGATCGCCTTGTTGGTGGCGTCAGGCGCCGAGAGGTGCGGGCAGTGACCGGTCGCGTCCAAGGTGACCAGGGTCGATCCCTCGACGGCGGCGTGCACATAGGCGCCGACCTCACGCGGTGCGATCACGTCCTCGGTCGACTCCAGCACCAAGGTCGGCACCCGGACCGAGGCCAGATCCGGGCGGGAGTCGGTCAAGAACGTCGTACGCGCGAAGACCCGAGCCATCGCGGGATCAGTGGCGCAGAAGCTGGTGGTGAGCTCGTCGCCGAGCTCGGGTCGATCAGGAGTACCCATGATCGCCGGCGCCATCGCTGCCGACCACCCGAGGTAGTTCGACTCCAGTGAGCTCAGCAGTTCCTCGATGTCCTCAGCGCTGAACCCGCCGTGGTAGCCGGCGTCGTCGAGGTAGCAGGGGGAGGGCGCGACCATCACCAGCGCACTGATGCGCTCCAGCGCCCTTCCGCGCGGCCAGTACGCCGATCATCGCGCTGACCGAGTGTCCGACGAACACTGCCTCACTCAGGTCCAGCGCGGCACAAACCTCGACCACATCGTCCGCGTACCCACCGAGCGAGGAGTAGCGCACCTCGTCGAACGCCGACAGATCGGACCGACCGGATCCGACATAGTCGAACAGCACCACCCGGTGATCCCGAACCAACGCAGGAACAGTCAACCGCCACATGTTCTGGTCACACCCGAACCCATGCGCGAGCACGACGGTCCGGCCATCCGGATTCCCGACGACGCTGACCCTGTTCCTGCGCAAGACGTCCACCCAGCCATCCTCGCAGCACCTCTCCCCGCCGACGACGAATCGACCAACCGAAATCGGGGCACTGGAGGCGCAGAAGCGGCGGGGCTCTCGGGGGCTCAGTGGCTTTAGGTCCGGGCCCGTTCAAACCAGCAGCGGCCCCGGACCGCTTCTATGTGTTGAGCACGGTGAGGGCGTTCTGGATGCCCTGCTCGAGAAGCTGATCGGAGAGCTCGGGATCGGCCAGGGCGCGGGCGAGTTGCATCGTTCCGACCATCAGGGCGTAGGCGCTCAGCACCGTCATACGCGCCGATTCCGGATCGTGGGGCGCGAGTTGGGCGGCGATGTCGTCGATGAACGCCAGCACGCCGTCGGTGTAGGCCTGCTTCGTCGCGTCCGGGCAGCGTCCGATCTCGTCGAGGAGAGCGGCCGAGGGGCACCCTTCCCCGGGGTTGTCGCGGTGTGCGGGGGACAGGTACTCGCGGACGATCCGTTCGATCCCGGCGCGATCCGTCGCGAGGGAACTGAGCCACTCGCGCTGTCCGCGGAGCTGGTCGGCGACAACGGTGGCGACCAGATCGTCCTTGGAGTCGAAGTGGGCGTAGAAGGCGCCGTTGGTCAGGCCTGCGTCCGCCATGAGTGTCGCGACGCCCGAGCCGTCGATCCCGTCCCGCTTGAGCCGGCGGCCGGCCGTCTCGGTGATCCGCTGCCGGGTGGCCTCCTTGTGCTCCTTGCCGTACCGCGCCATCTACTCCTCCAGTCGCCTCGCCACTCCCAGTAATTAGATTACATCCATACGCCAATTTTGCCGCAGAGGCTTGCCGGGTCCATAGAATTATGATCATAATCTAAAACATCGACACATCGACAGCTGAGCAACCACAGAAGGAGCAGCAATGAACGAGTCACCAGCCGTGCACGGGAGCCTGACGACGTCCTGGCGGGACGCCCCCACGCGGACCCTCTCCGCGGACGGAGTCCGGTTCGCCTACCGGGAGCTCGGCCCGACGACCGGCCTACCGGTGGTCTTCCTCACCCACCTGGCCGCCGTACTCGACAACTGGGACCCCCGCGTCGTGGACGGCATCGCTGCCGAGCATCGGGTCGTCACGTTCGACAACCGCGGTGTCGGCGCCTCCAGCGGGTCAACGCCGACGACCATCGAGGAGATGGCGAGGGATGCGGTGACCTTCATCCGCGCCCTCGGCTTCGATCAGGTCGACCTGTTCGGGTTCTCGATGGGCGGCATGATCGCGCAGGTGATCGCCCGGGAAGAGCCGCGGCTCGTGCGCAGGATGATCATCGCGGGAACCGGTCCGGCCGGCGGCGTGGGCATCGACAAGGTGACCCGCATCTCCTACCTCGACACCGCGCGCGGACTGCTCACCCGCCAGGACCCCAAACAGTTCCTGTTCTTCACCAGGACCCCGAACGGGATCCGCGCCGGCAAGGAGTTCCTCGCCCGACTGGAAGAGCGCACCAACGACCGCGACAAGGCCATCACCGTGCGCGCGTTCCGCGCTCAGCTCAAGGCCATCCACCGCTGGGGCCTGGACAAGCCCGCGAACCTGGCGACTATCCACCAGCCCGTCCTCGTCGCGAACGGCGACAACGACAAGATGGTCCCCACCTCGAACACCGTCGACCTCGACCGGCGACTGCCGAACAGCCAGCTCGTCATCTACCCCGACGCCGGTCACGGCGGGGTGTTCCAGTTCCACGACGACTTCGTCCAGCGCGCCCTGCGGTTCCTGTGAGCCCGCGACCGCAACCGGAGACATCGTGAAGGCCTTCATCATCGACCGGTATCAGAGCACGGACGGCCTCCGGGCCGCCGAAGTGCCGGTTCCGGAGCTGCGAGACAACGACGTACTGGTTCAGATCCATGCGGCCGGCGTGAATCCGATCGACGCCAAGATCAAAGACGGCGAGTTCAAGCGCATCCTGCCGTACCGCCTTCCGTTGATCCTCGGCAACGACCTGGCCGGAGTCGTCGTCCGGGTCGGCCCTCGGGTGCAGCGGTTCACGCCGGGCGACGAGGTCTACGCGAGACCCGACAAGGATCGGATCGGTACCTTCGCGGAGTTCATCGCAATCAGCGAAGACGATCTGGCGGCGAAGCCGGTATCACTCACCATGGAACAAGCCGCTTCCCTTCCGATGGTCGCCCTGACCGCCTGGCAGGCGCTCGTCGAACGGGCGAACGTGCGCCCGGGCCAGAAGGTACTCATCCACGCAGGCTCGGGCGGTGTGGGGACGGTAGCAATCCAGCTGGCCAAACATCTCGGCGCAATCGTGGCCACGACGACGAGCACCGCCAACGTCGAGTTGGTGAAGGGCCTCGGAGCCGATGTGGTCGTCGACTACAAGAAGGAAGACTTCGCCACGATCCTGCACGACTACGACGTCGTACTCGACCCGCTGGGCGGAGAGACCCTCGAGAAGTCTCTGCGAGTACTGCGACCCGGCGGAACCGTCATCGGCATCGCAGGTCCACCCGATCCTGATTTCGCGCAAGAGATCGGAGCGTCGTGGTTCGTGAGGCTCGCCATGACCCTGCTGAGCTACCGCATCAAGAAGCAGGCACGCCGCCGGCAGGCGACCTATTCGTTCCTCTTCATGAAGGCAAGCGGCAACGAACTGCGCAAAATCACCACACTCGTCGACGCCGGCACCATCCGCCCAGTCATCGACAAGGTCTTCCCCTACGAGTCGACCAAAGACGCGCTGGCCTACGTCGAAACCGGCCGCACCCAAGGAAAAGTCGTCGTCACGATGAGATGACGTTGGCTAGTTGTGGTCGTGGTGGACGAACCAGATGCCTCGGGCTGGGGCGGTGGTCAGGTTGCGGAAGAGGTGGGGGACGGAGGAGTTCAGGCCTAGGGCCTCGCCGGCGTGGAGCATGAAGGTTTCGAAGCCGAAGGTGACCTCCAGTTCGCCCTCGAGGAGGTAGCCGTACTCGAAGCCGTCGTGGCGGAGCATGCGTTCGTCGTTGGTCGAGCTGGAGCCGGGGGGATAGACGATCTCGATGAAGTCCAGCTGATGGGCCGTGTTCGTGGCCAGCTGCTCCCACACGACTCCGGTGTCCATCACCAGGCGGGTGCGGTTGCCTGGCGACGTGACCGACAGCCGGCCGGTGCTTCCGGTGTCCTCCCAGACTCGTTCCAGGGACCCGAGATCCGAGCGCCGGACGGTCCCGGGTTCCTCGTCGGCTACCGGCTTGTCCGCTGGAGCCTCAGCCGGTTCGTCCGGAGCGTCCTCGCTCTCGAAGAGGTGGTCGATCGACACTCCGAGGGTTTGCGCCATCGAGTACAGCGTCGCCACCGACGGCTGCGACTTGCCGTTCTCGATCTGGGACAGGAAGGAGGGCGAGACGCCGAGCTTCCGGGCCAGTTCGCGCAGTGTCATCCCGGACTTCTGCCGGGCCGTCCGCAGTTGGAGCCCGAGGTTGACCGCCGTCGCATCCTCCGGGCTTTGCGGTGCGATAGGTGATGTCACGGCGACTCCTGGGGTCATGGCGGGGTGGGAACGGGCAACGGGGCCTTGATCGGAAGGGCTCACACCAACACCATGCCTCCGTCGATCATGATCACCTGGCCGGTCAGGTAGTCCGAGTCGGCCGAGGCCAGGTACAGCGCGGTGCCGAGGATGTCCTCGCCGGTGGCGACCCGCCCGCGCAGGATGTCCGCGGCGAAATCGGCCATCGCCTGACCGGGACGGTCCGCGTCGCCGATGTTCATCAGATCCTCGTCCAGCCTCGTCCATAGCGGGGTGTCCACCACGCCCGGGGCGAACGCGTTGCAGGTGATGTTGTGCTCGGCCAGTGCCCGCGCGGCCGCCTGGGTCAACGCGTTCACCGCGAACTTGCTCGCGCAGTACGGCGCGAAGGAGGGAAATCCCTGCCGGCCCGCGATGGAGGACGTGTTGACGATCTTGCCCTCCCCGAGGGGCATCATCCTGCGGGCCCCCTCCTGGATGCCGATCAGCGTGCCGAGCGCGTTGACGTCCATGATGGCGTGCCAGTTGCTCTCGGTCACATCGAGCAGGTGCATCGGCTCGTTGAAACCGGCGTTGTTGAACAGGACGTCCAGCCGTCCGGTCTGTTCGACGAAGGCGTCGAAGGCCGCGCTCACCTGGTCGCGCTGGCTCACGTCGGCCGTGAGCGGAATACCCGGCAGCCCGGCCGCGGACAGTTCGGCGGCGACCGCTTCCGCGGCCTCCTTGCTGCGGTCGAGGACTCCCACGGTCGCACCCTCGCCGGCCAGGCCCAGGGCGAAGACCCGGCCCATGCCGCTGCCCGCGCCGGTGATGATGATGCTCTTGCCGGCCACTCGTCCAGACATCCGCTGACCCCTCGTTCTCAGTGTGTGAAGACCGGGTCGCGCACCCCGAGGGTGTTGCGGACCCAGTCGATCTCGCGGCTGACGTACTCGTCGATGTCGCCGGTCTTCAGGTGTTCCGGGAGCACGTCCCAGGTGTAGGTCTCGATCTCCAGGTGGTCCGAGAGCGGCGTACGCCGATGCAGGTCGAGCGCGGCCTCGATGCTCGACCGGGTGGTCCGGAATCCACCGATCTCGTCCAGGAACACCGGTACGTGGAAGTGCGTCCGCCACTCACGCCGACCACCCGGCGACTCGTTCCAGGCCTCGATCGCGTCCCCGAGGGTGAGGAACCGGGTGAGCTGCCCGTCGCGGCGCTCGGTGGTCTGACTCAGGTAGATCGTGTCGGTGAACTGCTCGAGCGCCCGTACTGTGTCCGCGCTGACCTCGGGCACCCACAGCGCCGCGGCCTCCTGCAGTTTGAAGATCGGGATGCCGGCCGCGACCAGCGACTCCAGCGCGGCCGGGATGTCCTCGAACTCCACCGACTGGTGCCCGATGTCGAAGACGACGCCGAGATGCCGCCGGACCAGCCCCACCGCGGCCGACACCGGTACCGAGGCCAGCTTCGCGAACTCGGCGATGCCGGCCCGGGAGTAGATCCGCTCCTCGAAGTACCGCACGGTCTCCTCGGTCGTCTCCAGGAAGCAGAACGGCTCGGGCTCGAGGGCCAGCTTCACCTTGCGCCCGGTACGGCGTTCCACGTCGACCAGATGGGCGACGACGCGGAGCAGGTTCGTGGTGAAGCGGTCGACGAACGCCGGTCCGTCGACGTTCGGGCGGAACGCCAGCGGGGCGGTCTGGATGGACGGTTCGACGTCGGCCTCGGTGATGTCGGCCAGGACCTCGGCGACACCGATCGTGTAGAGAGTGCGGTCCTCGGTGGCCCAGTCCGGCTCGTACACCTGCTCCATCACCGACCGGCCCTTGAAGGGGCCGTGCGGGAACGCGTTGACGGTGTAGACGTAGAGATCCTGGTCGCGAAGGTAGCCGAGGAAGTCCGCGCGCTCGGCCGGATCGTCCAGCAACGTCGCCACGGACGCGCCGGACAGCCGCAGCGACAGGCCCATCGGTGCGTCCGGAGACACCCGCCGCTTCACCTCCGGCACATGGCGTACGACGCTGTCGCGCATCTCGGCCCAGGTGTCACCGGGATGGACGAGGGTCGAGTAGGTGAGGTGGCCGAGCCGGTCACTGAGCTTCATGAATGATTAGTAGCACTGAACACTTGCGCCTAGCAATACCTCAGAATCCTGAGTAAATGTTCACTCAAGGTCACAGAAGCTGGGGTCTTGTGAACATCAGGGGCCATATGTACAGTCCCACCAAACATTCGGCTGGTGACTGTGAGGTGGAAGCATGCGCGTCTCCCGGGGACTGATCACCGTCAGCGCGGCGCTGATCCTGCTCGTCGCCGCCAGCGCGGTACTGGCGCCGACGAGCGTCGACCACAGCGCGCTGCTGGGCATGCTGCCGTTCGCGGCGGTCCTCGCGATCGTCGGCATCGGGCAGACGCTGGTCGTGCAGCAAGGCGGCATCGACCTGTCCGTTCCAGGCGCGGTCTCGCTGGCGGTGGTGATCACCACACACCGGCCGGCCGGTGACGACGCCAAGTTGCCGGGCGCGCTGCTGTTCGGTCTCGTCGTCGCGATCGGCTTCGGTGTCCTCAACGGCGTACTGATCGGCCGGCGCCGGCTGAACCCCATCGTGGCCACCCTCGGCGTCAACGCCCTGTTGTACGCCGTGGTACTCGGCATCTCCGGTGGTTCGCCCCGGCGTACGACCGCGTTGTTGCGAGACGTGGCCGGGGGAGTCACCGCCGGCATTCCGAACTCTGTCTATATCGCGGTCGTCGTGGTCGCGATCGCCACGATCGTCATGAAGACCACCGTCGGCGGGCGCCGCTTCGAGGCGATCGGCGCGAACCCGACCGCCGCGGCCGCCACCGGACTCCCGGTCACCTGGTATCGCGCCGGTGCCTACGTGTGGGCCCAGATCCTCTATTGGCTCGCGGGCGTCCTGCTGGCCGGGATCATCGCCCAGCCCACCGCGTTCCAAGGCGACGCCTACCTTCTGCCATCGGTCGCCGCCGTCGTGCTCGGCGGGACCTCGCTGCTCGGCGGCCGCGGCTTCCTGGTCGCGACGGCCGTCGCCGCGGTCTTCCTCTCCCAGCTCGAGCAGTTCGTGCTCGCGCTCGGTGTCTCGTTCGCCATCCGAACTCTGGTCGAAGCGGCTGCCCTCACCGTGGGTGTCGCCCTCTACAGCGTCGACTGGACCGCCGTACGCCGCCGGTTCACGTCGGCCCCTCAGCTGCCCCTCACTACGGCAAGTTCCAGGAAGGGAACCCTGTCATGATCCGATCCGCTCGCCGCGCACGTCTGATCGCCTTGCTCGGCACCGGAGCCGTCGGCCTCGCACTCGCGGGCTGCGGCGGCTCCGGCTCCGCCAACACCTCCAACAACGCGGCCGCCGGCGGCGACGTCCCCTCCTGGTGTGGGGGCAAGAAGGCCGTCCTCGGCATGACCGACGGCTTCGGCGGCAACAGCTGGCGCCTCGTCACCACCGCGTCCGCCAAGGCGGAGGCCGCCAAGTGCCCCAGCGTCACCAGCTTCGAGTACGCCGACGGCCAGGGCGACACGCAGAAGGCCATCGCCGACATCCAGGGGATGGTCGCGAAGGGTGTGAACGCGCTGGTCGTCTTCCCCGACGCGGGTGAGGCCGTGCTGCCGGCGATCCGCAGCGCCTACAAGGCCGGCGTCGTGACCGTGCCGTACCGGGTCGACCCGGGTGGCAAGGCCGGCGAGGACTACGACGTGTTCGTCGACACGAACTTCGCCGACGCCGGCAAGAACTGGGGCGACTGGATCAAGAAGATCCTGCCGGACGGCGGCAACGTGCTGTTCCTGTCCGGCCCGCCCGGGAACAGCCAGGGCCGCAAGGAAGCCGAAGGCCTGCACTCGGTGCTCGATGCCACCGGCAAGTACAAGTTCATCGGCGAGCAGCCGTTCGAGGTCACCAACTGGGATCCGGCCGAGACGCAGAAGCGGCTGACGGCGGCGATCTCGCAGAACTCCGACATCGACGTGATCGTCTCCGACTTCGGCCCGTCCCTGGTGGGCGCGCTGCCGGTGTTCGAGCAGAGCGGCCGGTCCATCCCGGCCATCGCGGCCTCCGACGGCAACGTCCTGTCCTGCTTCTGGGAGAAGAACAAGGCCAAGAACCCCGACTTCAAGCTGTTCACGGTCTCGACGCAGAACGACCACTCCCGGCTGGCCATCCAGCAAGCGGTCGCACGGGCCACCGGCGGACAGGTGCCGGCCTCCTCGACGTTCCCCTCGGTGGTCTTCGAGGACTCCACCTCCAAGGACAAGCCGGTGCAGTGCAAGTCGAACCTGCCCGATGACGTCTACCTGTCCGCGGAGATGTCCGGCGAGGAGCAGGCGAAGCTCCTCAAGTGAGTCCGACAGAACACCTGACCCGAAGGACGCTGTGGTGATCAACGTGACGCAGGAGACAAGAGCTGCCCGGACGACGGACGCGGCGACGCAGCCCACCCTGGCGCTGCAAGGCATCTCCAAGTCGTACGCCGCTGTCGCCGCCCTGACCGACGTGTCGCTCGAGGTCCGGCCCGGCGAGGTGCACGCACTGCTCGGTGAGAACGGCGCCGGCAAATCCACCCTGATGGGTGTTGCCTCCGGCGCCATTGCTCCCGACCGCGGCACCATCGCGGTCCTCGGCGAGGTCGTCGAGGAGCTCACGCCGGGACGGGCGACCGAGCTGGGGATCGCGATCGTGCACCAGCACCCCGCGGTCCTGCCGGACCTCACCGTCGCGGAGAACATCGCGGTCGCCGTGCCCGCGCGCTTCCTCGACGGTCCCGATCGGCGTACGGCGATGCGAGCACTGCTGGAGCGCGTCGGATGCACCGCGCACCTGGAGGATCGTGTCGGCCACCTGAGCATCGCGCAGAAACATCTGCTCGAGCTCGCGAAGGCGATGGCGATGAAGCCGCGGCTGCTCATCCTCGACGAGCCGACGGCACCACTCGGCCAGGAATCGGTCGGGCTGCTGTTCGACCTGATCCGTTCCGCCGCGGCGGAGGACACCGCCGTCGTCTACATCACGCATCGCCTCGCCGAGGTCCGTGAGCTCGCCGACCGCGTGACCGTTCTCCGGGACGGGCATCACCGCGGGACCGCTGTGGTCGGCGAGGTCACCGACGAGGAGTTGCTGGCCATGATCGTCGGCCGGCAACTGGAGTACACCTTCCCGGCAAAGCAGCTCGGTGCCGACGACGAGCAGCCGGTACTCACCGTCGACGGGTTGTCGGGTGACCGGTTCTCCGACGTCTCCTTCACCGCTCGGCGCGGCGAGATCATCGGCGTCGCAGGCGTTGTCGGCAACGGCCAGAGCGACCTGCTCCGGGCCCTCGCCGGTCTCGACGCGCACAGCGGCGCCGTGGTCATCGACGGGGAGCGGCTCGGCCATCGGCAGTTGCTGCGCTCCTCGGCGTACCTGCCGGCCGACCGGCATCACGAGGGACTGATGATGTCGTTGTCGGTGCGCGAGAACGCCGCGCTCAGCGCTCTCGAGCGGCTTGGCCCGGCCCGGTTCGTCAGTCGCCGGCGCGAGGTCGAGCTGGTCGGCGCCGAGGTGGCCGGACTGGCGGTGAAGACCGCCAGTCTCGAGTCACCGGTGACCAGCTTGTCCGGCGGCAACCAGCAGAAGGTCGTGCTGGCCCGGTCCCTGCTGTCGAAGCCGGCGATCCTGCTGGCCGATGAGCCGACCCAGGGCGTGGACGTCGGCGCCCGCGCCGAGATCTACCGCATCCTGCGGGAGGTCTCCGACAGCGGGGTCCCGGTCGTCGTCGCGTCATCGGACGCCAAGGAGCTCGAAGGACTCTGCGACCGGGTGATCGTGCTGTCCCGCGGCCATGTCGTGGCTTCGCTGGCCGGTGCCGAGGTGACCGAGGAGCGGATGATCCGCGCTGCGGTCGAATCGACCACGCACACCCGGACCGAGACCGAACGGGCGGCCGGCCGCAGGCTCAGCCCGCGCTGGCGCCGCAAGCTCGAGGGCGACTACGCCCCCGTTCTGATTCTGGCCGCCGTGATGCTCTGCCTCGGCGCGTACATCTACTCCCGCAACGAGCGCTACCTGCTGCCCTTCAACGTCACCTCGGTGATGCTGCTCGTCAGTGCGCTCGGGTTCATCGCGCTCGGTCAGACGGTCGCCCTGATGACCGCCGGCATCGACCTGTCCGTCGGCCCACTCGCGGGATTCCTCGTCGTGGTCGGCTCCTTCTTCCTCACCGAAGGACACTCCGGTACGGCGGTGGTCCTCGGACTGGCCCTGATGGCCGCGCTCGCCGCACTCGCCGGGGTGGTCAACGGTTCGCTGATCAGATTCGGCAAGTTCACCCCGGTAGCCGCGACCCTGGCAACGTACATCGCTCTGCAGGGTTTCAGTTTCCTGTTGCGGGACAAGCCCGGCGGTCTGATCAGCCGGACGGCGACCGACCTGATCACCACGACGATCGGCCCGGTCCCGGTGGCCTTCGTCGTTCTGGTCCTGGTCACCTTCGCGATGGAGTTCCTGCTGCGCACCCGCCGCTGGGGTCTGAACATCCGGGCGGTGGGCTCGGACGAGGAGTCGGCCCGGCGGCTGGGCGTACGGACCACGCGGACGGTCGTCACCGGGTACGTCGTCGTGTCGCTCTTCACGTTCCTCGGTGCGCTCGTCCTGCTGTCCCAGCTGGGGATCGGCGATCCGGCCCAAGGCGTCGGCTACACCCTGACCAGCATCACCGCCGTCGTGCTCGGCGGAACCAGCCTGCTCGGCGGCCGCGGAACCTTCGTCGGCACCCTGCTGGGCGCCGGCCTGATCGTGCAGCTCCTCAACGCGACCACGTTCCTCGGCCTCACCCAGACCTGGCAGTACCTCTTCCAGGGCGCCCTGATCGTGATCGCGGCCCTTGTCTACAGCCAGGTGCGAGGTAGCGGCCGCAAGGCCGAGGGCGTCGCACACTGACCGCACGGGATCTCCCGTCGCCGACTACGAAAGGACACCGCCGTGCGAGCAGCGCGTTACTACGGAAAACAGGACATCCGGGTGGAGGAGGTCGCCGAGCCCCAGGTGCGGGAGGCTGACGACGTACTGGTCGAGGTCTTGTACTGCGGCATCTGCGGGACGGACCTGCACGAGTACGCCGTAGGACCAATCGTCACCCCGACGACGCCGCATCCGCTGACTGGCGTGACACTGCCACAGACCCTCGGACACGAGTTCTCCGCCCGGGTAGCCGCGGTCGGCGCCGCGGTCCGCGGGGTCAGCGTCGGGGACCGGGTCTCGATCATGCCGGCCATCGTGTGCGGACGGTGCCGCTACTGCCGCCGCGGTCAGGGACACCTGTGTGTGCAGTTCGCCTGCACGGGCCTCAGCGCCGAGACCGGTGGCCTCGCCGAGTACGCCGTGGTGAAGGAGTACCAGGTCGCCAAGCTCCCCGACGAGGTCTCGGATCTCGAGGGAGCGGTCGTCGAGCCCGCGGCGGTCGCGGCGTACGGCGTCGAGCGCGCCGGGGTCACCGGCGGCGACATCGTCCTGGTCACCGGAGCGGGACCGATCGGCATCCTGTCCGCCCTGTACGCCAGTGCGGTCGGGGCGTCGACGGTGATCATCGCCGAGCCGAACAAGAACCGCTCCGCGCTGGCCGCCTCGCTCGACATCGGCCCGATGGTGGATCCGACCACCGGAGAGCTCGACGAGGTGGTCGGGCAGCTCACCGACGGCGACGGCGTCGACCTCGCCATCGAGTGCTCCGGCAGCACTCCCGGCCTCACCTCGTGCGTCGAGCAGACCCGCAAACGCGCGGCCATCGTCCAGACCGGGTTGCACACCAAGCCCGCCACCCTCGACGCGATGGCGCTGTCGGCCAAGGACCTCACCCTGTACGGCAGCTGGTGCTGGTGGATGACCGACTGGCCGCGGATCATCCGCATGGTTGCCTCCGGCACCTACCCGGTCGGCCGCGTGATCACCGCCGAGATCGGGCTGGCCGACGTCGTGACCAAGGGCTTCGACCCGTTGATCGATCCGCAGGGCGACCAGCTCAAGGTCCTGGTCCGCTCCGCTTCCTGACCTGACGAAGGAGACTCCGATGAGTTCGTTCGGCGACATGCACCACGTCGGCATCACGGTCCGCGACCTCGAGGCCTCACTGGCCTGGTACGAGCGGATGTTCGGGCTGGAACCCGAGTTCGTTGCCCATGGCTCCGGTCCGGAGCTGTCCGCGGCCGTCGGCGTACCCAACGCCAAGCTGCGGTTCGCGTTCCTCCGCTTCGGCAGCTGCGTGGTCGAGCTGCTCCATTACGACAACGAGCGGGAGGACACCTTCGACCGCTCCAACGCCGACGTCGGCAGCGCCCACGTCTGCATCGACGTGCCCGACCTGCAGGCGGCGTACGACGACCTGCGCGGCAAGGGCGTGGAATTCCTGGCGCCGCCGCTGCACATCGACGACGGGCCGCTTGAGGGCTGTGCCTTCGTCTACTTCAAGGATCCCAACGGCGTGACGCTCGAGCTCTTCCAGAGCAACGGCCACGGGCACTGACCGACCCCCAAGGAGCAGCACGCATGAGTGAACGACGAGCGCTGGTCGTCGGTGCCACCGGTCTGACCGGCCGCAACGCCGCCGAGCAGCTGGCCCGATCCGGCTGGGAGGTGACCGGTGTGTCCCGTAAGCAGGGCATGGACACCGACGGTGTGCGCAATGTCAGCGCGGACATCTCCGACCCGGTCTCGATCGCCGCGGTCGCCCGCGAGGTGCGCGCCACACATCTCTTCTACTGCACGTGGTCGCGGCAGGAGACCGAGGCCCGCAACATCGACGTCAACGGGGCGATGCTACGCAACGTCCTCGAGACAGCCGGCCGTACCGACACGCTCGAGCACGTCTGCCTGGTGACCGGGCTCAAGCACTACCTCGGCCCGTTCGAGGCCTACGCACAGAACCCGGCCCAGCCGCCGTTCCACGAGAGCCAGCCACGGCTGGCGCATGAGAACTTCTACTACACCCAGGAGGACATCCTCTGGGAGGCCGCCGAGCGGTTCGGCTTCAGCTGGACCGTGCACCGGCCGCACACCGTCATCGGATACACCCTCGGCAACGCCATGAACATGGGTGTGACCCTGGCGGTCTACGGCACCCTCGCCCGCGAGGCAGGCCTCCCGTTCGTGTTTCCTGGTTCGCCCGAGCAGTACGACGGCACGACCGACATCACCGATGCCCGGCTGCTGGCCGAGCACTTGGTCTGGGCGGCGACCACGCCCGAGGCGGCCAACGAGGCGTTCAACGTCACCAACGGCGACACGTTCCACTGGCGGCAGATGTGGGAAGTGGTCGCGGACGGTCTCGGTGTGGAACCGGCTCCGTACCCGGGACACCCGACGCCTCTCGACGACCGGATGGGCGAAGCCGCGGCGACCTGGCGGCGGATCGCCGAGCGAGACGCACTCGTCGAGCTTGATATCGACCGACTCGTCTCCTGGTGGCACACCGACAGCGATCTCGGCCGGACGGTCGAGACCCATGCCGCGATGACCAAGAGCCGGGAAGCGGGCTTCACCCGGACCCAGGACAGCGGCCGGTCGTTCCTCGACCTGTTCGACCGGCTCCGGGCCGAAGGCGTCATCCCGGAGGTGTCGGCATGAAGGCTGTCCAGTTCCAGGGCGTCGACACGCTGGCGCTGGCCGAGGTCGACGTACCGTCCATCGGCGCCGGCGAGATCCTGGTCGCGCTGCGGTCGGTGGGGATCTGTCACTCCGACTTCGAGCTGCTCGAGGGGCGCTACATCATCCCGTTCGGTTACCCGATCGTCCCCGGGCACGAGTGGTCCGGCGTGGTCGCGGACGTCGGCTGGGAGGTGACCGGGTTCAAGCCTGGTGACCGGGTGCTGGGCGAGTGCGTGATCGGCCAGGAGCACTTCGGCTTCTCGATCTCCGGGGCGGCCGCCGAGTACTTCGTCGTACGCCCGGAGTGGTTGCACAAGGTTCCGGATGAGCTGACCGACAGCCAGGCGGCGCTCGTGGAGCCCTTCAGTTGCGCGTACTTCGCGGCGATGCGGGCCGGCAACGTCAACGCGAGCGACACCGTCGTGGTCTTCGGTGCGGGCCCGATCGGGCTGAGCTGCGTGGCGGTCGCCGCCACCCTGGGCGCCCGGGTCGTCGCGGCCGAGCCCGACAAGACCCGCGGCGACCTGGCTCGTCAGCTCGGCGCGGAGGAGGTGATCGACCCGACGTCCGACGAGTTCGCCGACCAGGTGCTGGAGTTGACCGAGGGCCGGGGAGCCGATGTCGTCATGGAGGCGTCCGGTCAGCCGGCCGCGATGGCCGCGACCCTGGAAGTTGCCGGGTTCAACGGTCGGCTGGTCAACATCGGTATCGACGTCGGTCGTAGCGCCACCGCGAAGCTCGGGCTGATCCAGTCCAAGCAGTTGCAGATCCGGGGCACGATCGGGTCGCCAGGCGTCTGGCCGGAGACCCTGCGGTTCCTGGCCCGGACGGGACTCGACCTCACTCCGATGATCACCAGCAGGTATCCGCTGGATCGCGCCCCGGAGGCGTACGCCGCCGCCCGCCGTACCGCGGAGAACGTCAAGGTGCACATCGAGAACGGTGGTGCCGCATGAAGGCCGTGGTCCTGCATGCCGCCGGGGACGTCCGCATCGAGGACCGTCCCGAACCACCGACTCCCGGTCGGGGTGAGGTGCGGCTGCGCGTCACGCGGGTCGGACTGTGCGGCACCGATGTCAGCGAGTACACAGCCGGACCGATGATGACTCCGCTGACAACGCGGCATCCCAACTCCGGGGTGCTCGGGCCGGTGGTGCTCGGGCACGAGTTCATCGGGGTTGTGGAAAGCGAAGGCGAACGCTTCGCCGTCGGTGACCGGGTCGCGGCCGGAGCCGGCGTCTGGTGTGGGCAGTGCTCCTGGTGCGAGCGCGGCCAGACCAACCTCTGCCAGTCCTACTGGACCTACGGCCTGTCCGCCGACGGCGGGCTCACCGAGCGCGTCACCGTCCCCGAGACGATGCTGCACCCCATCGCGCCGAACGTTGCCGACGACAACGCCGCACTGGCCCAGCCGCTGGCGGTCGGACTGCACGCCGTCGATCGCAGCCGGGTCCGCCGCGGCGATGTGGTGGTCGTGCACGGCGCGGGAGCGATCGGATCCTTCGTCATCGCCGGCCTGAAGGCCTCCGGAGCCGGAGTGATCGTTGCCGTGGACATCGATGACACCAGGCTCGAGACGGCAGCGAAGCTCGGTGCCGACGTCACGGTGAACGCGTCGTCGACGGACCCGCTCGACGTCGTCCGTGAGCTGACCGGATCCGCGCTGGCCGACGTGACCGTGGAGGCCAGCGGCGTCTGCGACGGACTGACGCGCGTGCAGCGGCTCACCCGGCGTGGCGGCACTGTTCTTCTGGTCGGCCTGCCCAAGGGTCAGGTGTCGTTCGTCGCCACCGACCTCATCCTCCGCGAGATCGACGTCATGACCACCGTGGCCCACGTGTGCGACCGGAACCTGCCGGCCGCGCTGGCTCTTCTCGCGCAGCGCGACCTGGCGTCGCTGCTGGTCGAACGCGTCGTACCTCTCGATCGGGTGGTCGAAGACGCGTTCACAGCAATGGCCGGCGGTACCGCGCGCGGCAAGCTCCTCGTCGATCCTCAGGGGTTGTCATGACACTGCGGGTCGGATTCTGCGGCGTCGGCCGGATGGGTACCGAGATGGTCGTTGCCCTTGCCCGGCAGGGGTTTGTGGTGACCGTCTGGAACCGGACCGCGGCGCGTGCTCTGGCGGCCGCCGAGCAGACCGGCGCCGAGGTGGCCGGCACTCCGGCGCTCGCGGCCAAGGACGCGGACGTCGTGATCACCATGCTCACCGACGGCGACGCCGTACTCCGGACTCTCGCTGAGCTACTGCCCAGCGCCCGGGCGGGGCTGATTGTGGTGGACTGTTCAACCACCGGCGTACGCGCTGCCCGAGAGGCCGCTGACCTGTGCGCGGCCGTGGGCGTCGGCTTCGTCGACTGCCCGGTGAGCGGCAGTACGGTCGTCGCCCGCGAAGGCAAGCTCGGACTGATGGCCGGCGGGGACACCGCCGCGATCGACCGGGTCCGCCCGGTGCTCGATGCCCTCGGCACGGTCGTGCACGTCGGGCCGACCGGCGCCGGCGCCGCCGCCAAGGTGTCGATCAACGCACTGCTGCACACCTTCAGCACAGCCCTGGCCGAGTGCCTTGTCACCGCTCGCGCCGCCGGAGTCTCGACCACCGCGCTCTTCGATGTCCTCGCGGTCGGCGTGCTCTGGAATCGCTTCCTCGACTACAAGAGACCAGCCTTCAGCGATCCCGAGGGGACGGCGGTCGCCTTCGACCTCCGCACCGCCACCAAGGACCTCGGACTCGCAGCCCGCGCCGCCGATGACGCCGGCCTGCGGGAGTCCGTCGTACGGCGGGCCCTGGAACTGCACCGGCACGCGCTGGACGACGGGCTCGGTGACCGGGACATGGCCGCGATGACGGCCTGGTTCGCGGCCATCGCCGATCCGACCGGCCGAACAGAAAGGAACTGACGTGGGTATCCACACCTATGGAACGAACGCCGTCGACTGGGAGCAGCGGCTGGATCTCGACCGGCTGCGCACCGAGCGGCTGGCCAAGCTCCAGGACGAGCTGAACCGCTCCTCGCTCGGCGCACTCCTCGCGTTCGACTTCCCCAATATCCGCTACATGACAGCCACTCACATCGGCACCTGGGCGAACGATAAGCTGATCCGGTTCGCACTCCTCGTGCGGGACGCCGAGCCGGTCATCTGGGACTTCGGTTCGGCGGCCAAGCACCACCAGCTCTACAACCCCTGGCTCGACCATGCCGGACCCGAGTCCGCCGACGCGGTCCACGGACCGCATCACGGCGCGACCAGGCCGCAAGGCGGAGCCCGCGCGGGGATCTCCACGCTGCGCGGCGCCTTCCACCCGGGCGCGGGCATCGCCGAGGAGGTCGCCCGCAAGATCAAGGCCGAGCTCGAGCAGCACGGGTTGCTCGGTGAACCGCTCGGTGTCGACGTCATCGAGCTGCCCATCCTCGCCGCCCTGCAGCAGGCGGGCATCCAGGTCGTCGACGGCCAGCAGGTCTTCCTCGAGGCGCGGCGGATCAAGACGCCGGACGAGATCGGGCTGCTCGCCCAGGCGGCCTCGATGGTCGACGCCGCGTACGACCAGCTGTACGAGTTCCTCCGGCCCGGGGTTCGGGAGAACGAGGCTGTTGGCCTTGTCAGCAAGGCGCTCTACGACATGGGTTCGGAGTTCGTCGAGGGCGTGAACGCGATCAGCGGTGAGCGGTGTGCACCGCATCCCCATGTGTACTCCGACCGGATCATCCGGCCGGGTGACCCGGCGTTCTTCGACATCCTGCACAGCTACCTGGGCTACCGGACCTGCTATTACCGCACCTTCGCGGTCGGCAGTGCCTCCCCGGCCCAGCACGACGCGTACAAGATCTGCCGCGAGTACATGGATCAGGCGATCTCGTTGGTGAAACCCGGTTCGACGACCGCCGACATCGTCTCGGTCTGGCCGACCGCGCAGGAGTTCGGTTTCGCCGACGAGGAGGCCGCGTTCGCGCTGCAGTACGGGCACGGCGTCGGGCTGTCGATCTGGGAGAAGCCGATCTTCAGCCGGCTGGTCTCCCTCGACCACCCTGAGGTCCTCGAGGAGGGCATGGTCTTCGCCCTCGAGACCTACTGGCCGGCCAAGGACGGCTGGTCCGCGGCCCGGATCGAGGAGGAGCTCGTCGTCACCGCCGACGGCTGCGAGGTGATCACGAAGTTCCCGGCCGAGGATCTGCTCGTCGCCGGCAAGCGGTACTACACCACCGGCGGGATGTTGCCGACCCGGCGGGAGTCGCAGTCGCACCTGAACACGCCTGCTTTCAACGGAGAACTGGTATGACGCTGCCACTCGAACGGCACGCGTACGGCGAGCACGACATCGTGCTGCCGGCCGGAAACCAGACCAGGTACGACGACGCGGCGATCGACCGGGACACGCGGCTGCTGATGTACCGGCGGTTGCAGGAGATGCGCCAGTTCGAGAAGCGTGCGTACGACCTGTTCATGCAGAACCTGGTCAAGGGCACCACGCACCTGTCCCTCGGGATGGAGGCAGTGGCGACCGGATTCGGTACGGCGATGCGTGCCGATGACTACACGTTCGCGACGTACCGCGGCCACGCGCACACACTCGCCCGTGGTGTCCCGATGGAAGGCGTCCTCGCGGAACTCCTTGGGCGCTCCAACGGATTGCTCGGCGGCAAGGGTGGATCGATGCATCTCACCAGCGTCGAGCACGGCGTGATGGGTTCGTACGCCATCATCGGTGCGCACCTGACCATCGCGAACGGCGCCGCGTGGTCCGCCCAGTACCGGGACAGCGGTCAGGTCGCGGTCTGCTTCTTCGGCGACGGCACCACCAACATCGGCGCGTTCCACGAGGCGCTGAACTACGCGGCGGTCTTCAGCCTGCCGGTCGTCTTCGTGTGTGAGAACAACCAGTACATGGAGTACACCGCGATCGCCGACATCACCGCCGTCCGACGTCCGGCGGCGGACCGGGCCGGCGCGTACGGTCTCGATCCGATAGTTGTCGATGGCAACGACGCGGACGCCTGCTACCTCGCGGCGCGCGATGCCTTCGCGCAGGCTCGTTCCGGGCAGGGGCCGGTGCTCATCGAGGCACTGACCTACCGGCACGGCGGCCATTCGCGGGCCGATCCCGGCAAGTACAAGCCATCCGGGGAGCTCGAAGCCTGGCTGGACCACGACCCGCTCAAGGTCTACCGCGGCCGACTCAGCCGGCTCGGATACGCCGACGCGGAACTGGACGAGATCGATCGGCAGGTCGGCGGGGCCGTGAACGCGGCGACCGAGGCGGCCAAGAACGGACCGGTGCCGGACCCGGCTTCGGCGTACACCGACGTATGGGCAGACGGAGGACACTCGTGGCGCAACTGACCTATCGGGAGGCGGTGGCCCGCGGCATCGCCCAGGAGATGCGACGCGACGAGCGCGTGGTCCTCTTCGGCGAGGACGTGGCCGGCTCCGGCGGCGTCTTCAAGACCACCGCCGGACTGCTCGACCAGTTCGGGCCGCGCCGGGTGATCGACACCCCGATCTCGGAGCAGGCCATCCTCGGTGCGGCGATGGGCGCCGCGATGACCGGGCTGCGGCCGATCGCGGAGATCATGTTCTCCGACTTCTTCGCGGTCTGCTGGGACCTGGTGGTGAACCAGATGGCGAAGACCCGCTACATGACCAACGGGCAGGTCACCATCCCGCTGGTGGTGAAGAGCGGGAACGGGGGAGCGCTCCGCTTCGGTGCGCAGCACTCGCAGTCGATCGAGAACTGGGCGATGGCGGTGCCCGGGATCAAGGTGGTCACGCCGTCGTGCCCGGAGGATGTGGTCGGGTTGATGGCGGCCGCCGTACGCAGCGACGATCCGGTGCTGTTCTTCGAGCACAAGGGCCTCTATGCCAGCAAGGGCGAAGTGCCCGACGGGGTCATCGAGGACGTTCTCGGCATGGCGAAGGTACGACGGCCCGGCACCGACGCGACCATTACCGCACTCGGGCTGATGGTGCCCAGGGCTCTCGAGGCCGCCGAGCGACTCGCGGAGCGGGGGATCAGCTGCGAGGTCATCGACGTACGGTCGCTGATCCCGCTCGACGCCCGGACCATCTTGGAGTCGGTCGGCCGGACCGGGCGATTGTTCACCGTCGAGGAGAACCCGCGGGCGCTCGGCTGGGGTGCCGAGATCGCGTCGATCGTCAGCGACGAGGGCTTCTGGAATCTCGACGGGCCGGTGGTCCGGATCACCAGCCCGCATGTGCCGCTGCCGTCGGCGGATTCACTGGAGGATCTCGTGATCCCGTCGGTCGATCGGATCGCCACCGAGATCGAGAAGGCGATGCAGACGTGACCGTCACCACCCGCCGCCACTGGGACAGCCCTCGAGCGCGCCGCCTGGCCCGGGAACAGGCGCTCGCCGAGACCCCCGCCATTACCCCCGCCATAACGCCCGCCGTTACCCACGCCGGGATCGCCGCCACAACACCCGCCGCGACGCCGGCGCGGGTCGAGCGGCTGTCGCGGCGGCGGAAGGTGATCGCGGAGCGGATGCATCGGTCGCTCCAGGAGTCCGCGCAGCTCACCACGGTCGTCGAGGTCGACCTCAGCCACGTGGTCGCGGCCCGCGAGGCGGCCAAGGACGAGTTCCGGGCCCGGTACGGCGCACCCTTGTCCGTCCTCGCGTTCGTCGCCGAGGCCGCAGTACGGGCTCTCGGCAACCATCCGGTGATCAACGCCGAGCTGGATCTGGCCGCGGGAACGATCACCTACCCGGCCTCCGTCGGTCTGGGCATCGCGGTGGACACCGACGAAGGGCTCGTCGTCCCGGTGATCCGGGACGCCGGCGACCTGACCGTCGGCGCGCTCGCCCGCCGGATCGCCGGGCTCGCGGCCCGCGCCCGGAACGGTACGGCGACCGCCGACGACTTCGCCGGTGGGTCGTTCACGATCACCAACACCGGCAGCCGTGGTGCGCTGTTCGACACCCCGATCCTCAACGCGCCCCAATCGGCCATCCTCGGCCTCGGCGCCGTCGTACGGCGTCCTGTCGTCCTGCCCAGCGGGAACGGCGACGACCTGATCGGGATCCGCTCGATGGCGTACCTGTCCCTCACCTACGACCACCAGCTCGTGGACGGCGCTGATGCCGCGCGCTACCTGACGTCGGTCAAGTCCCGGCTCGAGAACCCCGGCCCGGGCATTCAGGAGGTTGCACGATGAGCACGCACGAACGGACCGTGGTCTCCGCCGTACCGGCCGGCTTGTGGATCGGCGGTGACGTCGTACCGGGTTCCCGCGGCACGCTGGCGGTCCACGATCCGGCGACGGGCGACGTACTCACGGAGGTCGCCGATGCGGACGCCGCCGATGCCATGGTCGCGCTCGACGTTGCGGTCGCGGCCAGGACCGACTGGGCTCGGACCGTTCCTCGTGAGCGCGGCGAGATCCTGCGACGGGCCTACGAGTTGATGACCGCGCGGGCGGATTCCCTTGCCCTGTTGATGACGCTGGAGATGGGCAAGCCGCTGGCCGACGCGCGCGCCGAGGTCGCGTACGCCGCCGAGTTCCTGCGCTGGTACGGCGAGGAGGCGGTGCGGATCTCCGGCCGCTGGTCGGTGGCACCGGATGGGAACAGCCGGCTCCTGACCATGAAGCAGCCGGTCGGGCCGAGCCTGATGATCACGCCGTGGAACTTCCCGTTGGCCATGGGCACGCGCAAGGTCGGGCCCGCGGTCGCCGCCGGCTGCACGATGGTGGTCAAGCCGGCCGCGCAGACGCCGTTGTCCATGTACGCTTTCGCCGCGCTGATGCAGGAGGCGGGCCTCCCGGATGGCGTACTGAACGTGGTCACTACGTCCCGCAGTGGCGAGGTGATGGAACCGCTCATCCGCGATCCCCGGCTCCGCAAGCTCACCTTCACCGGATCCACCGGCGTCGGCCGCCGGCTCGTCGAGCAGTCGGCCACCCAACTGCTGCGGGTCTCGATGGAACTCGGTGGCAACGCGCCGTTCCTGGTGCTCGCCGACGCCGACCTCGACGCCGCCGTCGAGGGAGCGATGGTGGCGAAGATGCGCAACATGGGCGAGGCCTGTACTGCCGCCAACCGGATCCTCGTCCACGAGTCCGTCGCCGACGAGTTCGCCGGACGGTTGGCGAACCGGATGGCCGCGCTCCGGGTCGGCCGCGGCACCGAACCAGGTGTCGAGGTCGGGCCCCTCATCGACGCACCCGCGCAGGACAAGGTGTCCGAGCTCGTGCAGGATGCCCTGGACGGCGGCGCGAAGGTCCTCACCGGCGGCCAGCCGACCAGCCCGCCCGGCTGGTTCTTCCAACCGACCGTGCTCACCGACGTCGCACCCGACGCGGCATGTCTCCGGGAGGAGATCTTCGGCCCGGTCGCTCCCATCACCCGCTTCGCCACCATCGACGAAGCGATCAGCCTGGCCAACGACACGGAGTACGGCCTGGTTGCCTACGCCTACACACGCGACCTTTCCACCGCCCTGCGCCTCGCCGAGGAGCTGGACACCGGCATGGTCGGCCTGAACCGAGGCGTGATCTCGAACGCCGCCGCCCCCTTCGGCGGCGTGAAGCACTCCGGCTTCGGCCGCGAAGGAGGCCACGAAGGGATCGAGGAGTTCCTCGAAACCAAGTACGTAGGCCTCGACACCTGACCTACGCCTGGCTGGTCATCAGGCGGACTTATGGCGGGCGCCGCCCTCGATGTGGATCGTCTCGCCGGAGACGAAGCCCGCGCGGAGAAGCCACATCACCGTGTCGACGACGTCCTCGGTCTCGCCGTGGCGTCCGACGAAGGTGCCGGCCGCACTCTTGCTCAGCAACCCGGCCTTGTTGTCACCAAGGCGATCCCAGGCGCCCGAGTCCACGACACCAGGCGAGACGGCATTGACCCGCACCGGCGCGAGATCCGCCGCCAGGTGGCGCGCGGCGTACTCGACGGCACCGTTCGTGATCCCCTTGACCAGTGAGCCCGGCCCGGGCCGCCAGCCGACGACGCCGGAGAACATCACCATCGACCCGGTCGGCCGCAGTAGCGGGGCGAAGTGCTTGGCGACCAGCAGGGGGCCGACCACCTTCGCCGTGAACGCAGCCAGCAGCTTGTCACGATCCAGCTCGGTCGCGCGTACGTCGTGTGGCGCCGAACCGGTCGTCACGAGGTGATCGATCCCGTCCTTCAGCCGCTCCGCCGCGGCCGCGATCGTCGACTCGTCCTGCAGATCGACCCGCAGCGCGCTGGCGCCGATCTCGCGCGCCAGTACGTCGGCCGCCGCCAGATCACGCGCACCGACAACGACGTCGTACCCGTCCTTCGCCGCACGCCTCGCCACGGCCGCGCCGAGCGCCCGTGCACCGCCGATGACCAGGATCCGCTCCATGTGTGTCACTCCCTCTCGTAGGATCGGGAGTAACGGTATGGATTTGATACCGGTATCTTCAACGGAACTGGGAGCACCCATGGGCAAGGCGTACAACGTGATGGCAGCGACCTGCCCGAGCCGCACCGTGCTGCACCGCATCGGAGCCCGCTGGACCGTGTTCGTCGTCAACGCCCTGGACGACGGGCCTCGGCGCTTCACCGAACTGAAGGCGCACATCCAGGGCATCACCCCTAAGGTCCTGACCGAAACCCTGCGTTCGCTGGAAGCCGACGGCCTGATCAGCCGGCACGAGTACGACGAGAACCCGCCGCGCGTCGAGTACGCCCTGACACCGCTGGGTCGCTCCCTGCTCATCCCGCTCCGCGCCGTGCGGCTCTGGGCCGAACAGCACGTCCCCGACATCGAGGCAGCCCGAGCCCGTCCGCACAGCCACCAGTAGCGCGTTGAGGTTGCAGGTTGTGGCAAATCGGCGCGTTGTGGCCCTGGATGCGGCTATAGTCGCCGGGAATCTCGGGGGATCGACAGAGATTCTTTGACCTTGAGGGGGATTCCAATGCTGAAATTACAGCGCCTTGCGCTGGCTGCGGCCGGGCTGGGGATGCTGGCCGCGACCGCGGCGTCAGGGCCGGCCGTGGCTGGTGGGCAGGCCGACCCGGCGCCGTCCTGGGCGGCCAAGGCCGCCCAGCTGAAGGGGCAGCCGCTGACGGCCAAAGCGGCCGCGGCGGCCTGCATCCAGTCGGTCGGATGGCCGACCGCCACGAACGTCGTGGAGTCGGTCGACATCTCGCCGGCCAAGCCGCCGACGGCGGAGGCGTACGAACCGATCAACTTCGTCGCCACTCGTACCTCCGCGACCTGGTACCTGGCGCAGAACGCCTCGGGCACCCAGTTCTTCTTCTCCGGTCTGCTCCTGCAGGGCGCGAATCTGTACCGGCACACGACCTACATCCGGGAGACCGGCACGGAAGCCACCTTCAAGAAGGTCGGGACCGGCTGGTCGAGCTTCAAGTCCATTGCCACGTCCAACTACAGCGTCGCGCAGCCGCGGCACGCGTACCTGTACGGCCTGAACACCAACGGCAGCCTCTACCGCTGGTCGCAGGTCAACGGCGGCTTCAAGGCGCTCGGCTCGTTCGCCGGGTTCCAGAGCTTCAAGGCGATGACGGTGATCAGTGAGACGGCGACGTACGACACGTTGCTGATGACCACCAAGGCCGGTGCGCTCTACACCATCCGGATCCCGATCACCGCGTCGGCCAAGCCGGTCGTCAAGTTGATCCGTTCCTCCGGCTGGGCGGCCTACGAATCGTTGGCGACCCAGAGCTGCGGTACTCGCGGCGGGACGCTCGTCGTCGGTGTCGACCACGACACACAGTCCGGGTACCAGTACGCCTTCAGCCACGCGAACGGGACCGCGACCGCGATCACGTCGTACGGCAAGGTGCCGGCGGTCTTCAACGGCACGAACCACGTGTCCTTCACGACGTACTACGATCAGCTGTTCGGCGAGTGAACCGAGGGGTTCGAGCCATCTGCTGAAGCAGTAACCTGGGGGCGCCGCGGCTGCGGCGTCCCCAGGTGACATCTGAGCCGTCACCACATCTCGGCGACAAGGAGCATGGTGACGGAACTTGTCGGACGGGTCGCGCTTGGCGTTGCGGCCCTCTCTTTCGCACCCCGTGACCGCTCCGCCGATCTCGCAACGATCCGAGCCGGTATCGCCGCGGGCACGACGATTCTCGACACCGCGCGCGCCTACGCCCACGTCGACGCACCTCTGTACGGCGAGGAGCTGGCGGCGGAGGCTGCCCGTGGCACGGGTGTCGTGGTGGGAACCAAGGGTGGTCATTCGCGAACCGGCGCGACGACCTGGGATGCGGACATCAGTGCGTCCCGGATTCGATCGGACGTCGAGACGAGCCTGCGTGTGTTCGGTGGCGAACGTCTCGATCTCTACTACCTGCACCGGGTCGACCTCGCCGAACAGCCCGTGGAGGAAGGCGTTTCCGCTCTCGCGTTCCTGCGCGACGAGGGGAGCGTGGCCCGGATCGGCCTGTCGAACGTCAGCGTAGCCGCGCTCGAGCGGGCGGCCGCAGTCGCGCGCATCGACGCCGTGCAGAACCAGCACAGTGCGATGGGACGCGAGTCGATCGACGTACTAGCGTGGTGCGAAGCCAACACTGTGCCCTTCTTCGCCTACTCACCCCTCCGCCACTCGGCTGCAGCTCCACACCTAGCGGCGATGGCAGACGCGCGCGGCATTTCCCTACAACGCCTCCAGCTGCGAGCCCTCCTGGCATCATCGCCCGTCCTCTCGGTCGTCTCCGGCGCAACCCGCCCCGAAACAGTCCTCGACTCCCTCGCCGCAGAATCCGAACCCTGGACCGAAGACCTCGACGCCGCCTACGCCGCAGACCTCTCTGGCGCCTAGAGGGTGGGGCGGATGCGCCAGACGTTGGTTGCCTGCTCGAAGGTGTGGCCGACCTGGAGCACGCCCAGGTCGTCGCGGTGGCGGCCGACGAGTTGGAGGCCGACGGGGAGGCCCGCGGGGGTGAATCCCGCCGGTACCGACAAGGCCGGGGCGCCGGTGGTGGAGACGAAGTACACGGAGCGCATCCAGTCCAGGTAGGTGGTCTGGGGAACTCCTGCGATCTCGGCCGGGTATTCCTGCTCGACGGGGAACGGCGAGACCTGGGTGACCGGCAGCAGGAGTACGTCGTACTGCTCGAAGAACTCGCGGACCCGGTGGAACAGCTCGGCGTGGAGGCGTTCGGCGCGGCCGATGCCGGGGCCGGTGAGCCGGCGTCCCTCGTCGATGTTCCACGCGAGCGACGACTTGAACAGATCGGGATGCGCGGCCTGCGCCGCGCCGAGCATTGCCTCGAACTGCCAGGCGCGCAGGGTGCGGAACACTTCCTCCGCGCCGGTGAAGTCAGGGCACGCCTCCTCGACGATGCAGCCGAGGTCCTCGAAGACGCCGACCTGCTGGGTGAGTACGTCGGTGATCTCGGCGTCGACCGGGACCGCGCCACCAAGATCCGGCGACCAGGCGACTCGCAGTCCGGTGAGGTCGCGGTCGAGGGGGACCGCGAAGTCGCTGCCCGGATCCTGCAGGGAGAGCGGGCTGCGGCGGTCTGGACCGGCAATGACCGACAGCAAGAGGGCGGCGTCCGCGACGGTCCGCGCCATCGGTCCCTGCACACCCAGCGTCCCCCACGGCAGCGCCGACGGATAGGTGGGAACTCGCCCGGGGGAGGGGCGAAAGCCGACCACGTTGCACCAGGCCGCCGGGTTGCGGAGCGAGCCGCCCATGTCGCTGCCGTCGGCGATCGGATGCATCCCGCATGCGAGCGCCGCGGCCGCGCCGCCACTGCTGCCTCCCGCCGAGCGGGTCAGGTCGTACGGGTTGCGGGTGACGCCGAAGATCTCGTTGAAGGTATGCGATCCGGCGGCGAACTCCGGAGTGTTCGTCTTGCCGATCGTGATGACACCGGCGGCCTTCATCCGGGCGATGATCAGATCGTCGATGTCCGGCACGTTCCCGGCGTGGATGCGAGAGCCGAAGGTGGTGCGGATGCCGGCGGTCGAGTGGGTGTCTTTGTGCGCGACCGGGAGCCCGTGCAGCGGACCGAGCGAGCCGCCCGCGGCGGCGAGGTCGTCGGCCGCCGCCGCGGCCGCCATGGCCTGCTCGGGAACCAGAGTGACGATTGCGTTGACCTCGGGATTGGTCTGTTCGATCCGCTCGAAGTGCGCGCCCAGGAGCTCGCGAGCTGACACGGCGCGGCTCCGCAGAGCGTCCAGCTGTTCGAGGGCAGTCAGGTCGCACAGCTCAGAAGTCATGGCATACATCTTGCTAGAGGGGCACTCCCCAGGCGGCGAAAGCGGGCGGCGTGGGCTCGTAGAACTGGCCGGGGTTCTCGTAGATCCAGCGGACGTTGGCCGCGCTGATCGGAGCGTCGAACAGGCACAGGTCATCGACATCGGCGACCGACGAATCCGGATTGTCGCCGCCCACGTTCAACTCGTTCGGCTGCAAAGGTGCCCCCGCGCCGTACGGCTCGACGGAGAACACTTCCCCGTTGAGGAAGAGCTGGATCGTCTTCTGATCGCACGACGCCGCCACGTGGGTCCAGGTCTCAGCGGAGATCGGCGTACGCGACGAGCTGACGATGCCGGTGGTGCCTCCGGTGCCGAACAGCCGGACCCAGAACAGCCCGTCCAGCCGGCCCGCGTGCGCGACCTCGTCCGTCCTGTTGCGCAGTACGAGGAACCGCGCACCACTGCTGCTCGAGCGGCACTTCACCCACGCCGAGAACGCCCAACCCAGTGGCGACGCCGGCCACGTCAGGGAGGTCCTCGACGCACCCGGACCCGTCCCGCTGGCACCGAGCGCGGACCCCTCGATGCCGGCGACCCAGGTACCGGCCGCTGTCAAGGTCAGGTCGTTCGCGGACGGCGACTTGTCGTCGACGACGGTCCCGGTGCTCTCGTTGAAGTGGTACACGCCGCGTGCCACATTGACCGGCCGGTACGGCGTGACGACCGGCGCGCCACTCCAGTAGCCGGACGTCACCTCGGCGAGGAAGTTCTTCGTCAAGGTCACGTAGTCGTACGAGACCTGGCCGCCGCCGCTCGCGTCACCGCCGATGTGCAGCCGGAACAGGCCGTCGATGGCCGGTGTCACGTGCGGGACACCGTCGCCGATGTTCTCGGTCACCTGGCTGTCGTCGAGCCGGACCTGTACGTACGTCGGGTTGATCGCGAACTGGAATCGGGTCCACTGGCCGACGGTCAGCGTCGCCGTACTCGTCACCGAGACGGTCCCGTCGTCGATGGTGGTCCAGGTCGTGGTGACAGTCCGATTGGTGTTCACCACGACCCGGACCCGCGCGCTGTTCGAGCTGTTGTCGATCGCGAGGATCGGGGCGGCCGAGCCGACCGGTGCGGTGTCGAGCCGGAGCCAGCCGCAGATGGCGAGCCGGTCGCAGTCCGGGAAGTCGACCACGCCGCTCACCCCGGCTGCCGCCGTACCGGAAACCAGTGCGCGTCCGTAGATGCCCGTGGTGAAGCTCGCGGACGGAGCGAGCGTGAGGTCGCGATTGTAGGTGCCGAAATCCTCGGCGGTGTCCAGGTCGAAGGGATAGATCGCCAGTTGGTGATCGATCTGCTCGGCGGCGACCAGGGCCGGCCAGTACGCCGCCTCGACCGGGTCGTTCCACCAGCGCAGGTCGTCGACGATCCCGTTGAGCGCCTCGGAACCGGTGAGCGTGTTTCGCCCGGCCTCCATGGTGACCTCGGTGCCGGAGTACGCGAGGGCGGCGGAGGCGTTGACGGACAACACCTGGACACCGTCCACGGCGATCTTCACGGTGTCGGTCGACGGCGTGGCATCGTACACGACGAGGACGTGATGCGGTTCCCCGTCACGGATGCTCGTGGTCGTGCTGTACGTCGCCCCGGCGATCTTCGCCTCCACGTTGCCGCTGGCGTTCGAGGCGTACACAGCCCAGTTCAGCGTGCTGCCGCTGCTCGCGGACGCGATACAGCGGGCCGCCGCGGTGTTGTCGTTGAGCTCGACCCAGGCGGCGATCGACAGGCCGCCGTCGGTGTTGAGCGGGTAGAAGGAGTCTCCGGCCTTCGGCGGACGTACGACGACGTGCATCGCGCCACCCGTGCAGTTCAGGCCATTGCCGTACTTGCCCGCGACGAGGGTCGCCGATCCGACGATCGAGCCGTGCAGGAAGTACCCCGCGACGTCCCGTACCGTCGTACCGCTGACCGTGTCCGCATTGAAGGTGTACCCCGCTGACTGCGCCACGGCCGCCCCCTAACTGGCCCGGCGGACCCGGACGGTCACCGTCAGGTCGGCACCGGCGGCAGACGATCCGACCTGGTCGACATCGACGGTCAGGTAGTCACCGGCCGCGAACGTGGTCACGGCCGGATTGTTGCCGGTGGCACTGTTCGTGCCGGCGGCGATACCCGGCCGGTTCGCCTGGGTGGTGTAGATGGTGGTGCCGTTCTTGTTCACGTCGACGACGAGCGCGGCCCCGGCCGGCGCCGTGTGCACCGCGGCCCGCACCGTCTCGACGACGTAGTCGCCTTCCAGATAGATCCGCGACTTCCCGGTCGCGACCGCGACGGTCCCGGTCACCGAGAACGTGTACGCCTCGACAGGTACTACCAGTACGCCGTCAATTGTCAGACTGCCCTGGATCTGCATTGGTGATCCCCCAGCACTGCAGCGAAAGGTCCGGCCGCCCCCACGACACCCGGTTAGCGCCCGACCCTACGACGCAAACCCCCACCGCGAAAGAGCAGCATCCCCATCTGTTCGGCTTCAGTTCAGGCCGGCGGCGGTTGCGATCAGCGTGATCTGCTGGAGATCGGGGTTGCAGGGGAAGAGGATCAGCTCGTCGCAGCCTGCCGCGGTGAAGCCGGCGACGGTGTCGGAGACCTGTTGTGGGGTGGTGAGGGCGCCGGCCATGATGCGGCTGACGTAGTCGCCGGCGAAGGCGTAGTAAGTGCCGAGGTACTGCTCGGCATGCTGGGTGGCATCCTCGCCGAGGCTGACGTAGCCGATGGAGACCAGGCGCGGCTCGCCTTCGCGTCCCGCCGTACGCCAGGACTCGCGCGCCTTCGTTGCCGCGGCCGCGAAAACCTCCGGCCCGCCCGCGCCCAGGATCCAGCCCGCGCCGTACTCGGTCATCCGGCGGTAGGCGGCGGGCGAGCCGCCGCCGATCAACAGTGGGGGACCACCTGGCTGGACAGGGGCGGGTCCGATCGGACCGGCGTACCCTCGCGGCTCACCGGCCCACACGGCGCGCATCTCGGCGAGCTGGGCGTCGAACGCCTTCCCGCGCCGGTCGTACGGCGATGCCGTCGCTTCGAAGTCGTCCGGACGGCCGCCGACCGCGATACCGACCGTCAGCCGTCCGCCGGAGATCACGTCCACGGTGGCCAGTTGCTTGGCCAGCAGCGCGCCGTTGCCCCGGTACGGGCCGATCATGATCGCGGTCGTCAACCCGATCCGTTCGGTCACCGCTGCCGCGGCCGCCAGCGTCGGCACCGTCTCCAGGTTGCCGTACACGAGACGATCGAGCGTCCCCAGAGTCGAGAAGCCGGCCTGCTCGGCGCCTCTGGCCCAGTCCAGGACCACCTGGCCTCGCACGCCGGGGATGGTCGACGGAAGTCCGATGCCGATCTTCATCTGACGCTCCTTGTATTTCTCGAACTGCTCCTGCTGTCCGACAAATTAGGCACAACCACTGCCTGGTGCCAACCGACCGGGGGAGAAGAGTCATGCCGGAAAACGAGGGTGCATTGACGTTCGGCCGCTTGCGGTCGATGATCGCGGCGGAGCAGCTGGGATGGCTGCCACCGCACGATCGAGGCGACGACGAGGTGGTGGAGCACCACGGCCTCGGTGCCGATCCGGAGAGCGTCGTACCGACCTCAGAGGTGGCGGAGCTGGAGCTCGCGTCGCTGGGGGTTTCGCCGAACCCGTACCTCGCCGTCCGCCAGGTCGAGCGGGGGATCATCTCGCGGTACGAGCTCACGGAGCTCTTCTCCGAGGGGCTGCTGCGCAGGCTCGGGCTGGACGAGGCGGGCGAGGCTGGGGCGACGCCGCCCGATGCCGGGGTCCCGAGCAGCGTGGACTGGCGGTCTCGGTGGGGCCAGAACTGGATCACCAGTACCAGGGACCAGAACGGGTGCAACGCCTGCTGGGCGTTCGCGGGTGTGGCGTTGGTCGAGTCGATGGTGCGGATCGAGCACGCGATGTGGACGCGGTTGTCGGAGGGCGATCCACACCGCGGCGTGGGCAAGACCTGTCCGGACCTGGGCAACGAGGGCGAGGTCTCGACCTTCTTCGCCGGCAACGGGTTCTGCGACCCGGGCTCCTGGCCGTGGCGCACCGACTCACCGCCGTACACACCGACTCCTGACCGCAATGGCAGATCTGTCCGCGGTCCCGCGTTCGACGTGGTGTCGGTGGCCGACTCGAAGAACTGGCTCGACACCGTCGGGCCGCTGGTCACGTTCATCGATGTCTACGCCGACTTCAGCGGGGTCGGCACGGGCGTGTACCGGCGTTCGACCGATCCGTCGAACGTGTACCGCGGCGGCCACCTGTTCCTCATCATCGGGTACGACGACAGCCTCGGCGCGTGGCTGTGCAAGAACTCCTGGGGCCCGAACTGGGGCATGAACGGGATCGGCTGGATCGCGTACGGCGAGTGCCGGATCGACGACTTCGGCCGGTACGGCGTCCGTAACGTCAACCCCGATCCGTGGACCAAGCGCCGGCTGCACAACGGCAACCTGTACGAGAGCGGCAACGGCGCCCTGCATCGCAACCTGGAGGTCGTCGGCTCGAACGGCTCCCGGGTCCAGCACGTGTGGCGTGAGGGTGGACCCGGCTGGAAATGGGGCACCGCGGCATCGTTCGCGAACGACGCCGCCGTCTGCCCGACACTGATCGGGACGACGTACAACCGCAATCTGGAGGTCGTGTACCTGACCACCGGCGGGCGCCTGCACCACTGGTGGACCGGCGGCGGTGGTGGCGGGCCTTGGAACGACGGTGGTGTGTTCGGGCCGTCCGGCTGTAACGGCGTACCCGGTTTTGTTCAAGGCGACTACAACGCTCCAGGCAACTTCGAAGTGGTCGTGTCGCAAGGCGGGCAGCTCAGGCACCTGTGGCGTGACGGCGGTGGCTGGCACGACGGTCCGTTGTTCGGCTCCAACATCAGGTCCTCCGGATCGACCCTCGTCCAAGGGACGTACGGCGCTCCGCACGGCAACATGGAGTGCGTCGCGGTCCGGAACGACGGCACCATGCAGCACTTCTGGCGCTACGAGCCGACGTTCACCTGGTACGAGGACGGGATCTTCGGCGCGGGCGTCAGCAGCCCGCCGGTGATGATCCAGGGCCAGTACGGGATGGCCGACGAGCAGGGGCCGAACGGCAACTTCGAGCTCTGCGTCGCGGTCAACGGCGTCGTCCAGCACTGGTGGCGCTGGAACGCGGGCGGCGACCTGCAGTGGCGGCACAGCGCCGACTTCGGTCACGATGTCGCGGCCGTCGCCGGGCTCTGTGAGGGTTCGTGGGGGATGAATCTCGAGGTCATCGTGCTGCGCTACGACGGGCAGTTGCAGCATTACTGGCGCGATGGCGCGGGCTGGCACGAAGGGCCGGTGATCGGTCCGGCATGAGCTTCCCCTCGCCGGACCTGCCGGACGAGATCACCGTGCGGACAGGTCACTCGGTAGACCTCGAACTGCCGTCGTACGCCGGTGGTGGCTACTCGTGGTCCGTCGAAGCTCCGACCGGCACGGAGATCGCCGACGCGGTGCTCCGGTCGCTCGGCAGCGCTCCTGCGGGACCACCCCCGCAGGAGCCCGGCGTCACCGAGCCCCCGGACCTGGTCCTCGTCCCGGAGAGGCTGACGATCACCGGCCGCTCCGCCGGGTCCACGCTCTACCGTCTGACCCTGCGCCGCCCCTTCGACCCAGGCCCGCCGGCCGCACAACACGACCTACGCGTCACGGTCCTCCCCTGAGCAGCTTCAACCGTCAGGTAGCGCAGACGGGGGCCGGCGTGGGCCGCGTGGTGAGCAGGAACTGGTCTGTCGCGTCCAGCGCGCAGTCCGAGGTGTAGTACGACGTGTGTCCGTCACCGATGCGGGACAGCACGCTGCTGCCGCGGATCTGGGCGGCCAGGCCGAAGGCCCACTGGTACGAGACCGACGGGTCGTGCGTCGAGTGGACGATCAGCGTGGGCACGCCCTTCACGTCCAGGCTGCGCTGCGGATTGGCGACCTTGAAGGGCCAGCCGATGCAGAAGCCGCCCTGCCAGAACTCCGAACCTCCCTGCAGGTGCGGCGCCAACTGCCGGCCCATCTCGATCCGCTGCTGCATCTCGGCGAAGGTGTGGATATCGGCTACATAGTCACCGCAGTGATTCGCGATCCGGGCGAAGAGGAAGTCGGTCGGCCCATGAGGCGGTGGGAAAGCGAAGAACTGGGCGTCCCCGGCGACAGCTCGCCGCAAGACCTCCGAGAACACCGGCCACGACAGCTCGCCCGCCAGGACGTTGGGCGTCTTCGCAGCGAGCCAGTTCGGGGTGTTCATCCGGATGTCGTCACCGCTGACGGGGCGCAGGGCTCCTTCGACGGGGATCGGATTCGCGTCGGCGTCCCGGACGAGCTTGTCGTAGACAGCGCGGACATCCTGGCCCCGCAGCGGTCCGGTCTCTTGCAGGCAGCTCTTCGCGACCGCGCGATTGTGGGCGACCGTCGCGTCGAACTCCGCCTGCGTTCGCGGGAAGAACGTGTATTCGGGGGTCAGCGGCGGCACACCGCAAGTGATCGGCGTACTCCCGCCGACGCCTCGCGGATCGACGCCGACGATGTCGAAGCGGGCTCGCAGTGTGGCGGAGAAGGTGTCGGCCGCGATGACGTTGTCGCGACACCCCCATCGCGTGAGCCACCCCTCGACCTCCTCCGACCCTCCCCGCCCTCCCAGACAGTGTCAAGAACTGGGCACACCGGTCACGCACCGTGTTGGTCGGCGGCCTCCTGCCATCGAACTTCCCGTTCGGCCGTATCAAGTGGGTGGGCTGTGTCTCCGTACTGGTGAGTCCGCACCTCGGGTGGAACCGTTCCGGCGAACGGTTGCGGGCGCGAGGAAGGTACGAAGATGGTCGGTTCACGCGCGGCCACGGGGGCCCGCTGGTTCGTTGGCGCCTTGGCGGGTGCCCTCGTGCTTGTCGTCGCTCCGACTGCGGCCGGGTCTGCCAGCGCGACAAGTGACGCCACGGTGACGCTCTGGCTCGATCCATCCGACGGCCCGCCTGGCACCAAGGTGATCGCCACAGCCTGGGGGTATGACGACTGCCATGCGCCCGGCGCGACGCGCTCAGGGGCCGGCGGCGGCGTGGTCCAGATCTTCTGGGCGGGCCTCGACGAGGAAGTCGGGTCGGCCGTGGTCCCCGCGAGCGGGGTGGTCGAGGTGCCGTTCACCGTTCCCGCGGACGCATCGGCGCAGAAGTACTCGATCGTGGCCCGGTGCACGACCGACTCGAAGCTGACGGACGACGACCTGTTCGTGGTGACCGGCTCGGAGAAGCCGGCCGTGATCCCGCCGACGGCCACGCCGAGGACGGCCTCGCCACCGGCGGTCACCCCGTCGAGGGTTGTTCCGTCGGAAAAGGTGACACCGGCAACAGCGGCGCCGCGATTGGTCCGCGTTCCCAGGGTGCTCGGCTTGAAGGTCGCCGAAGCCACCGCGAAGGTGTCCGCCCTCGGGCTGGTGCTGCGGGTGACGCCCGGTAAGGGAGATGTCATCGCCAGCCAGTCCCCATCAGCCGGTTCGATGGTCGGCGTCGGCCACGCCGTACGCATCACCACCAAGTCGGCGGTTGTGGCTCTTCCGCCGATCCCTGTCGCCAAACCGGTCGGCGTCGCCCAACCGGTCGGCGAGCAGGCAACTCCCGCTCGCTCGGTCGAACCGTTCCCCTGGTTGCGCGCGGGCCTCCTGGCGCTCGGCGTACTGGCGTTCGGCGCTGTCACTTACCGCGTGGCGCGGCGACGCCTGGACAAGCGATGGGTTCGCAACAAACTCAAGGTCGTCGTGCCCCCGGCGCCCGCGGTCGATCCAAAGATCACCGAGTACGAAACAGCGCCGCCGACGCCGCTCGCTGACGCAGGTATCCACATTCACAAGGGGGACTGACCGATGACCAGTACGCCGATTGTCGACGATCAACCTGCACCCAAGGCGCTGACGCCCAACGCACTCCTGTTCGGAGCCGGATCGGCCGAGGCGCTCGTCCAGGCGATCAGCGAGCGCCACGCCACCCGCACAGCCCTGCGGCCGATCCGCCGACTGTCCAAGTCGACAGCCGGCCAGGTCGACCGCGAGGTCGCCGCCGCGATCGACGGCCTCCTGGAACTGGATCTCGGCGACGTCCTCACCGCCGCCTGGCAGCAGCACCCGAAGCTGGTCGACGCCGCTCGCCGCACCCTCGCCATCACCGACGCCGAGGAGATCGTCCCCTTGGCGTCGCACACCATTCACGCGACCTACTCGCCCCACGTAGACCTGGCAGTGAAGAAGACCCTGGTCCACTGCTTCAAGTTCGTCCTCGAAATCGTCGCCGAGCTCACCGCCCTGGACGCGGTCGTCCGTTCCGGCAAGCTGGCGATCCGCACCGGCGAGTGCACGATCACAGCAACCCTGACCCTTGACGGCGCCCGCCTGGCAACTGCCCGCCACGCCGCCAGCCTCAACCTCGTCGTCCCCTTGAACCCACCACGCCCCCTCACCAAAAGCTCCGCAGCCGCCTAACGCAGACGCTGAGTGTGGGGAGTGAGGGCGGGGTTGCGGGGGTAGGGGACGTGGGCGATCTCGTGCGCGGGCAGGAGGCGGCCGGCGACCAGGCGCTCTGGTGTGAAGCGGGCGATGCGGCCGGTCTGGGCATCGTCGCCGGGGCGGCCCTTGGGACCCCACTCGATCCTGGTCGTGCCGGACAGGTGAAGGGTGCGGCCGGTAGGGAAGTCGAAGAAGAGCAGCGCGGCCTCGGGGTTGACCTCGAGGTTGCCGAAGCTGTTGAAGAGGTTGTTGCCCTGGTAGTCCGGCCACCACAAGCCACCGTCGTCGACGCGGACGAAGCCGCGCGGGCCGCCGCGGTGTGAGGTGTCGGCGCCGCGCTCGGGGTTGATCGTCCCCAGGAAGAACGTGTCCGCGTGGCCGATCAGCTCGACGTCCTCCGGTGCGAGCGTCGTGTCACGTCGTACGTCGGCCTCGCCCGAACGGACGGTGTCGGGCGTGAGGAGACGCTGCTGGATGTACTGCGGACAGTTGCCGAACGCCTGCTCGATCTCGACGACAAGCACCTCGTCGTCGGCCATGGTCAACGTGCCGTTGAGCCTCACCCGCCGTCTCGCGGCGAACTCGATCGCGGTCATGCCGACCTTCTGACCCGCCGCGAGCCCGTGCAGCGGGTCGCCCTCAGGCGGCGACGCTCGGACGGCGAGCTCGGTCGCCGATCGCACCTCGATGAACCCAGCCGGCCCCGTCACCGGTGACGTCCACAGCCGGCCGTCACCGTCGCGACCGGTGATGACGAGGAACGTCCGCTCGGCGAGGAACCCGGTGATCCCGCGCGACAGCTGCACCGGATCGAGCATCGGCGACAACCGGGCCGCCTCCTGCCCCGTGCCGGCCTTGCGCTGCACCGCCAGCTCCCCGGCATGAAAGCCCACGTCGGTCATGCGCTCTCCCTCACGGATGAACAAGTATCTATCCGTTAGAAGTTGTAGCCGATTCTTCTCACGGATGCAAGCCGGTTTATCCGTGATAATCTACGCTCCGTGCCCCGAGTCACAGCACGCACCTGGCCGCTCCCCGAGGAGCCGGCCCCGATCCGCCTGACGGCGACGATCTGGGCCGACACCACAGGCCTCCACGACGACTTCACAAACCCGTCCGACGTCGACGCGTGGCTGGACGCAGTAGGCCTCGACCGTCAAGGCGCCGAAACCAGGCCTGCCGAGTTCCGCCGCGCCGTGCACCTCCGCGACGCCGTACGCCGCCTGGTCGCCCACGTCACCGAAGACGAACGCCCCGCAATCACCTCGATGACCGTCGAGCAGGCAGTCGACACGATCAACACCGCAGCCACCAAACTGCCGCGTACTCAACTCGAGCTCACCAAGCACGGCCTGCAACTGGCCGCCACTCCCACCGCATCCCCGATCACCACAGCCCTCGCCCAGCTCGCCCGCGAGACCCAACACCTCCTGACCGGCAACGGCACAAGTCTCCGCGCCTGCTACGCGCCCGGCTGCGTCCTCTACTTCTCGAAAACCCACCCCCGCCGCGAGTGGTGCTCCATCACCTGCGGCAACCGCACCCGAGCCGCCCGCCACTACCAATCCACCCGCAAGAGCGCGTCGTAACGCTGCGTCGTACGGCGCGATGTAACGACTGTCGTTCCGGGGGGAGTCCGGCTCGGCGCAGGCTACGAGTCGGAGGGTGATGGATGACTGTCGAGGCGTACTGGGACAGCACTGACGACGAGTTGTACGAGGCCTTGGGAGCGGCGCTCCTGGGGGAGGGGCCGGGAGTCTCTCCGGATGATCGGGACAGCAACCGCAAGTTCGGCCGGTCCTGGTTCGCCAACAAGAAGCGCGAGCTGCAGCGGATCGTCTGCCACGCCGAGATCGTGCAAGGTGTCCTCGGTACGTCAACCTCGGACCGGATCATCGACGCCGGCGCCGTCTACGAGGTCCTGCAAGGCCATGGGCACGACCCGGTCGACGCGGCCATCCTCGCCGTACTGATCGTGAGGATCGGACTGGGCACCTTCTGCGCTTCCGCACCACCGAAGCCATGACCGACGAGACGATGGCGGACCGCTGGTACCGGGTCCGCGAGCCGGATCGGTCGGTGCAGCTGGAAGAGATGCGAGCAAAGCTGGCCGAACTCGGCGATACAGCGGGCCTCAAGGCGCTCGACAAGATGGAGCGCGGCTTCAACCGGTTCGACAAGGGTCAGTATGGCAACCCGGCGGCGGGTCTGCTGATGTCAGCCGCAGATCAGGTCAAGACGGCGATGCGCGAGCTCGGAGTCGACGCCGACAGGTTGAAGGTGGCTCGGGTCGGGTCGACTCTGCAGGAAGACGTCTCCGCGAAGATGACACCGTTCAGCGACGGCTCCGGTTGTGCGATGGTCTCCGACGCGGTGCTGACCCTCGCGTTCCTGTACTGCCAGTACGCCGGGGTGGTCCTACGGCCGAAGGTCGGCTGGTTCCGCCGGGACAAGGCAGGTAGCGACGAGACGCTCCTAACAGGTCTGCTGCGGTACTACAACGTCAACCAGCGTGTCTTCGGTCTCGCCGGCAAGCTCGGTTGGCGTACGTCGCGCCGCGCGAGGTTCACGAGTCACCTGGTTGGACTCAGTGCGGCTCGTTTTGTTGTAGCGCACGAGCTGAGTCATCACGTGCTCGGCCATACCTCGGCACTGAGCGGCTTCTCGCCCGGCGAGCATCTGCCGGTGTGCTCGGACAGCCAGCGTCAGGAGATGGAGGCCGACGAGTTCGCCTTCCGAACTGTGCGACGGGCGGCTGAGCAGGAGAGCTTCGGATCCTCTGGGCGAGCTGACCGATCCGCACTCACCGGAGCACTGATGGCGATGCTGGCCATCCAGTCCACCGAGCAGGCGCTGTTCGTGCGCCGTGGCGTCACCCATCCCGCTGCCGCCGCGAGATCGTCGTACCTCCTGCAGCAGGTGAGCCCGGAGTTGAAGTCTTACGCCGAGAACTTCATCGGTACCTTCATCACCGCGACCGAGGAGTCGTCCGACTTCTCCGAGTCAGCGCGGCCCTTCGACTGGGAGCGGTATGCCGCAGCGCGCGACGTCCAGTCCTCGCAGCCCGTCGACTACTTGCGAACGATCAGCATCCTCGACCAACTGCAATGCTGCTCCGATCAGCGTGTCGTCGACGCGGTCGCAAAGTCCGAGCTCCCCAGCGCCGGCGCCGGAGCGATCCAGCTGGCCGGCGACGTCCGCCGAGCGCTCGCGACCTGGGGTCTCGCCGATGAGCGGATCACCAGCCTTCTCGATCCGAACCGCGCCCTGACGTTCCACACCCTGTACGAAGCCATTCAAACGAGTCTGTTGGAGCAAGGGATGCCAAACGTCGAGCGGATCGGCGTACCGCTGGCCGCCGCCAAGCTCGCCAGCAACCGGATGACCGGCGATAGCGGGGCCGTTGGCTAAGGTCTCGCATGAGCTCCGGGCTCGGTGATGTGCTTGGTTTGGCCGGTGGTGATTGAGTCCTCGACGGCGCAGATGATCTCGGTGACCAGTACGCCGTGGTCGATGCCGGGGCCGAGGTCGCCGCCGTCGACGAGGCCCGCGGCGAAGTCTTGGACCATCCACACGGCGGGGCCGACCTGGGAGCGGCCGATTCGGCCGGAGACCGGCCACGTCGATCGGTACTTGTCGCTGACCACGGTCAGGCCCTGGTGTGAGAGGTCCGCGGTGACCGAGCCCTCGGTGCCGATGACCTGGAAGCGGAAGTCGACGATGCCGTCACCGGCGTCCGGGAGGGTCCACGCGGAGGAGAGCGTCGCGGTCGATCCGTCGTCGAAGGTGAGCAGGGCGTGCACCACGTCCCAGGTGTCGATGCCGCGCTGGGCGAGGACACCACGAGATCCCACCGCGCTGACCGACACGGGCCTTCTGCCGGTGAGCCACAGGACGAGGTCGACGGTGTGCGGCATGAGAAACCAGGCCGGCGACGATTGAGCCGCCCACGACAGCATGGTGGTCGGCACGAAGAACGAGTTGCTCAGGGTGGCTGATGCCGTGATCGGCTCGCCAAGTGACGCCATCGCCGCCTTGGCTTGCACCACGTGCGGGTTCCACCGGTTCTCGAAGCCGACGAGGCATCGAACGCCCGAGCGGTGCACCGCCTCGGCAATGGCCTGGGCGTCGTCCAGGGTGGTGGCGACCGGTTTCTCGATCAGGAGATGCTTACCGGCCTCGGCGACGTCGACGGCGATCTGGCGGTGGGCGAAGTCAGGGGTCGCCACGATCACAGCGTCCGGATCGAATGCCTCGAGCAACTCGGAGTGCGACGCGGTGACGGGCAGACCCGTGGCGTCCCGCGCCTCCTCGGCCACCGTGGCCGAGGGTTCCGCGAGGCCGACGACGGTGGCGTCCGACTGGGCCTGGAGAGCCTCGGCGAACAGCCTTCCGCGCAGGCCGGCGCCGACAATGCCGATGGTTACCATGCAAGACCCTTCAGGAAGGTGATCAGAACAGGGTGAAGCCGCCGTCGACCTTGACGATCGAGCCGGTCATGAAGCTGGACGCCTCACTCGCCAGGAAGATCGCCACCGGTCCCAGCTCCGGCGGCAACCCGTAGCGCTTCATGGCAGCGGGATCCACGCACCACTCCTTGAACTCCGGCTGGTCGACGGGCGACATCTCGGTGAGGAAATACCCCGGCGCCATCGCGTTCACGCGGATTCCGTGCGGCGCCCACTCGGCCGCCAGCGCCTTGGTCAACTGATGGACGGCGGCCTTCGACGACAGGTACGACGCCTGCCACCGGGGCTGGTTGACGATCTCGGCCGACATCGAGCCGACATTGACGATCGTGCCGCCACCCCGCTCGGCCATCCGGCGTGCGACCGCACGACTGCAGTACCAGACGCCGTCGACGTTGACGGAGAACACCTCATGCCACGCGGTATCGGGCGTCTCGAAGGCCCGGCCGGCGACACCGATGCCGGCGTTGTTGAGCAGCACATCGATCTCACCGAACTCGGTGCTCACCTGCTCGACCGCACGTTCGACGTCCTCGACATCGGACACCTCGAGCTGGACGCCGTACGCGCGAATGCCGAGCGCACTCAGCTCCGCGGCGGCAGCCTCGGCCGACGCAAGTGTTCGCGCCGTCACTGCGACCGCCGCACCCGCATCGCCAAGCGCTTCAGCCATCGCGCGCCCAAGCCCCCGGCTCCCACCGGTAACAAGGGCGACCTTGCCCTCGAGCGAAAACTTCTGCAGAGCGTTCATTGTGTCCTTTCGTGGGATGTCATCCGACACCGAGGATCTTGATCAAGTGTGCATGCACCGGGACCAAACTCGGTGCAGCGCTCAGTCGGACTGATCAGATCCTCGGCGAGGGTCGATCGCCGGTCCTACCGTCATCCCGAAACTCGCTGGTTCCCTTCCTGAACTGCGAATCGAGGATGAATGCCCGAGCCACTGGCTGAGATCCGGCTGCGCGACTTCGCTCCGGTCTCGATGCTGACCACTGCCACCACCACCGTGACCGATCCGGCCGCGCCGATCGTCGACGTACACAACCATCTCGGGCGGCGCACCACCGGCGTCTGGCGGGCGCCCGACCCGGCCGCCCTGATCGAGACGATGGACGCGGCGGGCGTGGCGACCATCGTCAATCTCGACGGTGAGTGGACCGATGAGCTCGAGGCGAACCTCGATCGCTACGACCGCCGCTATCCAGGGCGTTTCGTGACCTTCGCGCGCGTCGACTGGTCCGATACCTCGACGCCGGGCTGGGGCGACCGGATGGCGGCCTCGCTGACGGATTCGGTACGCCGTGGCGCGGCAGGTCTCAAGCTCTGGAAGGACATCGGGCTCCGGATCCGCGATGAGAACTCGGAGCTGGTCTTCCTCGATGACGATCGGCTCGAACCGTTGTGGGCCGCGTTGGCCGAGTCGGGTGTGCCGGCACTGATCCACACCGTGGATCCGGCGGCATTCTTCCAGCCTCTCGACCATCGCAACGAGAGGCTCGAGGAGCTGCTGCGGCATCCCGACTGGCACTTCCACGGACCTGAGTTCCCGCCACTCGGGCGGCTGTTGGACGCGTTCGAGGCGGTTGTTGCCGCACACCCGCAGGTGCGCTTCATCGGCGCCCACGTCGGCTGCCTGGCGGAGAACCTCGACTGGGTGGAGGGGATGCTCGATCGCTACCCGAAATATCGCATCGACATCGCGGCGCGGATCGCCGAGCTCGGCCGCCAGCCGAGGCGAACCCGGGCACTGATCGAGCGCCATCCCGACCGGGTGCTGCTCGGAACCGACTGTGCGCCACCGGAGATCGACGACTATCGGATGTACCTGCGCTTCCTGGCCAGTACCGACGAGGCCTTCGCCTACTCGTCGGAAGAACCACCGCCGACCGGACGCTGGACGATCTCGGGTCTCGGGCTGCCGGACGCGCTGGCAGCTCAGGTCGAAGGAGACAACGCCCGCGCGTTCATCCCGGCTCTCGCGGCCACCCCGCCGAGGAACAGCGATGCCGGACTTTGACCTGATCATCATCGGCGGCGGCATCGTCGGAGCGAGCGCCGCGCTGGCCGGTGTGCGGAAGGGGGCCCGGGTCGCGCTCGTCGACGCGGGCCTGGCCGGTCGCGCGACCGATGCCGGGGCGGGGATCGTGGCCAAGGTCCTCTCGCGTTGACCGGCTACGGCTCGAGTAGCGGGAGTGCCGGGAAGGAGTGGTCCTGCCACAGGAGTCGCGAGGCTTCCTCTGGGTAGGCGGTGACGGTCGATGGCGTGTCGAAGAGTTGGGTGCGGCGGTGGTCGGCGTCGTACAGCGGCCAGCCCGGGTCGCCGTGAGTGGCGAACGCCGTCCACGCCGTGCGCATCTGCGCGGACAGCTCTTCGGCCGCCGGGGACGGCGGGTCGCCGATCAGCACGGCGGGCTGTCCGCTGGTCAGGTTGCCGAAGACGAGCGGCACGTCCAGGCCGTGGCAGGCGCCCAGGCCGCCGCCTAACCCGGGGGCGGGCCAGGTCAGTTCGTACAGGTGGGCCTGGCCGCCGCCCGCGATCTGGGCGTCGGCCAGGTGGAGGCTTGGCATGCGGAACAGCCAGTCTGCGTTGACGAGTTCGTACAGGTCTTCATCGGCCAGGACTGGGAATACCTCGCGGTACCGGCGTACGCCGTCCGGATCGGGGGCGAGCATGTGCAGTGCTGTCTCGGTCTGCTCGTGCGTGACCTGGCCGAGTACGCCGTCGATCAGGCTGAACAACCGGTGCTCGTCACGGGTGTGGCCGACGACGAGTACGACGTCCCGGGCGGCGCCGTCGGCCAGTGCCTGCCAAGGGGTTGCCGGCAGGACGTCACCGTCGACAATCGGCGCGTACGGGATCGGCCGGTGGGTGATCTGCCCCCAGCGCTCCCGCCACTGGATGATCTTCGCGGAGACCGCGTCGCCCGCGGCGGGTAGCCGGGCCGGGGCCACCGTTGACAGGCCGGAGACGGTGGGAGGTACCCCCAGTTCGGCGGCGCATGCGGCGGCGATGTCGGCAGCCAGTTCGGGGGAGAAGAACGTCCCCGGCACGCTCTGGGCGATCGCTCGGTGGAAGAGCCCGGCGGCGCGCGGCATGGCGAGCAGCGCGGCGACCGATCCGCCGCCGGCCGACTCCCCGAAGATCGTGACCCGGTCGGGGTCGCCGCCGAACATCCGGATGTTGTCCTGCACCCAGTGCAAGGCCGCGACCTGGTCGAGCAGTCCCCGGTTGGCGGGGGCTGCGTCGAGCTGCCCGAAACCCTCGATACCTAGGCGGTAGTTGAGGGTCAGGACCACGGCTCCGTTCCTGGCCAGGTGTCCGCCGTCGTATTCCGGGAGGCTGGAGTTGCCGATGGCATAACCGCCACCGGGGATCCACACCATCACCGGGAGCCCGGCCGCCGGATCGGGGTCCGGTGTCCAGACGTTGAGCGTCAACCAGTCGTCGCCGGAGGTGTCTTCGGACACCCCGAGCAGACCGGACTGCGGGGGTGGCGGGCCGTACGCGACCGCCGGGCGTACGCCGTCCCAGCCGCGCACCGGCTCCGGTGCGGCGAAACGGAGGGCGCCGACCGGCGGCTCGGCGTACCGGATGCCGCGGAAGACTGCCAGGCCTGCCTCCCGACTGCCGCGCAGGACGCCGGCCGGGGTCCGGACTTCCGGCTCGGACTGCTTGCTGGATGCGGTGTCGGCCACGTCGCGGTTCCTCTCCCTACCCGGCCGAGCATCGCAACGCACGCGATCGCAGGCAAGCCAATTAGCGTTGCAGTCAGTTGAGCGGGGCTGGGGACTCGGCGTGGGGGATGAGGAGGTGTGGGGTTCCTGTGCCGTCGGCTGGGACTGTCCAGACGTCGGAGTCGGTGGGGTTGGAGGGGATGGCGTAGGCGATGGTGTTTGGGTCCAGCCAGGCGGGCTGGTCGTCTACGCTGCGGGTTTCGGCTAGCGGGGTGCGCGTGCCGGACGCGAGGTCGAGGACGGACAGGTGCCAGCCCTTGGTGGGGTCCCCGTTGATCGCGGATTTGAAGGCGATGCTTTTGCCGTCGGGGGACAGCGATGGGCATTCCACGTTCTGCGCGATCGTGCGTACGGTCTTGGCGGCGATGTCGCCCTGCACGAGGTAGCGGTGTCCGGCGGTGGACATCGTGGCGTAGAAGTGGTTGTCGTCGGCGGCGAAGGTGATGCCCCAGAAGTTGAGGTCGGCGGCGGTGTAGGGATGGCCGTCCAGCGTGACCGACAGGAACTCGAGCGAGTCGAGGGTCTCCTCGTTCTCGAGGTCGATCAGTCCGGCGCGGGTGGAGAACCGTCCGTGGTTGTAGGAGTCGCCGGCGACGAAGACTGTCCAGGCCACCAGGCGGCCGTCCGCGGAGACGCGCGTACGGTTCGGGACGCCGACGAGCGGAATCGCCTTCTCCACGGTGAGATTCTGGTCGAGGATTGCGACTTGGAAGGTGCTGAGCGCGCCGTCCTGGCGCAGACACGCGCCGGTGCCTCCGGCGGCGTACACCCGCAGACAGGTCAGCGCGGACACCGAGCGCGGCCCGTCCGGACGGTCTTTGGCCACTATCGCGAGGTGACCCTTGCTGTCCGCCGCAGTACTGCGGAACAGGATCCGCGGCCCGGTCGCGAGGCTCAGCCCATTGGCCGCGGCGGCCACCGGCGTGTAGCCGCCGAGTACGACCTTCAGCCGGCCGATCTTGTCGGCCAGCACACCCAGCGGCGTGGCCAGCAGTAGGTAAGACAGATTGGTGCCAACGGCAAGCAATGGGAACCAGCCGATGCTCAGCTCCTCCCGCCGCTGCAGCAGCAGGTAGACGAAGCCATCGCCGATGGTCACCATCCCAGCCAGGCCGGCGGCCAGCACCAGTCGCCGTACGGGCGCCATCCGCAGTAAGCCACGGAGAGCGGAGGGCGCCACCGTGCCCTTGGCAGGCGGTTCGTCGCGGCGGTCTCGCACGAACAGGACGAGCACCAGCACTCCGAAGGCGGCGATGCAGAAGCTGGCCACGAACACCGCGTCGTACGCCTGCCCGGTCGCAGCCAGGATGCCGAGGGCGACCAGCGGCCCGGTGAAGGCCCCGATGGTGTCCATCATCCGGTGGACGCCGAACGCGCGGCCGTACAGCTGCGGTGGAGTGGACAAGGTGATCAGTGCGTCGCGGGGCGCCGTACGCAGACCCTTGCCGGTACGGTCGATCGCGATCACCGCGCCGAGCGCGCCGACAGCGTTGCCTGCGGCAAACAATCCCAGTTTGGCCACCGCCGACAGCCCGTAGCCGAGCCCGGCGATGAACTTGCGGCGGCGAGCCCGGTCGGCGACGTACCCGCCGACAAGCCGCAGCAGAGCGGTCGCGCCGGTGTACGTGCCGTCGATCACGCCGTACAGGGCGGGGCTCAGATGCAGGCCGAGCACGAGGTATACCGGCAGCACCGCGGTGACCATCTCCGACGAGATGTCAGTGATCAGGCTGACAGTGCCGAGGGCGAAGACGTTGCCGCTCACCAGCAGCATCGCGCGCCGGCGGAGCGGTTTGCCCGCGTGCGGCTGGTCGATCGTGGACAGGTACATGGGGCCACCTCCGGGCGTGAGTCCGCTCGCGGACGTACGGCGTACGCCCGCGAGCGGAACGGGTCAGTTCCAGACGTTGGTGATCTCTGAAGCCGAGTTGAGGTGGGACAGCCCGTACGCGCTCTCGATGGTGCTCAGCACGTTGTAGTGGTTGACCTGGTTGGAGAACGAGCCGACCTGGGTGTGGGCGCCGACGAACGCGGTGAAGATGTGGTTCGACGAACCGCCGTTGTCCTCGTCGAACGTGACGATCAGCAGGCTGTTGTGCGTCTTGGCCCACTGCGCGTACGCGTTCAGGTTGTTCGTCAGCCAGGTGTCACCCGTGCCGACCGAGCAGTCGTGCATGTCGTTGCACATGTTCGGGGTGACGAACGAGACGGTCGGGAGGCTGGCGTAGTTCGCCGAGCTCGGGAAGTCGCTGAACTGCAGGTTGCCGGCCGCGGGCACGCTGGAGAAGTTGACCCAGCCGTTGTGCTTGCGCCTGTACTGGCCGCTCGAGCAGCCGGTGTAGCCGTCGGAGGGCATGCTCTCGGAGTAGCCCTTGAAGGTCTTGCCCGCGGTGATCAACTGCTTGCCGAGGTTGTTGCCGCCGTAGGTGTGCGGGCAGCTGTCGTCGGTGACGCCTTGGGTCGCCCCGGAGAAGATCGCCAGGTAGTTGGGTTCGCTGGGGTGGGTGACGCCGTACGCCTGGGTGAACTTCGCACCCTGGGCGGCCAGACTGTTGAAGGTGGGGGCACTGGAGCTGCCGTTGATCTGCGAGTACGCGTGGTTCTCGAACATCACCAGCACGATGTGATCGAACACCGGCACGCTCGCCGCCGCCTGCGCGGTCGACGAGGTGGCGGTACCGATAGCCGTCGCCGAACCGATGAGAGCCGCCACCACCACGACCGCGGCCGCAATGCGCTTACGTATCACGAATCCTCCTCACAGGATGGGCCGGCCCCGACCACCGCCAGGGCCGCCGCACATCCTCTGCCCCGCCCACCCCCCAAGGCCCGAACCCCACAAGCCCCCCAGATGTGCACAAGATGAACACCAAAGATCACCCAAACAACGCCACCCCACCACACACCGTGACCGCCGCGCGAAAGTCCTACCGACCTTCAGCGAATACGGTCTTGGCAACTTGGATGGCGGACATTGCCTTCGGCCAGCCGGCGTAGAACGCGAGGTGGATGAGCGCCTCTTTGAGTTCGGTTTCGGTGAGGCCGTTCTGTTGGGCGAGGCGTAGGTGGTTGGGGAGCTGTTCGAAGCTGCTCGAGGTGATCAGGCTCGCCACGGTGATGAGGCTGCGGTCACGCGCGGGTAGTTCGGTGCGCTTCCAGACATCGCCGAACAGGACGTCGTCGGTGAGTTCGACGAGCTTGGGGGCGAAGTCGCCGATGGCTCGTTGGGCCGGGGTGGGTTCGGACATGGTGATTCCTCCGGTCAGGCGTCGAAGTCGGTTCGCCGGCCGCCGAGGCGGGAGACCATGGCGGGGTCGCGGTGGTCGAAGAAGAGGCTGGCGCCGGTGTCGAGGGAGGCGATCTGCTTCATCTGGTCGTCGGTCAGGGCGAAGTCGAAGATGTCCAGGTTCTGGGCCATCCGGTCGGGGCGCACGGATTTGGGGATGACGACGACGTCGCGCTGGATGAGCCAGCGGAGCACGACCTGAGCGACCGATGTGGTGTGTGCCTCGGCGATGGCGCTGAGGACTGGGTCGGTGAACAGGTCGTTGCGGCATTCGGCGAATGGTCCCCAGGATTCGAGCTGTACACCGCGTTCGCGCATCAGTTCCTGGTCGGCGACGCGCTGGTGGAAGGGATGGGTCTCGATCTGGTTCACCGCGGGCGGGATCTCGTTGTGGTCGATGAGGTCGACGAGCCGGTCGGAGTGGAAGTTCGACACGCCGATGGCCCGGATCAGGCCTTCGGTGTGGAGCTGCTGCATCGCGCGCCACTCGCTGTAGTAGTCGCCGAGTGGTTGGTGGATCAGATACAGGTCGAGGTGGTCGAGGCCGAGGCGCCGTAGTGAGATGCCGAAGGCGCGTTTGGTGTCGTCCTCGACGCTGCCGGTCGGGGCGTGCTGGATCCACAGCTTGGTGGTGACGAACAGGTCGTCGCGGGGCAGGCCGCTGGCGGCGATCGCGGCGCCGACGGCTTCCTCGTTGCCGTACGACGCGGCCGTGTCGAGATGGCGGTAGCCGGCCTCGAGCGCTGCCTCGACGGCGGCCTGGGTCTCCTCCAGCGGGATCTGGAAGACGCCGAAACCGATGATGGGCATCGTGACGCCGTTGTTCAACCTGACCGTCTGCATGAGTTGTCCACCTTTCAAGCCTGGGAGGTCATGAGCCCAGCGAACACTCATTCGTGTCACAGGTGGGAGTTTCCGGTGTAACAGGTACCAGCAGACCCTCCCACCGCGAACGCACCGGCTCGTACCGTGAAGGCTGTGAGCATCAAGGACGACGTACGGGAGTTCCTGACCAGCCGGCGCGCGAACGTGACGCCTGAGCAGGCCGGTCTCCCGACGTTCGGCGACAAGCGCCGCGTCACCGGGCTCCGTCGTGAGGAGGTCGCGTTGCTCGCGGGCGTCAGCGCCGACTACTACACCCGCCTCGAACGCGGCAACCTGTCCGGCGTCTCCGAACAGGTCCTCGAAGCGCTCGCACGAGCACTACACCTCGACGACGCCGAGCGATCCCACCTGCTCGACCTCGCGCGCGCTTCGACCGGCCCGGTGCGCGGCTCACGCCGTACGGCGGTCTCCAAGGTCCGGCCCGGCGTACAGCTGATCCTGGACTCACTCACCACACCGGCCTATGTCCGCAACGCCCGTACCGACATCCTCGCTGCCAACGACCTCGCCTTTGCCTTGTACGACGGCATCCTCGCCCGCGACCACCTGCCGTTGAACCTGGCCAGATTCCTCTTCCTCGATCACCGCGCGCCCGCATTCTTCCTCGATTGGGAGACCGTCGCCGACGACTCCGTCGCCGCGCTGCGCGCAGAGGCAGGCCGCAGCCCGCACGACCGGAGCCTCAGCGACCTCGTCGGCGAACTCGCGACCAGAAGCGACGAGTTCCGCACGCGGTGGGCACGGCACAACGTCAAGTACCACCGCACCGCGGCCAAACGGCTCCATAACTCGCTTGTCGGCGACATCGACCTCACCGGCGAAGCCATGGAACTGCCCGGCGACGGCCTGGTCATCATCACCTACACCGCACAACCCGCCAGCCCCGCCACCGAAGCACTCCGGTTCCTGGCCAGCTGGGCCACCCAACACGCCGACGACCCGGTCCGAGACCAAAGCGAGCTCTAAGCGCCTTGGCGGGGGGCTTGTTTGGTGATGCGGACGAGTTCGGATCCTGCGCCGAAGAAGCGCAGCATCGTCAACGCACCTCCGCCAGCGCCCAGCGGCACGGACCTGGACCAGCAGGGCCGGTGCCGAGTCCAGTGCGTCACCAGTGCCGACGGCCATCTTGAAGGCCAGCCATCGAGGCTCCTCGCTTCAGCCGGCGGCTGAGTTTTGTGACTGTTTCTGGGCCCACGCCACGGTCGCTGGGTGCCCGAAGAAGCCGGGTAGTCCGCCGGAGTGAAGGAAGATGGTCCGATGGCCCGGGGTCAGCGTCCCCGTGCCTGCCGCCGCGATCAGTCCGGCCATCGCACGCCCGGTGTAGATCGGGTCGAGAATGATGCCGGCGGTGCGGGCGGTCAAGGCGAGCGCGGACTTGACCGGCTCCGTCAGCGTGCCGTAGCCCGCTCCGATCTGGTTTCTGTCCAGCCGCAAGGAGTCAGGGCTGACGGGCTCGTCGGAGAGACCGGAGACGAGGGTCGCGATGGTCGTTGCCGGATCCGCGATGGCACCGCAGTCGACGCCGAGCACGCGAGGAGGCCCGAGGGCCGCGACCAAGCCTGCCATCGTGCCTCCCGAACCAACTGCGCAGACGACGGTCCCCAGATCCGGCGCCTGCTCCAGCATCTCCTTCGCGCACTCGACATAGCCTCGGGCGCCGGTCACGCTCGAGCCACCGAACGGGATGACGACCGGAACAGCGCCCCGGCGTCGCAGGCCGGCGGCGACCTCCTCAGCGGCGATGGCCAGCTCTTCGTCCCCGGCGGCCCCTGCCCAGACGATCGTCGCACCGAACAGACCATCCAGCGCGAGGTTGCCTGAGGTCGAGGATCCAGGCGTGCCTGCCAGCACCAGCACCACCTCGAGACCGAGCCGTGCCCCCGCGGCTGCGGTCAGCCGGGCGTGATTGCTCTGGGCGGCGCCGGTGGTGATCAACGTGGTGCCGCCCTCGGCCTGCGCGGCACCGCAGGTCCACTCGAGTTTGCGCAGTTTGTTGCCGCCGCCCCCGATGCCCGTCAGGTCATCACGCTTGATCCACAGATCCTCCGGCTGGAGACCAAGCGCCTCCGCCAGCCGCGGAACCGGCTCCAGCGGCGTGGGCCACGTTCCCAGCAGCACACGCGGAACCGAACGCACATCATCTGTCACGGGTGCCCCCTCAGTTGCCATCTCCTCGATGGCAGGCTCGATGACCTCAGTGCAAGCCGAACTTCTGCTCGACCGCTGTGAGGGTTTGTTCGATTGTTTGACCGTCGACGACGATGATGCTTGCGGTAGTTCCCTCGAGTTGGCTTCGCACTAGGTCCCAGCCCCAGATCAGACCATCATGCACACCGCCTGGATTTCTGTGTTCCAGTCTTGCGAGCTGTTCCGCTTTGGATGGCATCAGCCACACTGCGTTCTCGGCAACCCCGGCCATCGCGGGAGTGACGAATGCACCTTCGACAACAACCGATGTATCCAGGGACAGTGACTGGATATCTTCCATGATCATCGGCCTGCGATCGAAGTCTCCTGGACCGGTGCCCATGACATGGAGCCCGGCCGCAGCGGCGCGCTCCTCGTGAGCGAATGCAGAGGCATCGACGCTGTACCAGAGAAATCCATGCTTTCGCGCGAGTAGACGGCTCACCGTGGTCTTGCCTGCCGCCGCCGGACCACCCACCCAGAGGATCACAGGACGCCGAGCAACTCGTCGGAGATCGCTTGTGCCTCGCTGATCAGCAGCGGGACCGCCGCCTTGCCGAGTTCCTGCGTCATCCGGAATGCCGGCCCGGAGACCGAGATCGCCATCGAGACCGGCACATCAGGGATCCGGACGGCGTAGCAGACGACACCGATCTCCTGTTCGCCGTTGTCCCTCGCGTAGCCCGTGCGGCGGATCCGGTTCAGTTCGGTGCGGAGCTTGGCCGGGTCGGTGATGCTGTGCTTGGTCGCGGCCGGCATGCCGGTCCGGCTGATGATGCGGGCGACCTGGTCGTCGGGCAGTCCGGCGAGGATCGCCTTGCCGACCCCCGTCGAATGGGTGTGCGCGCGGTGCCCGACCTCGGTGAACATCCGCATCGCGTGCGGGGAGGGGGACTGGGCGGTGTAGACGACCATGTCGCCTTCCAGCACCGCCAGGTTCGCCGATTCGCCGATCTCGCGGGCGAGCGTGTCCAGGTGCGGTTTCACGATCGGGCCGAACTGCGAGTCGACCCGGTCCGCCAGCATCGCCAGCCTGAGCCCGAGCCCGTAATGGCGGTTCGGCAGCTGGCGTACGTACCCGAGTGCGACCAGCGTCTTCAGGAACCGGTGCGTCGTCGGGGCCGGCACATCGATCGCGGCCGAGAGGTCGGTCAGCGACGAATCGCCGCTGTCGGCGAGTAGCTCGAGAAGGTGGAAGGCCCGTTCGACTGACTGGACACTCCCCGACGTCCTGTTCTCCACCGTCCTGCTCTCTGTCGTTGCCACCACGGACCCCAAGCATAAGTGGTCCTCCCAAGGCGAATTGGCCCTGGACCACGGCCGGGGTGCCTGCTAGAGCTTCCGGATACTGGAATTGATCTTCCACATAGTGTTGACACCCCTGGTTCGGTAGGCGAACACTTGGGACACACCCAAGATCAACAGCCCGCAGCTATCGGTCGCCGTGGTTGTACATCGGTGTAGAGAGCTGTCGTTGCGCAGACTTCTGGGGGTCTGTGCCGGGCGAACCGCCTGTCAAGGGAGACGATCACCATGACCTCCGGCTCGTTGCTCACCCGCCGCCGATTGCTCCAAGGGGGCCTTGGGCTGGCTGCCGCCGGCGTCGCCGGCACCTCGCTGACCGCGTGCGGCTCGTCGTCATCCGGTTCGCCGTCAGGCTGGACCGAGGTGACCTTCAGTTCCGTCGGTGATCCCACGACCCAGAAGATGTTCAAGGACATGATCGCGGCTGCTCAGCAGGAGAGCCTCGACGAGCACAAGATCAGGATCGTGTGGAAGCCCGCCCCTGGAGACGACTGGGCCAGCGTCATGCTGCAGTTCGCCTCCGGTACGGCGGCCGATCTGCAGCGCATCGACGACGACCGGGTGTACGACCTGGCGACGAACGGCAAGATCCTGCAGCTGGACAAGATGATGCAGGACACCGGCACCGGGTTCGACCTGACCAAGTACAGCCCGACGTTCACGACCAAGGTCGCTGTCGAGGGGTACCAGTTCTCCGTCACGCCCGGCATGAGCGCCAACGCGCTGTACTACAACAAGAAGTTGTTCGCCGATGCCGGACTCACGGCGCCCACGTCGTGGGCCGAGGCGTGGAGCTGGGACGAGTTCGACGCGGCGGTCAAGCAGCTGACGAAGAAGAACGGCAGCCGGACCGATACCTACGGTCTGCAGTACGCCGTCAACACGGTCCAGGCCACGGCGTACGGTGCTGGTGACACCGCGCTCTACGACAACCAGACCGAATGCGGTTACGGCAAGCCGGAGACGGCGGACGCGATCGACAAGCAGGTCTCCTACATCCGCGACGGCTACGCCCCCACCGTCGACGTGGAGTACCTGCCGTTGTTCAACGCGGGAAAGCTCGCGATGACGTGGCAGGCCATGGACATCAGCGCGCAGATCAGCAAGAGCGTCGACTGGGACGTGATGCCCTGGCCCAAGACACCGCTCTTCGCGATGACCAAGAACTACGCCCGTACCTGGGTCATCCCGAAGACCGCGAAGGATCCGCAGGCCGCCTTCCTGGCGATGAAGGCGCTGTGCGGCAAGGCCGCCTCGGAGGTCATGGCCAAGGCGCAGTTCGCCGTGCCGGCACTGACCGAGGTCGCCAAGAGCGCCGCGTTCACCGACCATGAGCGACCGAAGACCGCGAACGTCTGGGCCGAAGCGCTGGGCACCGCCGCGGGCCACCCGGTCGACGTGCCGTTCCCGCGGGGGCCGATCGGGACGGCACTCGCCGACTCCTTCGTCGAAGGCACCAATGCCAACAATCTGATGAGCGGCAAGCTCGCGACGGCCGACTACATCAGTCGTGGACGGGCCGCGGTCAACGCCGAGATCAAGAAACGCGGCTGGAACGGGAACAAGGGCAAGGAGTTGCTCGAGAAGGGAGGAGCGCTCACCGATCCCGACCTGAAGGTCGCGGCGAAGTGACGGCCACACAGACCATCCAGGCGCCGGACCGCGGGGCCGCCGACCGGCAGGTACGGCGCCGCGGAGCGAGGCGCCGCAACCTCCGCGGCTGGATGTTCATCGGTCCGGTCGTCCTCGGGACACTGCTCTTCAACGTCATCCCGGTCCTGCCGACGCTGGTGACGAGCTTCACCGACTGGGACGGCCTGGCCGCGCCGAAGTTCACCGGCGTGGCCAACTACCGGGAGATGTTCTCCGGGCAGGATCCGCTGTTCGGCAAGAGCCTGATCAACACGGCCATCTATACGGTCGGGTACGTACCGGTCGGGATCATCATCGGGATCGCCCTGGCCCTGCTGGTCAACAACCGGCTTCGGGGCATGGCCGTCATCCGGGCGCTGATCTTCCTGCCGTACGTGACGTCCCTGGTCGCCGTCGGCGTCGTCAGCCGGTGGGTGTTCAGCGATCAGTACGGCGTCATCAACGCGGTACTGGCGTCGTTCGGCATCACCGGACCGCACTGGCTGGGTGAACCCGGATCGGCCATGGCCGCAGTGATCGCGACAGCGATCTGGGCGAACATGGGCTTCAACATGATCATCGTCCTGGCCGGCCTGCAAGGGGTCCCGGAGACGCTGATCGAAGCGGCCACGCTCGATGGGGCCGGCCGGTTCTCACGCTTCGTCCACGTGACGCTCCCGTTCCTCACGCCGACGATCTTCCTGTTGCTGATCCTGCAGACGATCGGCTCGTTCCAGGTCTTCGCGCTCATCCTGGTGATGACGGGCGGCGGACCGGGCGACGGCACGTACGTCTACATCTACCACCTCTGGTACGAGGCGTTCACGCTGCGACGGATGGGCTACGCCTCCGCCCTGGCGATCGTGCTCTTCGCTGTGCTTCTCGCGGTCACCTGGATCCAGAACAGGCTTTCGAAGAGGTGGGTGTTCTACCAATGACCCTCGAAGACACTCGTGCTCCTCAAGAGCTCGCACCGCCGGTGCCGCAGGACGATCCCGGCGTCGTACGGCGACGCCGGCCGCGCCGGATCGTGGCACCCACGGCGACGTACGTCGTCTGCGTGATCGTGGCGTTGGTTGCCATCGGCCCGTTCCTGTGGATGCTGTCGAGCTCGTTCAAGGAGCCGGGCGACGTGATCAGCCTGACGCCGCGCCTGTTCCCACACCCATTCACCGGCGAGAACTACGCCTATCTGATCAACAACGGCGTACTGCCCTTCATCCGGTTCCTCGGGAACAGCGCCTACATCACGGTGCTGGTGATCATCGGCCGGTTGCTGGTCTGTGCACTGGGTGCCTATGGCTTCGCGAGACTGCAGTTCCGCGGCCGGGACGCCGCGTTCGGGCTGTTGCTCGCGTCGCTGATGATCCCGGACATGCTGATGGTGCTGCCGCTGTACTCGGCGTATGTCAAGGCCGGTCTGATCGACACCCACTTCCCGTTGATCATCCCGCCGATCGTCGCCAACACGTTCGGCACCTTCCTGCTCCGGCAGTTCTTCCTGACCATCCCCAAGGAGTACGACGAAGCCGCCCTCGTCGACGGTGCGAGCCATTTCCGGATCTTCGTGAGCATCATCCTGCCGCTGTCGAAGCCGGCCCTGGCCACCCTGGCGGTGCTGACCTTCGTCAACGTGTGGAACGACTTCTTCGGCCCGTTGGTCTACCTCAGTGATGTCAACAAGTTCACCGTCCCGGTCGGGCTGGCGTTCTTCCAGACCCAGGACAGTACCCAGTACGGCCCGCTGATGGCCGGAGCGACGCTGGCCATCATCCCGACCGTCCTGGTCTTCGTCTTCGCGCAGAAGTACTTCACCCGCGGAATCTCGATGACCGGAATCAAATGATGCCTTCTGACAATGCCTTCTGCGCAAGGGAGACAACGTGACGAAGTACGTGGTGGCGACGGTCGACGAGATTCCACCCGGCCGGCGGAAGGTGGTCGAGATTGCCAACCGGTCGATCGGCGTCTTCAACGTCAAGGGCAACTACTACGCGATCCGCAACCAGTGCCCGCACGGCGGCGGACCGATGTGTGAGGGCGTGACGTCCGGACTGGTCCGTTCGGACAAGCCCGGGAACTACGACTACATCATGCGTGGGGAGATCATCCGCTGTCCCTGGCACGGCTGGGAGTTCGAGATCGCCACCGGGCAATCCTGGTTCGACCCCGCGAAGACCAAGGTCAAGGCGTATCCCACCGGGGTGGAGTCCGGTGCGGCGCTGGCCAAGAACCCGGAACTGTCCGCGGCCGGATTCCAGCCCGGCCCGTACTCCGGGGAGACGTACGAGGTCGAGGTCGATCGCGACTATGTCATTGTCAATATCTGACGCCCCCGGGATGGTGGCCGAGACGACCATTCCGTTGCGGGTGAAGTCGACCCGGCAGGTCTCGGTCGGCGTGACGGAACTCGTGCTCGTCGCCGATGACGGCTCGGAGCTGCCGTCGTGGGCCCCGGGGAGTCACATCGACGTGCAGGTTCGCCCCGGGCTCGTTCGGCAGTACTCGCTGTGTGGCGATCCCGAGGATCGCAGCCAGTGGCGCATCGCCGTACTGCGCGAGCCCGAGAGCCGAGGTGGCTCCATCGCGTTGTGCGAGAACGTCCGGTCCGGCGATGTACTCACGGCCACCGGTCCGCGCAACCACTTCCCGCTCCACGAGTCCCCGCGGTACCTGTTCATCGCCGGCGGGATCGGAATCACCCCGATCATCCCGATGATCGCCGCCGCGCACGCGGCGGGTGCCGACTGGCGCCTGGTCTACGGCGGTCGCAGCGAGGCGTCGATGGCCTACCGGGACGAGGTCGGGAGTTTCGATCCGGAGCGCGTTCTCGAGTGGCCGCAGGACCGTCGCGGCCTGATCGAACTCGATCAACTCCTGGGCGAACCACAGCCCGGGACATTGATCTACTGCTGCGGTCCCGAACCTCTGATCGCGGCCGTCGAGGCGAGGAGCGCGCCCTGGCCGCACCGGACGCTCCAGGTCGAGCGGTTCGCGCCGAGACCTCTCACCGAGGTCGCCCCCAACACCTCCTTCGAGATCGAACTGGTCGACAGTGACGAAGTACTCGTCGTGCCGCCCGGCAAGTCCATCCTCGAAGTCGTGGACGAGGCGGGCATCTATGTCTTGTCCAACTGCGAAGAAGGCACCTGTGGGACCTGCCGAACGACCGTACTGGAAGGCGTTCCGGACCATCGGGACTCCGTCCTCGACGAGGACGAACGCGCTGCCAACGACACGATGATGATCTGCGTTTCGCGCGCCCTGTCCTCCCGATTGGTCCTCGACCTGTGAAAGGTGAGATCACAAGTGGCTGTACAACAACGTGAGAATTACGCACGTCCCCGGCACTGGGCCGGCCTCGAGCTGGTCGACACCGACGTGCATATCAATCTGGACGGACTGAAGAGCCTCTTCCCTTATCTCGAGGCGCGGTGGCGCGACTACATCACCGAGTCCGGTATGGGCGGGCTGGCCTCGAACCTCTATCCGTCCAACGCGCCGAATCTCTTCCTCGAGGGCTCGCGGCCGGAGCAGGGACCGCCCGGATCCAGGCTCGAGCTGCTCCGGAGTCAGTTACTCGACCCGTGGCAGCTGCAGTACGCGATCCTCAACTGCACCTACGCCATCGACTCCATCCACAACGACGACCTGGCGGCTGCGCTCGCCCGCGCGCTGAATCGCTGGCAGTTGCACGAGTGGCTGGAGCAGGATCCCCGGTTGCGCGGATCGGCGGTGCTTCCGCTGCAGAATCCGGCGTTCGCGGCCAAAGAGGTCGAATGGGCCGCGCAGCACAGTCAGTTCGTCCAGGTGACCGTCCCGTCGCGCAGCCGTGAGCCGCTCGGCCGGCGCGGGTTCTGGCCGATCTACGAAGCCGCGCAAAGCGCCGGCCTGGTCGTCGGCGTCCAGGCCGGCGGGCTGAGCGGCAACCCGGTGACGCCAGTCGGCTGGCCGACGTACTTCGTCGAGGACTACGTGAATGTTCCGCTGGCGTTCCAGACACAGCTGATGAGCTTCGTCACCGAAGGTGTCTTCGTCGAGTTCCCCGAGCTGACCGTCGCGACGATCGAGGGCGGCTTCGCCTGGCTACCGCCGCTGATGTGGCGGTTCGACAAGGACTGGAAAGGCTTGCGACGCGAGGTTCCGTGGGTGGAACGTCCTCCGTCGGAGGTGATCCGCGATCACGTCCGGATGACGATCGCGCCGCTCGACCGGCCCGACACCCCGGAGTTCCTGGTCGAGGTCATCGATCAGCTTCTCTGTGACGACATGCTGATGTTCTCCACCGACTACCCGCAGGCGCATTTCGCGAATTCCGCCGACGCGCTGCCCGAGGGGATCTCCGGGGATCTACGGACCAAGATCATGTCCGGCAACGCGCAGGCGACGTACCGGCTGGGATGAGGAGAGACATGACCGAAACACAGACGCAGCCGCGGACCGTACGCCGTACCGCTGCGAAGCAGATGATCATCGACTGCGACATCCACAACGTGATGGCACCCGGAGCCCTGGAGCCCTACCTCTCGAACCGCTGGCTCAGCCATCTGAAGACCTTCGGCTCGCGCCAGCACTCGGGGAACGTGTATCCCAAGGGATCGCCGGCCCGCTACGACGCCTTTCCGCCGTCCGGACTGCCCGCGGGTGCCGATCTGGGGTTCATGCAGAGACAACATCTCGACGGACTGAACGTCGAGTTCGGGATCCTCGGTCCGCTCAGTGGCTCCGGCAGCCAGCTCGATCCGGAGTTCTCCGCGGCGTTGTCGGCGGCAACCAACGACTGGCAGATCAAAGAGTGGCTGGAGCCGGAGCCGCGGTTGCGAGCGGGCATGATCGTGCCGGCGGAACACAGCGAGCAGGCGGTCGCCGAGATCGAGCGGCTCGCAGGCCATCCGGGTTTCGTGCAGGTGCTCCTGGTGGCCCGCAGTGCCGCACCGCTCGGCGACCGCCGGTACTGGAAGATGTACGAGGCTGCCGCCCGGCACGACCTGCCCGTCGGCATTCACTACGGTGGTGGCGTTCGCGGCGTACCGATCAGCAGTGCGGGGTGGCCGTCGTACTACCTGGAGGATCACGCGGGGATGTCCGCCGCGTTCCAGGCGCATGTGGCGAGCCTGGTCTTCGGCGGAATCTTCGAGCGGCTTCCGAACCTGCGCATCGCGCTGATCGAGGGCGGGTTCGCCTGGCTGCCGTCCCTGGCCTGGCGGATGGATACCCATTGGGAGCGCTTCCGCGCGGAGATTCCGGAGGTACGTCGTAGGCCGTCGGAGTACGTGCGTGAGCACTTCTGGATGACGACTCAGCCGATCGAGGAACCGCATCGGCCGGCCGATCTGCACAAGGTGTTCGAGCACCTCGGCGGAACCGGCAAGGTGATGTTCTCCACGGACTATCCGCACTGGGACTTCGACCATCCCGCGCACGCGTTCCAGGTCCGGTTGCCCGCGGCGCAGCGGGACAGCATCTACACCGAGAACGCCCGGGCCTTCTACAAGCTGCCGGCTAGAGCTGAGGGGTCGCATTGACCAAGATCAGCTCGATCGAGACGTTCGACGGCCACGGCTGCATCGTCCGCGTTCGTACTGACGACGGCCTGGTCGGGTACGGGCAGACGGCGCATTCCGAGGCCCGGATCACGGGGGAGGTGCTGCACACTCTGGTCGCGCGGAACTACCTGGATCGAGACCCGTTCGATGTCATGACCCTCGCTGAGGAGTGCGCACGTGCGGAGTACAAGTACTTCGGCAGCTTCCTGTTCCGGGCGCTGGCCGGCGTGGACACCGCACTGTGGGACCTGGTGGGCAAGGCGAAGTCGCAGCCGGTGTACCAGCTGCTCGGTGGAAAGTTCCGGCCGTCGGTGCCCGTCTACGGTTCGGCCATGCGTCGCGACACGACGCCCGAGGAGGAGGTCGATCGGATCGTCGCCGCCGTCGCCGCACACGGCTTCCGCGCGGTGAAGGTCAAGATCGGGGAGCGCAACGGTCGCGACGCGGAGTCGCGGTCCGGCCGGACCTGGCGGCTGGTTCCCTTGCTGCGCAAGGAACTCGGTGACGACATCGAGATCAGCGCGGATGCCAACGGCGCCTACTCCCCGGGGCAGGCGGTCCGGATCGGGCGACTGCTCGAGGAGTACGACTACCTGCACTTCGAGGAGCCGGTGCCGTTCTGGGAGTACGAGAACACCAGGAGTGTCGCGGCAACCCTCGACATCCCCGTCGGACTGGGGGAGCAGGAGTTCTCGGTCGACACTCTACGGCGGATCATGCAGGACGGTATCGGCGATGTCATCCAGCCCGACGTCTGTTACATCGGCGGCCTCACGCGGGCCCGGCAGGTTGCGGATCTGGCCAACCTTGCCGGGCTCCCGTGCGTACCGCACTCGTCGGGGAGATCGCTGACCGCGATCTTCACCGCGCATCTGGTGACGGCGATGCCGGCGTGCAACCTCTTCCACGAGTGGACCATCGAAGACTCCTCGGCCATGCGGGTCTACGAGCCGTTCCCGGTCGCGCAGAACGGCGAGGTAGTCCTGTCCGAGGCACCCGGTTGGGGTGTTGAGATCTCCGACTCCACACTGCAGCGCATGGACCGAAGGATGTCGTCTCTCTGACCCGCCGGGCTCTCACGGTCAGTGCTGGTGGCCGAGTTGGGCTCTGATCTCACCGCCGGGGAAGGCTCCGCTGTGGACGTTGACGTAGGTGGTTCCGTTCCGGAGGGCCTTGACGAAGTCGGCGAACTGGCCGGCGGTCAGGCTCTGGGCGGCCGGGCCGATCACGTCGGCCGGCCTGATCGTGCCCGTCACGGTCGCCGACACTGCCGGACGGGGTCACCGCCATGCCGATCGCGATGGCCACTGCCAGCAAACGTCGTCTCGACACCATCTCTGCCCCTCCCTGCCTTCGGCGACGGCCACCATGGCACCCACTACGCCGGGAGATCGCAGTACGGTCGAAGGTGGGAACTCAGGAAAGGGGACCACCGAGATGAGTATCGACCGGGGACTGCTGGCGACGCTGGAGGCCAAGCCGGGCAAGGAAGAGGAAGTGCGCGCGTTCCTCGAGAAGGGGCGGGAGCTGGCGGCCGCCGAAGCGGGGACCGTCACCTGGTACGCGTTCCGGCTCGGGCCGACGACGTTCGGGATCTTCGACACGTTCGCCGACGAGGACGGCCGGCAGGCTCACCTCAACGGTGAGATCCCGGCCGCCCTCGGACAGTTCGGTCCCGATCTGCTAGCCGCCGATCCGGACATCCGCACGATCGACGTCATCGCGGTCAAGTAGCGGACGACTGCGGCGAGGGAACGCCACGAGTGTCACGAGCAACCCCAGGCACGCCGCCGCGAGTACGCCCCGGTACGCGCGGTGGAACGCGTCCACATCCAGACCGCGGGACGCGAGGACCGTGGCCACGACCGCGACGCTGATGCCTCCGCCGACCTCTCGCATTGTCTCGACGAGGCCGCCGGCCAGCCCGGCCATGTCGTGGTGCACCCCGGTGAGGGCGCTGATCTGGATGGCCGGTGCGGCCAGGCCTCCGGCGAACCCGGTCAGCAGCAACATCGGCATCAGGTCGCTCGCGTAGTGCGGATGTGCGGGGACCCGGGTCAGTAGGTACGCGGCGACGGCGAGCACCCCGAAGCCCGCTGCGATCAGGCGCCGCGGCCCGACGATTCCCACGAGTTTCGCGCCGCTCGTCGCCGCGGTCACGAAGGACGTGACGGTGGTCGCCAGCCAGGCCAGACCCGTGCGCGTGGGCGAGTAGCCGAGCGCCTGCTGCATGAACAGCGACCCCAGGAAGATGGACGCGAAGATCGCGCCGAACAGCAGGAACGCGGCCAGGTTGGCAGCAACCAGCGACCGGTTCCGGATCGCTGCCGCCGGTACCAGCGGGGCGGACGATCGGGTCTCGATGACCAGGAACACCGCGAACGCCACGGCCGCCCCGGCGAGCAGTCCCAGGGTGCCGGCCGATCCCCACCCGTGGGCGCTCGACCGGCTCACGGCGTACACCAGCAACAGCAGGCCACCGGTCGCCGTGACCGCGCCGCCGAGGTCGAAGCGCTGCCGCACCACGCGCCCAGGAGCTCGGCCAGGAAGGATCAGCAAAGCAAGAGCGATCAGCCCCACCCCCACCGGCGCGTTGATGAAGAAGATCCAGCGCCAGCCCGGACCGGCGGTGAGCAGACCGCTCGCGAGTACGCCGATCGAGGCCGAGATGCCGGTGGTGGCGCCGAAGACGCCGAGCGCCCGGTTGCGTTGGGTGCCTTCGGCGAAGGTCACGGCGAGGATCGCCAGCGCGGCCGGCGGGATCATCGCAGCCCCCAGGCCCTCCAGGGCACGCGCGGCAACGAGTATCCCGGACGAGCCGGCGAACCCGGCGAGGACCGAGGCCGTGGTGAAGACCGCCAACCCGGCGAGCAGGGTACGGCGCCGTCCCCACAAGTCGGCGATTCTGCCGCCGAGCAACAGGAAACCGCCGAGCATCAGCCCGTATGCCGTGACGATCCACTGCACCGAGTCCTGCGTGATGTGCAGGTCGCGCTGGATCGTCGGCAGCGCGACGTTCACGATCGCGACGTCGAGCACGACCATGAACTGCGCAAGGCAGCACAGCAGCAGGACAAGTCCGGATCTGCTCCGCATCAGGCGCTCCGCTCGTACGTCAGCTGGACGAGTCCTGCACCCACGGTCGCGACACCGGACAGCCGGAGCGCGCGGGGAGTTGTGAGGTCGCCGAACACCCGTCCGCCCGAGCCCACGATGTGCGGGAACACGATCAGCCGCACCTCGTCGATCAGGTCGTGCTCGGCGAGCGTGCGTACGAGCTGGTAACTCGCATACACGACGATGTCGCCGTCGATCCGCTGCCGCAGGTTCGCGATCTCGGCGGCGAGGTCGCCGGTGAGGACGGTGGTCGGGCCCCAGTCCGTCCGTCCCGCGGTGGAACGGACGACGTACTTGGGCAGCCGGGCCAAGGTTGCTGCCCACTCGCCGGGCCGTCCCACCCAACGCTGCGCGAACCATTCGTAGCTGCGGCCACCGATCAGCAGCGCAGCCGTGTTCAGTGCCTCCTCGAACTCCACCTTGGCCCAGGCCTCGCGGTCCGCGCCGGGGATCCGGGTGAACCAGCCCCCGAACTCGAAGCCCTCTTCGCCGGTCGGGTCCTGGCTGATCCCGTCCAGCGTGGCGTTGGTGCTGATCACGATGCGTCCCATCGAACTCTCCTGTCGTCTTCGGTACGTTCGGTTGAGGTAGGCACCGGGCGGCTCCGGAATTGGGCGGCGGAGCACCGCCCAGTTCTCGACTCCGGGGGTGTCTGTACCGGCAAAGGAGGTGGTGCGCATGCGACCGATCGAGGACGACTTGCTGGTACTGGCGCAGGCCGGGGACGGTGACGCGTTCCGGGAGCTCAGCGAGCCGTATCAGCGCGAGCTGCTGGTGCACTGCTACCGGATGCTCGGCTCGCTGCAGGACGCGGAGGACACGCTGCAGGAGACCCTGCTGGCCGCCTGGCGGGCGATCCCGGGCTTCGAGGCCCGGTCGTCGGTCCGCACCTGGCTCTACACGATCGCGACCAATCGGTGCCTCAACGCGCGGCGAGCGATCCGTCGCCGGCCGGCGAAGGAGTGGGACGTGCCCGGAGTGCAACCACCGGCCGCGACGCGCATCGGCGAGGTCGTTTGGCTCGAGCCACTACCCGAACACCTGTCGGCCGATGTCGGCACGGCGCCCGGACCGGAGGCGCAGTACGAACAGAGCGAGTCGATATCACTCGCGTTCGTGACCGCCCTGCAGTTGCTGCCACCACGTCAGCTCGCCGTGCTCGTCCTGCGTGACGTCCTCGGCTATCGGGCTCATGACGTGGCCGACATGCTGCAGACCACGACAGACTCGGTGACGAGCGCCCTCAAACGAGCGCGGGCCGCGCTGCTCAAGGACCCCGCGCGGCAGGCGGCACCACAGCCTGGCTCGCCTGCCGAAGCGAGGCTCGTCGCCCAGTTCGTCCGGGCGTACGAGGCGAGCGACGTCGACGGGGTCATCGCGCTCCTCACCGACGACGTGTTCCTCTCGATGCCGCCGATGCCGTTCGAGTACGAGGGAAAGCCGATCGTCGCCGAGTTCTGGCGGACGCTGTTCACCGCGCGCGAATACCGCCTGGTGCCCACCCGCGCCAACGGTCAGCCGGCATTCGGCACCTACGTCCGCGGTGCTGACGGCATCTTCCGTGGCACCGGCCTGTTCGTGATCACGGTCGAGGGTGAGCAGATCAGCGCGCTGACCCGGTTCGAGAAGATGTTCCTGGCCAGATGTGGGCTGCCCCGAACACTGCCCGCCGTCCGTGGGTGAGGGGCTGCCCGCACTCAATGCATGTACAGCCCTCCGTCGACATTGAGCGTATGTCCGGAGATATAGCCGGACTCCTCGGACATCAGGAACGCGATCGCGGACGCAACGTCGTACGGCTCCCCGACGCGATTGACCAGGAGGTCGTCGACCAGGGCCGCCCGCCGCTCGGGAGTCAGCGGGCCGCCCATGATGTCGGTGTCGATCGGACCGGGAGCCACGGCGTTGACCGTGATCCCGTACGGACCGAGCTCTCGCGCGAGCGCCCGGGTCAGTCCGATCACGCCCGCTTTCGCAACGGAATATGGGGTTTTGCTGTAGGTGCCGCCGCCTCGCTGAGCCGACGTCGAGGAGACACTGACGATCCGGCCGTAGCCGTGCCGCACCATGCTTTCGGCGACCCGCCGGGTGACGTAGTGCACGCCGTTCAGGTTGATGTCGATCACCCGGTGCCACTCGTCAGGAGTCAGTTCGAGGTAGGGGACCGGTGAGCTGACGCCGGCGATGTTGGCCAGCGCTGCCAGCGGTGGCAGCGCGGCCTCGAGCTCGTCGATCGCCGTCCGAACGTCCTCTTCGTTCGACACATCGGCCACGACGGCGTAGGTCCTGACGTTGTGCTTCTCGGCGATCTCCGCTGCGAGCGCCCGGCCGCCGTCGGCGTCGATGTCGATGATGCCGATGCTCCACCCTCGTTCGGCGAGCAGCAGTGCCGTCGCGCGTCCGATGCCGCGGGGTGACGCCGCCCCGGTCACAACCGCGCTGCGATTCACTTCGCGGCCCCGTAGTCCTGTCCGGGCTTCCAGTCGCTGAAGGCGTAGTCGTCCTCCGAGACCTTGGCCCCGGCCGCCTTCGCCTTCTGGATCGCCCGGGCCCGATCAGCAGCCGTGGTGTCGCTCAATTTCTTCAGCTCGGCCTTGAGGTCCTTGATCGATCCGCCCAGGTAGCCCTGGACGATGTTGCCGACGTGCGGGGTGACCGGCTTGCGGAGCGCGTCCACCTTGGCCTGCTGGGGGTTCTTCACGATCGCCTGCGGCATCTGGAACACGTTCGTCTTGCAGAAGTCGACCCCCTTCTTGTACGCGTCGATCGCCTTCGACGACGCGACAAGATCAAGATTCAGCGGCGGCTGATCCATCGCCTCGATCATCCCGTTCTGGTAGTCCTCGGACATGAAGGACGCGAGCAGTTTCCCGGCCGCGTCAGGGTTCTTGCTGTCCGCGGACACGAAGTACCCCGAACTCGGCCGGCCGCGGTAACACCAGGGATTCGTCCCTGCGGTCGGCACCAGCACCTGTCCGGACGCGAGCTTGTCGACGATCGGGGGCGCCAGCGCCTTCGATCCACCGGCGCACCAGATGCCGTCGATGAAGGTCGCGACCGCGCCGGACGCGAAGCGGGTCCGGGCGTCGACCACACCGAAGTTGTTCGAGCCGGGCATGATCAGCTTGGCGTCGCTCAGCTCCTTGAGGAACTCGATCACGGTGACGTAGGCGTCGTGGTCGTACGAATACTCACCGGTGGCGAACTGCAGGCCCTGATAGCCGGGGAAGCCGGCTGTCTGCGCCATGTCGTCGACCTGGTCACGGATTCGCCCGCCGTCGGCACCGATCGCCAGGGTCAGCGGCTGGATCCCCGCCGACTTCAGCTTGTCGAGGGCGTCCTTGAAGCCCGCGTAGTCCGCGGGCACGTTGTTCGGATCGAGTCCGGCCTTGCTCCAATGATCTTTGTTCACCCACACCAGCGTCGAGCTCTGCCGGAAGCTGAACATCGGGAACCCGTACAGCTTGCCGTCCAGCTGGGTGATGCCCTCGGTGAACGCGTCCTTGGGAAGCTTGGACTTGATGTCCTCGGGCAGCGTGATCTCGTGCACCCAGTTGCCACTGACCAGGGCCGGCAACGGCAACCCGACCACGTTGGAGTAGACGTCAGGCATCTTGTTGGCCTGATGCGCCAACTGGAAGGCCTGGGGTGCTTTGGATGCGTCGTAGTAGGTGTGGGCGACGTTGGTCTTCAGCGACGGCGACTGCGTCTTCGCCCAGTCGTCGTTGAGACGCTTGAACGAACTGAAGTGGTCCCACCAGTCCAGCGATCCAGTGGTGCCACCACTCGCGCTGCCGGCCTTGTCGGTCGAGCTGCTGCATCCCACCGCCGCGCCGGCGACAGCAAGTACCGATGCGCCGAGCAGACTGCGACGTGTCATTCCGGTCATGATTTTCCACTCCTTCGGGTGTGACTAAGACTTGACTGCTCCGGAGATTCCCTCGACGAAGTAGCGCTGCATGAAGACGAAGAGCACGACCACCGGCAGGATCGAGATCACGCCGGCCGCGGCCATTCCGGACCAGTCGGTAGCGGTCTCTCCGACGAACGCCTGCATGCCGACGCTCACCGTCCGCAGATCGGGCCGGCTGAAGGTGAACACCAGTGGCAGGAAGAAGGCGTTCCACGTGGTGATGAAGGTGAGGACCGCGACGGTCGCCGTGACCGGCATCGCCAGTGGCAGCATCACCGAGAAGAAGGTACGAACGAAGCCGGCGCCGTCGACCATCGCCGCTTCCTCCAGCTCCCGCGGGATCTGCCGGAAGTAGCCGTAGTAGATGAGGATCGCCGACACGTACGCCCCACCGCTGAGTGCCAGGATCATTCCGCTGAGGGAGTCGATCAGGTGCAGCTGCATCGAGATCTTGACGACCGGGATGATCGTGTAGCCGGTGGGTACGAAGAGCGTCGCGACCAGGACCCCGAGGAAGAGTTTGGATCCGCGGAACCGGTAGCGGGCAAGGACATAGCCGGCGGTCGCGCAGCGGATGGTGACGATCACGACGGTGAACACGGTGACCAGTACGGTGTTGATCAGGTACCGGCCGAAGTGCGCGTCGTTCCACGCCCGCGCGTAGTTGTCCCAGACGAACTTGTCCGGCCACAGCTTGAGGCCGCCGGTGAACATCTCCATGTTGTCCTTGAGCGATGCCGACAGCATCCACAGGAACGGAAAGATCCACAGCACCGCGATACCCACCAGGAAGAGCGCGGCGATCCACCAGGGCAGTCGACTCAACAAGCGCCGCTGCCGGTCCGTGCGTACGGCCAGTTCCGCGGTCATCGCTGTTCTCCTCTCAGCCGGCGGCCGGCGTACACGCCCCACAACTGGATGGCGCCGACGATCGCGACCAGCAGCCCGAAGACCACAGCGGCCGCGGACGCGTGCCCGAGTTGGGGGATCGGGGCGGCGAACGCCCACCGGTAGATGTAGATCTCGATGATCTCGGTGTGGAAGTACGGCCCACCCGCGGTCAGCGTGTACATCAGATCGAAGTTGTGGAAGGTCTCCTCGACCGTCAGCACGGTGATGATGATCAGGAACGGCTTGAGCATCGGCACCGTGATGTACCGGAAGAGCTGCCAGGTGCCGGCGCCGTCGATCCGAGCCGCCTCGTACAACTCGTACGGGATGGTCTGCAGCGCCGCGAGCCAGTAGATCATCGTGACGCCGAAGAACTTCCAGATGTACAGCACGGCTGCCGTCGGCAGCGCCAGGTGCTGATCACCCAGGAAGTCGACGCCGCCGAAGCCGAGCTTCATCAACAGGGTGTTGATCGGTCCGGTGCCCGGATCCAGGACGAAGCGCATCACCACGCCGATGATCGCCGTCGTGGTCACCACCGGGATGAAGAACGCCGATCGCAGGACCCCGATCAACGGCAGCTTCGGGGAGTTGAGGACCATCGCCACCAGCAGCGTGAGCAGCACCCGGGCCGGCACCACCAGCACCATGAAGAGCAACGTGACCTTGAACGAGTTCCAGAACAGCGGATCGGCGAAGACCTCGCGATAGTTGCTCACTCCGACGAACTGTTGACCGGAGTCGAAACCGTTCCACTCGACCAGGGAGTACCAATAGCTCGCGATGATCGGATAGATGGTGTAGACGCCGTACAGCACCACGGTCGGCAGCAGGAAGATCCAGATCCAGGTGGTCTTCTTCCAGCCCTGACCTGGTCGCTTCGGTTGGTCGAGGGCTGATGTGCCGGCCCGCGACCGGCGGGTCTGCCGCCGGGTGAGTTGCACAGATCTGGTCGTCATGATCCGGCTACCTGATCTGGCTGATGGCGAACGTGCGGGGATCGCTGCCGAGCCGGTTGCCGTTCTCCAGCGCGGTGATCGAGGCAACCTCGTCGTCGGTCAACTCGAAGCCGCCGAGGTCGAAGTTGGCGCGGATCCGCTCGGGATTGACCGACTTGGGGATGACGATGTGCCCGAGTTGCAGGTGCCACCGCAGTACGACCTGCGCCAGCGTCACGTGGTGCGCCCCCGCGATCGATGCCAGCACCGGATGATCGAGGTCACCGCCCTGGCCGAGCGGCGAGTACGCCTCGACCGCGATCAACCGCTCGCGGCACAGCTCGGTCAGTTCGCGCTGTTGATAGCTGGGGTGCAGCTCGATCTGGTTGATCGCCGGAACGAGCTCGCTCTCCTTGGCCAATCGGTCCAGGTGTTCGGCAAGGAAGTTGGACACACCAACGGCCCGTACCCGCCCGTCGGTGGAGATCCGCTGCAGTGCCCGCCAGCTGTCGACATAGAGATCGGCAGCCGGATTGGGCCAGTGCAGGAGATACAGGTCGGCGTAGTCCAGCCCCAGGCGCCGCAGCGTGTCCTCATACGCCTTCAGCGCCGACTCGTAGCCGTGCTCCCCGTTGCGCAGCTTGGTGGTGACGAACAGCTCCTCCCGGGGGAGTCCGCTGGCCCGCACGGCCGCACCCACCCCAGCCTCGTTGTTGTACGCCGCTGCGGTGTCGATGTGCCGATAGCCGATCTCGATCGCCTGCTCGACCGCGGCCTGCGTCTCGCTCGGCGGGACCTGGAAGACACCGAAGCCACGCTGGGGAATCCGTACGCCGTTGTTCAGCGTGATCACGTTCTGGTCCATCGTCCGCCCCTCTCGGGTCAGCTGCTCGGTTCGAGGATCAGTAACGATGCCGACGGCAACGGCAGCGTGACCTCCAGGGACACGTCGCCGTCCACGGTGAGGCTGCCTTCGGCCTCGAACTCCTCGAGACCCTGCCGGGCGTGGATCGTGGCCAGCTGTTCGGCGGTCGGATCCTGGGGCGAGCCAAGCTTTTCCCAGGCGGTGAAGGAATTGCTGTGGTCGGCGTCGATGCGCAAGTGCCGCAGCCGGTAGGACCCGGCCGGCAGGTTGCGTACGGTCACGCTCACCGGAGTCAGCTCATCGCTGGTCTGGTACTGATCATCGATGTGCCGCCAGACCAGTACGGCGACGGTCCCGTCTTCTGCACGCGAGGCGAGGGCGTCGACTTCCTCCGGCATGCTGCTGCCGTCGGTGTGCTCGAGCTCGCCGACCTGCCAGGCCGCGTCCGAGGTCGTGCCAAGCCGGTCCTGACCGAGCAGCGACAGCATCCGGTAGGCGTTGAGGAACGGCTTTTCGACGCCACCCGCGGTGAGGAAGGACCGGGTGCCTTCGAAGTAGCGTTCGGCCTCGAAGTAGAAGCTCCAGGAGGTGGCGTAGGCGACCTGGGCCGGCTCGGTGGCGTTCAGGTCCAGGATCTTCTTCATCAGCTTCGCCTGGAAGACCGGGTAGTACTCGGTGTTCTGGAAGCTGTAGTTGCGGTTGTCGTACCGTCCGAAGTGCGCCGGTACGGCGGCGTCGCACTCGTCGACGATCACCGGCAGGTCGGCGTACGCCTGGTACGAACCGATCAGCCGGTTGAACTCGCGCAGGTCGTACAGCATCTTCGTCGACGACGGGCTGAGCTGCTCGGCCGCCGGCTCGGCGAACGGCTTGTAGTCACGGGTCGGGAAGTGGCAGCCCTTGGTGTGGTACGAGATGAAGTCCAGCGGCTCGTCACGGCGCGAGGTGTAGTCCAGGAAGCCCCGGAGGAAGTTCAGTCCGCCACTGGTGACAGCCGGTCCGCCGACCTTGGCCTCGGGCAGCACGCCGCGGATCGCTTGGACCGTAGCGGTGTAGAGCTCGTTGTATTGATCAAGAGTGCCGCGCCAATAGCTGATGTCCGGCTCGTTCCACAGCTCCCAGAGCCAGGTCTTCACCTCCGCCTCGCCGTAGCGCTCGATGCAGTGCCGGACCGTTGCGCCGATCAGGCCCGCCCACTTGGCGTAGTCCTTGGGCGGATATCCCCAGGCACCTGCCTCGTAATTGGTGTACGCGGTGGGGCTGGGCACGACGGTCAGCTCGTCGGCCTCGGGTGGCAGGAGATCCCGCGGGGTGAAGCCGAGTTCCACCAGCAGGTGATGCCCGGCGCCGACGATCGCGTCGTATGCCTGGTCCAGCAGCGTGAAGTCGTAGTAGGGATTGCCTTCGGCGTCTTCGTGGTAGACGTTGCCTGAGCTCCAGTGCGGGATGCCGAAACCGCTGCCGGAGCAGTACATGTAATGCGGCCGGACGAAGTAGCCGCCGCCGGAGAAGTCGGTGAAGGTCTGCAGCAGCCGCTTGCCGGTGGGCGTGTACGTCCAGTTGAACTCGTCGTAGCCGAAGCTCTCCCAGACGCGCGTCAGCGGGCCCAGGATCTGCGCGGCGTCGACATCGATCGTCGCCGCGGTGACGTGCGGCGCGTCGGGATTGCGGGGAGCGGCCGGCGGGAACGGGCCGAGGGCCGTGCGTCCGGTGTGAACCGCTGTGTCGGTGGTCATCGTCGTGACCTCTCTGCCCTGGGGGTCGGGCTGCCTCACGGTCGGCCGACGGTGGCGCCGGCGCTGTGCCGCTCTGCCTGAGTGGAGGTCCCGAGTCTGACCTGGTAATCGGTTTACTGTCAATGATTAACTGTTTACAATCTACAAAGAGACCCGAGAGGGGTTAGAGTCGTCCTGCTTTCGGATACTGGCGGTAACTGCTTCGAGGAGGTGGTCGGCATGATCCCCGACGACGTCGTGTCCCCACTGCCGTCGCAGCGCGGTCTTGGTGATCTGGTCACTGACGTGCTGCGGGAGATGATCACTGATGCCAAGTTCCAGCCGGGCCAGCATCTCAAGGAGACCGAGTTGGCCAAGACGCTCAAGGTCAGCCGTGGGCCGATCCGAGAAGCGCTCACCCGGCTCGAGGAAGAGGGCCACGTCGAGATCAGGCGGCACCGCGGGGCGTTCGTCAGCACCCTGACGAAGACGGATGTCGAGGAAGTGCACACCCTCCGCGGCGCCATCGAGAGACTGGCCGCCGGCCGGGCGTGCACCCGGATGCAGGGTGCGGGATTCGCCGAGATGGATGCGGTCCTGGAGCAGATGAAGAGCGTCGACACCAAGATCGATCCGGAGGACGCCGTACGGCTGGACCTCCAGTTCCACGACATCATCTACACCTATTGCGATCACGCCCGGGTGCAGCGGGTCTGGGAGTCCATCCGTGGTCAGGTGACGGTCTTCCTGCGGGCCCGCAACGCGAGCTTCCCCGACTTCCTCGACGTCGGTTACAGCGAGCACAAGGAGCTACGAGACGCCTTGGCCCTGGGTGATCCGCAGGCAGCCCAGGACGGAATCGACAAGCACATCCTCGGCGCCTACGAACGCCTGAAGCGCCTGAACCTCCCAGAACGCTGACCCCCAACCGCTGCCCTAAGCCCCGGTTCAACGCACCTTGAAGACAGGTCCACCGGGCGGTAGTGCCTTGCGAATTCCGTGTGGAACCGGCGCCGTGCGCAGCGCGGCACGCGTCCTCCGCACAACCATCATCGGAGCACGGACCCCTCCAGATCAGAAGGCCGGTTCCTGACGACTGCGGTATTTGAGGAGACCTTCGACTCCTCGCAGGAAGGTCTCGCAGATGGGTTTCGGATCGGTCAGGCAGCCGGCGGCCATCGCGCCGTCTCGCAGCATCACGAAGTGCCGGGCGGCCGGTTCTGGATCGATCTTCCCGATGCCGGAGAAGAGCTCGGTCAGGGTTGTCAGAAACCACTGCCGGTGCTTGAGAACTGCCTGGTGGACCGGATGGTCCGGGTCAGGGTACTCGGCGGCGGCGTTCAGGAACGCGCAGCCTCGGAAGCCGGCGCTCTGGATGTCGTCGGCGATCGACCGGCCGATGCTTCGAATGACGTCGTCGGAGCCGGCGCCTGGAGTCCGCGCGGCGCTCACCTGCGCACGGAGTGCCTCGTCGGCTTGCGTCAGGTAGGCGACGATGAGGTCGTCCTTGCTCGGAAAGTGCCTGTAGAGCGTGGCGCGCGTTACCTGTGCCTTGGCGATGACGCGGTCGACACCCACGGCGTGGATGCCTTCGCCGTAGAAGAGCCCAGTGGCCGTGTCGAGCAGTCGAGCCCGTGCTTCCGACATCCGTTCCCTTCCGATCTCTGAGGTGCTGTAGCGAGCGTAGCAGATAGAACGATCGGTCTTGACAACGACAGACACGCTGCTGCAAGCTCCTCCTGTGTACCGATCGTTCTATCTATGCCGCTGACGGCGGGACGATCCACCAGCTTCACCCACCGAGAGAGGGATCCGATGTCCAGCGCATTCAAGGCCGTCGACGCCGGCCGCACCGGCACCGTGGCTGATGCCACCAGCAGCACCAAGGCGCTCCGAACCCTGTACTACGTCCGCTTCGGATTCGCCATCATCTGGGCGATCCTGATGATGGCGATCGCCAAGACCATCAACCCCGGAACTGTCGCCCTGCTGGTCATCTACCCGCTGTTCGACCTCGCCGCGGCCGTGATCGACTTCCGCTCCTCGGGTGCCACACGCCCGAAAGCACCGCTCTACCTCACTATGGGCCTGAGTCTGCTCACTGCCATCGGATTGGCCGTCGCGGCCGCCTCCGGCATCCCGAGTGTGCTGCGGGTGTGGGGCGTCTGGGCGATCACCGCGGGCATCGTCCAGTTGATCGTCGCGATCCTGCGCTACCGGCTCGGTGGCCAGTGGGCGATGATCCTCAGCGGTGGCATCTCCGTCCTCGCCGGCAGCAGTTTCATCGTGATGGCGGGCGGGCCGAACGCTTCACTCACCACGGTCGCCGGCTACGCGATCCTGGGCGGAGTCTTCTTCCTGATCTCCGCGATCCGTCTGCACCGCCTTGCGGCGAAGGCGAAATGACATGACGAGTACAAGCCAGTACTTCGACGTGGTGATCATCGGAGCCGGACCGGTCGGTGAGAATGTTGCCGACCGGGTGGTGCGGGGCGGCCTGACCGCAGCGATCGTGGAACGCGAGCTCGTCGGCGGGGAATGCTCGTACTGGGCCTGCATGCCGACCAAAGCCCTGCTCCGCGACGCCGCCGCGGTTCGCGCCGCTCGCGCACTGCCGGCCGCCGGCCAAACCGTCACCAGCGACGTGGACCCAGCCTTGGTGCTGGCCCGGCGTGACCGATTCGCCTCCGGCTGGAACGATTCCGGCCAGGTCGAATGGCTGAACCACGCAGGGATCACCCTGATCCGTGGACACGGACGCATTACCGGCACCCGTAGCGTCAGCATCGCCCATACCGGCGGCACGACCACGGCGGTGCAAGCACGCCATGCGGTAGTGATCGCCGCCGGTAGCAGCGCCCACCTGCCACCCATTCGAGGACTCGCGGACGTGGCGCCGTGGACAAGCAGAGAGGCCGCCGCCGTCCAGGTCATCCCGAATCGGTTGGCCATCATCGGTGGCGGGGTCGTCGGGTCCGAGATGGCCACCGCGTTCAGCGCCCTCGGCTCGCAGGTGACCCTCATATCCCAGAGCCGGCTGCTGCCCGGTGTGGAGCCGTTCGCCGGTGACCAGGTGACCGCTGCTCTCCGAACGGCGGGGGTGTCGATTCACCTCGACGTCGACGCCACCGAGGCCCGCCGCGATGACTCCGGCACGGTGCACCTCACGCTCTCCGACGGCACAGCCGTCGATGCTGACGAAGTTCTCGTCGCGACCGGACGTACACCGAACACCAAGAACCTCGGCCTGGATCACCTCGATCTCACGCCCGGAGACTGGCTGCATGTCGACGACACGCTCGCTGTTGTCGACGACGCGGGCAAGCCTGTTGACGGTGGCTGGCTGTATGCCGCGGGCGACGTGAACAAGCGCGCCGTACTCACTCATCACGGCAAGTACCAAGCTCGCGCTTTGGGAGACGCGATCGCCGCACGAGCGCACGGCGAGAAGCTCGACCTGAGTCCGTGGGGACGCCATGCGGTCACCGCCGACGAACGCGCCATCACCCAGGTGATCTTCACCGATCCCGAAGTAGCGGCTGTAGGTCTGTCCGCCGAAGCCGCATCGGCGGCCGGCAAGAGGATCCGGATCGTCGACCACGACCTCGGAGCGGTCGCCGGCGCCGCACTGCACGCCGACCACTACCGCGGACAGGCCCGGATGGTCATCGACGACGACCGCAACACCCTGATCGGCTTCACCGCCGTCGGACCCGACGTCGCCGAACTCCTCCACGCAGCCACCATCGCCATCACCGGCGAGGTCCCGCTGGATCGCCTCTGGCACGCCGTCCCCGCCTACCCAACCATCAGCGAACTCTGGCTCCGCCTCCTCGAAACCGACGGCCGCGACCGATAGACCAAGCCGTTGGAAAAAGGCATGCTGCCTTTCAGGGCCGTGTGAGCGATGGGGATCAGATGAGCGAGACCGAGCCCGGCGAGGCGCCTGCTGACGGGCAGGTGCCGTTCCGCTACGACGCACGTCGTGCGAACGAGATCGAGCTGCGGTGGCAGGACCGGTGGGCAACGGACGGCACCTTCGACTCACCCAACCCGTCCGGTCCGTTCGCCAGCGGTTTCGAGCGGATGGCCGGGCGCCGGAAGTTCTACGTCCTCGACATGTTCCCGTATCCGAGCGGTGCGGGCCTGCATGTGGGTCACCCACTCGGCTACATCGGAACAGACGTGGTCGCCCGATTCCTGCGGATGACCGGCGGCCATGTCATGCACACCTTCGGATATGACGCGTTCGGGCTGCCTGCCGAGCAATACGCGATCGACACCGGTCAGCATCCCCGGGTGACGACGCAGGACAACATCGACAACATGCGCCGCCAGTTGCGGCGTCTCGGATTGGGCCACGACACCCGCCGGTCGATCGCAACCACCGACCCTTCTTACTACCGTTGGACCCAATGGATCTTCGTGCAGCTCTTCAACAGCTGGGTTGATCAGCGGACGGGGCACGCCCGCCCGATCGGGGAACTCATCGCCGAGTTCGTCTCCGGTCAGCGCCCGACGCCCGATGGACGAGCGTGGAGCGAACTGGCGGAGCGCGAACGGCGAGAGCTGATCGACAGTTTCCGGCTGGCTTATGTCTCGGAGGAACTCGTCAATTGGTGCCCTGGCTTGGGCACGGTGCTCGCCAACGAGGAGATCACTGCCGACGGTCGCAGCGACGTAGGCAACTTCCCGGTCTACCGGCGACCGCTGCGCCAGTGGATGCTGCGGATCACGGCCTTGGCAGAGCGGCTGATAGACGACTTGAACCTGGTGGACTGGCCGGAGTCGATCAAGCAACTGCAGCGCAACTGGATCGGAGCCAGCGACGGCGCTCGCATCGATCTCAGAGTTGTCGGCCACCCGGACCTGTCGATCGAGGTGTTCACCACCCGCCCGGACACCTTGCCAGGTGCCACCTATGTCGTGCTCGCGCCGGAGCATCCGCTGGTGAACAAGCTGGTCGCGGAGTCCTGGTCGGACGACATCCCATCAGCATGGCGATATCCAGCGGGACGCGGCCGCGCCGCGACCGACTGGGCACCGCGGGATGCTGTCGCCGCATACCAGGAAATGGCCGGGCGGCTCACTGACCGGCAGCGCACGGCCGCGGCGTACGACAAGACCGGCGTCTTTACCGGCAGCTACGTGATCAACCCGGCGACCGAAGCACAGATCCCGGTCTTTCTGGCCGATTACGTGGTGATGGGCTACGGGACCGGCGCGATCATGGCGGTGCCTGCCCACGACCAGCGCGACCTCGACTTCGCTCATGAGTTTGCGTTGGAGGTGCACGCCGTACCCGGACCACCGGTCTCGTGGTTCGGCGGCCTCTCCCAGGAAGAGGAGATCTCAGCCGCCATCAGCTGGCTCGAGGACACGCGATGTGGGCGCCGGCAACGTTCCTACCGGTTGCGCGACTGGTTGTTCTCCCGCCAGCGCTACTGGGGCGAGCCCTTCCCCATCGTGTACGACGAGACCGGTCTGCCTGTTGCGCTCCCTGAAGCGGCCTTGCCCGTCGAGCTTCCAGAGATGACGGACTTCCGGCCTGCGCCACAGGAGGACGAGACCGGCGATCCGGTCCCGCCGTTGGCCAACGCAGGGGAGTGGGGAACCGTCGAACTCGACCTTGGAGACGGTCCGAAGCGGTATCGGCGCGAGCTGAACACGATGCCGCAGTGGGCTGGGTCCTGCTGGTACTACTTGCGCTATCTGGACCCGGCCAACGACCAGATGTTCGTCGACCCGGAGATCGAGCGCTACTGGATGGTCCCACCGGACGCATCCCAGCCGGGCGATGGTGGCGTGGACCTCTACGTCGGCGGAGTCGAGCACGCCGTACTGCACCTGTTGTATGCCCGGTTCTGGCACAAGGTCCTCTACGACCTCGGCCATGTCTCGACCAAGGAGCCGTTCCGGCGGCTGTACAACCAGGGCTACATCCTGGCCGATGCTTTCACCGACGAGCGCGGTATGTACGTTCCGGCGGCCGAGGTGGTTCAGGCGGATGACGGCGCCTGCGTCTACAACGGCGAACCGGTCACTCGGCGGGCCGGCAAGATGGGCAAGAGCCTCAAGAACAGCGTCAGCCCAGATGACATGTATGCCAGGTACGGCGCCGACACACTGCGGTTGTACGAGATGGCCATGGGCCCGCTGGACACCGACCGGCCATGGCAAACTGACGACATCATCGGTGTGCACCGGTTCCTCCAGCGTCTGTGGCGCAGCATCGTCGACGAAGCGACCGGCGAAACCCGCGTCAGCGACCAGGAGCTGGACGAGGACACCCTCGGGCGCCTGCAGCGCACGATCACGATCGTGCGCAAGGATCTTGGTGCGTTGCGGTTCAACACCGCCATCGCCCGCCTGATGGAGCTGACCAATCACGCCGCCCGGATCGTGGGCAGGGACGGCGCGCTACCCAGGACCTTGGCCGAGCCACTGGTGCTCATGATCGCGCCGCTCGCGCCACACGTCGCCGAGGAGCTGTGGATGCGGCTGGGCCACGAGACCTCGCTGACGTACGCGGACTTCCCCGAGGCCGACGAGGACCTGGCTGCTGACAGGGCCGTCACACTTCCCGTCCAGGTCAACGGAAAGACCCGCTTCACCGTCGAGGTCCCGGCAGACGCCACGCAGCAGGACATCGAACGCATCCTCGCCGGCAACGCCGACTACCTGCACCACCTCGAAGGACAGCCGGTCCTGCGCCTCGTCATCGTCCCCGACCGCATCGTCAACGTGGTGACGAAATCCTGAGGTAGATGCAGCTCCGCCAGAATGCTGACGCATGTGTTGACTTTTCGTCGTTGGCGTCGAAGACTGAAGATGTGAAGCATTCAGCCTTGCGGGTCGGATTGGTCGTGCCCAGTTCCAACGTGACGGTGGAGACGGAGATGCCTGCCTTGCTGGGGCCGGGGTTCTCGTTCCACGCGAGCCGGATGCGGATGGCCAAGGTGTCGGCCGCGCAGCTGGCAGCGATGAACGCACAGCGAGAACGGTGCGTGCTGGAGCTGGGAGATGCGCGGCCGGACGTGATTCTGTACGCCTGCCTGGTCGCGCTGATGGCGGGCGGGCCAGGGGAGCACCAGCGCGTGGAGGGTCTGGTCGCGGAGCAGCTGGCGACGGGTGGGTCCGAGGCGAAGGTCCGGTCGAGTGCGGGTGCGCTGGTCGAGGCGCTGCACGCGATCCCGGCGCGCCGGGTGGCTCTGGTCACGCCGTACCTGCGTCCGCTGGCGGAGCAGGTCGTCACGTACTTGGAGGCCGAGGGGTTCGAGATCGTCGACTGGCGGGCGCTGGAGGTCGAGGACAACCACGCGGTCGGGTGCATCCCCGGTACGGAGGTGATGGCCGCGGCGCGTTCGCTGGATCTCTCGAACGCCGACGCGCTCGTGCTGTCCGCCTGCGTGCAGATGCCGTCGTTGCCGTTGATCGACGACGCCGAGCGCGAGTTCGGCGTACCGGTGATCTCGGCCGCGACGGCCGGCGCCTACAGCATCCTCAAGGCTCTCGACCTGCCGCTGACCATCACCGGAGCGGGTTCACTGCTCCGGCGCGACACCGCCGCACTGATCAACTAGACAAGGAGACTCGATGACATCGCTGGACGACAGTCACCTCGTCCGTGGGGTCGACCACGCGGCGTTCCCGACGTTCGACCCAGCCGGGACCGTACGGTTCTACCGCGACGTCCTGGGCTTCCCGGTGGTGCACTCGATCTGTGCGGCGGGCTGGGGGCCTGAGGACCACCCGGACTTCATCCACTTCTTCTTCGACATCGGCAACGACGACCGGATCGCCTTCTTCTACTACTTCGGTCTGGCCGCGCCGGACCGCTCGGTGGGCAAGGGCGACGTCTACGCCCGCTTCGACGCGGACACGCCCGAGTACTTCGTCCGCTCGCGGCACCTGGCCCTGCACGTCGACTCCGACGAACACCTGATGGAGTACCGGCGCCGGCTCGATGCGTCGGAGTGGCCGGTGGAGATGCAGATCCAGCACGAGACGATCGAGTCGATCTACACCCACGACCCGAACGGCTACATGGTCGAGATCACCCGCGCGCTCCGCCCGGTGACGCCGCAGGAGGACCTCGACGCGAACCTCACCATCGACGCCCTGGTCGACATCGTGCAGAACCCGGGCCACAGCATGGACGATCTCCTGCTCCGCAAGGCCGAACTCATCGTCGAGCGCGCCGAACGCTGGCAGGAAACCGGCCCGGTGGCGCCATGACCCATCGGCTGTTCGTCCTCGACGTGCCCGAGAACACCCGCGTCCACGAGGTCGCAGCGGAACAGGAGACCGTCAAGAGCTTGCGCATCGGTCCGTACGTCGCCCTGGAGTCGGACGACCCGATCGTTGTCGATCGCCGGGCGACCGGATGCCGGCACGCGGTCTGGTACTCGTGTGTCGCCGGCCTGGCCGGGTGCCGGATCACCCAATGGGACAAGGACGCGCTGCGCGTCGAGGCCCGATGACCGTCAGCCGACTCGGCGCCGGGCGCCATACCGACCTGCTCGACGAGCCCGAGGATGTGGAGACCACGGTCCACCGGCTCACCACCAGCGACGGTGCGACGGTGACCGGCGTACTGCGGGTGCCCGCTGGCGCGCGTACGGTCGTCACACTGATGCATCCCCGTCAGGACGTCACCCACCACGCGTCGGTCCCGTACCTCCTTCGCGACGGGTACGCCGTCTGGACCCAGGGATCGCGTTCACCCAACAACGACCTCAATCTGCTGCACGAGCAGGCGATTGTCGACTTCGCCGCCGGTCACGTCAGGCTCCGCGACCTCGGCTTCGACCAGGTGGTCTGCCTCGGCCACTCCGGTGGTGCCACGCTCGCGGCGTTCTACTGCCAGCAGGCCGGCGCGGCCGAGCGGCTGACGACGACTCCGGCCGGACGGCCGGTGCCGCTGGCCGACACCGAGATGCCGTTGCCCGACGGGTGCATCTTCATGGCACCGCACCCGGGACAAGGTGCGTTGCTCCTCCGCGTCATCGATCCGTCGGTCGCCGACGAGTCCGATCCGCTGTCCGTCGACCCCGACCTGGATCCGTTCGCAGCCGCCAATGGTTTCGTGGAAGCACCCGAGTCGACGACGTACGACGCGGCGTTCGTAGCGGGGTACCGCGAGGCGCAGGCCACCCGGATCGCGCGCATCGATGCCCGCGCGCGGGAGTGGGTGGCCGAGTCACGTGCCGCGAAGAAGCATGACGACCGGCGGCGGGCGATCGCGCCACGGGTGCTGACGACGTACCGGACCGACGCCGATCTGCGCAACGTCGACCTGTCCCTGGATCCGAACGAGCGGCCGTACGGCTCGCTCTTCGGGCGCAGGCCCGACCTGACGAACTACGGTCTGGTCGGCTTCGGCCGGCTCGCGACCGCCGAGGCGTGGCTGTCGACCTGGTCGGCCAACACCACGAACGCCGACTTCGCGCGCTGCGCCCCGGGAGTCACCGTGCCGTCGCTGCTGCTGGAGCTGACCGGCGACCAGGCCTCGTTCCCCGCGGACATCGCGCGGTTCCGGGCCGCGCTCGGCGCGGACGACGTCACGGTGGCCTCCGTGCCGGGCACCCATTTCGGCGGTCCGATCGCCAACGGTGCGCCGACCGGGACCGAGCTCGCCGCGCACGTGATCGACGAGTGGATCAGTCGTCGATGACCTGCTCGAGATAGTCCAGTTCGCGGCGCAGCCGGGCCAGCGACCGCCGGCGCGGATCGCCGTCAACCGCGTCGTCGCCGGCGGCCAGCACCGACGCGACGGCCAGGTCGGCGATCTCGTCGGCGACCCGCTCGTTCTCCTCCGGTGTGCCGTCGTGGTGCCACCAGGCGACCCAGTTGCACTGGCCGATGATCGAGAGTGCGGCGATCCGGGCATCGACCGCGCGGAACGCGCCGGAACTGGTCCCGGCCTCGATCACTCCGACGAACTCGCGCAGTACCTTCCGCCGGCTCTCGGTGTACCGCTTGACCAGGTCCGGCGGCAGGTCGGCCTCGGACCGGATCAGCAGCTGGAACTTCGCCGGGCCGGTGGCCTGCAGCAGCGCGACGGCGCGAGCCATCCGGCGCAGCCGCTCGGACGCGCTGAGCTTCTTCTCGGCGTTGACCGCGCGCAGTGCCTGGGCGGGCAGCTCGGCCAGCTCGGTGACGAGCTTGGCGAGGATGTCCTCCTTGCTGCGCACGTAGTGGTAGAGCGCCGGCCGGGTCAGCCCGGTGGCCTCGGCGATGTCCTTGAGGCTGGTCCCCGCGAAGCCGCGCTCGGCGAACAGCCGGGTCGCCTCGGCGATGATCTGCGCTTCGACCAGGTCGCGGCGGGTGGTGCTCCGCGGGTTCCGGGGCGCGGGATCCGACGTCATGGCTCCGACCCTAACCGGCGGCGGCGCCGTCGCCCCCGGTGACGAGCCGCCGGAGGCCGGCCTTGTCGATCTTGCCGACGTTCGTCCGCGGCAGCTCGGCGACCCGGACCACGCGCTCCGGCCACTTGAACTTGGCGACCCCGAGGGCGGCCAGATGCTCCTGGACGCCGGGTACGTCGATCGCCTGCTCCGCGACCACGAACGCGCACGCCCGCTCACCGAGCCGGGGATCGGGCATCGCCACGACCGCGGCCTGGGAGATCGCCGGATGGGCCAGCAACAACCGCTCCACCTCGTCGGCGCTGATCTTCTCGCCGCCACGATTGATGACGTCCTTGATCCGGCCTTCGATATGCAGGTACGCGCGGCCGCCGTACATGCCCCAGCGCGCCAGATCGCCGGTCCGGTAGAAGCCGTCGGAGGTGAACGCTGTCCGGTTGTGCTCGGGCGCGCGGTAGTACCCGCGGATCGTGTAGGGACCACGGCAGCACAGCTCGCCGGTCGCACCGTCCGCGACCTCGCGTTCGCTGCCCGGCTCCAGCAGCTTGATCTCGTCGAGCGGGCTCAGCGTGGTGCCGACCGTACGGAGCCGCGCTTCTCGTGGATCGTCCAGGTTGCTGATGCAGAACAGCCCTTCGCCCATGCCGAACAGCTGCCCCGACCAGATCCCGCGGCGTTCGAGGTCGTCGAACAACGCATCCGGCACCTTGGCGCCCGAAAGGACCACCTGCCGGAGTGAAGGCAGCGCGTCGAGGACACCGGCGAGGGCGCTGAAGTGACCGTGCCCGATCAGCACGGCGTCGGCCGCGGTCCGCGCGATCAGCGGCACCCACTGCACCGGGTCGGCCGTTCCGAGTACGAGCGTGGCGCCGACGCTGGCCGCGGCGTGCACGGCGCAGGTGACCCCGGCGTTGTGCACGATCGGAATCAGGTGCGCGATCCGCGTCTCGTCGGTCCACCCGAGCCGTTCGGCGTACGCCGCCGCGTTGTACCAGTACTCCGCATGCTGCCGGGGAATCAGCTTCGGCGTGCCGGTCGTGCCGCCGGACAGCTGCAGCACAGCCAGCTCGTCCGGACCGACGCCGGCCTGCGCGGTCGCGACCAGCGCGCGAGCTTCGGCCGGGTCGAGGTCGGCACCGAGTGACTCCAGCGGTACGCCGGCCGCCGCGGGCTCACCGATCGTCAACAGATGCTCGAGAGCCATTCTTGCGCCGAAGGCAACGAGGTCGAACGGCAGGCCGGCCTCGACCAGATGCGCCCGGGCCTCGCACTGCCGGCTGATCGCGCCGATCTCGTGCTCGCGATGCGGAGCCAGCGTTGCGACCGGGACCAGGGCGGCCTTGAGCAAGGCATACCAGGCAACCACCGACTCCAGCCGGTTGGTGAGTTGGAGCAGCACGCGATCCCCCGGACGCAACCCGATCCGCAGCAGCCCGGCCGCGATCCGGTCGGTCCGCACGTCGAGTTCGCCGTACGTGATCGAGCCCTCGGCGGCAACGACCGCGACGCGATCGTTGTTCTGGGCAACGACTCTGGCGAGCTGGCCGGGGATGGTGAGCGCGTCCCACAGCCCGGCCGTGCGGTACGCCGGGTCCTGCGCCGGGAAGTCCTCGACAGCGGTGCTCATCCGGCCTCGTTCCGGAGCCGGACAGCGTCGGCCCGGCCACTGACCAGGGCCGCCGCACCGAGCTCACGCTCCGCGCGGGGCACCAGGACCTCGACCCGGGCCGCGGTCTCCTGCCGAATCCGTTCGGCGACGTCGAGCATCGTCAGTACGGACTCCCGATCGTCGTCACTCGTCAGCAGGACGGCCGTAGCGTCGATGTCCTTGATCAGCGTGTCTGCTGCGGGGCCCCACGGATCGTCGATGTCGACGAACACCTCGGGAAGCTCTCCGACGCCAGGAGATTGGTGCCGGAACACCCAGTCGACGAGGCCGTCAGCAGGTATGTCCGCGCGCCCGGCGTAGTGAGCGACCGCGCGACCGACAACCTCCGGTGCGGTGACAGCGAACCGGTCCAGGCTGACCTTGCCGGCCCGGGTCATGTAGGCGACCCACAGTCTTTCGACCGGTAGCTCCAGCCGGGCGGCGAAGGAGTCCCACCACCGCATGCTGCGCAGCGCGGTCGACTGCAGGTGCTCGACCGCGGGTCGCCGTGCGATCTCGTACTCGGTCAGCGCGATCTCGAGGTCGGGAGCGGCGTCGAGCGCGTCGACGAGCGCGATGCCGTCCTCCATCGCCAGCTTCGTGCCGGAGCCGATGGAGTAGTGCGCGGTGTGTACGGCGTCGCCCAGAAGGACCACGTTCCGATCGTGCCACCGTTCGCAGCTGACCGTCCGAAACCGCATCCACCTGGTCCGGTTGCCGATCAACCGATGACCGTGCAGATGGTCGGCGAACGCGTCGGAGAGATAGTCCAGGGCCGCCTGGTCGTCACCGTCGTACGGCGTCTGCTCGGTGGTCACGTCGAACCCCGCACGACGCCAGGTCTCCTCGTCGGTCTCGACCAGGAACGTGCTGCGGTCCGCGGCGTAGGGGTAGGCGTGTGCGACGAAAGTGCCGTGCTCGGTGGTTGCCGGCGCGAAGAGTGCCGTGGGCAGGGCGACATCCGTGCCGGCCCAGAGGTAGAGCGCGTCCGCGGTCGTCACGGAGCTGCCGACGACCGGGAGCTCCTCACGAGTGGCGCTACTGACACCGTCGGCCGCGATCACGAGGTCGACCTCTCCGGCCAGGTCGGTCGCACACCCGCGGTCGCCGTACTCGAGACGTACGCCGGCGGCCGCCGCATGCTCTCGCAGTACGTCGAGCAGTTGGCTGCGGCTGACGGCGATCAGGTCGTCCGAGGCGAGGGTGACCGCGTGGCCGTCGACCACCATCGACATCTCGTGCGAGTGCGCGATCGACAGGATGCCATCGAAGGACTCGGCATCGGCGGCCTGCAGGTTCCGTTGGGTGCGGGTGGCCAGACCGACGCCGAAGCCGAAGGTGTGGCGAGGTTCGATCTGCTCGATCAGCCGGACGTCGCAGTCCGGCATCCGGAGTCTGAGCAGGCGGGCGGTGTAGAGACCGCCCGGCCCGCCGCCGAGCACCGCAACGGTCCGCAGCCTCAAGACGGACTCCCCACGGGCGTGAAACGGGAGACGTCACCGACGTGATCCGGATGTGTGGCCGGCACGATCGCGGAGTAGATCGCGGTCCAGCACCCCGGGCAGCAGAGTTGCCGGAAGACGACCTCGGCGTCGACGTACTCGGTCGGGTCGGACGTGACCTGCGGTCCCGCCTCGTACGACGGCCCGTCGTACCGGGCCAGGGCAAGCGTCGTGTCCGTGGTCGTGTCGGCGATGCCCTGTCCGCAGTGCGCGCAGGCCACGGTGGTTCCGTGCAGGACGAGGTTGTCGTCGAGTCGCTGTGCCGCGGCCGGGTCGATGCGTGGACCGTTGGTGCTCCCACCGGTCGAGCGATCCCGGCGTACGGAGCGAACGGCGGCGCGCGCCGCTTCGGTGCCTTGGGCATCGATCGTTCCGTTGCGGAGGACGACGCCGTACACGGACTCGGCCGCGGCGGCGCTGACCTTGTCCTCGTGCACATCACGGGCGACCGCCTCGGGCTCGCGCAGCAGCGGATCGCCGTACCCACCGCCGCCCTGCCAGTGCATGTAGAGCACCTCGCCGGGCGCGAGATAGGACTGTGCATAGCACGGACCGAGCTCGACCTCGGCGCCCAGTTCGCCGACGGACTGGGGAATCCGGCCGGTCTTCAGCAGGCTCCCGACATCGGCATTGCGGGCCAGTTGCTCCAGGCCCGTGTTGCCCGGATAGCCACCGGAGAGACCGGCGTTCTGCGCGACGGCCTTGCCCGCCGAGGCGAGGACCAGACCGGCCGGTTGACTGGAACCGTGCAGCGTGACCGCCAGCGAGGCGCTGACGCCGCCGCGCCGGCGACCCGGACCGCCGGAGTCCGGCTCCTCACGCCGCCACAAGGTGAGCAGCGGATAGAGGAACTCGGTCATCTCGACATCGGGTACGCGGCCCATCGGGATGCAGAAGAGCCCGCCGGTGTCCATGCCGTCGGTGTCCGGGCGGGCGCCGTACCCGCCGGCCATCGGCTCCATCATGATGTTGAGGAACGGCATCGGCACCTGGCCGCGCTCGTCGAGCCCGGCCAGGACGGCGGTGTCCCAGGTGCCGCAACACGCAGCTTGCACGCTCTTGCCGAGATCCGCATCGCGTTCCAGCAGCTGCGAAAGGCACTCGGCCACCAGCGTCCCGGTCAGCCAGGCGGGCCCGATCGGTCCCCGGCCAACGGCCGCTGGGTACGACGCGTTGTTGATCGTGCCCTCCTCCGAGACCAGGTCGAAGCAGCGCATCAGACCGCCCGCGGACCAAGGGATGTCGTGCGCCAGCATCGGCAGCAGTGCCAGCATCACGCCGCCGCGCATGCCCGCGTAGGTGCAGTTGATCATCCCGGCCTGCGGATCGGTGCCGGTGAAGTCGAAGCTGAGCCGGTCGCCGGCCTTGGTCATCGCGACGGTGATCTTGTGGACGCCGCGGTCGCCTTCGTGGGACTGGTCCTGGTACCCGGTGGCCCGCCAGGTGCCGTCCGGCAGACCGGACAGCTTGCCGCGCAGCCGGCCTTCGGCGTCGGACATCATCCGCTTCATCACGGCCTTGACCGTGTCGGCGCCGTACTGGTCGATCACCTCGGCGAGTCGTTTGCGGCCGACCGAGTTGGCGCCGATCTTGGCCCGCAGGTCGAGGCTGACCAGCATCGGGACGCGCGACCGCCGTACCCACAGGTCGGCGACGTCGTCCTGCAACCGGAAGTCGCGGACCACCTTGACCGGTGGTGTCGGCAACGATTCGGAGAAGACGTCCTGTGCGGCCGGGCTGAACGAGCCGAGGCCGACCCCGCCGAGGTCGGGCTCGTGGCAGATCGCGCTGGTCCAGGCGAACAGCTCGCCGTCGTGGAAGATCGGCTGGAAGACGATGACGTCGTTCTGGTGCAGGCCGCCACCGACCCAAGGGTCGTTGCAGAGGAACATGTCGCCCTCCTGGATGCCCGGGTTGGCGGCCCGGTGCTGGAGGGTCCAGTAGATGGCGAGGTCGACCGCGCCGACGAGCATCGTGTTGTAGAGACCGACCTGGACCTCCTGGCCGAGCTCGTCGCAGATCGCGAAGTCGAAGTCGTTGGCGTCGGTGACGATCGGCGAGCCGGACATCCGCTGCAGCGCTTCGCCCATCTCCTCGGTGACCGACCAGAGCCGGTGCCGGATCACCTCGTAGGTCAGTGGGTCGAGGGCGTCGATCCGGTCCTGACCGACCGAGTGCACCTTCAGCGTCTGCGGCAGCTGGGCGCGCAGCGTCTCGGGTTCGACGGGACGGCTCGCGAAGTGTTCGGAGCCCGGGATGGCCATGGTCATGTCAGTTCTCTTCCGAGTCGGTGCTGATCACGAGGTTGCCGAGGTGATCGACGACACCCCTGGTGCCCGGTGGGACGACGACGGTGGTGGTCGAGACCTCGATCACGGCCGGTCCCTCGATGCGATGGCCGGCGCCGAGTGCGCGGTAGTCGTAGATCGGGGTGTCGACGTACCCGGTACTGGCGTTCAGACAGACCTTGCGATGCTCGAGCAGCGCGGCCGTGGGGTCGGTCGTCTCGGCGTCCGCGAGCTTCGGCAGCGCGGGGGAGAAGGGGAGTACGCCGGTCGCCCGCACCCGGAACGTGATCGCCTGGACGCCGGCCGCGGCGAAGCCGGTGCCCTCGCCGTACAACTCGGCGTACCGGCGGTCGAAGGCGTGCGCGATGCCGGTGACCGAGGCGTCGTCGAGCTCGCCGCCCGGCACCTCGACCGCGACCTCGGCGAGTTGCATCGTGTACCGCAGGTCGAGCGACCGGACGATCTCGATCCGCTCGAAGCTCAGCCCCTGCCGGGCCAGGCCGTCGCGAACCTGGGCCTCGAGCGTGGCGTAGGTCCGCTCGGCGCGGACCGGGTCGAGCGGCATCGCCGTCGGGTCGGACAGTTCCGCGGTGAGCACCACGTCGGACGACGCGAGCCCGTACGCCGAGAACGCCGATGCGACCGGGCCGAGCGGCACGACCACGTCGGCGACACCGACCTCGCGGGCGTACGACGCGCAGTACGCCGGTCCGGCACCGCCGAACGCGTAGAGAACGAAGGACCGTGGATCGTGTCCGGCCTCGACGACGGCCTTGCGCAGCAGGTCGCCGGTCTGGGCGTTCTGGACGGCGTAGATCGCGGCCGCGGCGTCTTCGACCGACAGGCCGAGCGGCTCGGCGATCCGGCTGCGGATCGCCTCCCGGGCGGCGTCGAGGTCGAGCGCCTTACGGCCGCCGAGCAGGCCCTTCTCGGGGAGGATGCCGAGGACGAGGTTCGCGTCGGTGTTGGTGGGTTCGGAGCCACCGGCGCCGTAGCATGCGGGGCCGGGGACCGACTGGGCGCTGCGCGGTCCGACCTGCAGGTTGCCGCCCTGGTCGATCCACGCGATCGCACCGCCGCCGGACCCGATCGCGTGCACCTGCAGGGTCGGCACGTTGATCGGATGGTGGTTGATGACCGTCGTACTCGCCCGGACCGGCTCGCCGTCGACGACCAGGCCGACGAGGAACGTCGTACCTCCGACGTCGGTGGAGATGATGTTGCGGTGACCGAGTTGCTCGCCCAGTGACACGGCACCGACAACGCCGCCGGTGAGAACCGATCCGACCGTGCTGATCGCGTAGCTCGGCGCCTCGGCGGCCGCGATGGCGCCGCCGTTGCTCTGCATGACCAGCAGCGGTCCGGCCAGACCGGACTCGCGGAGCCGGCCTTCGAGGTTGCCCAGGTAGTCCTCCAGGCCCGGCCCGATCTGGGCGCTCATCACGGTGGTGGCGTTGCGGGCGAACTCCCGGATCCGTGGACTGATCTCGCTGCTGAGCGCCACGAAGGCCCCGGGGTCGAGCTCGTGGACGATCTCGCGGACCCGCTGCTCGTGGGTGGGATTCCGGAACGACCACAGCAAGCTGACGGCAATCGAGCGGATGCCGTCGGCCAGCAGTGCACGCACCGCCGAGCGGACCGATTCCTCGTTCAGCGGCACCAGCACGGTGCCGTCGCGGTCGATCCGCTCCACGACCTCGACCGCGTGGCGCTTGGGGAGCAGCGTGTGCTGTTTGCTCTGGCCCAGCACGTTCTGCAGCTCGTCGGGAGCCGACCCCAGGTAGCGGCCCTCGACGTTCATGATGAACAGTGAGTCGCGGTGCCCGACAGTGGTGATGAACCCGACGTCCGGGACGTTGCCCATCACCAGAGCGTTCAGCGACGACGTCGTGCCGTGCGCGATGTGGTGCGTCTCCGCGAGCATCTCCTCGACCGATGCGTCCAGCTGTTCGGCCAGCCCGGCGAGCACCTCCAGCACCCCCTGCGAGTAGTCCGCGGGCGTCGACGGCGCCTTGGCCGCCACGATGACGCCGGCGCCGTCGTCGAGCACTCCATCCGTGAACGTCCCACCGACGTCGATACCGATGACGTACGTCATGACTCACCTTCCGGCCGTAGCAGTAATACCAGCCACGCTAGAGACCACTCAACACAAGTGTCAATACTTCGACACTGCCGTCGCCTCACGATGCGCGGCTCCGGTCGTCAACGGTTCTGCAGCTTGTAACACTCAGCGTGTTGACAACGAGGTTGCGATCGCTGGCCAGCTTCCGGGGACCGGTGTGAGTCGGTGTGCGGCTGGTAGCGATTGGTTTGGGTGGGGAGGAAAGGTACGGCCGTGGGCATGACACTGGGGAGGTATGTCTACTGGAGCTGTTGCTAATTCGGTGCAGTTGCCGCCGTTGGAGAATCCGAACGAGCGGGCGGCGGTTGGTGCGGAGTTGCAGGTGGTGCTGAAGGATCTGATCGATCTGTCGCTGGTCGGGAAGCAGTTGCACTGGAGCGTGGTCGGGGCGGCCGCTCATGGCGTGCATCTGTTCCTTGATGAGTTGGTGGAGGAGTGGCGCGAGCTGGCAGATGTTGTCGCTGAGCGTGCGGTGACGTTGGGTTTCGTACCCGATGGACAGAGCTCGGCGGTGGCGGCCGGGTCGCGGGTTGAACCTGTGGAGGTCCGGTCGCTGGCTGATCATGCGGTGGTCTGGGAGCTGGGCCGGAGGGTGGCGGCGGTGGCTGAGCGGATCCGGGCGCGACTCGAGTCGATCGGGGCCGCGGATCTGGTGACGCAGGACGTACTGGTCAGGGTGGTTGGGGCGTTGGAGAAGCAGCAGTGGCTGTTGCGGATGCAGCTTGGTGAGAAGGCCTGATGGCTGTCACCAGAGGGTTCGTCGGCCGGCGTACTGCGGATTCTTCGCGAGTACCGCCCGGGCAGTACGTCACGCGGGATTTCCCGGTGTTGTCGGCCGGGCCGACGCCGTACACACCCCTGGACGCGTGGGACTTCACGGTCCGTGGAGCAGTCGACCATCCGGTCTCGTGGTCGTGGGCCGAATTCCAGGCATTGCCGCGCGAGACGTTCACCGTCGACATCCACTGCGTGACGAAGTGGACGAGGTTGGACATGGTCTGGTCGGGAGTGTCCCTCGACGCCTTCCTGGACGCGGTGCCGCCCCAGGCGGCCTATGCACTGGCGTTCTCCGACGGCGGCTACACGACGAACATTCCGGTGGCGGATCTGAGCGGTCGGAAGGCATGGATCGTCGACGAGTACGACGGGCGCCCGCTTGATCCGGAGCATGGCGGGCCGGCGCGACTGCTGGTACCGCACCTGTACTTCTGGAAGAGCGCGAAGTGGATCCGTGGTCTGGAGTTGCGCACCACCGATCAACCCGGCTTCTGGGAGATGTTCGGCTATCACAACCATGGAGACCCGTGGAAAGAGCAGCGCTACTCCGGCGACTGACGTGGCAGACAGGCACGGTGATCTCTACGACCTTCGAGACTCCGCGGGTGAAGAGCATCACTCTCGCCGTGCCTGATTGGCCCGGGCATCATGCAGGTCACGTGGGTTACAAGTGCACGGGTTGTGGCCGTACCGGGGTCATGGCGGAGATGGTGGTGTACATGTCAGGACCCGGCACGGTAGCGCGATGCAGGGACTGCGACACGATTCTGCTGATCCTCACCGAACGCCATGGGATGTACTGCGTCGACTTGCCCGGAATGCCACCGACAGCGCATGACCGCACCACCTTCACCTTGAAAGGCGCCTGATGACCATCCAGCACCCGCCCGACCCGACCGCCGCCGAGATGGCGAAGCATTTACCGCCGGCGATCACGAAGTACCTGCGCGAGGCCGATCCCCAGCACAAGGCGAACGCTCACGACCTGCTGGCCGCCTTCGCCACCGACGCCACGGTGATCGACGACGACGGCACCGCCTACACCGGTCACGACGAGATCCACCGCTGGCGGGAGACCGAGACCAGCGAGTACGCCTATACGGTCGAGGTCAGCCACGTCGAGAAGTTCGACGACTCCCACTACGTCGTCACCAATCACCTGGAGGGTGACTTCCCCGGCGGTGTCGTCGACATCATCTACCGGTTCACCCTCGCCGACGGTCTGATCACCAAGCTTGAGATCGCTCCCTGACTCCGTCGCCTCGCGTCAGGCATCGAGGGTGCTGCAGAACAGCCTCGGCCGTTCTGCAGCACCCCCGCCCGACGGCATCGCAGTACCGACGAGAGATGTACTACGGACGAACGCTGATGATGATCTTCCCCTTGAGCCGCTCGGTCGAGTTGAAGGTGGTGACGGCGTCGTCGAGAGATGCGACGGTACCGATGTTCGTCCGCAGTCGCCCGTCCCGCACCCGCTGGACGACCTCGGTCAGCAGGGCGCGATCGGCCTCGACGACGAAGTCGATCGCCAGGCCGTCCGCGGGCCGTGACTCCGGCGGCCCGACGACGGTGACCAGCGTTCCTCCGGTCTTGATCAGGGCCGCGGACCTCTTCTGGATGTCGCCGCCGATGACATCGAACACCAGATCGACCAGCCCGATGTCCTCGAGGGAGTCCTTGGCGAGGTCGACGAACTCGTTTGCGCCGTAGTCGAGCGCCTTCTCCCGGTCGGCGGCGCGTCCGGTGCCGATGACATACGCACCGGCCTCGCGGGCGAGTTGCGTCACCATGGTGCCGACCGCGCCGGCTGCACCGTGCGCGAGGACGGTCTGCCCGGATTGCAGGCGGCCGTGCTGGAACAGTCCCTGCCAGGCGGTCAGTCCGGAGATCGGCAGGCTCGCGCCGACGGTGAAGTCGACGTCGCCCGGGAGTGGTGCGAGGTTGCGTGCCTCGATCGCCACATACTCCGCCAGGGTTCCGTCGCGATGCCAGTCGGCGAGGCCGAACACGCGCTGTCCCACTGACAGCCCCGTCGTGCCATAGCCGAGTGCGGTGACCACTCCGGCCAGTTCGTGCCCGGGGATCGACGGTGATCGGTCCCGGTCGGCACGGTCGGTCCAGGTCGACGGCCACTCCAGCTCGGTCGGGACGTAGCCCGAGGCATGAACCTCGACGACGACGTCGTTGATCGCCGCCGGCGGCTCGGGACGCTCCCCCAGAGTCATCCCTGCCGTCCCCGCTGCCTGGTCCGTCACCACGATCGCCCTCATCGGGCACCTCCTTGTATCCGGTCTTTTGCCTACGCGGCACTTTCGGCTCGTAAGCATTCGCGGCGCCACACCCTCGACGTCTTACCACGCGAGGGATGGGAGTTGGGCAGATCGCGAAATTGTTTCGATGCGGGCCGTAAGATCCGTGCCTGTCCAACCACCAACGGATATCTGTACAGAGCACCGACGGATTCTGATCAACAGGTAGAGGTGAAAGTCATTGACCGGGTGGAGGGAGGGGCTCGAGCGATTCCTCGCCACCGACCCGAACGACGTCGGGTGTGACGAGGCGATGGCTGCTCTGCACCTCTATGCCGAACTACTCGCGGCCGGAGTCGGCGCTGCCGAGCACTATCCCGGACTGGCGGCGCACCTTGCCGCCTGTGCAGCATGCGCGGAAGATGCTGACGGGCTGCTAGCCGCTGTGCGGGACCACGATCAGCACAGCGGCGACCGGGATGACAGCGACCAGTGACCCGATCATTCTGACCAGGCTGAACTGAGATCGCGGTCACAGCGAGTTCTGCGGAACCCGGGACCAAATCAACTGCCTGCGATGTTGTTCCCAGTGACGGCGCAGCCAGCGACGTCAGAAAAGGAGAAACCGTGTCACACGACTACAGCAAGACTCCGGAGGCGATCAGTCGCCTCACCGACAGCCAGTTCCGCGTGACGCAGAAGGACGGGACGGAACCCGCATTCCGGAACGAGTACTGGGACAACCACGAGCCCGGGATCTATGTGGATGTGGTCTCCGGCCAGCCGCTGTTCTCGTCGACCGACAAGTACGACAGCGGTACCGGGTGGCCAAGCTTCACCAGGCCGATCGCGGCGGACACAGTTCGCACAGTTAGGGACAGGTCGCTCTGGATGACCCGCACGGAGGTGCGGTCCACTGGAGCCGACAGCCACCTCGGTCATGTTTTCGATGATGGCCCCGCCGCGGCGGGAGGCCAGCGGTACTGCATGAACTCCGCCGCACTGCGCTTCATCCCGGTCTCGGAACTGGAGAGTCAGGGGTACGGCGAGTATCGGTCGCTGTTCGAGACGGCGGACACGTCCAGCGACATCACGAGCACAGAGGAGCATGCATCATGACCAGTGGAATCGACGACACCGGGCAGGTCACCCGCAAGCCGGGCACCGAGACAGCCGTCCTCGCCGGCGGGTGCTTCTGGGGTGTGGAGGACCTCATTCGCCGGCAGCCCGGCGTACTCGAGACGCGTGTCGGGTACACGGGCGGGCAGAACGACCATGCGACGTACCGTAATCATCCCGGGCACGCCGAAGCCGTCGAGATCGTCTTCGACCCGGCGAAGACGACGTACCGCGACATCCTGGCGTTCTTCTTCCAGATCCACGACCCGTCAACGGTGGACCGTCAGGGCAACGACATCGGCACCAGCTATCGCTCGGCGATCTTTCCGCTCACACCGGAGCAGGAGAAGGTCGCTCGCGACACGATCGCCGACGTCGACGCCTCGGACCTGTGGCCGGGCAAGGCCGTGACGACGATCGAGCCTGCGGGTCCGTTCTGGGAGGCCGAGCCGGAGCACCAGGACTACCTGATCAAGTACCCGGCCGGTTACACGTGCCACTTCGTACGCCCGGACTGGGTGCTGCCGCGGCGCGCCACCACCGCCTGATCCGACCCGAGGGTGTGCCCATCGCCGACGCGACGGGCACACCCTCACTGGTTCCGTGGTGTCGCGGAGATCCTCGCGAGCGGGTAAGCAGGGGTGGATCGGCGGTCACCAATGAGTCGAACACAGTCGAGCGGGAGAGGCCCGGGCGCGATGAGTGAGATGTTGCAGGGAATCCAAGCCGATGACGGTGCAGCGGTTGCGGCTGCCGATATCCCGAAGGCGGTGACGGCGGGGCGGTTGGTGTACGCCGACGGTGCGACTCAGGTCTTCGCGATCGACGGGCGGACGACCTATACCGAACGAGGCGGCGACAGTTCGGGAGAGTGGTACGTCGATGGCCAGGGCCGGTTCTGTTCGTTCTGGCCGCCGTCCTATCGAGCCTGTTACGTGCTTCGCTGGATGGTTGAGGACGGGCGGATCGTCGGACTCGGATTCACCGGGCTCAGCGATGGCGTGAGGTTCGAAGGCCGCTACGAATAGCGTCCGCGACCAGTGTCTGCAGAGCGGGAATCACGTCCGTCTCGAACCAGGGGTTCTTCGCCTGCCACCGGAAGTTCAGGGGTGAGGGGTGCACCAGCGGGATCCGGTCCGGCGCATAGTCTCGATAGGTGCGGACGGTCTCGGTGAGGTTCTTCTTGGCGCTGGCACCCAGATAGTGCTTCTGGGCGTAGCTCCCGATGAGGACGGTCAGACGAACGGCCGGCATCAGCGTCAGGATCCTCGGGTGCCACAGCGACGCGAACGCCGGCCGCGGCGGGAGATCGCCGTGTGTGCCCTTGCCCGGATAGTAGAAATCCATCGGCAGCAGCGCGATCGTGTCCGGGGCGTAGAACTGGGCGTCGGTGACGCCCAGCCATTGCCGCAGTTTGATGCCGCTGGCGTCGTTCCACGGGATCTGGCTGTCCTGAGCCTGCTTGCCGGGCGCCTGGCCGATGACAACGATCCTCGAGCCCGGCGATGCGGAGTAGATCGGCTCGTAGCCGCGTTCCTGGCCCACGCGTTCGAGGCGTGGTTCCTGATCTCCTGGCGTATCGCAGTGAGTTCGTCCATCCGGATCTCCCGTCCGGTCGGGGTGTCGCGCCCGACGCATATTCGTGTCAGCTGACCTGACCCCCTTGGCACGGCCGGATCCTGGGCCTGGATCTGCGATTCGCCGGCCGACCCCTCGGCTGCCGCAACAAACAGGACTGGATCGACCAGTTGTCGACCAATCACCAGGATCGATCTGTGAGTGATTGGTCGTGTTTCGGCGTGAGTTGCGTCGCTCAGCTCTGAGTGGACGGAGTCATGAATGGACGGTATCGTCCATGTCGTTGTTCCACCGTTCGACACACCGACGTGCCGGACCTTTGATCACTACGTTCCGCTGATCGCCGGAGATCCATGAAGAGCGAAGGTTCCGAGTCGTTGTCGCAGGTACGGGTGGTTTCCGCAGAGGTTGCCCGGGAGAACCGTGCCTGGGTTCGCGACCTGAGCAGCTGTGGGGATCGGCGTGAGCTTGCGAGCCGGCGCTTGTACGAGGTTCTCCTGCGCGCCGCGAGAGCGGAGGCCGGCCGACGGGCGGCGAGGCTGCGGCTCGTCGGCCCGGAGTTGGACGACATCGCCCACCAGGCCGCCGCGGATGCACTACTGGCGATCTGCGGCAAGGTCGAGACGTTCCGCGGTGATTGCAAGTTCACCACCTGGGCGTACAAGTTCGTGATCTTCGACGTGGCGGCCAAGGTCAACCGGCACTTCTGGCAACGTGCCGGCGTCGCGTTCGACGAGGAGGACTGGGACCGCCTTCCCGCACGGCTGGGGATCGAACCGGAGGCGCATGCCGAGAGCCGGGACCTGATGACCGCCGTACGTCGCGCCGTCGACGAGAATCTGACGGCGAAGCAACGGATGGTTTTCGTTGAGCTGGTGCTGAACGGTATGCCCACCGATGTGCTCGCCGATCAGCTCGGCGCGACACGCAATGCTATCTACAAGGTGATGTTCGACGCCCGCCGGAAGCTGCGCGCCGCGTTGGTCGACGCCGGCTACCTGCCGGAGCAGCAGATCGCGTGAGCAGTGTCGGCGGACGGGCAGGACGAGAGATCTGCCGGTCAGGAGGCACCTGACCGAAGACTTCCCGGTGTTGTCAGTGAGCGTGACACCCTGATCCCCAAGGACAAAAGGGAGTTCACGGTCATCTCCGAGACCGGCGAGTACGGGCGGGCGGCCGCGGCCTACCCGACGATCACGCGCGCGGTGTCGAACGCGAAGTACCCGGTGAAGTCGTGTCCGACCGTTTCGATCGCCGACCGCTTGGGATGCGGGTAGCACCATGCAGCGTCGAGGTACTGATGGTGCGGCGTCTCCACACTGTAGTAGCGAGCCTGCCCCTTCCAAGGGCAGACATAGGGAGTTGCGCTCTCCTGCAAGGTACCGATCGTCAGCGAGTCCGGAGGAAAATACCGACTTCCTTCGATCGAGATGACGTGTTCACTGTCTGCGTCGGCGAGTAGAACGCCGTCGATCGTCGCACGCACTGTCGTCCTTCCGGTCAAGGTGTTCGCAGACTCTGTGTCCTGTCGAGGCATCGGCCTTACCGGCCGCCACCAGGGTCGGGTGCGTTGCGGTCAACCGCAGCCGGCAGCCCGAGATCCAGCAATGCCGCTCGATCTCGTCGACGAACGCGGACAGGTCGAACCCTCTTCGAGCCCGCGCAAGCCGTATCGGATCGCGGTTCACTGGAAGCGGGCTGGACATTACTTGACGATCTCGTCGTAGAAACTGTTGATGCCGTCAACGATCTCCTGCAGGCAGTCCTCGGTCGCGAAGTGTCCGGAGTCGAGGCGGACCAGCTGCGCGTCAGGGAGATCGCGCAGGTAGGCCTCGCCGCCGGCCGGGGTGAAGAAGATGTCGCCTTGACCCCAGAAGATCAGCGTTCTGGGCTGGTCACGGCGCAGCCGCCGTTGCCAGGCAGGGTACTGCGCGGCGTTCGTCCGGTAGTCGAAGAAGAGATCCAGTTGTGCCCGGCGCGCGTTCGGCCGGGCCAGGAAGTGCAGATCCAGATTCCAGTTGTCCGGGCTGATCTTCGTCGGATCGGGATGGCCGGTGAGGTAGATCGCTTTGACGGTTTCCGGTTCGAGCAAGGCGTCGAGCGGCGCTTCGTTCTCAGCGTTGCGGTCGGTCCAGAAGGCGTGACGCATCCCGTCCCAGATCTCGGTGAACCCCTCTTCGTAGATGGTGGAGTTCTGGATGACCTGCCACTGCAGCCAGTCCGGATGAAGCGAGATCAGCCGGTTCCCGATCGGTCCCCCGTAGTCCTGCATGTACAGCCCCATCGGTCCGGTGAAGTCGATGGCGAGCAATGCCTCGTCGACGATCTCTGCGAGGTGGTCGAAGGTGTACTCCCACTCCGCCGGATCTGGCATCTCGGTGTTCCCGAAGCCGGGGTAGTCGATCGAGACGAGGTGGAACCTGTCGGCAAGTGCGGGCATCAGGGTCCGGAACTGGTGGGACGAGGAGGGGAATCCGCCCAGTAGCAGGAGTTTCGGCGCTCCCGGCTTCCCCGCTTCGCGGTAGAAGACCTCCAACCCACCGGCAGACACGGTCTGAAAACTCGTCATCGGCACTCCACACTCATTCCACAGGGGGACGTGATCGAGCGCTCGCTGGTCAGCGGCATCGTTCGGGATCACCTGATCGGTGCGGCCACCCGCGCTCGTACGAATTGGCCACGGCGACAGATCGGTTTCTTACCTGAGATTTCGGCGAGGAGCCCTGCTCGGTGGACAAGCCGTTGGCCGTCGACCGTCCCTGGCCGGCCCCGCGGGTGCTTCTGCAGACCTCAGTAGCAACCACCGGCCAGGTTCGCGTACTCCGCCGTCAGTTGCGACCGGCCATCACGCCGCCGTCGACGTTCAGGATCGCCCCCGTGATCCAACTGGCCTCGGGTGAGAGGAGGAAGACGATCGACGAGGCGATGTCCTGGGCTGTTCCGACCCGTCCCAACGGGTGGAAGCCGTCGAATCCCTTCACCGCCTCCTCGAGCTGGTCGGCGGGGATGAAGCCTTCGTACAACGGCGTGGCCACCACTGCGGGCGCCACCGCGTTGACGCGAATGCCGTCGGCCGCCAGTTCCATGGCCAGGTTGTGGGTCAGGGCGTGAAGGCCGGCTTTCGCCATCGAGTACCCGGTTGCCGGCGTCGCCGCCACCGCCTGATGGGCCCACATGCTGCCGATGTTGACGATCGCACCACCGGAGCCTGCAGCCTTCATACCTCGCACCACAGTCTGGGTCAGGAAGAACGTAGCCCGACTCAGCTCCAGATACGCGTCGTAGTTCTCCTGGCTGTAGTCGAGGAATTCCCTGGGGATGAAGAATCCGGCCGCGTTGACCAGCAGCGTCGCATCGGCATGGTCAGCGGCGAGTTGCTCCTGGACGTCTTCTACCTGCTTGCGATCCGCGAGGTCGGCAGTGATCCCCCACGCCTCGCCCTTCTCACCGAGCTCGCCGACCGTCTGGTCGACCTTGGCTTGCTGACGCCCGACGATGACGACCTTGCCCCCTTGCCCGACAACATCCGTCGCGGTCTGTCGCCCCATGCCGCTGCTCCCACCGATCACGATGAGTTTGCGGCCTTCGAAGTATCCACTCATGAGTTTCCCTCGATCCGTACCGGGCCGGAGTGACCCGGATGTCCCTATCTGTGTGCCGATCGGGGGTCCGGCCTTACTGGTTGCCGGGATCTTGATGAGTGTGAGGTGTATCGGGTCCGGCCGTGGGGTCGGTGTCGTCGGTGGTTCCGAACAGGTAATGAGAGAAGGTCGAATGCTGATTCGCGTGCTCCATCGGCTCGGTCGGAAGCCCGCGTCCCTCCAGCTCGTCCCAGGTCGAGTCGGCGATGCGCCACATCCGGCGCGCTATTCGTCCGGCGACTCCGGCATGCGGCGAGTTGGGATGCGGTCGCGTCGGCGAACTCCATTGCCGTTTCGCCAAGGCTCGGGCCAGCTCTGTGGTGCCCTCGGCACCATGAACTCGCTCCAGTCCGGACACGACTCTCGTCTCCCATGATTCGTGCTCGGCCAGTAGGCGTTCGGCTTCTCGCCAGGTCTCGGTTGCGCTGAGGTCCAGGAAGCGGGCGTCGCCGTACACCCGACCTTTGAGTACGCGCAGCGCCTGCTCGAACTGTCTGAGATTCTCGAGCATGACCGCGGCGTCCGCACCGGACGACGTCCTGGCCGCGGTCAGCAAGACGTCAGCGACGGCCGCGGCATGCTGTGCGGCAACGGCTGCGAACTGATCCGTGATGCGACGCCTCTCGAATCCGTCGATGCTCGGATCCTGAGAACGCGCGGCCAGCTCTCTGAGCCTGGAGTGCTGGGCATGCACGACCTGCTGCAGGGGGCCCGAACGATCCATCTGCTGTCTCCCGCCTGCCCGAGGCCCGGAGTGGGGCTGGATCGGCGGGTGCAACGGATCGAGTACCACGACGTACTCCGGATGGCGCTGAAGGAATCGCTCGACAGCAGGGCAGTAATTCGTGATCCGGACTCCCTCGGCGATGAGGTCGTCGAGGACTGCCTTGATCAGGGCTGTGGCGAGTCCACGGCCCCGCTGATCCTCAGTGATCTCGGTATGACCGAGGACACGCCGTGGCCCGAGGACACGGAAGTCGAGGGTCCCCACCGTCGTGCCTGCGACGAGTAACTCGTACCTTCGCAACTCGTCGTTCTCGACCACGGTCAGCTCGCGCTGGGCGTCGTTCACCAGGGTTCTCATCAGTTGACCTCGTCGAGTTCCAGCGGCTCGTCTTCGACAACGTGGATCGCGGCTTCTTCGGCGCTCGCGGCGCCTCCGTCGATGCCGACCTCGGCCGCGACGAGCTCTTCTTCGAGATCGAAGTGCGACCCCTCGTCCGGAGCTACCAGACGTCCGGCGCGTTCCCGGCCGACCTCCGGACCGTCGACAAACTCCGGCAGTACGGCGTACGGGTCGATGTCAGGCTCCTCCTGGGCAAGCCGCTGCTCGAAGGTCTCACCCCGCAACGCCTCCGCCGCGGTAGTACCGAATCCCTCACCGGCCGACCACTTCTCCGGCGGCGAGTAACCTTCGTCGAGAAGGTCGGAGACACCGCGCCCGTCGAGCGTGTCGGAGAACTGGAGCTGGTCCTCGTCATCCACGCTGTAACTGCCGTAATACTCCCGACTGACCTCGCTCATCCGTCCTCCTGCCGACCGGCCGGCGGCGTGCCGGCTCCTCACGGGGTTCGTGTCGGCCACGGCACGCGTACTTACCCGTCGAGCAGGACCACGGACGGCACGGGTGGGTATCCTGCCCTGATGGTGGACCGTTCATCTCCAGAAGCGGCAGCGATCATTGCTCGGCCCCGATAAGCTCGCTTCGTGCCCGAGACAGTGAACGAGCTCGATCGCCGCCTGACCGCCCGCGGCGCGGCCACGCGAGCCCGGATCGTCGCCGCTGCCGACGAGTTGATGTCTCTCAAGGGTGCCGCAGCGACGACGCTCGACGAGGTGACCGCGGCGAGTGGGACGAGCAAGTCACAGTTCTACCGGCACTTCAGCGACAAGAGTGCCCTGGTCCAGGCAGTGGTCGCACTGCGGGGCGGCCGGGTACTCGAGCGTGAGGAGCAGTATCTCCGCAGGGTCGACTCGTTCAGCGGACTCGATCGCTGGTGCCGGGCCATCCTTCAGCGAGTGACAGCGCGCCGTGGGGCGCGCGGCTGTGAACTGGGGTCACTGTCGACCGAGCTCTCCGACCAGGATGAGGCAGCACGCATCGATCTCGAGGCGCACCTGACCTCCTGGATCTCGCTGCTGGCCGGAGCGCTCGAGCGGATGAAGTCGAACGGCACGCTGTCCGAGGCGGCTGATCCACAAGCGCTGGCGACGGGAATCATGGCTGCTCTTCAGGGTGGGTACGTTCTCGCCCAGGCCGCTCGTGACCCCGGACCGATGCAGGTCGCCCTCGACCTGGCGATGAACTCGGTCCGGGCGTACGCGAAGCCGGCCGGCAAGAAGTAGCCGTCCACACGCTTCCTTCACCGTCCTGATGACTAGCCGTCGACCTGACGATTCCGCCGTCACGGTCGCTCGTTCCTTCGGTTACGAGGTCGGGGCAGGCCGCGGCGCGCCGAGGACATCGGCGTACTCCGGGTTCTTCTCGATGAAGCGGCTGACGACGGCGCAGTAGTTCGACACCGTCACGGACCGCGTGCGGATGTCGTCGAGAGCGCGGCCGGCCAGCACCCACGAAAGTCCTCGTCCGCGGTATGTCTGTTCGATGACGGTGTGTGTGATGGACAGGTGCGAGCCGATCAGGTGGTAGACGAGGAGCCCGGCCTGTTGACCGTCGACGAGGAGTTCGTAGTACTCGTCGTCTGCGTGGTGGACCACTGTGATCGTCGGGGTAGCCGGCGTGCTGGTGGGTGTTTGCGCAACGGCCCCTGCGTCGTCGATGGTCAGCAGGTCGGCCAACGGAGCCAGCCAACCTGTACCGAACGCCTCAGTGGGAAGACTGGCATGCCAGGTCAGGCTCGATCCCGCGTGGTTGCGGAAGTGAAGGACGAGCTGCCAGGCGCCCTCGGTTTCGTGGAGGCCGGCTCCGGTACGCAGCTGCACCCGCACCTTGCTCGGAAGCGAGTTGAGCATCACCGGCTGCGTCCGCAACGGCAGGACCAGACGCCCGTCTTCCGACCGCACGCTGTCTGGATCGTCGGTCCGCGTGGTGCTCCAGTTGGCCAGCATCAAATCCATCTCGGCGTTGCCGAACAAACCCGCGGTAACGCTGAAGTCGACCGGCCGGGCGCTGGTCAGCGTCTGCTCGTCCGGGCCGGTCACCGACAGCTCGCCACCGGCGAGGTAGAAGCCCGTTCCGTCGGGCCGAAGAACCTGATCAGTCATCGCTACTTCCTCTGTGCCGCGCTCTGAACAGACTGCGGGCGCCGGAGGGCTGGCTCGTATCCATGAAAGGACTATATCGTCCTCCTATGGACTGCCGCATCCCGGCTACCCTCGCCGAGCGGCAGGCTATGATTCGGATCTCAGGGCAAGGCGTGCGAGGCTTGCTTCCCTGAAGTGGACCGATCAGACCTCTTTATGGCATCGGGTGGGTGGAAACCTCTCGATCGACAGGACGGCGAAATGACAGCGATCACCGAAAGCGACCGGCTCGTGATTCGGGAGTGGACCGAGGCGGACGCAGACGCCGCCTTGGGGATCTACGGGTCTGCCGAGGTGGCACGGTGGCTGTCGCCCGCGATGGACCAGGTCCCGAACAAGGCGACCATGCGCCTGCTGCTCCGCGCGTGGACCGAGGCCGGCAAGAGTCTCGTCGTACCCGCCGGGCGATGGGCGATCGTCACCAAAGCAGACGGGGCAGTGGTCGGCGGCCTGATGATCGGCTTGTTACCGCCGTACGAGGAAGACTTCGAGATCGGCTGGCAACTCGAACCGGCGGCCTGGGGCCGGGGATTCGCGACCGAGGCGAGCCACGCCTTGATGCGCTGGGCACTCGCAACCGGCACGATCGACGAGTTGTACGCGGTCGCGCGACCGCAGAACGTTCGTGCCTGCGCGACCGCACGGCGTCTCGGGATGGCGTGGGTCGGCGAGACCGACAAGTACTACGGCCTGCCGATGCAGATCTACCGCATCCGCGCGGCCGAACTCGAGTGAGTGGACGTGGTGTTGTCGAACGCGAGGGAGTTCGACTCCGAGCTGATCGTGTGGACCGCGGCCCCACAGTCTCGGCGCGATCGTGACGCTCGGCCCGACGCGGGAGTGCCCGGGCCTGGATTGCCGCCGGCGTCAGCTTTTGCCGGCGGCTTTGGCCTGCGCTGCCTCGGCGGTGGCGCGGTCGGGGTAGCCCGGGTGCTTCGGGTCGAGCAGATCGGCGTACGTCGTAGTACGCGAGAGGTAGTCGGCCACGAAGGGGCAGATTGCGGTGATCGTGCCCTCGCGGGCGCGGACCTCGTCGAGCACTCGCCGTACCATGGCGCCAGCCACGCCCTGGTGCTGATGACTCGGCTCGACTTCGGTGTGCCGGAGGGCGTACCGGTTGGGCCTCAGACGGGTGTAGTAGAGCCATCCGACCAGATCGCCGCCGCGGTAGAGCTCGAAGCGGCCTTGCTCGGTGTTGTCGATCAGCTCCTCGGCCACCGACGCCTGTTCTTCGTTGCTCATCAACTCAGCCTTTCACACTATGGGTCTGCGGATTACGTGCGGCGAAGACGGTGAACAGCGTGGCGATGAGGGCGAGTCCACCGTACCCGAGGGAGATGTGTGGCACGGAGAAGATGCCGGAGAGCCGGGCGGAGATGAGGCTGGGAACGGTCGCGCCGCTGTAGCTGAGCAGATACACCACCGCAAAGATTGGTGCCCGGTCGGACAGGGTGCTGCCGTACAGCAGACCCCGGGTGGCCGCGCTGATGGCGATGCCTTGACTGGCGCCTCCGACGACGGTTGCGGCGATGAACAGCACCAGCGTTCCGGTGGCGATCGCCGTGATGATGCCGATCCACCCGACCAGGAAGGTGATCATGCCGAGGCGTTGCGCTGCTGCCGGTGAGTACCGGCCGCCGAGGGGAGCGCCCAGAGCGCTGGGGCCCATGTACGCGGCGAACACCAGGCCGAGGATGAATGAGTTGTCGGTGTGCAGTTGATCCTCGACCAGTGCGGGCACGAACGCTTGGTAGAAGGCGCCGGTCGCCCAGGTGGCCAGGAGCACGGCGGCCGCGACGGGCAGCAGATGCCTGACTCGGACCGGTAGGCGAACGCTCGGGCGCAGTGATCGCCAACCACCCCGCGTTGAGATCACGGTCTCCGGGCTGATCGCGACGAGCGCGGCGGACACCAGAAGCAGGCCGATGACAACCAGGTAGATGAGGTCACGTGGCCACGGCCCGAACTGGACCAAGGCACCGGACGCGATTGCGCCGACGGCCAGACCGAGCATGACTGTCTGGCTGGAAGCAACGGAGGCCAGCCAGGCCGGCCGGGTCGGCGCAGCGTCGACGATGTAGGCGGTGAGGTTGCTGCTTCCCAGCCCGGCGCCGAGGCCCATCAGGAGCCGGCCGGCAATCAGGATGCCGATGTCGTGCACGTTCAAGAGCAATAGGCAAGCCAGTACGAGCAGTCCGAGGCCGGCGATCGCGAGCGGCCGTCGGCCCACGTGATTGGACAGTGGTCCCAGGACCAAGAGTGTGCTGAGAGTCGCGGCGGAGTAGGCGACGACGGTCAGCGAGATGTCGGCGTTGGTGAACCCTTCCTCGGCGCGATAGATGTTGAAAAGCGGGATCGTCGACCCCACCGCGGCGAACGTCGCCACCAGGGCCATCACCGCGGAGACGAACGCCAGCGTCAGCGTCCTGTCCCGGCGGTGCAGATTGATCACCGGTGCCACATCGTGCATCGAGCCGTGCCTCTCTCCAGGTCGATCGCCCCGCGCCATGCAGTACCGCGATGGCGTCCTCGTACCTCTGATCAGCGTCGATCTCGTCGTGCTGTCTTACCGGCAGTGGCGGAGGAACGAGTTCGTGCGTGTCGGTAAGACGTCCTGGCGGACCGACACTCATCACTTGCACGACACACCTATGACCACCAGCGGACCGGACACACAAAGGGGCAGCAAATGAGCGACACCATGCAGCCGGCCGAGGACCTGGCGATCCTCGAACGACTGAACCTCGACTACGTCGAGGCCGATCAGGCCAGCGATGCCGAGCGCTTCAGCGAGTTGCTCGCCGAAGACTTCGTCGTACAGACTCCGGGCGTCACCCGCAACCGCGAGGAGTTCCTCGAGTACATCGCCAAGCCGCGGCCCTTCAAGGATCTCGCCGTCCATGACGTCAAGGTCCGCATCCTCAGCGATGTCGCGTTGATCCACGGTCGCAGCACGTACACGATGCTTGCCGACGGCACGGAACAGGAAGCGCTGTACACGGACGCGTATCAGAAGCGCGAGGGCACCTGGGTCTGTGTGTCAGCTTGCGCGATCGCTCCGGGCACCTGACCTGGAATGCCATGGCCCGGCTCCGTCGATAACGCAGTACCCGCCCTGACCACCAGAGCACGAGGGGCTGCGTTGGCCGAGCCCTTGGAGGCGGCCGGGTCGGCACAACCAGAGTGGTGGGGCGGACTACCCACAGGTTGTGCCGACCCGGCATGGCAGCCGTGATAGGACGTCAGCGTTCCGCGATGGCGCAGTAGTAGCTGGACGAAGGTTGGAGCGGAGGACGAACGATGAGGCGTACCGCGTTGCGTGGTTGGGCTTCTACGGCTCGTCGGCGTGGGCGGCGAGGGCGACGGTACTCGCGCCGCGGAGGGCGACTGTGTACGGGGCTGGTGCTGGTTGAGCCATGCATGAGAGTCGTTTGGACAGTTGATAGGTGATGGCCGGGAGCAAGGCGCCACCACCGGCTAGCAATGGTCCTCTGTCGAGCGCGTCGACGACCTGTGGGCCGCAGTCGTGGCTCAGCAGGTCAGCCACCATGTCGCGGATGGCTTCGACGAGATTGTCGACCGTCATCGAGGTGCGAAGATCAGCCGTGCCGTGGGGCGTGCGGCGTGCCTCGACCACCGATCCGTCTGCCAGGACGGCTACTTCTGTCAGCTGAGCTCCCAGGTCGATGACAAGCAGAGGTCTGGCCAGGTCGGTCGTGGCGCCGATCGCGGCTGCCTTGACACCGTCAATGGTGATGACAGTGCGGGGCTCGAGGATCTCGACCGCCGCGATGACTCCGTGCCGATCGGCCTCGGAGCAGAGGACAGGAATCGTCACGACGATCAGCTCGGGCCGCGGTGCGCGATCTGCACGGCCGAGAAGAAGCCGACAGAGCATGCGAGCGGTGCCTGTCACGTCGGTGACCCTGCCCCGCGAGATGGGATAGCTGACACCGGCGTGCGATGTTGTCATCGTGGGAGCATCGACGATCAGGCCGTGGTGGGGAACCCAGGCGCGGGTACGCACGCTGCCGAGATCGAGTGCCAGGCCCGGGCCGAGCCGGCTCCACGGCCAGGCGCCCGGACGGACTGCCCCCAGTCTGCGCAGTCCGCTCATCGTTGCATCTCGAGGAAAAGCTGACACCGCGCGCAGTAACGCGCCTGGGGGTGGGCAAACAAGCGGTGGAGAGCTATGGTGCCGCCACACCGGCCGCATCCGCCGTAGCGGCCGGCGTCCATTCGGGCAAGCGCGGCCTCGGTTTCGGCCAGCGCGGTTTGTGCGGCGACTGCGAGTTTGTGACGGACCTCGCTGTGCGCCGCGGTGTCGGGGGAGCTTGTCGTTTCGACGATATCGGCGGCGCTCCGGGCGATGTCTTGAAGTTGTTGACGTCGGAACCGGCGATCTTCGTGCAGGTTCGCCCGGAGAACGGCGAGTTCCGCGAGATCGAGTCGGTTGTTGTCGACTGCAGAGACCTGATAGGCCATGACGGAAGCTCCTAGAGTGGAGGCGAAGGCAACGCTCGATCGGGAAGGCGTGCGCAGACCTGGCGTGCTCAGCTGACGTGTTGCTGACACCCGACGCAGAAGCGCACGTACGGCAAGATCTCGAGGCGCTCGACGGGGATGGAGGTTCGGCAGCTGCCGCAGGTTCCGTAGGAGCCATCCGCCAGACGTTCCCCGGCAGCTTCGATCTCTTCGAGCACACGCTCGATCGCCGCGGTTTGAGCCTCCTGCAGATCCTTGTCCGCGTGCGGTGCGGACTCCTCGATCGCCCTGAGTTGGGCAAGGCGGGAGTTGCGCTCGTGTTCGAGGCGCTGGAGGGCGTCGTGCTTGGTGAGGTTCGGGGCGCGGCCCAGGTGGATGGTCACTTGCATCGGATCCTTTCAAGGGGACGGCAACGGGAGGCCGGCGTACGCAGCAGGAGGCATTGCGTACGCCGGCAGTCTTGCGTCGCCCGTCTTGAGGCTCGTGATTTGGTTCTGTCTCCACCATCGGCGATGCTGCGATCGTTGACCATCGGGCCTGACACCCATTTCGTGCGCGCGGAGACCTGCAGGTAGCGGTCGGCAGATGAGTGTCAGGCCGGATCGACTTGCGGCGCGGTTGCAGGCAGGCTGGATGGTGTGTCACGTCTGCTCACGGCCCGCACACCACCTGCTCAGTACCTGCCGAGTCGGGAGACTGCGTCACCGAAGGAAGGGGTGTTTTCGGTGCCATTGTTCTGGCGCATCTTCGCGCTGAACGCGGTGGTGCTTGCCGCCGCGACAGCATTGTTGCTGTGGGCGCCGGTGACGGTGTCTGTTCCGGTGGTGTTCACCGAAGCCCTGGTGCTGCTGGGCGGATTGGTGGTCATGCTCATCGCGAACGCCGTACTACTGCACGTGGGCCTGGCTCCGTTGGACCGGCTGAGCCGTCGAATGGCGACGGTCGATCTGCTGCGACCCGGGCAGCGTCTGCCGGTTGCCGGGCAGGGTGGTGTTTCGCAGTTGATCCGAGCCTTCAACGACATGCTGGCGCGGTTGGAGGCTGAACGTGCGGCCAGCAATACCCGGGCGCTGTCGGCTCAGGAGGCGGAGCGTCGACGGATTGCACAGGAGCTTCACGATGAGGTCGGCCAGAGCCTGACCGCCGTCGTGCTGGAACTCATCCGCGCTGCCGAACGGGTGGACGACGCCGACCTGCGCGCGGACCTGGAACACGCCGAGGCGACGACCCGGGAGAGCCTCGACGAAGTACGCCGACTGGCGCGCCGGCTGCGACCGGGCGTGCTCGAGGATCTCGGTCTGGTCAGTGCGTTGACCGCACTGGTCACCGACCTGTCCACGCATACCGGCCTCGCGATACTTCACGATTTCCAGCCTGGGCTACCCGCGTTGGACGAGCAGACCGAACTGGTCGTGTATCGGGTCGCCCAGGAGGGACTGACGAACGTCGCCCGCCACGCCGAGGCTGCCCGCGTTGAGATCTCCCTGCGGCACAGCGACGCAGTTGTAGGTCTCCGGATCCGTGACGACGGCCGCGGCCTCGGTCTGGCCCATGAGGGCGCCGGAATCCGTGGCATGCGGGAGCGTGCCCTGCTTGTCGGCGCCACACTGGATCTCGGTGCCTCGCCGACCGGTGGCACCGAGGTGAACCTGGTGGTGCCTCTCGAGCGGAACGGAGCATGAGCATGGCTGCATCGGAAGCGATCCGCATCCTGCTCGCAGACGATCATGCGCTGGTACGACGGGGCATCCGGCTGATCCTGGACAGCAAACCTGGCCTCACGGTGGTCGCCGAAGCCGGTGATGGAAAGGAAGCCGTCGACCTGGCCCTGTCCCCGGAGATCGACCTGGCGATTCTCGACATCGCGATGCCACGGATGACCGGCCTGCAGGCTGCGCGTGAGCTGTCGACGCGCCGGCCCGACCTGCGAATCCTCATGCTGACGATGTACGACAACGAGCAGTACTTCTTCCAGGCGCTCAGGGCCGGAGCCGCGGGATACGTGCTGAAGTCGGTGGCCGACCGGGACCTGGTGGGGGCCTGCCACGCAGCCATGCGGGGCGAGCCCTTCCTCTACCCGGGAGCGGTGAACGCGCTGATCCGCAACTACCTGAACCGTGTCCGGCTCGGTCAGACGATCCCGGAGCAGATACTGACCGCCCGCGAGGAGGAGGTCCTCAAACTCGTCGCCGAGGGACATTCTTCGAAGGAGATCGCCGAGACGCTGTTCATCAGCATCAAAACGGTCGAGCGACACCGGGCGAACATGCTCCAGAAGCTTGGACTCCGCGACCGCTTGGAGCTCGCCCGCTACGCAATCCGGGCGGGCCTGATCGAGCCCTGACCCTGAGGTTTTCGCCCACCAACGGGGCCGGATTCTCAGCCAGGGTGCGAGGTTGCCGATACCCGGCAACGAGGGAGACCTCCCTTCGCCGATCGGGCACGTGTTCACTCCGCGTGCGGGACGGCATCGTTGGGCTCGTGCGGACCCGGAGGCGTGGGACATCGCGGCTCCGCGATCCGTGGCGACGAGGAGGTTTCGATGACCGACCAGGATCCGGTGGCACCACCTAGCGCACCACCTGACTGGCACGCCGCCGGCTCGCAATCGTGTCGCCGCGAGCTCGAGGAGCAGCGACGGCTTCCTGCGACGTCGCAGCTGCGATCGCCGCGTGACATCGTCGAGGTGTGGGGCGAGGATTCGTTCCCGGTCGGCGATCCGCCGGCGAACTGGTGAGTCGGCCCGTGGGGACTTCTCAGGCCGGCGACAGCGACCCGATCCACCAGCAGTTGACGCACGTCGGTGCCCACCAGGACCGTCCTTGGTCGGTGACGGCCAGGGTCGGACTCGCCGAACCAGCGGCAGGTCGCCGCCGACCTGGCGGCGCAGCCGTGAAATGGCTGACCACGACCGACCACAAGCTGATCGGCCACATGTACCTGATCACCTCGTTCGCGTTCTTCCTGATCGGCGGTGTGATGGCGCTGGTCATCCGCGCCGAGCTGGCCAAGCCGGGCCTGCAGATCGTGAACGAAGAGGTCTACAACCAGCTGTTCACGATGCACGGCACGATCATGCTGCTGCTGTTCGCGACACCGCTGTTCGTCGGCTTCGCGAACGTCATCATGCCGGTGCAGATCGGCGCCCCCGATGTCGCGTTCCCGCGGCTGAACATGTTCAGCTATTGGCTGTTCCTGTTCGGCGGCCTCATCGCGTTCGGTGGATTTCTGACCCCCGGAGGAGCAGCAGACTTCGGTTGGACCGGTTATGCGCCGCTGTCCAGCACGGTCCGCTCGCCGGGCATCGGTGGCGATCTGTGGATCATGGGTCTGTGGATGGCCGGTCTGGGCACGATCCTCGGTGCGGTCAACTTCGTCACCACGATCATCACCATGCGGGCACCCGGTATGACGATGTTCCGGATGCCGATCTTCACCTGGAACATCCTGATCACTTCGATCCTCGTGCTGATCGCCTTCCCGATCCTGGCCGGTGCGCTGCTGATGCTGGAGGCGGATCGAGCTCTAGGGGCTCACGTCTTCGACGCCGGGAACGGCGGGCCGATGTTGTGGCAGCACCTGTTCTGGTTCTTCGGGCATCCCGAGGTGTACATCATCGCCTTGCCGTTCTTCGGCATCGTGACCGAGATCCTGCCGGTGTTCAGCCGCAAGCCGGTCTTCGGCTACCTCGGCCTGGTCGGCGCCACCATGGCGATCGCCGCGCTGTCAGCGACCGTCTGGGCACACCACATGTTCGTCACCGGCGCTGTCAGTCTGCCGTTCTTCTCGTTCATGTCATTCATGATCGCGGTCCCCACTGGGGTGAAGTTCTTCAACTGGATCGGGACGATCTGGGGCGGATCGGTGTCGTTCGACACCCCGATGCTGTGGTCGATCGGCTTCCTGACCACGTTCCTCTTCGGCGGGTTGACTGGGGTCATCCTGGCCTCGCCGGTCCTGGACTACCAGGTCACAGACACCTACTTCGTGGTCGCGCACTTCCATTACGTGGTCTTCGGGACCGTGGTGTTCGCGATGTTCGCCGGGTTCTACTTCTGGTGGCCGAAGTTCACCGGGCGGATGCTCGACGAGAAGCTCGGGAAGCTGCACTTCTGGTTGCTGTTCATCGGCTTCCACACCACGTTCCTGGTGCAGCACTGGCTGGGTGTCGAGGGGATGCCGCGGCGCTACGCGTCGTACGGCGCCAACGAGGGCTTCACCACGCTGAACCAGGTGTCCAGCGTCGGTGCGTTCATCCTCGGGGCCTCAACGCTGCCGTTCCTCTACAACGTCTACAAGTCGCGCAAGTCGCCGCCGGTCGGCGTCGACGACCCGTGGGGCTGGGGCCGGTCGCTGGAGTGGGCGACCAGCTCGCCGCCGCCGCGGCACAACTTCGAGCGGCTGCCACGGATCCGGTCCGAAAGCCCGGCCTTCGACCTCCGCCATCCGGACGTCTCGCTCACCGAGTATCGGGACAACAGAGCCTCGACGGACAACCTGCTCGACGCCGGCGAGGACCAGGGCCGGGGCGAGCATCTCGAGGGGACCGTTGGCATCGAGGCCGAAGGAGAGGACGAGACGTAATGACCGAGGCCTCGTTCGGAAGCCAGTACGGAAGGAGCACCGCTGCAGATTTCTAGTCCTCGCAGGCTTATGAGCGGGATGTCGGGTTGGGCTCGAGGCGGACACAGCAGTGGCCGGGCTCCGGCTTGAGCTGGGCCTGTAGTTGCGTGGCGTCCAGGCCGGCCAGGAGTCCGTCGAGCAAGCAAAGATTCATCTCACAGATCAGGTCGGTGTGGTTCTGGGCCAGCGTGTGGAACGGGCAGTTGCCAAGCACGATCGCCCCATCATCGACGCGTGGCTCGAAGCCATGCGCTTCGAGGATGCGCATCACGGCATCGGAACTGGCTCCGGCACCAGCGGTACCCGGGCCGGCGGCCGCCAGCGCGTTGCCAAGTTGGCGGGCACGCCGCTCGAGCGCTGTTCTTGGCGATTCGCCGGTGGTCTCCGCGTCCTCGATGGCCGCGGCCAGCAGGCTTCCCGCCAGGTTGTAGCGATGTTCGGGCAGGGACACCTCGACATGCCGCTCCGATCGTCGGTACAGCTTCGCCGGCCGGCCCGCACCAGGCCCCGACCGGCCGCTGCGACGTTCGTAAACGACGTCGAGCAGACCCTCTGCGGCGAGTCGGTCGAGATGGAACGCGGCGGTAGCGCGCGGCAGACCCAGCGCCGTAGCTGCCTCGTCCCGGGTCACGGCGGCGGTCTGGCGTACGACGTGGTCGTACAGGCGCCGCCGGGTCGGTTCCTCCAACGTAGCGACCGCCAAGATCCGGGCTTCTCTGGTCTCGTCCACGAACTGATTCTAAAGCCAACTCCCATTGACGAAAACCGTACTCGCTTCTAAAGTCAAGATATATCTACTTTAGAAGGAGTGAGATCATGACGACTGAGGTGCACAGGCCACGCACGCCAAGCCGGGAGGCCTTGTCCGATCCGGCGTACCAGGCGTTCCTTGTTCTGCGGACGGTCTTCACGGTGGCGCCGATCGTGTTCGGCCTGGACAAGTTCGCCAACCTTCTGACCGACTGGCCGGACTACCTGGCCCCATGGATCAACGACATCGTCCCCGGCTCCGGCCAGGACGCCATGTATGCGGTAGGCGTCATCGAAATCATCGCCGGCATCGCGGTCGCCCTGATCCCCCGCTACGGAGCCCTGCTGGTGGCCGCCTGGCTCGCGGGCATCATCCTCAACCTGCTCACGCTCTCAGGCTTCTACGACGTCGCACTCCGCGACTTCGGACTCCTCGTCGCAGCCCTCGCACTATCGCGACTCGCCATCAAATACGCCCCTGCCCGACACAGCTCCTGAACGGGCTGGGGAAGACGTCAGCACTGGAAAGGTGATCATGAACGAGCAGTCCACCTACGTCATCGTCGGAGCGAGCCTGGCAGGAGCGACCGCGGCTCAGGCCCTTCGGGAAGAGGGCTTCGCCGGACGGATCGCCTTGGTCGGCGACGAGACCGAGCTGCCGTACGAGCGGCCGGCGTTGTCCAAGGGCTACCTGCTGGGCAAGGACGAGCGAGCAAAGATCTATGTCCATGAGGAGCCCTGGTACGCCGAGCACGCGGTGGATCTGCTGCTGGAGCGGCGGGTGACGTCGTTGGACCGCGGCGCCCATGAGGTGGAGCTCGACACCGGCGAACGGATCGGCTACGCGAAGTTGCTGTTGGCAACAGGCTCGTCTCCGCGGCGGCTTCGGGTGCCGGGCGCGGAACTCGGGGGCGTGCACTACCTGCGGCGAGTCGAGGATTCCGATCGGCTGCGCGAGGTGATCGGCGCCGGAGGCCGGATCGTCGTTGTGGGTGCCGGTTGGATCGGTCTGGAAACCGCAGCCGCGGCCCGGGACTCCGGGTGTCAGGTAACAGTCCTCGACCCACAGCCGGCGCCGCTACTCGCTGCGCTCGGCAGCGAGATGGGAGCGTTCTTCGCTGAACTGCACCTGCGCAACGGTGTCGACCTGCGGTTGAGTCATACCGTCACGGCGTTCCACGGGGCCGGTCGAGTGACCAGCGTCTCTACCGGCAACGGCTGCGAGTTCGCGGCGGATGCCGTCGTCGTGGGAATCGGTGCGATCCCGAACGTCGAGCTTGCCGAACGCGCCGGGCTGAGTTGCGACAACGGGATCGTGGTCGACGAGTCGCTGTGCACGGATGACCCGGACATCTACGCGGTGGGCGATGCCGCGAATTCGTTCCATCCCTTCTACGGTCGACATCTGCGGACCGAGCACTGGGCGAACGCGTTGCGTGGGGCGCCGGTCGCAGCCAAGGCGATGCTCGGTCAGCAGGTCGTCTATGACCGGTTGCCGTACTTCTTCACCGACCAATACGACGTCGGGATGGAATTCTCCGGCTGGATCGGTCCGGACGGTTACGACCGATTGGTAACCCGCGGCGACGTCTCCGGCCAGGGATTCCATGCGTTCTGGCTGGCCGGCGGCCGGGTTGTTGCAGGCATGCACGTCAACCGATGGGACGACGGCATCGCGCCGGTAGAGGATCTGATCCGCAGCAGGCAATCCGTTGATCCGGATCGGCTCGCGGACACCTCGGTGCCACTGGCTGCGCACGTCATGGCCTAGGTGGCGAGTCAGCCTGTCATGAGGCTGACGCCGAGCGCCGCCAGGCCAAGCACCTTGGTGACCTCGCACGCGATGTAGTACAGGTGAACAGTCGATCGCGGCAGGTTGTCTCCGGCCAGAACCCGGTCAGAGCGCCGGTTGAGCCGCGGCCGGATGGCGGTCAGTTGTCCGGCGAGAATGATGACGACGGCCGCGGTGAGAGTCGCGGCCGTCCCGGACGGCCGCCCAGCGACGATCGCTGCAAGTGTCACCAGGGCCAGGGCGATCTCGACGCGGTTGAGCGCCCGGAACACAACGCGCCCGATGCCGAGGCCGACCGGGATGGTGACGCCCGGCGCCCGGAACTTGAGCGGAGTCTCCAGGAAGGAGATCGCCAGCACCATGCCGAGCCAGACGAAGACGGCGGCAGCTGCTACGGCGGCCGAAGCGGTGTTCACTGTTCCTCCTGGATCTGCGGCGTGCTGAAACCTACGCGGCCGGCCGGCCGGTGATTCGCGCGACGAATTCGGGGGGTGAGGCAACGATCATCATGACGGCGGGTTCGGTTCCTGGGTTGGTCAGGCTGACGCGTTCCCCGGTGGCGACGTCCCCGGGGGCGAGGGTGCCCGGCGTCGGGGTGTGGTGCCGATGCTGGTGAGGTGCATCATGTGCTCCTGTTTCGATGCTGGGGCGGGCCGGTGTCCACGCCAGGGCTGTGGGTGGGGGAGAGGTGAACGATGCAGGCATCGGGCTCGGCGAACGGCACGAGGCTGGTCGCTGCGATCGGTGCGCGGATCTCGGCGAGGGCACCCCGCATCAAGCCGAGGTGCAGCGGACACAAGGTGGACGAGTACTCCTCTGCGAGCTCCAGGAAGGGGCAGTGCCGCAGCCTGATGCGCTCGGTTGACTTGCTGTCGGGTTCCGGCGCGAAACCGAGGTCGGTCATCATCGCGCTCAGCCGCTGGGTGGCCTCGGCGACACCGGGCTGCCGGGATGGAGGGATGTGCTCGACCAGGTAGCCGCCCCAACTGCGGCCCGCGGCCTCGGCGGCGGCGCCCGCATCGGGACTCGTGGACAACTGACCTAGCAGGATTTTGGCGAGCAGGTCGTACTGACGCCGGCCGCCTCGGTCCATCCCGGGATGTGGCGTGTACACGGTCCGAGGCCGGCCCCGTCCGGTCGGCTCCTCGAGCCGGCGATCGACGAGTCCTTGCGTCGCCAGGGCATCGAGATGGAAGCGGACCGTATTGGGATGGACGTCGAGTCTGTCGGCGAGCTCAGTGACACCCAGTGGAGCGTCGGAGCCTCGCAGGGCATCGAGCAGGGCCTGTCGGCGTGGCTGGTCGTCGGCGGTCTGGTCAGTCCTGGTCATGGGGTCAGCTTCCCTGATCCTGCGGCGGTAGCGCCGCGATGAGGGGATGGTCGTAGGGAACGGCACCTGTCTTGAATGCCCCGCCGGGGGAGCCGAGGGTGTCGAAGAATCCTGCGTTCGCGACCTGATAGTCCTTCCACTGCTCGGGTAGGTCGTCCTCGTAGAAGATGGCCTCGACCGGGCATACCGGTTCACACGCACCGCAGTCGATGCACTCGTCAGGGTGGATGTAGAGGGAGCGCCCACCTTCGTAGATGCAGTCGACCGGGCATTCGTCGACGCAGGCGCGGTCCTTGAGGTCGACGCACGGCAACGCGATCACATAGGTCACAACGAACTCCCTCGCCAGACGCTTGTAATTACTACAAATATCACATGTAATAATCATAAGAACAGACCTGAGGAGAGTGGCAACATGCCGGCTACGGAGATCTTCATCCAGGCGACCGAGACCGATCCGGACGTCATCGCCCGAGGCGTGGTCCGTGAGGCCCACGCGCGGTTGCGGTTCGGGCTGGCGGAGTTGGCTGCCACGCAGCCAGTTGTCGATGGCGATCCCCCGCGATCTGCGGAGTTGGTGGACTTCTGCCGACGTGAGGTACGCCGGTATTTGGTCACCGCGGATCAGGACCTGTACATGCCGGCGGCCGGAGATGACGAGACGCGACTTCTGGTCGATGCTCTACGACTCGGAGCGGCAAATCTCGACGCGCAGATCGACCAACTGACGGCCGCCGACCCGGTCGATGCGGCGAGGCTCGGCGTGACGATCATGGCGGCCTTGGATCTTCACCTTCAGATCGAGGAGTCGGTGTTGCTCCCCGCGCTCGCAGGCCTGCCGGGCGTGGATCCGTCGCTGCTGGCCGCGAACCTGCGGGCTTACCTCGCGAGGGAGCAGGTCGAACAGCCGACGATCATTGACGTCCGGCGAATCGCTCGCGGTGGACGTCACCCGCGGATCTTCGCCCGCTATGCGCGGCTGGCGCCCGGAGAGGCGTTCATCCTGGTCAACAACCATGACCCCAAGCCATTGCGCCGGGAGTTCGAGGCCATCCACCACGGCGCCTTCAGCTGGGACTACCTGCAGACCGGACCCGGGGAGTGGCGAGTCCGGATCGGCAGGCTTGCAGCTGATGCCTGAGGATTCGCCGGTCGCTCCAGTCGACTCGCTGCCTGAGCAGCCGACGGTGCGGGTCCTGGCCGACGTGCACGAACTCGTCAATGATTCGCGCGTACCGTCGGGTGCTCGCTGGACGCTTGCCGAGCCGGGTCGCCAACTTGACGCGAACCTCATCCATCTACCCGCCGGGCAGCGCGTGGACACCCACACCGAGCCGGATCTCGACGTCGTACTCGTCGTCGTCGCGGGTGGCGGCACCGTCGGTACACCCGGCGCGGAGCAGGTTCTTGCCGACGGCAACGTTGTCTGGTTACCCCACGGCTCGACCCGGAATCTCACCGCGGGCAACGACGGCCTGTCCTATCTGACCGTCCATCGGCGCCGTCCCGGCCTGCAGATCGGCAAACGTTCCAGTCAGTAGGTCGCACGGAGCGATCCGCCGTGCCGATGAGTTCGGGCGGCGAGGTCACCGTGGCTCCCGCAGGAGTCGGGCCAGGACCGCCGCCTGGCTGTGGTCCACGTCCCTGGTCGCCGTCAGCAGGGTGACATTGTCGCGTTCTGCCAGCGTGCGCAGGTGATCCAGCGCCGTCCGTGCGGTCTGTGCTGCCAGTTCGTCGCGATAGCGCGCCTCGAACTGAGTGAACTTGTCTGGGACATGGCCGTACCACTTGCGGCGTTCCGTGGACGGTGCGACGTCTTTGGCCCACTCGTCGATGGCGGCCGCTTCCTTGCGGATTCCGCGTGGCCACACACGATCGACCAGGACCCGGATGCCGTCCTCGGGCGCGGGCCGATCGTAGATCCTACGCACCCGGACATCTCGGCGCGTCATGCTTCACCGCCGGCGGGCCCGTCCCAGTCAGGCAGCGTCAAAGCGGTGCGCGCGCGCCGAAGTTCGTCACGGTGCAACGCACCTGGCCTGGCCATGGCCCGCTCGCCGCGCAGCGTGAGCTCCACGTGGACCGCGCGGACGGTCTGCTCGCGGAAGCGCGGGTACCGGCGAATGCCACAACGGAACTGAGCCGACGCTTCGAAATCCGCCTTCGTCAACGGCTTGGCCACGGGGTCGCCTTTCCTCGTGTCGGTCTGCATATGATCACGTCCTCATCTGCCCGCGGACCGCGCGATGCGTATCAACTTCTCCATGATGTACCTGGCGAAGTATTCGTCCGGCAACGATGCTCTACTGGGACATGGCCCAGCACCTGCGTCGGTTCAGCGCGAGGGGAGTGGCATGAGCGAGTCCGGTGGTCTGCGGTGGCCGGGTTCCGGCGCCGGGAACAGTGCGGATGAAGCGTGGCTGACGGCGATCGCGCAAGCGGCCGCCGGAGACTCCCAGGCGCCGCTGGAGTTGCTGGTCGAGTACCTCAGCCTGCTCGCAGACGCTGCCATCTCCGGAAGACGGCCCCGGGAACACGAGTTGGCGATCGTGCGTGAACTCGGGCGTCGCGCTGCCGAACAGGGCATCCCGGCCGGACGGGTCGTTGACCTGTACCTGTCCGCGGCCTGGCGGATGTGGAGGGACCTCCCGGATGTCGTGCCGTACCGCGACCGCGACACCGTCCGGGCGTCGGCACAGGCGGTCCTGCATGCTGTCGGTGAAGCAATCGCAGTCCTCGTCGACAGCTATCAGGTTGCCACCCAGCATCTGATCCGGCAGGAGGAAGCGCTGCGCCGCGAACTGGTTGACGACCTGCTGCGGGGCGACCCCGACGTCTCGCGAATCGTCGAGCGTGCCGAACCGTTCGGACTCGACCTCGGCCGGCCGCATCAGGTGGTCCTGGCCCGCCCCGCCGACGAGCTACCGGAGGGCGACACGAGCGTGAACATGCTCGAGCTCTTCATTCTCGACCGTTTCGGGGACCGTGAAGTGCTCGTCGCGACCAAAGAGGGACTGCTGGTGGTGTTGATCCCGGCGATCGCCCCCAGCACGGCACCGCGCACTGTCAATCAGGACGTGGGGACTCTGATCCATGACGCGTTGATCCGGCACCGGTCGGGCCGAGAGTGGCGCGTCTCGACCGGCCGGCCCTACCCCGGCGCGTATGGCATTGCCCGCTCCTACGAGGAGGCGCGGGAAGCGTTGACGCTTTCCGACCGGTTGCGACTCGACGCCGCGGTCGTCGATGCACGGGACATGCTCGTGTACCGCGTCCTGGTCCGCGACCAGGCCGCCATCGTCGATCTCGTCCAGGCTGTGCTCACCCCGTTGACCGCGGCCCGCGGCGGCGCTGAGCCGTTGCTGTCAACCCTCGAGGCGTACTTCGAGGTCGGCGAGGTCGCCACCGACGCCGCACGCCGCCTGAACGTCTCGGTCCGCACCGTCACCTACCGGCTGACCAAGGTCAAGGAACTGACGGGCCACGATCCAGGCGATCCTGCTCAGCGGTTCATCCTGCACATCGCGGTCCTCGGCGCACGCCTTCTCGAATGGCCCGCGCGTGAGCTCCCTCACGGCGCGGAGGCCCGCGCCTAGCCAACCCGGCGCAGTGTCCCGCTGAGGCGGCCCATCGTTGCCGGACCTCGGCGATCAGGACGGCCGCAGTTCGCCGATCGGCACCGTACCGGTCGTGGGCCGGCAGCGGCAAAGTCGTAGCTGCGAACAAGGAGGTTGTCGTGGACCAATCAGTCGTCCTCCGACCCGACGCCACGGTGCCGGAGAAGACGTCATGAGGGCCTATCGGGTCGTGTGGGTGTTCTTCGGTGGTCTGCTCAGCGCCCTTGGTGCAGTCATGGCCTTCACCTGGTCACTCTCGAGCGTCATCATGCTGCTCGTCCTCGCCGCCCTCATGGGTGCAGTCGTGGCGTTGGTCGCTTTGGTGAACCTCGACGGACCCACCCGGCATCCGCGGGATCGACGACGGATAGTGGTCCGCAGTGCAGCCCTCAGCGCGGGTGGCACGGTCTCCTTCATTGGCCTGGGTACCTTGCTGGGCGCTCCGATAGCGCTGCTGCTGCTGGCCATCATCGTCGGAGGATCCCCTTCTGCGATTCAGTACTGCCTTGGCCGGCTGAGCGATCACGGCCACCTGGCCAGCTCGGCGCCTCGGCCTGCCCGGCCGGATCGTGCCGAACGCATGTCAAGGGCCGCGACGGCAGCCGTCCTGAGGACCGAACCAGAACAGGGGGCCAAACCTCACGTCACGCCAGATGCCCTGAGCGACAAAGCCCTCTGCCTGGCCTGGCGGGCTAGCTTCTCGGCTCTGCAAAGGGCCAGTTCGCCGACGCAACGGTTGCGGATCGTCGACGAGCGCCGGGCGTATCTCGACGAGATCGAGCGCCGCACCGCCAATGGCATGGCCGCGTGGCTGGCGTCAGGACCGAGAGCAGCTGGAGACCCCAGCAGGTTCGTTCTGGGAGACCCGGCAGGTCGCGCCCCCATTGACTGGGACGCCCTACTCCACGACACGGACATGTGAACAACCACTACTCCGGCGAATGCCAGGGGAACCGAGAACACGATGACCAAGCTCGAACACCTCTACGGCTACTACAGGCAGAGCCCTTGGCTGGACAACCTCACCCGTGCCTACCTGCGTGACGGCACCCTCGCGCGCATGGTCGACAACGGGATCCGAGGCGTCACCGCCAACCCGACGATGTTCGCCAGGAGCATCACCGGCTCCCACGACTATGACGAACAATTCTCGGCGCTGATGGCGGCCGGTAGATCCGTGGACGAGGCTTACTGGGAGTTGGTCATCACCGACGCCGGTCAGGCGCTAGCCGTACTGCGACCGGTTTTCGACGATTCGCCCGCCGGTCGACCTACCGCGTTGCTGCTGGCAACGACCTGCGGACGTCGGGATCGTCGGGGTTGAGTGCTGAGTGGTCTTGAGGTTGGTCAGGAGGGGTCGAGGTGCTTCACGAGGACGGCTCGGGTGTAGAGGAGGCCGAAGCCGCTGTGTTGGGCGTTTTGCTGGGATTTCGATGCGGGTTGGGTGGTGATGACGCCGACGTCGCAGCCTGCGGTAGCTGCATCGGAGAGGCGGGTGAACAGCAGAGCGGACTGGATGCCGTGGCGGCGGTGCGCGGGGAGTGTTGCTGCGCCGGCGAACTGGGCGACGTCGTCGGTTGTCCGGAGTCCGGCTCCGCCGGCGATTTCGCCGTTCAGGATGGCGGTGTAGCGGGTGATGTCGGCTGCGGCGCTGTCGCGTTCGGCTTCGAGGTAGGTGTCGCGAGGAAACTCCTCGCGCCACGGGACTCCCTGGGTGTCGGGTACGGCGACCGCGTCGGCCATCATGTTCAGCCAGGCGTCGAGTTCATCCTCGCCACTTCGCCGGACCTCGACTCCGGCGGGCAGCGTGACGTCGTACGCGTTCTCGATGGCGATGCCGAGCACGTTCTCGAATGACTCCAGTAGGTACCCACGTCGGCTGAGGGCGATGCCGAGCTCGGGGTCGGCGAGGTGCGGTAGCTCGACTTGCACGGGTGCGCCCACGGCGGCGTACGCGTGCTCGATCTCGTCGAGCTCGTCGGCAGTCGGTACGCCGCCGAATCCGAGCCCGACGACCTTGTTGAACGGCGAGTCGTCGTCGGCGAAGCTCGCGAGTCCGCCTGCCACCGGGATCACGAAGCCTCGGCCGTCGGCGAGGCGGCGGTGGGCGGCGAGGGCGGTGGTCTCGATGAGCTCGGTTTCGGCCCGCTCGATACGCGCGGCCAGGTCAGCGTCGCAGAACAGAGGTGTCCGACCGGTCTTCATGATTCTCCTGACAGGTCTTGGCTCAGCCAGACCCGGTCGCGTAGTGGGATGCCGTCGATGACGATTTCGTCGGGGTAGCCGGTCGATGCCTCGAACGCGTCGCGTTCGATGTGGAGCATGCGGAAACCTTGACGTTGGTAGAAGCGCAGATTGCCGATGTCGGCTGCCGCGGTGGCGACGAGAAGGCGTGTCGCCGCGTTCTGCCGGCAATGTTCGAGCGCTGCTCGGACCAGAGCCCGGCCGACGCCTGTGCCGCGGCGGCTCTCGGCGACGGCCATGCTCTTCAGTTCGGCGGCGTCGTCGCCGGTCATCAGCTGTAGGTGGCCGATGATCTCGCCGTCGTCCTCGGCCACGAAGACGGTGCCGAGGCCGAGGTAGGTATCGATCTGCTGCTCGGAGTCGTCGGCCTCCCGGAAGAGCGGGCGCAGCAGCTCCCGATCCCCGTCATAGCGATGCACCATCATCTCGGCGAACTCCGTTTGTCGGCGTGGCTTTGGCTCTCCGGATGTCTGTGTCACAGAGGGCGCGAGACGTTACGCGACCTCGGCGATCGTCCTGTAGGCGAAGTGCCGGCGGGGATGTCGAGTCGCGGGTAGGCACTCGATTCGAGTGTTTCGTCACGGCTGGCATCTCCGCCGGCACCAGCCTTCGCGTGTGCTCGTTCTGATCGCCTGATCAGTCGGTGGCGAGTCCTGCGGAGCCGGAGATGGCGGCTCCGGTGGTGTCGTGCTGCGTAGTCAGTGAGCCGTCGTGGTGGACAGTGAACGAGGCGACGGCACCGTTGGCGAGGCGGACGTAGAGGGATGTGTTGTCAGGGCTCAGAGCGGCGTCCGTGCCACCACCGCTGGTACTTCCCGCTACTGATGCCACCAGCCGCAAATGCCCGTCGGCGCTGATGCGGTACGACGAGATCGACGAGCTGGCCGCGTTCACGGTGTAGGCGTAGCGGCTGTCGTTGGTGACCACGAGCCAGCAGGCGGCCGCCTGGTCGTCGCGCACCGAGGCGCTGATGGTCCGCAATTGGTTCGCGTGTACGGCGTACGACGAGACGGCGCTGGCATCGGCTTCGGAGACGATCGCGTGGCCGCGTCGGTCGAAGGCGAATCCGTACGGCGTCGAGCCTGAGGAGTGGTGGGCAACAGCGGGTCCGGCGTAACCGTTCGTGACGGCGAAGGTGTCGATTGTCTGGTCGCCCTTGTGGGTCACGACCAAAGCCTGTCCGTCGGGGCTGAACGAGACCTGTGCGGCCGCGGTCGGATTGGCCGTGGTCTTGCTGAGTGCCCTGGTCGAGTGTGGCAGCGGCTGGAGGTGGCCGTCGTGGCTCACCCGGAGGCCGCTGATGTTTTCGCTGTTCTGGTTCAGGACGTAGACAAGTCCATGGCGCACGGTGAGGCTGACCGGCTGGTCGCCGCCGCTGGCAGCGACGTCACGGCGTACCAGGCCGTGGCCTGTGATGGCGAGGGTTGAGATGGTGTCGTCTCCGGCGTTCACGGCGAACAGCAGGTTGCCGTCTCGGACCAGACCGCTCTGCGAGGCGAGGGAGGAACCCAGCCCACGACCGCCGGTCGGGACTGTGGCACCGGCCTGCAGCCGGCCGTCATGCAACCGGTTGAAGACCTGGATCGCGTTGCCGGCGGCCGAGTTGGTCGTCTCGTAGACGTGCCCGACGACCGGGTTCGCGACAGGGCCGGCCGTCGCGTGTGCGGGGGCGAGTCCGAGCAGGGACGCCGCGGCGACGGCGGCCAGTGCGGGAGCGAGGACGCGGGCCGATCTGGTGCGCATGGAAGTTCCTTTCCTAGGCGGATACCGCTGAATTCCTTTCGACAATAGATGCCTGAGAAATGCCTGATCAGAAATCTCCAGTCGCGGTAAGGGACCTGTTATCCCGGTCGAAATTGTTCGCAAATCATAAGAGGTTGTCGCCGGTAGTTCCGTGGAATACGGACAGCGACGGACCGCTTCTGAAAGGTTCAGTGCCTGCGGGCGCCCAGGCGTTACAGGAGCGAAGGGCAAGCACGTACGAACGTTCGCCGGCACGATCTGATCCGGGCCGCTTGGCCTTACGGACCGATGACGGAATCGGCCAGGGTGGTCATTTCGCTACTACCGTCAGCATTGGGAGTGCTCTAGTACTCCAGCCGTAGTTCGTGATCTGCGGTGTGGCAGTGTGGCGGTCCAGGACGTAGCACAGCCACCGGTTGATGATCTCGGGTTGTGTGGA